>CAXHEX010000001.1:0-657097 GCA_964016105.1 uncultured Ketobacter sp.
TGGACCAGAGCATACAGGCGTTAAGAAAAACCAATCTGGAGGAAAACCAGGTTACAGAAATCACCCGCTTAAGTGGGATTTACCACAATCTGTTGCGAGATTGGATAGATGTCTAATTTTTAGGTACTGGGATCTGCGTGAAAGAAACCTTGTAGGATCACTAGCAGGCTCATACCTTAATATACAAAACCACACAAATTTTCTGTAATGGGGCAAGGCGTGCGACTTGACATTAGCGACAAACATTCGCTACGCTCACCGGATTAAGCAAGTGGTGTCTCTTTCCGAGAATCTTGAATAGCCATATGCGCAACAGAACAGGGATGTGGGATCAGTATTATGAGCGAGTTAGTTGCTAGTAAGCCCGTGAGCTCGGCCAGAGTCGAGCAAGAAAAAAATGGATTAATCTCAGGTTCCTGGATCGAAGATTTCTTCTCTTTTGACTCTAATTCGTGGCATGGGCTCGCCGACTCGCTCGCAGATCAATATCGCAATGCTTCACCGTTCCCCCATGTGGTTCTGGAAAACTTTGTTGAACCGCAATTACTGGATCGAGTTTTGGAACACTTTCCATCTCCTGAAACGGGTGAAAAAAGCTATAACCGGGCTCAAGAAGCACGAAAAACCCAATACAATCCAGACGCGCTGAATAGCCCGTTTATCAGCATGTTCTTTAAGGAACTCAATAGTCGATCTTTTCTTGAGGGGCTCGAGAAGCTGACAGGTATAAAAGGCCTGATCCCAGACCCCTATTTCACCGGTGGTGGCTTCCATGAAACCAGACGGGGTGGCAAGCTCGATATTCATGCCGACTTCAACATTCACCGTAAGCTTAACCTCGAGCGCCGCGTCAATCTCATTCTTTTCCTTAATAAGAATTGGCAACCGGAATACAGTGGGTGTCTGGAGCTTTGGGACACGAAAATGAAAAACTGTGAAGTGAGCGTGACCCCGATGTTCAATAAGGCCGTTATCTTTAACACGACACTGGATAGTTTCCACGGTCATCCTGACCCGTTAACCTGCCCAGAGGACATAAGTCGGCGCTCTATCGCATTGTATTATTATTCTGCGCCGGAAAAGTCGACCTCGCATTTACCAAAACGGACCACCGTGTTTCGAGCACGCCCCGGAACAAGTGATAAAGTGGATCTGGTAGGAATCTGGGAGCGCTTTCTTAACGACTGGTGCCCACCCCAGCTGATGCGAGTCTACTATAAACTTAAGAACTCACTGACTTCCTAGATTTATCTCTGAATCCAGCACAAATATGCCACCTTGTGCTTTTGGCCGTTAAAGTGGCGTGAATTTATAGTGAATCTTCATTTCAACTTTCTAGAAAGCAATTTACAACTGCCCCAAGATTCCCCCCTATGCAAAGAACTAGGAAATCTTATCGTACAACGGTTGAGCGTCCACCCCCAATTTATTTTCGCTGCGCTACCAAAGCAAATATTTCCACCCAAGTTTAATTGCTATGGTGACGGCGGTTATTACGGCACCCATATCGATAGTGCAGTAATGCAACTCCCCAACCATAATCAAAGTTTGCGTTCGGATTTATCCGCCACTCTATTTTTGTCTTCGGCGCAAGAATACAGGGGAGGTGAATTAATCATCGAAGGGCAGTTTGGTGCACAAGAAGTCAAACTGAATGCGGGAGATTTGGTTTTGTATCCATCATCGAGCCTGCATCAGGTAGCCCCAGTGACTCAAGGTCAAAGGGTGTGCTCGTTCTTTTGGATTCAAAGCATGGTGAGAAGCGTTCAACAACGAGAATTACTCTACGATTTGGACCAGAGCATACAGGCGTTAAGAAAAACCAATCTGGAGGAAAACCAGGTTACGGAAATAACCCGCTTAAGTGGGATTTACCACAACCTGTTGCGAGATTGGATAGATGTCTAATTTTTAGGTACTGGGATCGCCATGCAGGAAACCTTGGTGGGTCACCACAGCCATACCGTGGCCCAGTTGTTCCATATGGCACCAGCGAAGAATTTCTTACTGAAACAAATCTAATCCACTGACTTACCAGGCTGACCGACTTTCAGATCCTGATCTAAATAAGATTTATCAAGAAAAGCTTCTATAAGTGTGATTGTAAATCCAACACCAACGTTGAGCTGTTAGTTAAAACACAACGAATAAAAACGGCGACAGTTTGTGTTTACAATCCACGCCACACTTTTTTATTTCATAAAATCTTCTAAATTACATAAGGTTAATGTCATGCCTGCATTATCTCCTACACTCCTGGCACATTTGCTGCTTTTCCTAGATTGTAATCGTTAATTCCCGACTTCAATGGTTCGGGGTATATAAATACTAATGACAGGAGATTTATCGAAATGACAGACATCAAAATCAACGACCTACCACCAGAGCCCTTTTTCACACGGTTCTTAGAAGATCAGGAACCAGCAACCATGACCAGGGCGGAGATGCGCGCAGTGAAAGGGGGTGAATTCAAATTTCCCACTAAACCCGGTTTGCTTGAGTTGGAATTACCCGATCTTTCCGATGTGCTAGATATGGATCTTAAAGGCTGTTTATTTAAGCATATTCCTAACGAGATCCCAGGCGCACCAAAATCCAGAGAGCCTGAAATGGTTACTCTAGCTTATCCATCCGATAGCGATCATGTTGGCATTTAATCGTAAACCAGCAACTCAACACAGGGCGACTTTCAAGCTGTTGTTCTGTTGTTGAGTTGAAAGCAAGGAGGAGCTACCAGTGTCAGCAAACCCAGTGGTGCTGATTGTCACCCATAGCAACGATCATGAGGGCGTTGAACTAGTCAGCGATGCAATTATAGAGCGTGGTGGACAGGTGTTTCGGTTCGATACTGATCGCTTTCCCACAGAAGTGCAGATACAGGTGGAGTACAACGGTACCGCTGAGCGTGTGCAATTGGTGGATGGAGACCAGCTATTGGACACCAGTAACGTCACAGCGGTGTGGTATCGCCGGGTGGCTACAGGGCGAAACTTGCCACACTCAATGGACCCTCAATTACGTAAAATATCGCTGGAAGAATGCCGTGCTACGGTAAATGGATTGATCGTCAGTCTGGATGGGTTTCATTGCAATGGGGTCACCCACGTGCGTCGAGCTGACAACAAACAGCTGCAACTTAAATTGGCACGGGAATCTGGACTTGACGTTCCACGCACCCTGATTGGCAATAATCCAACAGCGGTGAGGGAGCTAGCCGCTGGCTGTGACGGTGAAATTGTGGTGAAAACACTGACCTCCTTTGCTGTTAACGACGAAGGTAGAGAGATGGTCATGTATACCAACCCTGTCAGTGCTGCAGATCTTGAACATTTAGAAAGCCTGCGATACGGCCCATGCACCTTTCAGGAGAACCTACCCAAGTCTTTTGAGCTGCGTGTTATTGTGATAGGAGATAAAGTGTTTGCCGCCTCCATCGACTCGCAGAAGTCGCCCACATCAGCCACCGACTGGCGTAAAGATGGCTTAGGCCTGATCGAAGACTGGCAGCACTATGAGCTGCCTGATGATATAGAGCAGAAGCTGTTACGATTGATGCAACAATTGCAGCTATGCTACGGTGCGGCTGACTTTGTTGTGACGCCAGACGGGCGCCACGTGTTCCTCGAGGTGAATCCGGCGGGTGAATATTTTTGGCTGGAAAAATTCAGCCCCTATTTCCCCATAGCGGATTCCATAGCTGACTGTCTGATCAGAGGATCGAAACCCCAAAGCTAAAGACAAGCCTAGGGGCAGGGATCCCCTTGCAGGAAGCCTTCGTGAATCACCGGAGCAATACCCTGAGCCAATTGCTCCATAAAGCAGCCGTACTGATGCTTTGGCGGGTCCAAATCAAAAGTCACATGGTGGCCATTGTGGTCCGGTCGCCAGGTGTTTTCATACCGAACCACCACAGCAGTGCGCTGGCCCTGTCCTGGCACCTCGATATTATTGACCACGGGATAAGGCAACTGCTGCTGACCGGATATCTCCAGATGAGGGAATAATGTGGTGTCGTAGGTATCCCCCAGATCGGGGCCCGCCAAATCCAGCCCCACGGACATCATCAAGGTGCGCTGTACATATTCGCCACTGCCCTGGTCATCAAGACCGGATATGGCCAGGATATGGGGTGCTTCTTTAGTGGGGGCTCTCAACACGCTGTCCATATAGGGCACCGGGTCCGCACTACCCAACAACCACTCCATTAACATAAGAAACGGATGAGCATTATCCAGCCGCTGACCGGGTAATAAATTCACAACACCGGCAGAAACCGCGCTGCGCATTAGAGAGTTATTAGAAAACAGCTTGCTCCACACCCCGGCCATGCCCGTGAACACCACACCCTGGAATGGTTCCGGGTCTACCGCGAGCTGTAAGCTACCGGTCCAGTTACCCAAGGATTGCCCCATAATCACCTGCATATCGGGGTCAAACTTAAACTTGTCTGCGCCTCCTGTATCCGCATCGGCGCACAGTTCGGGACTGACCTCCAGTGTCTTTAAAAAACGTCGGAAATAAATACGTTCCCAAACCATCTGGTAGTAATTGTTAAACAGAGACACGGGGTTGAACATGTTGTAACCAAAGCCACCAAAACCACCGCGCTCTACTCCCAGGTGGTCCAGACCCATATGGCCACCAAAGCCGGAACTGGCCCACCCTCTTTCGGCAGCAATCTGGGCAGGCCCATTGCCCACATCCACCACTGAATAGGGTACGATAATGTCGTACTCAGTTCTCAAGTATTTACCCCGGGTATACACCTGAATCGCATTGCCCCCGGCCCCGTGGTGGAAGAACAAATTAGGATAACCTTGCTCTGGCATGGTGACGTTCTTAGGCACCGTAACCACAAAGCGGGCATCACGGGTGTAAACCTGGATCGGTTTTCCTTCGTCATCCCATTGAATGTCGCCACCGAAAATCACATAGGGTGCGGTGCCGTTCTGATAACCTGGCACTTCAACATAGCCTTCCACCACGCAATAATCGGGGTAGTCTTCAATTTGTTTCATCTTGGTTGGCCCTGGAGTGGGCAACCCAGCCACGTACTCGGCACCGGCAATCATTTTGGTGGTGGGGTCACCGGTGGTCCAAACCGTTGCACCCATGATACTCGCGCTTTCAATCTGTTGTTGCTCTAAATAATCCCGTAGCGGTTTGTATACTGCCAATGCCCTTTCCGTCACAGGCACCAGTGCTAAATCCGGGTTTAACACCGTAGCGAGCTGCTCATTTTGTTCCAGGGTATTATCCTCAGGCAAAGGAACCTGATCTGTCACAAATGCCGCATAGGTGGTGTTGGGACGCAGATTAACTCCAAATGTAGGAATAAGTTGAAGAAGATTCCGTGGACGGTAGGAATCCATCGCCTTGGTCATGGAAATTTCCAAGGGAAAGCGGCGACCGTATTCTGGCGATGACGGATCCACATCCACCACCTGTATGGGCGAACTTTCCTGTGCGAAATCCAAATCCCAAGTGGAAAGCGCATCAATATCCATGGCGCCGGTGAAAGGTAAATAGATAGGGGAGATGGGATGGAATCCGCCGATGTTGATATAGGTGTCGATTGCGGTCACGTACTCACTGGTGAGCAAATGGAAACGACGGGGAAAATCACTGATGTCGATGGTGCCATCATCCCGCAACCGTAAGTTGGTGGGAAATCCGTTGGTGAAAAAATTGCCCCCCACCGTTGTTGTGGTATCAGTGGCATCAGCACCCACCGCATCTGCGCCGGCGACGCTGAGTTTCATTTCAACGTTACTGGATTTGCATCCCATCAATCCTGCAACAACCAAAGCCGCCAAACAAAAACGAAAATTCCCTTTTATTTTAGACAACAACATACGATCCCCTGAACGCCATTCTTTTTATAATGGGTAATATTCTACTGTTTAATAACTTGTAGATGCGTTGATTTATTGTAACTGTGATCAGCAAAGCAGTCAGTTTATGTGTTTGACCATTTCTGACTGATAGGTATACAAACAATTTCTTTTCTATGGCGCAAAAAAAAGCCCCTTTAAAGGTAAAGGGGCTAAAACACCACGCTAGGAACGTGAGTCTAAGAGTCAGAATTTATCTCAAGCAGCTGACTTAGTCTTCTTGGCTGCTGTGGCATTGGTTTTCGCTTTCACAAAATTGTAATCAGATGCTTTCACGCGCACGGTTTCCAACCAGAAGCGCCAGGTGGACTTTGGCCATACAGCAAAGTTACGACCACCACCATCCTGGTACCAACTGCTACAACCCGTGGCCCAAACGGATTTGGATACGTGCTCTTGCACTTCATCATTGAATTCATTTTGAACCGCTAACTTCACATCCATATAGTCAGCATTCTTTTTCTTCATCAATTTCATGCTTTCCAAGATGTAATGCACTTGGGCTTCGATCATGAAGATAATGGAGTTATGGCCCAGACCCGCATTGGGGCCAACCAGTTGCCACATATTGGGATACCCGTGAGTGGCAGTACCATAGTAAGATTCAGCGGTATTTTTCCAGTCTTCTGCTAAAGTGCGACCGCCCATGCCTACTACAGGGAAATTCTTCATGTAAATACGGGGGTCAACGATAAAGCCGGTACCCAGAATAATGCAGTCCACTGGCCGCTCTTTACCATCGCTGGTAATGATGCTGTGCTCTTTGATTTCCTGAATGCCGTCCGTCACCAGCTCCACATTTTTACGGTTAAACATGGGGAAATATTTATTTGAAATCAATATACGCTTACAGCCCAATACATAATCCGGGGTCAGCTTTTTCGCTACCTTCGAATCTTTAACTTGCAGACGAATATAGGCTTTAGCCAGGTTACTCAGTGCCTTCGCCACTTTCGGTTGAAAAATGGGAAGAACCCTGGATTCATTACTCCAGTACAAACGATAGCGATGCAGCAAGCGTGCACCAGGGATACGTTTGAACAAAGCTTTGTCCAGCATGTTGTATTTGCGTTCGTCACGGGGAATAACCCACGCAGGTGATCGCTGCATCACGTAAAGCTGTTTAACGTCAGGGGCGATCTCTGGACAATACTGGATAGCGCTACCACCGGTGCCGATGGAAACCACATTCTTGCCCTTGAGGTCATAGTCATGTTCCCACTGTGCTGAGTGGAAAAGCTTGCCCTTAAATTTATCCAGGCCTTTGATGTTGGGCACCTGGGGTACATGTAAGGGACCGGAAGCCAGTACAAAGTGGTTACACACATAGGTGTCACCGGACGCCGTGCCTACTGTCCAGGTACCGGTGTCTTCGTCAAACACAGCGGAGTTAACTTCCTGACCAAACCGACAGAATGGACGAATACCAAATTTTTCTGTGGTATCAAGAATGTACTCCTGGATTTCATTCCAAGGTGCGTAACGCTTGCTCCAATCGGTTTTTGGAGCAAAGGAGTAAGAATACATATGGGACTGAACGTCACAGGCGCAACCGGGATAGTTGTTGTCGCGCCAGGTTCCCCCAACGTCATTACCCTTTTCCAAAATTACAAAATCATCAATGCCTTGTTCACGTAGTTTGATGGCCATGCAAAGCCCACCAAATCCGGCACCCGCAATCACAACTTCCTTTTGCTGGGTTTTCGGGTTGATTGGAGGTTGGCTTGTCATAGGATTCACCTCTGTTGTGGTTTTATTATGGGGACCCATGGGCCCTCGCCGACTGTGGAATACACTATAGCTATAAACCCTGAAGGGTGAACAGGTTGTAAACCCCACTAATTTGATAATTCCGGCCAAACTAACAAAAAACCCACAAAACCTTGACATCGATCAATGGCACATAGACCCAGCCTATATCCTATTGATTTATATAGAATATTTCGCTTATCAATGGGTAAAAAAGGCAGTTTTCTGTAATTTATGCTTACACAAACTCACATAAACACTCAAATTCAAGATAGCGCCGAGTGGGCTGCACTCATGCGATTTTCGGACACGATGTCCAATACGGTTTGATGAAAGGCACTGATTAAATTGGACAAAGATAGCTGGAAAGGGCAGATCATATAGACCTCCAGGGGCTCCAGTTCCCACTCAGGTAATAGGGACATCAGCACGCCCTGTTCCAATTCCTGAGTACAAATAATCTCCCTGGGCATAATACCAAACCCCAGATCGCGCATGATGTAGTCCTTACTAAGATGGAAGTTATTGGCTCTGGCGCGCACCATGGGGGAAAAGTCATAGGCTTTCTTGCCTTTTTTCAGACGGGTTTTACTGGAATGTCCATAAAAGTCAAAATCAATAAAGGGCAGCTGATTGAGCTGAGAGGGAGCGCTAATGGACCCATCCAACCCCGCCATAAACCCCCGAGAAGCACACAGGAAACACTCCAACGTGAATGCCTTTTTCGCCACCAGGGTGGAATCCTGCAATGGCCCAATGCCAAACACCACGTCGTAACCGTCTTTGATGGGATGCACCATGTTATCCACCAAACGCAGCTCCAATTGAGCCTTGGGGTAGCGTTGCAGAAAAGTGCTACCCACCCGGGTGGCGAAATCAACCCCCATAAAGATGGGCAGCGCGGCGCGGATCTCCCCCTGGGGCTCACGGTGACTACCCTCAATTAAGGCCCGCACATCATGGGCTTCAGACAGTATCTTCAGGCTATGGCTATACACTTTTTGGCCTAGATCAGTCACGGTGATCTGGTGCGTGTTTTTGCGCAGCAACTTGGCATTTAAGTCTTGCTCCAGCTTGCTGATCTGCCTACTCACGGTGGATTTAGGCATACCCAGCAGCTCCGCCGCCTTGGACAAACTACGGCATTCCACCAGACGGGCAAAAACAATTAAGCTGTTGATATTAAAGTTAAGATTCTTCTTCAAATTAAACCGCCCTACCTGCCAAACAGCTTTGCTAATTACGCTTTGTGCCTTAAAACTAGCTGTTCCATTTATGGAACACAGAGTTTAATTTTAATACCTTTTTTAACTATTTAGTCAAGCGTACTATGTAAACATCAGGCATCACCAATAACGACAACAACGAGAAGCCAGCATGAGCCAGGATCCTCCCCTAAAAAAACCCGCATCGGGCAAATGGACCGACGCCTACCCGGAGCTGGGTCGCGGACCGGTGTCTCTGGATGACTGCGTCAGCCAGGAATTCTATGAGAAAGAACGGGAACACATATTCAGAAAGAACTGGCTGTATGTGGGCCGCACCGAACGCCTGCCCAAGGTGGGCAGTTACTTTACCCGCGAACTGGAAATTCTGAACACCTCGGTATTAGTGCTGCGGGACAACGACAATGAAGTGCGAGCCTTCCACAACATATGCCCCCATCGCGGTAACAAGCTGGTGTGGAAAGATGACCCTTTTCAGGAAACTGAAGGCACTTCACCACGGCTTTACTGCCGCTTTCATGGCTGGCGCTATAATCTGGATGGCAGCTTACAAAAACCATCACGACAGGATTTGTTGTTGGATTTTGAACCCAGTCAGTGCCAGGTGCCAGCAATCCAGTGCGAAGTGTGGAATGGATTTATCTTTATCAATCTGGATTCAGGTAATCGCCAATCGGTCTCGGATTTTCTTGGGGAATTCGCCCAGGGCATCGAAGGCTTTGACTTTGACGGACCCCATCAAGTCTACAAGTTTAAAGCCGAGCTGCAATGCAACTGGAAAATCTTTATGGACGGTTTTGCAGAAAGCTACCATGGCCCCTACCTTCACGCCGGAACCTTTGGCGCATTGTCCGCCCTGGCAAAACTGGATGCCCCCAATCCCTATACTGATGCCCTGGGGTATGATTTGAAAGGGTTGCATCGCATGTTTTCTTTTTATGGGGAACCCTCGAAAGAAACCCCCTATTCACTTCCCATTGAAAAACTACTGCAAGCCGGTGCCGCAGGGCCCTGGAATAAAAAAGCAGAAAACAAACCCTTACCTAAGGGCTTAAATCCCACGCGCTCGGAAACCTACGGCTTTGATTCGTTTCAGTTCTTTCCCAATTTTGTTTTGATTTTTTCGGCTTCCGGTTTTACCACCCATGCCCATTGGCCAACCGGCCCCCATTCCCACGTGGTGGAAGTGGACATGTACTATCGCCAGCCCACCAGCCACCGGGAACGCATAGCCCAGGAACTCACGGTGTCCTACTTAAACGACGTGATTCTGGAAGACGCAAGCCCACTGGAAGGTATGCAAGCCATGCTCAACAGCGGAGCCATTAAAGAGTTTCATCTTAACGACGAAGAAATCCTGGTTCGACATCTACATAAAGTGGTTCAAGACTACGTCGCCAATGCGGAAGCGAATAAGGAGCAACAATAATGGCTGATCTATTGCCCCAACAATTTCAGGATCTTGAACACCTGGTGGCAGAATGGGCCATAGAAGATGGCCATCAGCGCTACCTTAAACGGGTTAACAGCACCATGGAACAAATGAATGCCTTCTACGAGGTTGTTTTCCCCCGGGCTGAAGCCGCCATTGACTATATCGACCAATTTGATTACCAACTGGCCTTACCCAAAGACGCGGCCAACCTGCGCAATCTAATCTATTCGTTAATTACGGTGTCACTTGCGGTGGAACTGTGGCGACAGCCACGGGTGAAAAATTCCGCCAGCACCGTACTCACTCGCCTGTGTTAAGCAACGGGGCAACGTAAAAGAGCACCATACAGGAGCACTGGCAATGGCACTGAATGTTATAGATAAAACCGATTTGATCGGCAGCGAGATACTGACGGACCTGGATACCCTGTTAAGCGGAAACGAATCCCTAGCTATCCGCGAAATTTTAGAGCAACGGGGCGTAGTGTATTTTCGTGGCTTGGAAATGAATGATCAGCAGCAGGTGGCATTTGCAAAAACCATTGGCAATACGGTGGCATCAGAAGGTGAAGAGGGCATTTATAAAATCAGCCTGGATGAAGACGTCAACGAAAGAGCAAAGTATCTAAGGGGATCATTGTTTTGGCACGTGGACGGATCTCTACAACCGTGCCCTAACTTAGCGGCCATACTCAGAGCTGTTAAATTATCGGAGGAGGGCGGCGATACGGAATTTTGCAATACCTACGCCGCCTACGATGCCTTGCCGGAATCTGAAAAGCAGGAATATGAAAATCTGCGAGTGGTACACAGCGCAGAGAGATCTCAATACTACGTCACCCCGGAGATGAGCTACGAAGAAATTCAATTCTGGCAGAAATCGCCATCGAAATCCTGCCCCCTAATATGGACACATCAATCTGGACGCAAATCCTTATTGGTGGGCGCAACGGCGGATTACGTGGAAGGTGTTAGCATTGAAAAAAGCCGGGCGCTGCTGGCCAAGCTTCGGGACTGGTGCACCCAACCCCAATTTGTATATCGACACCAATGGCAGCTTGGCGATCTGCTGATCTGGAGTAACACCGGCACCATGCATCGAGCACTGCCCTATGCCACGGACAGCGGCAGGCTAATGCATAGAACCATCTTAGCCGGTGAAGAACCCCTGAACTGATTAGTTAACCGATACAAAGATTAAGCGATATGAATCAATGGACACATTAGAAACCAGCGAAATAGAAGCCAATAAAAAAATCGTAGTGGATTTTATTCACGCCATGGGCAAAGGTGACGCTGAAACCGCATCACGCTGCATCGCCGAAGACACGTTCACCCTGGCAAAAGGCTTTGGTAAATTTGCCGGAGTACGAACCCATGACACCATCCTCGCCACCATTTCCGCCTTCAGGCAGTTAATGCCCGATGGTATGTCCCCCACTATCATCAGCATCACCGCTGAACAGGAGCGCGTGGTGGTTGAATTTGAGGGCAACGGTAAATTGATAAACGGCGAAGACTACTGCAATGAGTATTGTATGGTGTTCAGTCTCTCTGAAGGCAGAATAAGACAAGTTAATGAGTACTTCTGTACCATCCTAGCGGATGAGAAACTCTGGCCACTGATCGAAAATGCCAATCTATAAAGGACATCAATGTGGAAAAATACAAATCCATGCGCATCCCCCCCATCACCCACGACCAGTGGACCCTGGAAGTTCGTGACACCCTAAGAACCTTTTCTCCCCACTTTGCTGATTTAGGCTTAAGCGGTGACGAATCAGAAAAAGATATTCTGTCTCCCATATTGGGAAGCATGCTGCATCATCCTGCCTTAGCCAAGGCATTTTTGCCCTTTGGTCGCTATCTGTTACTGGAATCAGAGTTAGACGAGCGCTGCCGTAAGCTTGCCATATTGAGAGTAACCTGGCTCTGGCGCTTTGAATATGAATGGGCCCACCATACTGCTGCAGCCCTGAAAGAAAACACACTCACTGAAAATGAGATAGAACAATTAAAACAAAAACCTGCCCAGGAACACTGGAGCGAAAATGAAATGGCATTGCTTAACGCAATCGATGAATTCAAGGAAACCGCCACCATTGAGCCCACTACCTGGAATCAAATTACAACCCACTTTACACAAAAACAAACCTTAGATCTTATTTTCACTGTGGGTGGCTATATCACTTCGGGTATGTATATGAACGCCATAAACCTTCCCTTAAAAGAAGGAATGAAAGGCTTTTCCTGACGCACTCAATTTCATGAGGACAATAACAATGAATAATGATTACCCTCTGTATTACGACCCCTACAATCAGGATATCTGGAAAGACCCTTACGCTACTTTCCGTCGTATGCGTCAAGAGGCACCACTATATTACAATTCGGAATACGATTTTTACGCTGTGACTCGCTACGATGATGTGGCGGCGGGTTTAATGGATGCAGAAACCTTCAGTTCCGCACGGGGCAATATTCTGGAGCTCATAAAAGCCGATATCGAAGTGCCTTCCGGGATTATGATCATGGAAGACCCACCTATTCATACCGCTCATCGTAGAGTGTTGTCGGTATTGTTTACGCCCAAAAATATTAATCACCTTGAAGCCAAGATTCGCGAAATTTGCAGACAATGTCTGGAACCGGTGGAAAATGGCGATCGCTTTGATTTTGTGACCGACCTGGGGGCAAAAATGCCCATGCGAATGATCGGAATGCTACTGGGGATTCCCGATCAGGATCTGGATCATATTCAAGAAATTACCGACGCCACTTTACGGGCCGAAGAAGGCAAACCCATTGATCCGGAAACCAGCTTCACCGATGGCGAAGACTTTGAGGGCTATATTGAATGGCGTAAGAAGAACCCTTCTGACGACATCATGACTCAATTAATGAACACGGAATTCAAAGATGAAACCGGTACCGTGAGAAAGTTAACGGTGGAAGAAATCGTTGCCATGGTGACACTCATGTCAGCGGCAGGCAACGAAACCACCAGCCGCTTAATTGGCTGGGCAGGAAAAACCCTGGCGGAGCACCCGGACCAACGTCGCGAAATTTACAACGACCCCAGCCTGGTGCCAGCCTTGGTGGAAGAAGTCCTGCGCTATGAACCACCGGGAGCCCATGCAGCCCGCTATGTTACCAAGGACGTGGAAATCCAGGGCCAGACCATTCCCAAAGGCAGCGCTGTGGATTTTATTCTGGCCTCAGCCAACCGCGATGAAAGCCAATTTGAAAACGGCGACGACTTTAATATTCACCGGCCAAACGCCAGCAATCATTTAACCTTCGGTAAGGGCATTCACACCTGTATCGGTTTATCATTGGCCCGTATGGAAGCCCGCGTGGCCATGGATGAAGTATTTAAGCGTTTTAAAGACTGGGAAGTCGACTATTCCAAGGCGGAATTTTCACCCACTACATCGGTTAGAGGCTGGGATTCTCTACCGGTATTTCTTTCTAAATGACCGAGCATTCACTTTAGATTAACGTACCTGCTGTGTCCCTGGGCTGTTAAAAAAAGTTTTAACAGCCCGCACCACCTTTGGCTTTATCTGCTATCTAACTTATGATTGCTGTTTTTGGCCAACTGAAGGCACGGCGTAATGAGCAAGCGGTCAACGCTAGGATTCATATATACATTACAGGCACTAGACGCAGCAGGCGCAGATTTAACCCCACTAAAACGGCGTTACGGCATTGATCTTAAGAACATCCTTCCCGACGCCGATATCGAACGGGCCCTGGAGCTGAAAATATACTGCGAGATTTTACCCAGCATGTCGGACCCGCTCACCGGGCTACGCATTGGCCAAACCATGAGTCTCGCAGGCTACGGGCCACTCATTATGTTATTAATGACCTGCCATACCGCTTGGGATGCATTTCAAGCGGGGGTACGCTACCAAGGGCTCACTTACCTGTTTGGCGACCTGCAATTGGTGGCGGGTGAGTCCGAATCCCTGCTTTGTATCAAGCCATCACCCATGCCGGAGGTGTGCCGTCGCTTTCTCATTGATCGAGACCTGTCAGGCACCTTTCAACTAATCAGAGATATGCAAACCAGCATCGGTGTTGACCTGGATCCGGTATTAATTCGCATACCTTACCCAAAGCCACCGGAGGCAAAGGCCTATCTGGAGCGTTTTTCATGCCCGGTGGAATTTGGTGCTTCCCAAACAGAAATCGCCATACCCACTTCCTACTTAGCTACTCGGTTTCCCGCCGGAAATAGTACCGCCCACAGTTTGTATCAAAAACAATGCGACGCCTTGCTAATGCAAAGGGAAAAACAAGCCAGCAATCTCACTGAACAGGTAGCTGAGTATTTGTCATTATTTACCGATGTGTTTCCCACCAGCCTGGAGGTGGCCACTACGTTTGGCATGTCTGAGCGTAACTTTCGCCGCAAACTTAAAGAAGAAGACACCAGCTTCCGCAGTCTCATGGACAGAATACGTTTTGACAAAGCCAAGCAACTATTGGAACACACAAATTTGGCCATAGATGCCATTGCCCAACAACTGGGTTACGCGGAATCCGCCGCCTTCATACACGCCTTTCAGCGTTGGTCCGGCATAACCCCCTCCAAATTCCGGTCTGAACACAACAGCACTTGAGTTTAACCCCACCTCAACTAACCTTTAGTAATATAAAACCGCCCCACATTAAGGATAATGTCATGACACGGATATTAGTCATTCTAACTACCCTATTCACGCTGCATTTTAGTCAAGCCAGCTTTGCCCAGTTATCCCAGGAAGAACTCAGAAAGATTCTAGCACCACGAATTGCCGGGCTTCTGGTGCTTGCGAAAAACGGAATGTTGTTATCCAGTGTACGAGCACAGAATCAGAAAGGCATGAGTCTAGAACAAATTCAAACAATTGATGAAGAGTGGAAATCTGGTAGTTCCCCTTTGATCGATCAATTACAGCAAAATAAGGCAGGTAGTTTTCTTAAAAATATCATCGTCCAACAAGCTGATGTTTATAGTGAAGTCTTTCTAACGGACGCTCAGGGCGCCAATGTGGCAGTTTTTCCTGCCACCAGCGACTATTGGCAAGGTGACGAAGATAAGTTCACCCAATCCTTTGCCAATGGTAAGGGTGAAGTTTTCATTGGTGAAGTTGAATACGACGAAAGCAGTAAAACTAACGCCGTGCAAATATCCGTGCCCATGATGTACAACAATAAAGCCATTGGCGTCATGGTAATTGGTGTAAAAGTATCCGTGCTTGAAGCCGAAAAATTAAAAGGCCAGTAGATGAAAGATCAATTGCCGTTGATCACGTGCTTTCTATGTAACGCAAAACCACCACTGGGGCCATCATCGACTTCTGCCGAAGGTACAACATGCAACTGCACCGGCCTCACCATCTCTTGACTATAGCCATGGGTTAAGCCCGGGGGCTGAATCCATTGGCTTAACCCATCAATACGTTTTTTAGCCTCTTTAAAATCAGGCTGTTGCTGGTGGATACGGCGATAAACCTCAATGGCATCCTGGTAGTTACCCTTGCGCTCCAGTTGAACAGCAATTCTGTAGAACAAGTCCAATTGGTCATCGCCGGCCTGACAACCTTCGGCAGCCGTCAGAGCGTGACTAAAATCACCCTGCTGGATATGAATCTGCGCTAATTGCAGACAACTTTGGTGTTGCTCCTGTCGACACTGATGCTTTTGATATTGATTACGCTGCCACAACATCATCACCAGGCTTGAAATCAAAAACCATTGCATGGGCAAAACCAGAGGTAGTATTTGTTTAAAACTTAATTGCCAGGAAAGTTGAATCAGCGCCATGGCAACTAAAATAAATATCACCATAAACGTGGCCGCGGGTGGACGCAGCGATGGCTGGATGAAAATCAAATACAGACCCAATAACAGCACAGCAGCTGACATTACCCAAGGCTCCCAATAGGGTGTATAGCTGTACTCTCCCGACACAAGGGAAAGAAACACCCTTGCTACGGATTCTCCGTATTTTTCACTATGGACAAATAACCATATAGGTTCACTGGGGGGGCTAATCAATGCTTGCTGCAACGTCATTCGGGTGATACCAGAGATATCAATTTGGTCCGGGACAATCTGGCCAGAGTTAGAAAGGGGTAACCAGCGGTGGGCCAACTCCACACCGTAACCTCGCATAAAACTGATCTGGGGCTCCTCCACCACGGCTATGGTGCTGGCCAGGTAACGGGTATACATTGCCAGCGCTAGACCACTGTGGATTTGAGATTCCTGATCCCACACCATAGGTAGAGGTTGGCCAGGTTCAGCCACAGAGGTAGCACGATAACCCGCTCCCTTTAAGGCCGAGTCCACTGGCCAGGGAGACGCCACCAGGTTAAGCCGTTGCTTGAACCATTGAGATAGACCGTCATACAACCCGGTTGGCAATCGGTTCTTCCAACCGTGACCCAAAACTTGGGGAATGACTACTGGGTAAGCCTGCTCAGGGAATGAAGAAGCTCCGGACCGGGTTAACCCCACTAGAATGTCGCCACTTTCCAGAGCCTTTCTTAATCGGGTTAACTCATGGGATTGCGCGGGCCACTGAACAGGCTTTTCAGACTCTTGCGGGTTTACTAAGGCTTGCTCCATAAAAGGCTGAGGCAGAGTCATGGCTATCTGATTTGGAGCCGTTAACAAGGACAAACTTGAGGCCGCCATGGGGTTGTTTTTTAAAAGCGCCAGTTCTTGCTGGTCTATTCGTATAATAGCCAGCGGCGATTTAACCTCTCGGGGTGGAGAGATGGCTTGGGATAGGTGCCAGAAATAGCGATCCACTTGTTTGAAAGCGGGGGGGCGCATGTCTCCCGCAAGCAACATGATCAGCGCTGCAACAATCACCAAGGAGGGAATGCTGAAGATCAAGTGACAAGCTTGAGCTGCGCGCTTGGCAGCGCTGGATGATAACGCCATGGGACCAGCCAACTAATTAAAACACCCTGTAATATATAGACCCTGGCTACCCCACTGCGCCAAAGGGGCTGGTTATTTTGTGGACTGGACCACAATTACCACAAAATCAGGCCTTCTTTTCACTGATCCATAGTTTAATCACACCCTCAACCACAGGGGTACCGTTCTCATCCATTGCGGTCACCTTCACGTCTAAATCGCCGGGCTTCCATGCATCCGGTTCGATGACCGCCACACCGGTGATATCAGACCCCGCTTTGGCGGTGTACTCCACATTCATGCCTTTGGGTATCCAGCGCAAATGACGGGGAACAGACGCTTCTGCACACACGCCCATAGCCATCTCCAGTAAGTTACAGATGGCAATCACGTGAACCGTACCAATATGATTTTCCACCGCTTTACGCTTTTTTATTATTAATTTTGCATAATTGGGCTCTAATTCTAATATTTTTGGGCTTACTGTTTTAAAGTAAGGTGCTTTGCGGCATACCACTTTAGAAAACAGCGCCTTACCTCCAGGGACTCGAGATAATTTCTGCCAAGTGGCGTAAACCTTATTCACTTCACTCATAAAAAACTCCCGCGTTAATCGAACTGGTTAGCAAAATAACACAGCTTGCTCACGTTCAACTAACTGTTTTTACTGACTTCTTGGTTCCTAAGCTACACTTGATTTTTAGATACATTTTCTGTCTGGGGATACATTATCTCAATGGTCATTCTGCTAAAAAGGATCTTGGCTTGGCGGGTCTTTCACAGCAAAGCTGCGTTAACCGCACTTTTACTGGTGGCGTCCAGCTTTACCCACAGCTTCGTAGTGGAAGACAACATTATCATTACCAATGATGGGTTTAACGAACGTTTGGCGGAAGGACTTTTGTATTTGGAAGACAAGTCAGGTCGCTACAAATTAGACCAACTTTTAAACGGCGATCTCGACGTAGAATTTAAGCCTTTTCAAGAAAACACACTTCAAATGGGCTATAACCAGAGCACTTTCTGGTTTAAATTGAAAATCACTAATCAGCTAACGGATCTAAGTAACGATGATCTTACCAATCGTTTTTACCTCTCCATTCGCTATCCGTTATTGGACTCAGTCCATTTCTATCACATTACCCCCAATGGTATTAAAGAATCCATCATGGGAGATAGATTGCCATTCTATAACCGATACTTTGATCTAAATAACTACGTATTCCCCATCTCTTTGTATCGAGAACAAACCACAGAAGTTTATATTCGAGTGCAGAGCGACAATTCTGTTTCCATTCCACTCTACCTGCAGACTGAGCGCAGCTTTGCTGAAAATCAACACACCCACCACATCTACAACGGCATTTACCTGGGCATCACTTTGGGCTTGCTCATTTACAATTGTTTTCTCTGGGTGGGTATTCGCAAGCCCGTTTATGGATACTACGCATTTTCAATTCTGAGCATCCTTAGTTTTAATTCCACCATAACCGGTTATACCTATCGGTTATGGCCCGACGCTATCGCTTTCCAACAGATCGCAGTTTACCAACTCAGTATTCTGTCGGCCATCGCCATCAGCTGGTTTGGTATGGCGTTTCTCAACACCGCTTCAACCCAACCAAAAGCACATAAGTTTTTACTCTCAATTACCCTTTTATTCATTGTCATATTACCAGTGGTAGCTTTCTTACCACCGCCCATTTCTGCCAAGATCAATGTCTTGGTAACGGTTTCTGGTGTTGTCTTTTTGTCTACTATGGCTGTGCGCAGCTTACTTATGGGCAACAGATCGGCAGCTTATTTTCTCATTGGCCAGGGCGGTGTTCTACTAAGCGTGATTTTTGTGGTGCTCACATCCCAAGGGTTCATCCCACTTTACTACCTGGCTCCCGAGGTTCTTAAATGGTGTTCCGCCTTTGAGTTGATTTTTTTCTCGATCGCTCTAGCGGATCTGGTCAATTCAGAAAGACGCTTGCGAGAAAAAGCCCAACAAGAATCGGCAACAGCTCAAAAGGAATCGTTACAGGCTCAGATCGCCTTGAACCACAACCTGGATAAGCTGGTTCACAATCGCACCAATGAATTGGAGCACGCCAACCGCTTGCTAAAGGAGCTGAGCAGCAAAGATGAGCTCACGGGCCTCAGAAACCGCCGTTATTTAAACGAGATATATCCCAAAGAATACAAACGGGCCTATCGAGACCGAAAACCCATTTCGGTACTCATGCTGGATCTTGATCACTTTAAGCAAATTAACGATTGTCACGGACATCAAGCTGGAGACATCTGCCTGGCAAGCGCAGGCCGCATCATAGCGCATCATTTGCATAGACCCAATGACTTTGCCGTGCGCTACGGTGGCGAAGAGTTTGTTATGATTCTACCGGACACTACCCTGTCCGGGGCTGTCACAATAGCCGAGCGGATTCGTCAACGATTTCAGGAGTCTCCCCAAGCCACTGCACAACAACTCATTAGCGTTACTGTGAGCATTGGTGTGGTAAGCGAGATACCCGCGGATAGGCAGAGCCATGAACGCTTACTGAAACAGGCCGATGATCTGTTATACAAAGCCAAACAACTGGGTCGAAATCGAGTGGAAACCCTGGATATTACAAGTAGCCATTCACCCAATAGTCAGTGCGGCTAGGTTTTGAAAAATGGTGCGACAATGACATGGGACCTTATTTGCCTCAAGCCACAATCACATCGAAGTGGAAGCGAAGAGATCTATGTCTTTATGCACAAAAGCCAACGCCGATCCAATAAACGTGGTGTTAACGCGGTTCAGTTTAGTGTACGGCTTTCGCCCTTGCCGATGACTTCTGCTGTCCCCGGGAAAAAGGAACTGATGGTCATGGAAGGGGCCAGCTTCCATGTTGTGGCTGATCTGGATTGTGAGACCGTCCTTTTCGACATTGCCAAAGCGGATTCCGCGCTTCCCAGCCTGTTGCGAGGCGGAGGTTCCGGGTCCCTGGCCATATCAGAGTTGATCATATGGTCACAAAAACACTACCCCCATTTTAAGGTGGCGCTGAATAAAGTCAGCTCCGTGGTATTAGACTACCCCAACGCCAAAGAGCAGGTGACCAACTGCCTGCAAAATTTCGGCTTTACCGTGGCGCAAGCCGGTGCAGGGCTGCAATTTGAGGGCAACCAGGCTAAGGCTTTGCAAATTCACATCAACAAAGCCAAGGTGGAAACGGCCAACCCGCCAGCTCTCTACACCGAAGCCCTGCAAAACCAGACTAAATTAGCCCATCAACTCCATGAAACACAGCAGGATCTCACCGCGGCCAATGAGCGTGTTCACCAAAACGCGCAATCGCGGCCGTCCTCCACGCCGTTCTACACGGGTCTCGCTGCAGGCCTGGTGGCTGGGGCGGCTCTGGCGTCAATTATCTTTAACATCTAACCGCCGTTATCTGATGTTCACAAAGTTGTAATACTTCAACGCCTATCATTTCGCTCCCGAAAGATACAAACACCTACAACTGATCACTTTCTAGGCTGCTTTTGTAAAGGTAGCCTCACTCCACGGGGGCAATATGACATTCAACTTCAAAAAATCCTTACTGGCCTTGGCAATTGCAGGCACTGCTTTTTCCAGCGCCGCTGCTGATAACACACCAGACCTGAAATATTTTAAACGTATCGCCACGTTTCCCGTTTACGCCAACTTAGACGAAAGTGCCGGTGACAAACTGGAAGATGAAACCGCCGCTGAGATTGCCGCTGCCAGCCGCAATGGCAAAGTGGTGTACTACAGCAACAGCCCGAAACAACGAATTGGCCTTATCGACATAAGCATGGCACACAATCCACAACCGGCGGGATATGTGCAATTGGACGGCGAACCCACTTCTGTGGCTGTGCGGGGTAATTATTTGCTTGTCGCTATTAATACCTCCAGCAGCTACACCACCCCAGCCGGAAAGCTGTCTGTGTATTCCATCGTTAATCCCAAGCAACCCCAGTGGATTGCTGATTTTGATGTGGAAGGCCAACCGGATGCAATCGATGTCAGTCCTGATGGCAAATACGCCGCCATTGTGATCGAGAACGAACGCGACGAAGATTACAACGATGGCATCATTCCTCAATTACCAGCGGGGCATTTATCGGTGCTGACCATGAGGGGCAAAGTGTCCAATTGGCACCTACGTAAAGTGGATCTTACCGGCTATGCAGACATTGCCGGCAGCGATCCTGAGCCAGAATACGTTGATATTAATGCCATGAATATGGCTGCGGTGAGCCTACAGGAAAACAACCACATCATATTGGTAGACCTGCGAACGGCAAAGGTTATCAAAGATTTCAACGCCGGTGACGTGGATCTGTTTAACGTTGATACCAAGGAAGACGACGTAATTAAGCCCGTGGACACTATCTTAGACCGCAAGCGGGAACCAGATGCCCTCACCTGGGTAAGCAATTGGTGGATAGCCACCGCCAACGAAGGGGATTATGAAGATGAGAATGGCGTTGCCGGTGGTAGCCGCGGTTTCACTATCTTCAATATGATGGGCAAGGTTCAATACGAATCTGGCTCAGATTTTGAACACCGCATCATTCGCACCGGGCAATACCCAGAAGGCCGCTCGGAAAACAAAGGTAACGAGCCTGAAGGTGTTTCGTTTTCTGTGTACGACAAAAACAAATTTTTGTTCGTTGGCAGCGAGCGCTCCAATCTGGTGGGCGTTTACTCCATACCTGGGGGCTACAAACCGGAATTCCATCAGTTACTGCCCACCACGGTGGGTCCAGAAGGAATTCTGCCACTACCCAAACGAAAACTTTTAGTGGTGGCCAGTGAAGAAGATTCTGCGGACGATGGCATTCGCTCCACCGTTGCCATTTACCAATATGGTTATAAACGCCCTGCCTACCCAGACATAGAATCCGATCGCAAACAACTCATACCCTGGGGCGCCCTCAGCGGCCTGGTGGGGGATACTGATGATCCTCGCACACTGTATGGGGTTCAAGATAGCTTCTATAAAGAATCCCGCTTTTTCACCATTAAACCCAGAAGATACCCTGCCCGCATAACCGAAGCCACTGTCTTGAATAAAGATGGGGAGACGGTGGATTACGACTTGGAAGGTATCGCACAAAGAGCAGATGGCGGCTTCTGGCTGGCTTCAGAAGGCAAGCCTGGCAGCACTCTCAATCTGCTTGTTCAAGTGGATGCGGACGGTAACGTACTTCAAGAAGTAGCATTACCAGAAGCCGTTGCCGCCAAGGCCAAAAAGCACGGTTTCGAAGGCGTTGCGGTAACCGGGGAAGGAACCCAGGAAACCGTTTACGTGGCATTTCAGCGGGCGTGGGAGGGTGACCCAGAAAATCTAGCTCGAATTGGAGTCTACACTCCCCACGATAACAGCTGGGCTTTCTACTATTATCCCCTTGAAAGTACTGAAGAAGGTTGGGTGGGATTAAGTGAAATCACCGCCATTAGCGACACCCAGTTTGCCATTATCGAGCGTGACAACCAGCAGGGTGAAAAAGCTCAGATCAAACGCCTGTATCGTATAGATATAGCGGGCCTGGTGGCCAAACCAGAAGGAGAGGATTTCCCGGTGCTGAGCAAAACCCTCGCCAAAGACCTGTTGCCCAGCTTGAAAAAAACCAATGGCTGGGTATTGGACAAAGTTGAAGGCGCAGCCATAGGAGCTGATGGAAAGGTGTACGTTGCCACCGACAATGATGGTGTTGACGATGCTTCCGGTGAAACCCGCTTCATACGCTTTGGCAAGATCTTAAAGCAAAAATAAAGCGCCGGTTTCAAGCCATTCTTGGACTGCAGCAAAACGGCCCCTTCACAAGAGGGGCCGTTTTCTTTCCTCTATTGAATTAAACTGCACTGTCAGCCCATTTCCAGTATCATTCTTTAGCCATAACTTACGGTAACCGAAACCATACACCGCCAAAGCATTTTCTAAATAATGATTAAACGCCTTTCGCCCCAAGCATTATTTGACATTCTCAAACAAATCGATAAAGACACTCTACAACCCTTGGCAAAGATTCAGCCGCCTCAGCGTATTTTGCTGAGTGTACTTTTTATTGGGCTCTGCCTTTTATTTGTTCATTACGCGAAGTATACCCCTCTGTTCCACTGGCTACTTCAGATCGGTACAGGATTAGATGATCAGGCCTTTAAACGCTGGCTATTTCAGTTCAGCAGGCAGCCCTATTACGAACTCTATATCCATGCCTGGTGGGGATTAGTGCACCTATTGGGCTATCTAATCATGCCTGCTCTGTTGATCCGATTTTACCTGAAGGAATCTCTCTACGCCCACGGCTTGCAGTGGGGCTCTGTTACACAACATGCCCCCTGGTATCTGTTACTGACAGCACCTATCTTGTGCTTCGTGGTGATTGTGAGTTTCGGCGATGATTTTTCCAGCCATTATCCTTTTTACAGCAAAGCACAGCGTAGTTGGCTGGATCTGTTATTGTGGGAGCTGATCTATGTGAGCCAATTTATTGCGTTGGAGTTTTTCTTCCGTGGCTTTATGTTGAATGCACTCAAGCCCGCTTTTGGCTCCAACGCCATCCTGGTCATGTGCTTACCTTACCTGATGATTCATTTTCCGAAATTATGGCCCGAGGCGTTTGGAGCACTTTTATTTGGGCTGTTCCTGGGAATTCTGGCCATGAGATCCCGTTCAATCTGGGGTGGGGTGGGTGTTCATGTTTGCATTGCACTTGCCATGGATATTGCAGCCCTTATTCAAACCAGTGGCCTGCCAAAATCCCTGCTACCTTAACATGTCATAAAAATGTCCATTGCAAGCGGTCATTGACTCGCC
Organism: uncultured Ketobacter sp.; assembly: GCA_964016105.1. GTDB lineage: Bacteria > Pseudomonadota > Gammaproteobacteria > Pseudomonadales > Ketobacteraceae > Ketobacter. The sequence continues at coordinate 24,055 of CAXHEX010000001.1, forward strand.
TGCAATGGGTTTAAATCAATATGACAACCTGCTATTCGAACACTTCCATACGGAAGTAGGGGGCAGGGCGCTCTTCCATCACTTCAAAGGTTTTATGTGAGGTATAGAACTTACCGTAAGTATCACGGGTGGTGATCTTCAATGTATGTACGCCTTCTTTCAAATCAGCGGGAATATCCACAGCCCAAATATGATTAGATGCTTCCGTCAACATCCAACCATCAAGGGGTTGAGGATCCGCTGTACCGAAATTCGCCCCATTCCACAATTCAAAACCCTGGGAACGCTCGTCACCAGATTCGCTCTTGGCTGCATAGCGGAAAACATACATTTGCTTTTTCAGGGCAAATGGATCCAGGCTTTCAACCTTGCCCTCGCCTATTCCATCTTGAGTTCGAGTGGCCAAAACTTTCGGCATATCATCAATTTGAACCCAAACTTTGGAATCTCTTGAACCATTCCAAACGTTTACCATCAACTTGGTTCCAGCGGAAAGGTCAGCTGCCGTAAGTATACTGGTGTCGGGTAAATCATTAATATTAACCGGGGGCGTTTCGGGTCGAGTTTCAACCGGCATCATGGCCCAATCTTTCATTGCGTAGTACCACTCAAGAAAGGAAGGAGACAAGAAATCCACTGACATTTGCTCTTTCTCTGACTTATTGGCCGCCTTGAATTTTGATGCGAAATTATTGCCAGTAAACTCAAATATCAGATAACCCCGTGGGGCACCCAAACGTTGTATGGCCATGGGCAGGTTATACTCGTCGAAATCACCCGACCACCAGGAACCCGATGTAGCACCGGTTATTATTTGAGGAAAAGGAGTAGCTCCAAGTTCCAGGGCCTCCTGCCAACCTGCATAAGATTCCCCAGGTAAAAACGTTTCCAGAGTATGGGTATGGCCACTTAATGCCACTGCAGGACGGTCGCCAATTAAGTCATAGAGCCACTGGGCATTGTCAGTTTGGTGCTTGGTGGCATCCATGTCCACAAAAGACACTAACGGTATGTGCATATTAAGTACGATTAATTTCCACTGCGGTACTTTAGCTAAATCGTTTTCCAGCCACTCCATTTGCGCAGCATCAATAATGCCGTTATAAGTGGGTGAGCTCTCTGGATCATTACAAAAGTCATGTTTACCGTCCACATTATCCACCTCAGGAGTACAGGGATAACGAACATTATCTAAGGTAACGAAGTGAACGCCGCCGATATCAAGTGAATAATAGGTTGGACCCCATTCACGTTTGAAGGTATCGAAACTGTGTTCATCCGATGGCGCATCAAAATCCAAATCGTGGTTGCCAGGCACAAAGTACATGGGCATATTGGCAGCACTCAGGATCTTTTTAAAACGGGGGTACAAGTCCAAGTCATCCCCCATCACATCCCCTTCCACAATAACAAACTCAAGATCATCCCTTTGCGCCAGCTCATTTGCTAATGAGTCCCGAACATAGCCAATTTCGTTGTTTGAATAGGGCTGCGGATCGCCGGATACAGCAATTTTGAAATTCTTGCGGTAGCGGTCTTTTATCAATGGAAAGTTAATTGCTTCCGGCTGTGGACCGGTAGCACTCAAGCCGCCGAAACGTAATTCTGGGGAGCCAGCAGGCTTATGGTGATAATAAAACTGAGGCACCATGTCTTCATTCACCGGTACTTGCCAACCAGAAGGCTTGGTAACGAATACGGTAAAATTCTCGAGTCCACGGGCCTTTATGGGCAGCTTATATTTACCATTGTAATCGGTAGAGACCACATCATAGCCGTTAGACACTTCAACGCCTCTAATTCCTTTTTCTCCGCGATTTTGCTTTCCATCCCGGTTAATGTCGTTGAATACCGTACCCATTACGTATTCTTTGGTTAATTCATTATCGGCGGAGGGCACTACATCCACCGAACCATAATAAGTATCTGCACTGGCTATGGAAGCGAACGCCATTGCCCATGCGCCCACCATTAAACCCACTGAAAGTTGTTTTTTCATGAGATCCTCTGCTTTTGTAGAAAGATTGGACGGTTAGAAGGGCAATACGTTAAAGCAAGTAAGTGGCGAAAAGCCGACAGATTTTTAACTCTTCATTTGCAATAGCATGACGCTTTGATTGCAGCGAGGATATAGATTAACAATTGCACACGCCTTCATAGAGAAGTCATAAAACCCGTGCATGATCCGAGGTTTCACAGGAAATCCCCAATGATTAAATCGTCCATGATGACCCGCACCGGATTGTTATTGCATCAAGAACCACTAATACAGTTCCTTCTGCTGGGCAGTGTCATTTTCTTTCTCAGTTATTTTTTAAACAACAACCCCAGCAGCGACGAATTCATTTCTGTACCCACACAGGAACTGGATAAATTCGCTTCAGATTATGAAAACAAATACGGCGCCCCACCAAAACAGAATCAAATTGACCTGTTCATACAATCCTGGATTGAAGACGAAGTGTTGTATCGGGAAGGGCTCAACTTAAAGTTAGATAAACATGACAGTCTGGTAAGAGAAAGAGTCATAAAAAAAATGAAGCTGTTATTAACAGGGCCTGAGCAAGTCACAGCCACGGATCATCAATTGTCATCTTTCATGCTATCAAACAAACATCTCTACAATGACCCAGCCATGTTTTCTTTCTATATGATTGAACTTACAAAACAGCCCACCTTAGCCACAACAAATTCAGATTACAGCAATATGATACTATCCGCTCTTAACAATGGTGGAGACCCTGCTTTTATGGGGCTCAAGATGACCCACTATCAACACAAAAGGCCAGGCTTTCTAAATGCTCGATACGGAACTGAGCTTGTTGATGCTCTTAGCCAAACTCCTCAGGATTCAAGCTGGAAAAGGGTCTCCATTAACGAACTAAGCTATCTGTTAAAGCTCACAAATTACAAACCCGAACAGCTCCCGGAGCTTAGCCAAATAAAGCCCAGAGTGCTGAAGGATTGGCGAAAGGCGCAATCTAAGTTACGTTTGCAAGAGCACCTGGTGGCACTACAACAAAATTATACTATTGAATAGATCCGCAGCGGTGCTGTGACACTGTGACAAACGGGCAAACTGGGGGTAAAATCTTGGCCATATCGGAGTCCCCTTATGCATACAACCGACCTTATCCTTCGTCACGAAACCCTACTTCGCATTTGCTCGTTTCTCACCATTATGTTGATAATGTGGCGCTGGGAAATAGCTTTCCCAAAACGACCTCTTAATGTGAACAAGCCCATGCGCTGGGCAAACAACCTGGGGTTGCTGTTTTTGAATAGCCTGGTTTTACGATTGGCACTGCCCTTTGCAGGCGTGGGAATGGCGGTTTGGTGCCAGCAAAAAGGTTGGGGGCTATTTAATACTTTATCTGATGGTCTAGTACCCAGCGTTGTTTCCGTCACAATCAGTATCATTGTGCTGGATTTCGCCGTTTATCTACAACACCGGGTTATGCATCAGGTACCGTTGCTGTGGCGCCTGCACCGTGTGCATCATTTGGATTTAGACATAGACCTGTCCACTGGGTTACGTTTTCATCCACTGGAAATCCTGCTATCCATGTTATTTAAATTTTTAGTTATCACTTTACTTGGACCTTCAGCCCTGGCCGTGATGCTGTTCGAAATACTCTTGAACGGTAGCGCTGTGTTCAACCATAGCAATATAGCCATAACCCACAGAATAGATGCTTGGCTAAGGCGTTTTATTGTGACTCCAGATATGCACCGGGTACATCATTCAACACAGATGCATGAAACAAACAGTAACTACGGCTTCTTTCTGTCCTGTTGGGATCGCTTGCTTTCCACCTATATCGCGCAGCCTGAAGCGGGCCATCACAATATGCAAATTGGTTTAGCGGAATATCGAGATCAGGAACTCACCCAAAAGCTTCGTCCACTTCTACTTTCGCCTTTTCGAAGGAACTAAATTCGAAGGAACTAAAAATGCGCGTTTCCATCGGCACATTTAATCTCAACAATCTGTTTTCTCGCTTTAACTTTCAAGGGAAAATCGATGAATTACCCGGCCCCAGCGGTGGCATTACATTGGAGTTTGACGATCGCAACAATATTAAAACCCGCAGCTTTATGGGCAGACTGGTTAAGTGTAAAGATGAGAAAGAAACTCACATCATAGCCCAGCGCATTCTTGCCATGAACGTGGATGTGTTAGCGGTACAGGAAGTGGAGCACATTGAAGTACTCAAATCATTCAATCAGGATTATTTAAATAATCTTTATCCTCATATTGCCCTGGTTGAAGGAAACGATAAACGCTTGATCGATGTGGCGGTGATGTCGAAACTACCCATAGGCACCATCACATCTCACCAAACCAAAACCCACCCATCCAATCCACAACAACGGGTATTTGGTCGCGACCTGCTGGCCGTTGAAATTCTAAATCCCACTCGTGCTAAGAAGCTTTTTAGAATGTATGTAACCCATCTCAAAAGTCACTTTGTTCCTTTTTATGAAAATAAGGAAAATGGGAAAAAGCTGGCCAATGAGCGCCGCCAACAACAGGCGGAAATGATTGCACAAATCATTGCCTGTGCGGAAAGGCCCAATAGTGCCTACGTGCTGTGTGGTGATATGAATGACCCTCCCGATTCCGAATTCCTGCAACCGATGCTGACCATTGAGGGTCAGCAACTGAGTAACGCCCTGGCCCATGCAACGGAGACTCAACCGGCCAAGGCCGAACGGGAAGGGCCTGGGCCTCAAACCCAAGTGTGGACCTATCGAAGAAACCCCTCCAACCAACCACCGCAATACACACTGCTTGATCAAATTTGGCTAAGCCCCAGCCTAAGTAAAAAAGTTGAAAAATCATGTATACATCGACGCAGCAAACATGGAGGAGATGGCAGCGACCACGACCCTGCCTGGGTGATACTCAACATTTAACAGAAAAATGTATTCACTCAGCTATCAATACATCATGTATATGTATTAATTTTGTAGCAACCGGTACATGACGTTAATCATTTGGCCTAACATCACCCACATTAAGACGTTTCGTCCTCGTTTCAATATAAAAAAAATAATCAAAGGAGTTAACCCGTGGCTAGCATTCGATTTTCTGTGGCCGTTGTTTTGCTATTGAGCTTAGTGGGGTGTGGTGGTGAGTCTTCCAGTTCCACAACTTCATCGGGTCAAAATGTTGCCGCTGATTTTGAGCGAGCCGTAGCGGCCACAACAGAGTCTAACGCGGCTAACCAGGACGACTCCCAAACAAACACAGAGTCTGAGCAACCTGAAGAAAGAAAACCCTATCATCGCCCCTTAGACTACCCGAAGATCGACACTTCACGCTTACAATATATTGACAGCACCAGTGGTCACCGTATTGCCTTGAGGGTAATTCTGCCTGCAGATGAAAACGGGGAACCCATGCCTGGTCCTTTCCCGGTAATATTGGTTCAAAGTGCTTATAACACGGGCATGATTAGTTTACTTCCCATGCCAGCTGGATCGTTACTGGGTGCTCCTGACCCTTATTTGGTACGCCGCGGTTATGCCATGGTATCGGTGGATGTTATTGGCGGCGGCGCATCCGAGGGAGGATGGGAAATGCTGGGGCCAGAAGAACAATCAGGCTATGGCGACGTGGTGGATTGGATTCAACAACAGCCCTGGGCCAATGGTGACATTGGCATAGCTGGCGCCTCTTACATGGCCATAACCGGCCTGTTTACAGCACAACAACGCCCAGACGACATTAAAGCGATTTTTGCTGCTGTACCCATGGGCGATCCAAAGCGCGGCACCGTGGGTATTGGCGGTATGCTAAATGCTATTTTTATGGCGGAGTGGCTTTCTTTAACCCACTCAACATCAACTCAAAACGTTCTCACTATGTTGCTAAACCCCGAGCACATGAAAACAATAATGGGTGCCAGCAAAAGGCATGTGGATCAAATTGACAACTATTATCTGCCGTTAGTGGATCGCGTGCTAGCGGGTGATGAAGAACTTACCTACGATAATGAATTTTGGCGGGTACGATCTCCTATTGAAAAAATAGATCAGGTTAAAGCCCCCACCATGATCCTTGGCGCCCTCAACGATATTTTCCAGCGCGACGAACCACTTCTATATGAAGCACTGAAAGACAGAGTGGATTCACGTTTAATTATTTTTAACGGCGATCACGCTGGCAATTTTGTTCAAGCAATTCCAGGTACTGAAAAAACAGACCCCGCCATACATTTAATGTTGCAGTGGTTTGATGCCCACCTTAAAGGTATGGACACAGGCCTTGAAAATATCCCCCCGGTTACACAGTATGTAAAAGGCTACAAGCGAGGTGGCTGGCAGGGTTTTGCCACCACTACTGATTGGCCACACCCTGCCGCTACGCCCGAGCGCTGGTACTTTCATGGCGAAGAGCCAATGACCCGCCAGCCACCGGAAACCCCACACACTGCTCGCTCCATGCAGGCCACAGAGTTTTCAGATTATAAGTACGGCAAATCGGAAGACGGCGGCTTTCTGCACTTTGATATTACTATTAATGATGGTAGCGAATGCTCTCCCAGTTTTGTGCAATGGACTCTGGGAATCCAAGGCATTCTTAGGGCGCCAAAATGCTTCCGCGACACCACGGAACTGGAGCGAACTTCGCTCAACTACGAAACCCCTGCCATGGAGAACGACTACTACGTTAACGGCCCTATTCAAGCAGACATTTGGATGACCAGCACGGTAACAGAAGCGGTGGTTGCCGTTAGAGTGGATGTGGTGGACGCGAAAGGCAATGCCTCCCCCATAACCACAGGTATGCTGTTAGCTTCAGCCCGGGAAGTAGACCAAAGCCGTTCCCGCTATATGTTGGGTGAGATGGTACAGCCCTACCATTATTTTACAAAAGAGAAAGAACGATTCCTGGTACCGGGCCAACCTACCAAAATGCAAATTGAAATTTTTCCCACCAGCTTTTTGGTGCGCCAAGGCAATAAACTGCGTATTTCAGTCAGCCCTAGCAACCAGGCCATGGGAATGCTTAATTTGCCAAGACGGGAACGTGCAAAGGATGGTGTGACTCATATTCTCAACACACCAGAGCACCCTTCCAGTGTTGTGCTACTGACGGTGCCAACCAGCGAATTAAACTAAGCTCTGTGCGGCTGAGATTCGCAACGTTGACCGGATAGGCCCTTAATTTGGCCCGGATGACCCTCGGTTACGGCAATTAATGTTGCGATACTATCGGGCCGGACTGGATAGTCTGGCTTAGGGGCAACCTATACGTCACCAAAATAATAATTAAAGGAGTATTGATGTGTATAAGCTTTCCGTTACCGTTATCTCATTTGCTCTTATTGTTCTCTCCGGTTGTGGAGGCTCTTCCAGCTCCGACTCTTCCCCCACCGGGCAGGAAACACCCAGATCAGATCAATTAGCGGCATCCACCCCTTACAAGGTTGAACAAGATGAGCAGCAAGCAGTGGAGGATTTGGATACGCCGCCCCAAAGATCCAAGATGCCCTACTTCCGGCCGCTGGATTATCCAAAGATCGACACCACCCCTCTGCAATACATTGACAGCACCAGTGGACACAAAATTGCCCTTCGAGTCACTCTGCCTGCGGATGAGGAAGGGGAACCCATGCCAGGGCCATTTCCAGTAATTTTGGTCCAGAGCGCCTACAACACCGGGCTACTGAGCATTATGCCCATGCCCAGTGGCGCCCTGCTGGGTGCCGCAGATCCCTTTATGGTAAGACGGGGTTACGCCATGGTGAATGTGGATGTAATAGGCGGTGGCGCATCTGAAGGTGGCTGGGAAATGCTGGGTGCCGAAGAACAGTCAGGCTACGGCGACGTGGTGGATTGGATTCAACAACAGCCCTGGTCCAATGGCGATATCGGCGTAGCAGGGGCTTCTTACATGGCCATAACCGGTTTTTTTACGGCCCAGCAGCGCCCCGACGATATCAAGGCCGTGTTCGCAGCGGTTCCCATGGGTGACCCCAAACGAGGCACCGTGGGTATTGGGGGCTTGCTTAACGCCACCTTTATGGCCAGGTGGCTTTCGGTGACACACCTGTCGTCCACCCAGAACATACCCAGCATTTTGCTGAATCCACAGCACGCCAAAACCATCGCTGGCGCCACCCAAATGCACATCGATCAGATCGATAATTTCTATTTGCCTATTGTGGAGCGGTCACTGGCGGGGGACGAGGAGATCACCTACGACGGCGACTTTTGGCGGGTTAGAGCCCCCATTGAACAAATCCACAAAATGACAGCACCCACCATGATCATCGGTGCTCTGAACGATATTTTTCAACGGGACGAGCCCCTGCTTTATGAAGCACTGAAAGACCGCGTGGATACACGATTGCTTATTTTAGACGGTGATCATGTGGGTAACTTTTTGCAGGCAATTCCTGGAACCGAAAAGTCCGAGCCATTGCTTCATATGATGCTGCAGTGGTTTGACGCCCATCTAAAAGGCATGGAGACCGGCATAGAAAATATTCCTCCGGTGATTCAGTACGTGAAGGGTTACAAGCCTGGCAAATGGCAGGGGCTATCCTCCACCACCGACTGGCCACATCCCGCGGCCACTCCGGAACGATGGTACTTCCATGGCGAAGACGAAATGAGCCGGACGCCGCCTGCTGAAGAAAAGCCGGCCCGATCCATGTTTGCCACTGAATTCCCTGACTACGACTATGGCAAATCCAAAGGCGGTGGATTACTTCGATTTGTCATAGAAATCAATGACGGCAGTGATTGTTCTCCCAGCCTGGTGCAATGGACCCTTGGGTTTGAAGGGATATTAAGAGCGCCAACCTGTTTTTACGACACCACTGAAATTGAACGGGATGCGCTTAACTACGAAACACCGGTCATGGAAGAGGATTACTATGTTAACGGACCCATTCAAGCGGATATCTGGATGACCAGCACAGTTAGCGACGCCATTGTCGCGGTTCGTGTAGATGAAATTACGCCGAAAGGTCGCGCCATTCCCATTACCACCGGGATGCTATTGGCCTCCATGCGCACGGTGGACGAAAGCCGTTCCCGATACATATTAGGTGAGATGGTACAACCCTATCATTACTTCACCAAAGAAAAAGAACAGTTCCTAGTTCCAGGAGAACCCACCAAAATGCAGATTGAAGTGTTCCCCACCAGCTTTCTGGTTCGCAAGGGCAACAGGCTTCGCATCTCCATCAGCCCCAGCAATCAGGCCATGGGTATGGCTCATTTAGCCAGGCGGGAAAGAATCAAAGACGGTGAAACTCAAATCCTCAACTCACCGGAATATCCATCCAGCGTGGTGTTGCTAACTGTGCCAACCAGCGAACTGAACTAGCCTTTCATTACGAAAAATTGTCCTAAAGATCCAAAAACAAAAAGTCCTGGCCACATTGGCCGGGACTTTTTATTTGGGCACTTCTGAATTAACCAAAAGCAGACAAATTTAGTAGCTCTATAAACAAATGGTTGCCATTACCCCATGATATACTGACCGTTTAGACCGATACCCTAAGCAGCTGCGACATTAGCCGTCTTATTTGGACAGCCACTTATTTTTATACCTATAAGTCCTGATGCTTAGTCATTACCAAACCCTATTAAAATGAATAATAAAGCAGGAGAAGGTTTGTGTTTAAGACTGCAATCTTGATTTCACTGGTGCTGGGTTTAGCCAGTTGTGGGGGAAACTCAACTGATACAAAGTCATCGCAACCGGAACAAGACGCCGCTTCAACTCCAGGGATAACCGAGTTCGCTGAGCCTGTCTCAGATCCCATTACCCACAATACTGAAACCGCTGATCCTCTAACGCAAGAAGAAGCGGATGACGAAGCCGAAAAGCCACAACCCGGTGGATACTACCGACCTCTCGATTATCCAAAGATTGATGTGTCCAGCATCATTTACATAGACAGCTCCAGCGGCCACAAAATTGCGTTACGGGTAACACTGCCTGCGGACGAAAACGGCGACCCCATGCCCGGCCCCTTCCCAGTAATTTTGGTCCAAAGCGGATATAACGTTGGCGCTTTTAGTATTGTGCCACTGCCCGGCGGTTCAATTCTCAGTGCACCGGATCCTTTTATGGTGAGACGTGGCTATGCCATGGTAGCAGCGGACGTTGTGGGCACGGGAGCGTCCCAAGGTGGCTGGGAAATGTTTGGTGCTGATGAACAAGCGGGCTATGGCGACGTAGTGAACTGGGTGCTGGAACAACCCTGGTCCAATGGCGATATCGGAGTAACCGGCGCATCCTACATGGCCGTCACTGGTCTATTCACAGCTGCTCAGCGCCCCGATGCGGTAAAAGCCATCTTTGCGGTTTTGCCCGTGGCTGATCCTCAAAGAGCCACTGCCGCTATCGGTGGACTTCACAACGGCGTGTTCATGTCTGAGTGGATTTATATCACTCACTTCACCGCCAGCCAAAACGTTCCCATCATGCTGCTCCACCCCCAACACATGAACTCCCTTATTAGGGCCACCCAATCACACATTAGTCAAATCGATAATTACTACCTGCCCATCATGAATAGAATGATGATGGGAGATGAAGAAGTCACCTACGACACCGATTTCTGGCGCTTACGCTCCCCCATGGAGTCCCTCCATAAAATCGAAGCGCCCACCATGATCATCGGCGCACAAAATGATTTGTTCCAACGGGATGAACCTTTAATTTATGAAGCATTAAAGGACAGAGTTGACGCCCGTTTAATTATGTTCGGTGGTGATCATTTGGGTAATTTCCTTCAGTCTTATCCGGGCACAGAAAAAACCAAACCTCTCACCCACCAAATGCTGCAGTGGTTTGATGCCCACCTCAAAGGAATGGATGCGGGTATAGAAGATATTCCTCCGGTAGTACAAGATGTTCTGCATTATGGACCAGGCCTATGGCAAGGGCTGGCCAGCGCTGAAGATTGGCCTCATCCATCCGCCGCGCCAGAACGTTGGTACTTACGAAAAGATGGCAAGCTTGATTCCATGCCCCCAGCGCAGCCAGAGCCACCGCGTTCTATGACAGCCAGTGAATTTACCGACTACAGCTACGGCAAATCCGATGACGGCAACTTTGTTAAATTTAGAATCGACATCAAAGATGGCAGCAAGTGCTCACCCAGCATGTCGCAATGGACACTGGGTAGAATAGGTTCTTATTTGCCTCTACCCTGCTACTACACCACCACATGGCTTGAACGCAACGCCCTGAATTATGAAACGCCACCTATGGAAGAGGACTACTATATAAATGGTCCCATTCAGGCTGACCTGTGGATCACCAGCACCACCCCCGACGCAGTGGTAGCGGTTCGCATAGACGAGGTAAACCGTTGGGGTAATTCTTTACCCATATCCACTGGTATTCTATTGGCATCCGCTCGCACCGTAGACGAAAGCCGGTCGCGCTTTATGCAAGGGGAGATGGTACAGCCCTATCACTACTTCACAAAAGAAAAGGAAAGCTTCCTGGTACCGGGCCAACCCACCAAATTGCAGGTGGAAATTTTCCCCACCAGCGCCTTGATACGCAAGGGCAATAAATTGAGGATTTCCATTAGCCCCAGTAATCAAGCCATGGGTATGGTTAATATGGCGCGACGGGACCGTATTAAAGACGGCGTAACCGAAATACTCACCACCCCTGAACACCCATCTAGCGTGGTGCTTTTAAATGTTCCCACCAGCGAATTGAACTAGACTGGTCAATAAACTGACCCACAAAAAAGCCCCGGTAAGATGTTTCTACCGGGGTTTTTTTAGCTGTTGAATTAGGGCTGATAATGAATGGGAAACTTCAAATTTTTCAAGGCCGGTAAACCACTATCCACCGTAACGTTCGCATCCAGGCTATAGCCACTAAAGCTACCGCTGGTCAAACTCTTGATCAATCCAGCCGATATTTTGCCCAACTCAATACTCACGGGAATAGATACCGTAGAGGTTTGGTTCTCCGCAATGTTAATGGCCTGGTCGATGGCACCAGAAAACAAAGATTTGCCCCCTTGGTTAATATTGTAATCAATATCCTTCAAGGTTAAGCCAAAGTTATTGGGATTGGTTACTTTCATGGCCAGAGCGAAGTTCACTTGAGAAAGACTCAGCTTTTTCACTTCCAGGTTTCCAAACGACACTTCAGGAACCTTGGGTACGGTTACCGCGCCGTCTTTATCCGCTTTAATGGCAAACAAATTTAATACCGGAGCGTCCAAACGCATATTGGTTTTCACATTGTATTTGAGCTGATTATCGTCGCCCACTTCCTTTAGCATTTTCATTATTTGCGAAAAGCCAATGGTCAAAGGCACTTCAACCACACTGGATGCCAACGCCGGCACTTTAAAACCTTCGTCTGTGGAGCCATCGAAAAACTTACGTCCGTTGAAACCCACCTCATAATCGTAACCGGACAAAGCCAACGCATAGTTATTGGGATTATCCACTTTCAACTTTAACGACAAAGCCACCGAATCGAGATCAAACCCGGTAACCGAGAAGTTTTCTACGGAAACAGCAGGTTCTTTCACTACGCTTTTTAAAGCAGCGGTGTTCAATTGTTCACAGCCGCTCAAAAACAGCAAGCTTGTGCAAAACACAAACAAGGAAAATAGGGTACGGTTCATAAGATCTCCAACACAGAAAATGTGCCCCATTGTAGCGGATCAAAGCTACGCCTACTACGCCAGTGCAGTTCTGAACAGGAACTCAATCAGCGTTTAATTCGGTTCTGAAACCACCACCCACAGCCACCTGTTGATTAACTGGTTCGTAATGGGGTAATGCCACCGACACACATTGCTCCAATTCATTCAAAGCCTGCTCCATCAGTGTCAATATACGTTGCACCTTGGGCATGGCTTTAGGGCAAGCCACCAAGCCAAAATCCACATAATCGTGACGGCTCACTACGGTGATATTAATGGCACTACCGTCGATTAAAACCGAAGCGGGGTAGAGACCACATAATTTGGCCCCCTGCCAATACAAGGTTTCCCTGGGCCCGGGAATATGGGATATACAAATATTTCCCAAAGTCAGATCTTCATCTCGTTCAGTGAGGGCGTAGTAAATGGTGGGAACCAACAGCTTTAACGCTGCCGATATAATGGTTTGATCTGGAGACAGCTGCTTGAGATGTTGCTTGTTGTAATCCATGCACGCTTTAATGGCCTTAAAGCGCTCCAAGGGGTCTTCAATGTCTGTGGCCAGATGGGCAAAAGTAAACGCCACCTCGTTTCCTAAACTGGTGTTATCCCGACGAATCGATACGGGCACACCGGCAACCAGAGGTAACTGGGGCAAATCATTGAGTTCAATTAAATATTGCCGCAGGGCACCACCACAAATAGCCAGTATCACATCATTGGAAGTACCATCGCAGGCCCTGGCCACAGACCGAATCCGTGTTGCCGACAGCGACTGGGCCGCAAACCGCCGAGATGCGCTCACCGACTGATTAATAACGCAACGGGGACCGTGCCCCCCCGCCACAAAATCAGGATTCTTCTTCACCATATCCGTAATATTGCTGCGAAATTCACGCAACACGGGCTTTACAGAGCCAATGGGCTCACGGGCAAAGGAACGAACAATGCGACGCAAACCTCCACGGCGAACCGGGACCGGCTGGGGTTGCTTCATTTCCGAGCTTGAAGGCATGGCCCACATGGGCGGTATCGATTTCGATTTTTCACGATCGTTGGACATGGAATGAATGGCACTGGTGATCATGGAAATACCATCCATAACTGAATGGTGAATTTTGAAATATACGGCGAAGCAACCGTCTTGCAGACCTTCAATCAGATAAAATGTCCAGAGGGGAAACGCCCGATCCAAATGGCCGGAATGGAGCCGGGATACCATGGAAAACAGTTCACGGTAACGTCCCGGTTTTGGTAGAGCCACATGAATAAAATGCTGGGTGATATCGAAATCACTGGTTTCTTTCCAGAAATGTTTACCCCGTCGTGTCACCACTCGCCGATTGTAAGGAACCGCTGGCTGGGTGTACTGGCGCATCTTTTCCGCCAGCGCCATCACCACTTCGTGGGGATCCTGTTCTGGCTTTAATACCATTAAACCGCCAATGTGCAGGGGAATCCGTCGACTTTCCAAACGCAGAAAAGCATCATCAATAACTTTGATCTGTTTCATGGGGACACATCCTTGATTATCGGCTGCACCGATGTTTTATTATTAGTGGATTCGTTGCCACAGTTTAGAGCTAATCACCTCCAAATTAAAAGGACATTCTTGCTGGCGGCACTCATCGGCCACAGGCAGAACTCAATATGAGCACCCTTTCTGATTGTTTAGATTACTTTTTTCTGGATTATCCCAAAGATGATCTTTATTGGACGGAGAGCGCATGGTTCTCATGGGCCATACCAGAAAAAACCATTACCGGTTTCTTTTATGTTCACTTTCGACCCAATCTGAACTGCATGCTAGGGGGTCCAGCCATGTGGGACAGGCACAGCAGGCACGTTTGGCAATTCCCTTATTTTGATTGGCAAACCATGCGACCTTTACCAGAAGGTGATTACGGGGTGGATTACAACAAGTATCACTTCGAAACCCCCTGGTCCATGTCCACTCAGATGCTGGACCCTTTACAGCGCTATCAACTGCTCTACCAACACCAGGACTTCAAGCTTGATTTGATTTTTACCGCCATTGCCGAACCCCACGTTCTCAATGCTAAAGATCCCCAACAACTTAAACAGGCTTTCAGAACCCACTTTGAACAACCGGGTCGTATCCAGGGTTACGTAGAATTAGAAGGGATTCGCCATAAAGTGGATTGTTTTTCTATCCGAGACGGTGGCCATGGCCCTCGCTCTCTGGAGAGCTCACCCCCCGGTGGCTATGCCTGGTGCACAGCGGACCCACAAAACGCCTGGCACATCCTGGCCCCTAACGCCAGCCAGGGGCACACTACACCTCTGCGGGCGGGCTATCTGCTGCGGGATGGCGTGATGGCATCCTTGGTGGAAGGGCACCGGAAAGTACTGCAACGGGATGGGCCACGCCCCATTGCAACGGAAATTCGCGCCACGGATACGCTGGGTCGGGAATTGCTTGCCAGGGGAGAAGCCCAAGCTGCAGCAGAATTTATGTTGTTCCCAGATCGCGGGCAATGGTGGTCGCTATACCAGTGGCAATACGATGACTTTCATTCTGCCGTTGGTGAAGACCAGGAATACTATGGTATTCAAGAATTTAGACGCTGGCATAGGGCAGGTGCAGAAGCCTGGAAGCAGCGTTAAATAAAGACAATGACAACAATAACATCCACTTTAGAAGGATATTCCCCATGGCGACTGGCCAACTGATTCTACTCACGGGTACCACCGGCAGCGGCAAAACCACGGCCTGTAAGGAATTCGTCGCCCAAGCCCAGGAGCTGTGGTTGCATTTTGGTGCCGATCAGTTTCTGGGAGGCGTAGTACCGCGCAAATTTGTGGACGGCGGCCCCCGCTGTCAGGAAGGCCTGCGCAAAGTGCTGGATGATGCCAATAACCCCCATGGACCCAGGCACCTTGAGCTTGGTCCACTGGGTATGCAAATGATCAACACGTTTCATGCCATGGTGGCTGCAGGGGTAAGCTCCGGAAGTAACATCATAGTGGACCACATCACCACCAGTGAACCCCCTTTCCTGCAAAACTGCCTCGAGCATTTCCAACATTTGCCGGTGCTATTTGTGGCACTGAACCCACCCATCGAAGTGATCCCTAAACGACTGGATGAACGCCTGGATAAAATCGTCAATTCTTTGGATCGTGAACAGGCTAAAATCGCCAATCAAAATACCAAACGCATGGCGGAATTTCTTCACCAGCAAATATTCAATCACGATGAATTTGACTTGGTTCTGGATTCCAGTTTGCTTAGCCCCCAGCAGATCGCAAACCGAATTGAACATCGGCTACAACAGGGCCCAGGTTCAGCTTTCCCACGTCTGTGTAAATAAAAAGCAGCTTAGGTCACGTTTAATAGGCATTTTCCAGGCATAATAATGGGCTTTGTCATTGGAATGAGTGGGGACCATTATGCGCTGGCGGGGACAACGTAAAAGTAACAATCTTGAGGATCGTAGGGGGCAACAATTGCGCTCCGGCAGAACTGCGGCCAGCGGTGCAGGACTGCTTCGATTATTACCACTTGTTTATCGATTTCTCGGTGTAAAAGGAACGGCGGTGGTTGTAGTGGGCTTGTTGGGTTACGGCTTCTTCACCGGCAATCTGTCGGGCATGCTGGGAGGAAGTGTGCCCCAATCCGCAGCATCCTCAGGCTCTTCAGCACCGGTGCAACAGAGCGCCGAAGAGAAAGAGCTGGTGGAATTTGTGTCTGTGGTTCTGGCCAACACAGAAGAAACCTGGTCCACCCTATTTCAGAAAAAAGGGTTGTCTTACCAGGAGCCTCGCCTGGTGTTGTTTCGGGACTCGGTTAAATCAGCCTGTGGTATGGGCCAATCTGCCATGGGGCCTTTCTATTGCCCCGGTGATAAACAAATTTATATCGACCTGGGCTTTTATCACCAATTGAAGCATAAATTCAAAGCCCCGGGTGATTTCGCCCAGGCCTACGTCATTGCCCATGAAGTGGGTCATCACATACAAACCCTGTTAGGCATATCAAAGAAGGTCCATGCTCAACGCAGCAAACTTAACCCAGTTGAAGCCAACAAGCTTTCGGTAAAACAGGAACTTCAAGCGGATTGTCTGGCAGGGGTATGGGC
The DNA here is from genome assembly GCA_964016105.1 of uncultured Ketobacter sp. Lineage (GTDB taxonomy): Bacteria > Pseudomonadota > Gammaproteobacteria > Pseudomonadales > Ketobacteraceae > Ketobacter. Next base: position 40,817 of record CAXHEX010000001.1, read on the forward strand.
ATTCCACGCAAATCACTTGCTTGAGCCCGGGGACTTGGAGGAAGGCTTAACCGCCGCCAGCGCCATTGGCGATGATACCCTGCAGAAACAAAGCAAAGGCCACGTCAGCCCCGACTCCTTTACCCATGGCAGTTCCGCTCAGCGGGTGAAATGGTTCAAGACCGGAATGGCCAGTGGCTCTATGGATAGCTGCAATACATTTGCGGGTCCAGTGTAAAAAGACGTGACCAAAATCAAAGTTTGAAACCAGGCTCAGGCCCAATAGCTACACCCCCTGCCTCTATTGCAGTAAACTTTAAGGAGTAGGGGGTTTACTATGCCATCCTTTAGCAAACAACAATTGGAACGGATCATAGGGCAACTGGACCAGGCCATCAGCTATCATGACGTATGGTATCGCCACCTCATGCGGGTGGTTGTGGTACGCCAAGCCCCTGATCCAGCGGATCTGAAATCGGATGCCCATTTAAGTTGCCGGTTTGGGCGTTGGTATCACAGTTCCATGGCCGATTTTCTCAGGGAAAATGCGGCATTTATCGCTTTGGGCGAGGCCCACCAGCAAATGCACCAAAGCGCCCGCACATTGCTGCAATTGGTAGAGCAGAGCCAACCTATTTCATTGCAACAATGGAATCATTTCGAAGCAGATTCACAACGAATGCGGTTGGCATTTCGGGCCCTTAGACGTGAATTCTCCACCACGGTACAAAATCAGGATCCATTAACAGAAGCCCAGACTCGCGCCAGTCTGGTTTCGGAATTGGGTGAGCAATTGGCTTTGGTAAAGCGGCAACGCCAAACCTGCGCCATTGCCATGTTGGACCTGGACCACTTTAAACGGGTTAACGACGAGCACGGTCATGGGGCTGGAGATCAGGTTTTGATAGCTACGGTGAACTGCATTAAGTCCCTGATGCGCCCTTACGATAGAATCTATCGCTACGGTGGAGAAGAGTTCTTAATTAGTATGCCGGGCACATCCTTGAACCAAGCAGAAGAAATCGCTAACCGGGTGCGCTTAGCCATTGCCAATCAAAAGATTCCACTGGAAACACCGGACCAAACCATCCAAATTAGTGCCAGTATTGGGTTGGCCATGTTAGAAGCGGATCGCTCTGTGGAAGATTCTTTAGCGGAAGCCGATAAGGCCATGTACGCGGCCAAAGCCAAAGGCCGCAATTGCGTGGAAAAAGAGGCCTTGGTCCCCACGGATTGAATTACACAAGCAAACCACAGCAGTGGTATATTAACTCGATTGCTTAACCTCTCAACAACAAAGACAAAAGGAACTCATTACCCATGTTCAGTCACGTCATGGTCGGTGCAAACGACATTCAAGAATCAAAAACCTTTTACGATGCCACCCTAGCTGTACTGGGCTACAACCCCGGCGTTATTGATGAAAAAGGTCGATGTTTTTACATTTCAAAAACCGGCGTTTTTGCCATCACAAAGCCCATTGATGGTGAACCTGCCACCCATGCCAACGGCGGCACCATCGGTTTTGCCGCAAAAGATCAAGCTCAGGTGGATAAATGGCATGAGGTAGGCCTGGCCAACGGTGGCACGGTCTGCGAAGGAGGCGCCGGTATTCGAGAAGGCGCCGGACAACAACTGTATATCGCCTATTTAAGAGATCCCGCAGGCAATAAAATGTGTGCGCTCTATCGTGTAGAGAACTAGTCCTAGTTACATTAGCGGTAACATTGTGAACCAACTGTTGGTGTATTTTGAGTTTTCTATAAATCCACTTGTCGACTGCCCAGTCAGGCTCCATCTTTTAAACACTAAAATTTGTTAAAGCCTGAGTTGGGTAGTATCGGCAATGAGCAGAAAACGTATCGTTATTCTTTTTATCTTATCCGCCCTGAGTTTCGGTTGCAGCATAATGCAGCCACAAACCCTCAAGGGTACCGGTCAATCCAGAGTGTTCCAAGCCAGCTACGAACAAGTGTGGGACGCCACCAAAATTGCACTAACTTCTTTCGATTTGGAATTGGAATCGGCCAACCAAAGAAGCGGAGAGCTGGTGGCCAGCGGCAGGGGATCTGCTTTGGCCCTAAGCTCCGGCCCTAAAACCACGGTTTATATTGAAAGCTTGGGTAACAGCGCTCTCACCCGGGTAGAAGTGGTAAATAGGGAATTAGGAGATGACATCCTTGGGACCATTTATTCCCAGGTAAAATAATATTTTCGCAGCGGGCCATCAATCAACCGATGTTAACCTCCCGTTAACCCCATCTAAATTAACCTGTCCCCAACATTGAATTGAAACGGGACGCGATAATTGCAAATGAGGGCCATAACTACCCTGACCATAGTGTGTAGCACTATGCTAGTTGGAGCCTGTGCCAGTCTTGATTCCCAGGTACAGGGCTCTCATAGGGATTACACCGAACTGGCATCAGCCCATCGGGTTACCATGGGTTCCTGGACCACGCCAAGGACGGAAAGCGGTGCGGCTCTGACCCTGGACCAAATGATCTCCAGCCCCACCTTGCAGCAGCTGATATCCCAAGCCTTGGACGCCAATCCAAGCCTGCAACAAACCCTGACCACACTCAAAATCTATCGGGCACAAGCCCGGCAAACCGCAGGTAATGCCAAACCTTCCGTGGAGGCTGGCCTCAGTGGGGAAAAAGGCGAGCACAGCGACACCAGCTACAGCGGCACGGTCAGTGTTCAATGGCAGCTGGATTTATGGCGCAGCCTGAGCGATCGCAGCGCAGCCGTACAAAAAGACGTGGAACAGCAACAACTGCTGTACCAAGCGGCCCGAGACAGCCTCGCCGCCCAGGTGATGGATGCCTGGATCAGCCTGATTGCCCAGCAGCGATCCATAGCCATTCAACAGTCTAGAATTGATTCCCTGGCCCGTACCGAAGGCTTTATTGTACAACGTTACCGCAGTGGCGTTGGGGAAATTGACGATCTGGAAAATGCCCGTAGCAACCTCTCCAGTGCTAAAGCCACCCTGGAAGCCCTGCAGGAAAGCCTGCTGCAACAGCATCGCGACCTGGCTAACCTGCTAGGCCAAAGTGCGACCCGAGACATCGCAATTGCGGCGGAATTCCCCAGCGTAGAACTGGCAATTGCCCGTACCCCCAATCAAACCCTAGCCAACAGACCGGATCTACAAGGGGCTTATGCGGCCATAGAAGCTGCGGGCTTACGCAGCCAAGCCGCCTATAAAGATCTGCTGCCCAGCTTTAGCCTGCAAGCGGCACTGACCGATGTGGCTTCGAGTCCACGGCAAGCCCTGCTTACGGACCCTGTTTGGTCTTTATTGGGCCAACTCACTGCGCCCCTTTACCAGGGAGGGAAACTGAGAGCCAATGCTGAGGCGGCACAACTGGAAGCAGCCCTTGCCTACTACAGCTACAAAGAAACGCTCTTAACCGCCATAACCGAAGTGGAAAACGCCCTCAGCGCCGAACGCAGCCTCAACCTGCAACAGCAGCATACCCAGGCGGCCCTAGACAGTGCTCAATCCAGCCTGGAGCAATACCGCAGCAGCTACCGATCGGGTCTGGCCAGCATTATCGATCTGCTCACCATCGAACAACAAACCTATGACCTGGCAAGCCAACTCAACGATCTCACCTACCAGAGACTTGCCAACCGAATTAACCTGGGTCTCTCCCTGGGTTTAAGGAGCAGCCAATGAGCAAACTAACCCAGGGCTTTCAGTCCCGTCACTTCACCCTGATTGTGGCAATCCTGTTGCTGCTGGCAGTGATAGGTTACGTCGCCCTGACCCTGGCTCAACCCAACACCATGGGGCCACCACCTAAGGCGAGCCAAAACTCATCCCCTGAAGTCTCAGTGCTGGAAACCACTACCCGGGAATACCAATCCAGTGTAAGCACCTACGGCAGTGTGAACCCGTACTTCAGCCTGACCTTAAGCGCGAAAGTGAATGGCTATGTCAGCCACCTCTCAGACCAGTTTGATGCCGGCGCGGTGGTGGAAGAGGGCACTCCCTTATTGCAACTGGAAGACAGTGATTACCAAAGCGCCTTGGCCAGCGCAAACCAGGCAGTAGCCGATGCCAAGCTGGCCCTATTGGAACAGCAACGTGAAGCAGTGCAGGCACAACAAGAGTGGCGCAGTGCCGGTTTGGAAGGTGAGCCGGATTCTGATCTGGTACTACGCCAACCCTATGTGGACGCAGCCAGAGCCACACTGGCAAGTGCACAGGCCGCCCTCACCAGCGCCCTAAAGGATCTAACCCACACCCAAATCAAAGCGCCCTTCAACGCCATGATTGTGGAACGTCTTGTGGCACCAGGCAGCTACGTGCAAGCGGGCACAGAAATAGCGGTTCTGTATGGCAGCGATCAGGTTGAAGTGCGGCTGCCCCTGTCCAGCCAGGATTGGCAAAAACTGCCCGCTAGCGAACAACTCTCTGATGTACAGCTCTCTAATAAACAGTTCTCTAATAAACAATGGCCTGTCACCTTAAAAGATATACAAACCGGCCACTCCTGGACTGGCTACATAACCCGTACAGAACAACACCTGGACAGCGAGACTCGACAACGTGCCTTGATCGTGACAGTGGATCAGCCTTTACAACAATCAACGCCACTGTTGCCCGGCAGCTTTGTGCAAGCCACCATTCCCGGACGCAAACTGACGGGGCTGTGGCAGTTACCCACTTCTGCCCTCAGCCAACGGGGCGAAATATGGTACCTGGACAAGAACGGCACACTGGCCAACTTCCACACCAGCCCGGTGTTTAGCAACGGCGAGTATATCTACGTGCAACCGCCCGCTCAGTTAACCCACGAACCGCAACAGGTTCTTAGCCATCCCCTAAGCAGTTATCTGGTGGGTATGACAGTTACCCCTAGCACAAACGTTATAGCAACCCACACACGAAACGATAGTAGCGGTAGTAGCGGTAGTAGCGGTAGTAGCAATAGAAAGGAGAATTCCGATGGCTAAGCACACCACAGAAGGGGGCATAATCGCCTGGTTCGCCGCTAATACCGTAGCCGCTAACTTGCTCATGATCATGGTAATTCTGTTGGGCATATTTTCTCTAAGCTCCCTGCGCAGAGAAGCGTTCCCCAGCATGGAGCCGGACACCATCAGCATTGCTGTGAACTTTGATAGTGGCTCAGCCAAACAATCAGAAGAAGGCCTCGCCATCAAAATTGAAGATCAGCTGGAAGGGGTAACAGGAATCAAATCCATCACTACCACGTCCACCGGCACTGGCGTTAGCGTCAGTGTTGAAAAGGTCTCTGACTACGATCTGGATACATTATTGGTGGATGTTAAAGCCAAAGTGGACGCCATTTCCACGTTTCCCTCTGACGCCAAAAATCCTGTGATCGAAAAAGCGGAACGGGAAGAGCACGCCATTTGGTTACAGTTATTTGGCGATCGCGATCGACATACCCTGCAACAGCTGGCCAACGAGCTTAAAGACGATTTATTGTCGCAAACGGAAATCAGCCGAGTCAGCATCAGTGGTTGGTTGGACCCCATGATGGCAGTGGAAATAAACGAGGCCCAGTTACAAGGCTACGGCTTAAGCATCTCGGATGTGGAAACCGCAATCAATGAAAGCTCCGCCACTCCCCTTACCGCAGTATTGCGTAACGATACTACCTATCTGCAATTGCAGGCATCTGAACAAGCCTATACCAGTAAAGATTTTTCTGCACTGCCCATCATCACCACGGAAGATGGCCGCCAAATACGGCTGGGGGATATCGCCCAAATCAAAGATACCTTCGACGATAGCAGTGCCGTTTTATCCCGATTTAATCAGCACGACAGCATCGCAGTTCAGGTGATTACCGCAGGCACCGGAGATATTACCCGTACTGTTACCGCTGCTCGCAGTGTAGTGGAAAACTGGCAGCAAGCGGACAAGCTGCCCCAGGGAGTGGAATTGGCTAGCTGGTACGATCGCAGCACCAGCATCAGCGACCGCCTGGATCTGTTGGTGCGCAATGCCATCACCGGCATTCTGTTGGTGTTTGTATTACTGGCTTTGTTTTTAAATTTTCAGGTGGCGTTTTGGGTGGCAGCCGGCCTGCCGTTCATCTTTTTTGGCACCTTATACTTTATGGGGGACAGCTACCTTGGCTTAACCATCAATGAGTTCACCACCTTTGGCTTTATTATGGCCCTGGGTATTGTGGTGGACGACGCGGTTGTGGTGGGGGAATCCGTCTACACTGAACGCTGCCAAAACGGTGACTCCCTAGCCAATACGATTCGCGGAACCATGAAGGTGGCTGTGCCCACTTTATTTGGCGTGCTCACCACCGTAGCTGCCTTTTTCTCACTGTCCCAGATAGAAGGTCACTTGGGCACGCTGTATTCCCAGTTCGCCATGATCGTGACCCTGTGCCTGATGCTTTCTATAGTTGAATCCAAACTGATTCTACCGGCTCACCTGGCTCATATTCGCACCCACAAAAAACGGGCCCACGATACCATGCCCGACACCCAGCCCAATGCCATAGCAAGAGTATGGGGTCGCTGCCAAAACTATGCCGATGACGGTTTCACCTGGCTGAATGAGCGAGTCTATAAAAACGTGATTCATTGGGCTTTGATTCATCGCTATGGGGTGGTGGTGGCTTTCATAGCTCTGTTTATTTTGGTTATGAGCATGCCTTTCACCGGCGTAGTGCGTATGAGTTTCTTCCCGGATATTCCCGGCGATACCGCCCGCGCTGAACTCACCATGAATAACGACGCCAGCTTTGGCATGACCCATTCCAATCTGGTTAAAATTGAACAGGCCGCTTACGCTGCCGATGCACTATTAAGTGAAGACCCCAATACCTCTTACATAAAAAATCTGCAGCTCATTTCCAGCTCCGATCAATCCGGTAGAATCGCCTTGGAGCTGAGCAAACAGGCACCCTACGATATTAATCAGTTCACCCGCCAATGGCAGCAACTGGTGGGCACACCAGAAGGCGCTCGTTCCTTGGCGGTACAAAATTCGCCCCGGCCGGTGGACGCCCTTCGCATCGAACTAAGAGCAGATAACGATGACATACTGACGTTGGCGGGCGAGCAGATTCGAAACCAATTAAAAACCATAGCCGGGGTAAGCGGGATCGAAGACAATTTGCAACCGGGCCAACCGCAACTCAACCTGAAGCTGACACCCCAGGGTGAAGCCATGGGAATGACAACCGGGGATTTGGCCACACAACTATTGCAAAGCTTTAATGGTCAAGTGGTACAACGCTATCAGCGCAACAGCGATGAAATTGAAGTGAAAGTACGCTACCCAGAAGCTGAACGCCGCAACACCAGCGACGTACTCAATGCCAAAGTGCGCAGCCCCGACGGCAGCGTTATCCCCCTGTCCAGCGTGGCGCAGATCAGCTATGGCTATACTCGCGACAGCATTACCCGTATTGACGGTAAACGCGCCATTTATATCAGCGCCGATGTGGATAAAGACCTGCTTTCCGCCACCGAATTAGTGAACCGCCTGAAACAGGATCTGACGCCAAAGCTGGAAAGACAATATCCAGGGCTGGGGATTCACTATGCCGGAGAAGCGGAAGAACAGGCAGAAACCGCCTCCTCCATGGAGAAAATGTTTATATTGGCGCTACTGGCAATCTATATGCTGATCGCGATCCCATTGCGCTCCTATATCCAGCCCTTGGTGATTATGACGGCCATTCCCTTTGGGGTTGTAGGGGCGATACTGGGCCATTGGATTAATGATCTGTCCTTAGGTATTTTATCCCTCAATGGCATCATCGCTTTAAGTGGCGTGGTGGTGAACGACAGCCTTCTACTGGTGGCGCGCTTCAATGAAATTCGCTCCCAGTATGATCACCCCCAGGATGCAGTGAAGGCCGCCTGCAGTAGCCGCTTAAGAGCGGTCTTACTAACCTCCATTACCACCTACGCAGGACTGATGCCTCTACTAAGTGAAACCTCCCATCAAGCTCAATTTTTAATTCCTGCCGCAGTATCCTTGGGCTATGGAATTTTATTTGCTACGTTAATCACATTGATACTGATTCCGGCATTGCTGCGTATCCAACAGGATAGCCACCAGGGATTAGTAAATTTGTTTGCCAACAAACCGGTGCAACAGCCATGTTAAATGTACTGCTGATCGAAGACGATATGGACCTGGCCAATACAGTGGTGCAGTATCTAGAGTTGGAAAATATTGCTTGTGATCACGCCAGCAATGGTGTTTCTGGATTTAGCTTAACCAAACAGAATAATTACGATGCACTCTTGTTGGATCTTAATCTGCCCAAGCTGGATGGGCTCAGTGTCTGTGAAAAAATGCGTCAACAAGGCAACGACACGCCAGTGCTCATGCTCACGGCCAGGGACCAGCTGCAAGACAAGTTAGACGGTTTTAGAGCAGGCACCGACGATTTTTTAGTTAAACCATTTGAGCTTGAGGAACTGGTGGTACGAATACAGGCACTGGCAAAACGCCGCAGCGGTCAAACAAGGTTGCTGCAGTGTGCCGACCTCACCATGAATCTCGACAGCAAAAGTATTACACGGGCAGGCAAACCTATCAAAGTTTCACCCACCGGTTGGAAGATTCTCGCACTGCTGCTACGAGCATCGCCCAACGTGTTATCACGAACGGAAATTGAAACCGCCATCTGGGATGATGAGCCACCGGACAGTAACAGCTTTAAAGTACATTTGTTTAAATTACGAAAAGCAGTAGATGAGGGCTACACATCGGCACTATTACACACCATTGTTGGCCAGGGTTTTGCCATTCAAGATCCATCAAGCAAACAACCCCATATAAATCCTAAGCCATGAAAATCAATATCAGCCTGCGTTTGTTTGTCACCCTGACCTTTCTTTTGCTGTCATTGGCTTTAGTGGTGGGATACTCCTTGTTGTCCGCCGATTATTTTATTCGTGGCATGGACAACATTACTGCGCTGCACATGGAACGGGCGGCACAAGAGTATCTCAAATCAAAAGAGAAACAGCATTCCCTTCCTGGTGATATATTTGGTTACCGTGTATTTCAAAACTGGGAAAGCCTACCTGAATCTATACGATTGCAATTTACAACCGTTCCAGAGCGCGACAACACATTATATAAATCCTTCTTAGAAAAGGATGAAAATTCAGCCGAATCCGGCCCGCCTTTGACTTTTTTGTTCCGCTATCATCAAGGTGGAAATAACCTGTATGTCACCCACCAGGTTTCACCGGACGCCATATCCGCTCTGGTTAAAAACAATGGCCGGGAAAGCCGTCGTAAACTACTCACCATTAGCCTGATTTCAGCCCTCTCTCTGACCATCATCATCTGGCTGCTGTTCAAACGTATTTCGGGACCTGTGAATCAGTTACTGAACTGGACCAGAGGGCTGACACCCGCCACCATTAAAGGTGACCATCCAGATTTTCGCTACCCGGAACTTAATCACCTGGCCACCATCATTATCGACAGCTTTACATCGGTGCAACAATCTCTGGATAGAGAACATCGATTTCTACGCCACACCAGCCATGAACTTCGCACTCCCATTTCAGTTATTCGCAACAATATGGAGTTACTCAGGAAACTGCGTTCCGATGCCCACCAATCTGGGCCACAAAATGATGAATTGCAGCAATCGGCCTTAGAACGATTGGATAGAGCCAGCCTTACAATGAAACATCTTACAGAAACCCTGCTCTGGTTAAGCCGCGAGTCCGTGGATGACCTTCCCAGCAAACCCGTTAGCCTGGATTGGATGATTTTACAACTGACTGAAGAAATGAATTATCTGTTGATCGGAAAACCTGTCTCAACCAACATCAAAACACAGCCCCATACCCAGCACTTGCCGGAAATCGCTGTTAGAATTGTGGTGGGAAACCTGATTCGCAACGCTTACCAACATTGCTTGGAAGGCTCTGTTCAAATAACACAGCAAGGGCCAAAAATTGAAATAGTGAACCCCAGGGAAGAGCGGGCCAATAGCTCTGATTTGGGTTTTGGATTAGGCTTGGACCTAACAGAACAACTTTGTCAGAAATTGGGATGGAGCTACAAGAGTGGTATTAGTGATCAACATCACTATGCCAGCGTCACCTTTCCTCAGATTTAAAAATAAAAAAGGATCAACTTGGATATAGCATCAGTTTTTATTATTTTCTTCGTCGCAGCCTCATCCCTGTGGGCGGGAAGGCATGTGGACGCATGGGAAAGAGATAAATGGATAGTAACCTGGATATATACCATCATATCCGTAGCAGTGTTGTTCGCCGTAGGCGTAATCAATAAACGACTTTATATCTTTGTACTTCTGCTGTATTTGGTACTGTGCATCAATCTGGAGACTTACGTTAAATCAAAGTACGGCCACATATGGTACTCACTATTTGTGGGTATTAGCGGCATTTTTCCCATGGCTATTTATCAATTATTTTTTGAGTAGTCAGGTCAGCTTGGCGGGTTCAACCAAACTGACCTGAATCACTGACTTTAAGCAGACAGCGATTCTTTCTCGCGCACTCGGCGACGCTCTTCAAGCAACATCATAAAACCAATCAATAACGGGAACGCCAAAAAGCCACCCGCTAAGTCAATTTCAGGTACCGCAGAAGAAATAGGCTTAGGCTCGCCAGTGATTTCCTGCTTTAACTTTTGAGCCAATACTGCCTCAAATCCTTCGAAATCAGGGGCAGTTTTGTAAAAGCCATCACCAGCCTGGGTATAACTATCTAAAAATGTCTCATCTAGATATCCCACACCCAACGCATTAACTTGAACGCCACTGTCCTTAGCGGCACTGGCAGCATTAATAGCGCCAAAATAATCATTGGGCACGCCATCGGTTGACACATCGATTACCTTTTTATCATAACCGTTGCTCACCAGCTCTGACGTAGCCAGTGTCGTAGCGTAAGAGGTATTGGTGCTGCCATACTGCTGACTAATGGATGAGAACTGGGCACCATAGTCGTAGGCTGCCTGATCACTATCGATTAGTGTATAGTCAATTTCCCGGGTCGAGGAAGAGGAAAACTGATAGGTACCAAGATAAAAGGAATTGCCTTGACTTGAATACGACTCAACGTAATTCGTATAAAAGTCATCTTGCAGAATACTTTGGTACGCTCCGGTTTGTAACGCAAAGTCAGTGGAACTAATACTGCCTGAGCCATCTAGCACCAAGGCTAATCCAAAACTTTCCGCTTGGGCAGAACCTACTCCAAACGAACAGCTTGCGACTATTCCGGTCATTGCAGCCCATTTTTTCTGGCCACGAATAAACGAATCCAACCACATATTGAATACTCCATGTACGATTTAATTTAGGTTTAAGAATTAAAGTCTCAGGTATTGCTTGAACTACAAGACAAAAACCTGACCCCGTGGTCTAACATACCCACATCAACACACCGGCGCAACATAAAACCCGGGGATAGGCCGCTTAAAAACCCATTTTGTTAAACGCGTCCCCTAAGGTGCTTATTATTTATCCTGAATATTGAAATGAGGCTGCTCTTGCTCTGTGTTGATGGCGGTAATTGGATAAGGAATGACTATTCCTTCCTCTGCGTAGCGCTTGTGCAACGCCTTAATAAACGCCGAACGAAGAAAAAAGCGATGGAAATATTCCTGCGCCCGCAACATCACCGTGAAGTTGATGCTGGAGTTATCAAACGTGTGAAACAGTATAAAGGTTTCGTAACTACCGACCCCCCATGGATGCTCATTGAGAATTTTTCGAGCCACATCCAAAGTTACCTGTTCTACGCGATCCAAATCAGAATCATAATGCACGCCCACTTCCACCGGCACCGATAATTCTTTGCTGGGATAGAAGTAGTTGATGATTTTGGAATTGGACAATGCACTGTTGGGCATTATCACAGTGTTGTTAGGCAACATCTTAACCCAGGTTGAGCGCCAACCAATTCGCTCCACAAACCCCTGCTCGCCCGATTCCAGCTCTATAAAATCCCCCACTCGAATGGGCTTGTCCATCACCAACTGCACGCCAGAGAAAAAATTCTCCAGTGTGGGCTGCAAGGCTAAAGCCACCGCCAGAGAACCAATGCCCAGGGAGGCGATAATCGGGGTAATGGAAATACCCAGGGTACTCAACAAAACCAGAGCACCAATACTTAAAATAAACGCGCGACTAATACCGTTGACGATGGAATGGCTACTACGCCAGGTTTCTGATTTTTGCAAATAGCGGCTGATCATACCTGTTACCAGCCGATCAACGAAAATCACCACCGCTAAAACCAGCAGCACCGCAATAGCACTTCTGCTGACAACCCCAAATTCGTTATTGGTGACCCCAAAACTGGACAACAACTGTTGCAGTAAAACCAGGTTCAAGAGCAGTACTATTAAAGTCATGGGCAAGCCGATGGCTTTAATAAATAGACTATCCACAAAGAAACTCGAGTTATGCACCCAGCGTTGCAATCGTGCCAGCAACAGGCGCTTTAGCAACAGGCAAACCACTGTGGACACTAGGGCTATACCTCCCGCCAAGGCCCAGGGAGGTATGTGAATAATATTAAAATCAGATAGTTGCATGGCTCAAGCTCCACAAATCACATACTATTCCACAAGCAATTTTCATTCCTCCACTTGCGAAAAATTGTACAGGCCACCTACCACTTTTTAAAACCGCTGCTAACCTTATTTAGATCGGCATATGCCTCCTAGGAACAATTTCCGTTACATGAGCCAATTTAAACCATTATCCCGGGTGCTCATCACTGCCCTCTTACTCGCGGCCAACGTGCCGGGGTTCGCACTTGAGCTGGAAATGATCATTTACACGTCAGTGGATTTGCAACTTTAGGTGCAACCAGCAGCGGTAAAGAAGGAATCGGCTTTCGTCGGGATCTGGAACGGGAGGGCGTCTATGAGGGAGATTGGTCGCTTCTGGCGGATTCTTCCCTGGGTTTACAGCTGGATTTTTTCGTCACAGACAATTTTGGTGGTGCTATCCAATACTTGGCTAAGGATCGAGTGGAGACCAGTTTTGAAAACAGTATCGAATGGGCATTCTTACGTTATCAGCCACACCAAGACTGGACCATCCGGGCAGGGCGCATTGGTTTCGACCTATTTATGCTTTCAGAATATCGAAATGTGGGGTTCGCCTACCTCTGGAGCCGGCCACCGTTGGAATACTACGGTATTCTCTCCATCCCCAATTTCGATGGCCTAGACCTGGCGTGGACCATGCCATTAGGCGAAGGCAACCTTAGGATTAAAGCCATAACCGGGGATACCAGAATCCATATAAAATTCGGTGATCAAAAAACCAAGTTCGAACCCAAGGATTTGATTGGAGTGACTATCGGTTGGGAATCTGAACGCTGGCGTATTAGAGCCAGTGCTAATCAGGCCAGTCTTGGCGAGGAAGATGAATATCTGAATGGTAGCGAACCCCTGGCTTACGGCCTGCTACAGGCAGCACCTGTTTGGCCCGAAGCCGCCGCTTTGGCCGACAGTTTTCTGGTGAAAGATGATCGAGTCATCTACTACGCGCTGGGTTTAGCCTACACCGACAACCCCTGGCAGATACAATCGGAACTCAGCTACGCCGATTCCAAAACCGTGGCCTTTACTTCCCAGATAGCGGGTTATTTCAGCCTGGGCTATCAAATAGACCACTTTACCCCCTACGTAATACTGAGCACCTCCCGTACCGAAGGAGACCCCACCCTGGTCCCCGATCCACCGCCTATCCCTATTCCCGCAGTGGCCGCCCAACTGAATATGTTACAAGCGGGCACCCAGTTTTTCTATGACGCGTTTCGCATCGATCAGGATGGCCTGTCAGTGGGCCTGCGCTGGGATATTCGTTATGACATGGCAATCAAAGCACAATGGGATCATAGCCGCGTGAACCAACATGGCTATGCCTTGTGGGAAGGGCTTACCATTCCGCAAAAAGATCACGCCATCAATACCCTGTCCATCAACTGGAATGTGGTGTTTTGATGATGAAAATGATTCGAATCCTTTCCGTTCTCATTACCCTGTTTTTAACAGCGCCTGCTGGGGCCGAAATGCTGGTGCTGGTAAATGCGTACAACCCGGTGCAGGAAGTGAGCAAGCGACAATTGGTTGATATGTACATGGGCCGCAATATTCACTTTGCCGATGGCAGTGTAGCCCTACGCCTTGATCAGCAGCCAGATTCCGCAGATCGGCAGCAGTTCTACAAAAAGCTGGTGAACAAAAGTGTCGCTCAAGTGAATGCGTATTGGGCCAGACTATTGTTCACTGGACGTACTCGCCCCCCCAAGACCGTCAGCGGCGCGCTGGCCGTTGTGGAAACCATTAAAGAAAACCCCCTGGCCATTGGCTATGTGGATGCCAGTCTCTACACCCCAACGGATGGAGTTAAAGTTGTTGGCAGGTTAGATTAGTGCGAGTTAGTACCACCTCACTGCTGTTTTTTCTCGCCACCTTAATCCCTTCTGGATACGGCTGGGCTTTCGACTCCCAATCTCAGAACATCCGTATCAGTGGTTTTGCCACCTTAGGCTACACTCGCAGCGGCAGCGAAAACCTGGGGTTTCGCCGGCACATCGACCAACAAGGTGTATTTGACGGTGACGGCTCCTTAAGCTCCGATTCTATTATTGGCCTGCAGCTGGATTACAATGCCAACGACGCCCTCTCCGCCGGGATCCAACTGGTGGGCAAAGATCGCGCTGATAACAGTGTTGAGAACAGCATCGAGTGGGCCTATGTGGGCTACAAATGGGGTAACCAATGGCAACTACGGGCAGGCAGGGTGGGCTACGATGCCATGCTGTCATCGGAGTACCGTAATGTGGGATTCGCCCATCTATGGGTTCGCCCCCCTGTGGAGTACTACACGTTCGTGACCTTTTTTAGCCTGGATGGCGCCGATCTAACCTGGACTCAACCCATAGGGCAAGGCACGCTGAGATTAAAAGCACTTGCCGGTCGCAGCAAAAACAACACCGTTTATTTCGGTCAGGTGCAAGAGCTGGAACTGGAAAATATTTATGGCTTGAATATCGGTTGGGAGTCGGACCAATGGCGGTTCAGGTTCAGCACGATTCGTCACGATTATGTGTTACCAGGCAACAGCTTTCTTGGCTATGACCAACTGGTGAACGCACTTAACCAAGTTAGCAACCTATGGCCAGCAGCGGCCCAATATGCCGATCAACTCATACTGGATAATAACCAACTACGCTACTACGGGCTGGGAACAGCTTACTTCAACCACCCCTGGCAGGTACAAAGTGAAATCAGCTACACGGATTCAAGAATTCACTCTTACCCCTCCCAAATGGGGGGTTATTTAAGTATTGGATACCAAATCAAACAGATAACCCCCTATGTGCTTGTGGCTGCTGCCAAATCCGAGGGCAACGCCGACCTCATACCCAGCCCCCAAGGTATCCCTGGCAACCCAACCCTGAACGACAATTTGCTCATGCTACATCAATCCGTACAAGGGTCATCCGATATTCGCAACACAGATCAAACACGTGTATCCATCGGTTTACGCTGGGACTTTTACCATCATCTCGCCCTTAAAGCCCAAATCGACCACAGCCAAGTGGGCCAACATGGCTACAGCATTTGGGATATCCGCACCCCACCGCCGAAAGACCAGTCAATTAACACACTGAGCCTGGCGCTGGATTGGTTGTTTTAACTATCTAAAAGCACTCACCATATAACTAAAATTTGGGCATCAAGGTGGCAGGCTAACTAGAATGCTATATAACCCTGGTGTCTGATGGTTTTTTTCCAACCAATGCTAATCTTAATGAATAAGTAGCGTGAATTTACCCTGGAAAAAAATTGTTTAAATCAGCTCTTGTAAAGCGTCAGTTAACTTGGCCGCACCTTGCTTTGTTACTTTACCTAGGCTCGCTGCCAACCAGCCATGCACTGGCGTTCGATTCCGAGCAACAGCGCTATCGGCTCAGCGGCTTTGCCACATTAGCCGCCACTCGCAGTGGCAATGAAGCCCTCGGATTCCGTCGAGAATTTGATAGGGAAGGTTTATTCGATGGCGATTGGTCCTTCACTCCAGATTCTATTATCGGCTTACAATTAGACTTTAATGCAACCGAAAACCTTTCAGGTGCGGTTCAGCTGGTGGGCAAAGATAGAGCTGAAAACACCTTAGAAAACAGCATCGAGTGGGCCTTTCTAGGTTATCAATGGGGGAACCAATGGAGGCTCAGAGCCGGTCGAGTGGGTTACGATAGTCTACTTGCGTCCGAATATCGAAATGTGGGCTTTGCCTACCTCTGGGTTCGACCACCCACCGAATACTACACCATGGTGACCTTTTTCAGTCTGGATGGCGCTGACCTAACCTGGACCAAAACCATGGGACCAGGCACACTGCGAGTAAAAGCATTAGGCGGCAGCACCAAAAACCACACGGTATTTTTCGATCAGGTTCAAGAGCTGGAATTGGATAATATTTTTGGCTTCAATGTGGGTTGGGAATCTGATAATTGGCGTATTAGATTTAGCGCTGTCCGACACGAGTACACACTATCTGAAGAAACATTTCTTGGCCTTGGCGCGCTAGCGGATTCCCTAAACCAGGTATCTGGGTTCTGGCCCGAGGCCGCTGAATACGCAGACCTGCTCACTGTGGAAAACAACCAAGTACGATACTTTGCCCTCGGTTCAGCCTATACAAACTACCCATGGCAAATCCAAAGCGAGCTCAGCTATACCGACTCGAGGATAGAGGCTTACCCCTCCCAACTAGCTGGGTATGTTGGTGTTGGCTATCAATTGGAACAATGGACGCCGTATTTACTGCTGGCCGCAGCCCGATCGGAATCCACACTGGAAGTGATTGCTGCTCCCCCCGTTATACCCGGCAATCCTTTGCTGAACGCCAACTTGCAACAGTTACAAAGCGTCGTTCAATCAACATCCGATGTGCGAATCGCAGATCAAACCAGCTTTTCAGCTGGAGTGCGTTGGGATTTTCGTCATGACATGGCCCTAAAAGCACAACTGGATCACACCAAAGTGGGCGAACATGGCTATAGCCTCTGGAATGTTCGTAATGCTCCCAGTGAAGATCAAACCATTAATACCCTGACAGTGGCACTGGATTGGGTGTTTTAATGGCGATTAGATTTCATAATTCACTGTCACTTCGTACTGGTCTGCTGATTTTACTGGCGGCAACAGCACAGACCCTGCTGCTTAACCTGTACTTTTATGATCGAACTTTTGAGGAACAGATTACCCAATCCAACCGACAAATTGAGCAGCTGGTAAGCACGGTAGAGAACACCGCCGCCGCAGCGGCTTACCTGGATAATCAAGAACTGGCGGAAGAAGTCACGCGAGGCTTAGCCAGTAACGATATTGTGTCCGTGGCCTCACTCACATCCAATTCCAGCATGGTGGTTCGTAGCGGACAGATCTCTTCCAATCAAAACATCATTCGTAGTTTTAATCTTACCTCACCGTTTATGCCCGGCGAGGTGGTGGGACAAATTTCTATCCATCCCAACCGTACAGGTATTGAAGCTCGCGCCAGTGAAGTCGCTCAGGTCTATGTTTTTACCTTGGGTGCGCATTCTTTCTGTCTCACGCTTCTGGTTATTCTCTTGTTACACTGGCTGTTGAGCAAACCTATAAAAAACGTAGCGGAACAGCTTCACGAAATTGAACCGGGAAGTGACGCAAGAGTTTCTGTACTCAGCGGGCATAAAGATGATGAAGTGGGACAGCTGGTGAGCGACATCAATAGTCTGTTGGAATCTACCGAATTGACACTGGATGCAGAAAGGCGCATGCGACAGTATGTTGAATCCCTGGAAAAACGATTCCGGCTGATATTCGAAAAAGCCAGCTGTGGTATTGCGTTAGTGGATAATGAAGGCTTGATTGTTTTGAGCAACCCCGTCGTGGATGACATTGTCAGTACCGTCCAACCGCGACTAAAGCCGGAGACCATTAAACTGTTTGAACTATTTGAAGACCCCCATCAAATAGAACTGCTATTGCAACAAGCAAAGGAAGAAACCACAGTAAGTCAGGATCTAAAATTAATGCGAGTAGAAGGATCATCTCGCCGCTGGCTACATGCGATCTTCTCTCCAGTCCGTGACGAGAACAACGAACTCCTTATCGAATGCGTTCTATATGACATTTCGGAACGGGCCCGTCGTGAGCAACAGGTACGCCACGAAGCAGAAAGAGACCCTCTGACACAGCTGTATAACCGCAGGGCTGGAACCCGCTTTTTAGAAGAAGCGCTGCAAAAATGCCAAAAAGAAAATCAACCCTGTTGTGTGATGCTGATTGATTTAGACAAATTCAAACCCATAAACGACACCCACGGTCACGAAGCGGGAGACAAGATTCTAATTAGCGTAGCTGAAAGGATGACCCAAACCCTGCGCAAGAGTGACATCATAATCCGTTGGGGTGGGGACGAGTTTTTGGTAATGGCCATGCCCTCCAGCCAAAACCTGGAAGTAGAATGCATAGCAACTAAACTCATTGAGCAAATCAGATTGCCCATCGAAATCGCATCAAACGTGACCGCCCAAGTGGGTGCCAGTATCGGTATAGCGATTTATGAAGAGGATGGTTATAGCGTAGAAGAACTTATTAGAAAAGCGGATCTGGCCATGTACAGCGCCAAGAAAAACGGCCGCAATCAATTTCAAAGCTATAACGATTCTTGCGACGACAGTTTAAAATCCGCAGCAAGATAAGCCCTTTCAACTAAGCTATGTTCCACAAAACGTTCTTAGAACCTGTTGTTCCGGTAAGGGCGGCTGCTGATATTGAATAAACTTTGGATTCTCTTCGTAAGGCTTTTGAAGCGCTTGCAGCAAATTTTCAAAAACCTGGAAATCCCCTTCCTCCGCCGCTTTTATCGCTTCAGCAACTCGATGATTTCGGGGAATAATTGCGGGGTTCACAGATTCCATTCTGACTTTAACCTGTTCCAGGTCCGGCTCTCTTAACTTAAGCTCATGTCGCCATTCATCCAGCCACGCTTGCAGAGACTGCTGAGCGGGCAAATGATTTCGGCATCCTGGCAAAGAAAACAACTCTATCAGCAAACCACTGTGGGGATCAGAATGGATCATATGTCCTAATCTGCGGAAGAAAAGAGTGAAATCGAGACCAGCTTGCTCCAATAAAGACAGTAAGTTTAAAGCTCGCTGTCGATCACCCTCTTTGACTTCAGAAAACCCTAATTTTTGGCTCATGCCCCGCTCCCAAGCGTCGGCATACATATAGCTAAACTGATCCAGAACGTCTGTGGCAAGAGCAATTGCCGACCTTTCACCCCCGCTAAATAGACTCACCATGGATTCCCCCAACCGAGATAAATTCCACTGGCCAATGGCCGGTTGGTTTTGGAAGGCGTAACGGCCTTCTTGGTCAATGGAGCTATAAACCTTATCTGCTTGATAGGCGTCCATAAAAGCACAGGGCCCATAATCAATGGTCTCTCCACTTACGGTCATATTGTCGGTATTCATTACCCCGTGGATAAAACCCAGCAACATCCACTGGGCGATCAGTTCCGCCTGACGCTGGCAAATGGATTTAAACAACGTTAAATAACGGTCATCGGCTTGTGGATCGATATGAGCATAGTGCCGCTCCAACACATGATCCGCTAAAGCACGAATGGTCTTTTTACGCCGCCGCATGGCGAAATATTCGAAGGTGCCCACTCGAATGTGACTGGCAGCGACTCGAGTAAATATGGCCCCGGGTTCCCGCATCTGTCGCACCACCCACTCCCCACTGGTTACTAAGGCCAACGCTCGCGTGGTGGGAACGCCTAAATGATACATAGCCTCACAAAGCAGGTACTCGCGCATGGCGGGCCCTAGGGGTGAGCGGCCATCGCCACTGCGGGAGAAAGGTGTGCGCCCACTGCCTTTGAGCTGGATGTCCCTGAGGCTGCCTTGGTCGTCTACCACGTCACCCAGCAAAATCGCTCGGCCATCACCCAGCTCCGGATTGGGGTAACCAAATTGATGGCCACCGTAAGCCATGGCAATGGGATCAGAGTTTTCAGGAAGCCTATTACCAGAAAACAACTGCGCTTTAAAAACAGTGTCATCACCGTCCAGGTTGACACCCAGTTGCCGTGCTAATTCATTATTGAACTTAATTAATTGGGGGGCTTGCACAGGAGTGGGGCTTACCCGCTGAAAGCACTCTTCTGGCAATTGGGTATAAGCATTAACGAAGGGAATCTGCATACTGCACACCTGCACTTGCTTAAAATCTGGAATTACAGCTTATCGGCAAACGCCACCAAGGAGCAAGAACGCTTGTGGAGAGGTAAAAGAGATGACTAAAAAAAGCGCGCCCGCGGGGGGGCGGGCACGCAAAAAGTGGGCGTGGACCGCCCGGGAGGTTAGAAGAAGCCCAGCGGACTGGTGCTGTAGCTCACCAAGAGGTTCTTGGTTTGCTGGTAATGTTCCAATGCAATTTTGTGTGTTTCTCGACCAATTCCGGATTTTTTGTAGCCACCGAAAGCGGCATGGGCAGGGTAGGCGTGGTAACAGTTAGTCCACACTCGGCCCGCCTGAATATTGCGCCCCATTCGATAGGCCCGGTTCATGTCCCGTGTCCAAACCCCGGCACCCAGACCAAACTCCGTATCGTTGGCAATTTCCAAAGCCTCGGCCTCGTCCTTAAACGTGGTCACGCTGATCACAGGACCAAAGATTTCTTCCTGAAAGACGCGCATTTTGTTATGGCCTTTCAGCACCGTAGGTTGAACGTAATACCCCGTTTGCAAGTCACCGGAAAGGGATTCCGCCGCACCACCGATGAGTACTTCAACCCCTTCGTTCTTACCGATGTCGATGTAATTCATAATGCGGTCGAACTGCTCTTTCGATGCCTGGGCACCCACCTGTGTGTCCGTGTCCAACGGATTACCGCGTTTAATGGTTTTACTGCGTTCAATCACTCGGGCGATAAACTCATCGTAAATGCTTTCCTGAACCAGAGCTCGAGATGGGCAGGTACAGACTTCGCCCTGGTTAAAGAAGGCCAGCACCATACCTTCCACCGCCTTGCTGAGGTAATCATCTTCTTGCTGGGTAACGTCTTCAAAATAAATATTGGGGGATTTACCGCCCAGCTCAACGGTACTGGGAATCAAAGAATCTGCGGCGCAACGCAAAATATGCTGCCCCACGGGGGTGGAGCCGGTAAACGCCAGTTTGGCAATGCGGGTACTGGTGGCCAAAGCCTGACCCGCTTCTTCGCCCAAGCCATTAACGATATTCACCACACCGGCCGGCAAAAGATCGCCGATCAATTCCATTAACACAAGGATAGAGGCGGGGGTTTGCTCTGCGGGTTTCATCACGACGCAGTTACCTGCCGCCAGGGCTGGGCCCAATTTCCAGGCCGCCATGAGAATAGGGAAGTTCCAGGGAATGATCTGCCCCACTACACCCAGAGGTTCATGCACGTGGTAGGACACCGTGTTTTCATCAATTTCCGCCATGGTGCCTTCTTGGGCACGCAAACAGCCAGCGAAGTAACGGAAATGATCCGCGGCCAGTGGAATATCCGCAGCCAGGGTTTCGCGAACGGCTTTGCCGTTATCCCAGGTTTCCGCCACGGCCAACATCTCAAGATTTTGTTCGATTCGATCGGCAATACGTAGAAGGATATTTGAGCGTTCAGTGGCCGAGGTTTTACCCCAAGCTGGGGCAGCGCTGTGGGCCGCATCCAATGCCTTATCTATATCTGCAGCGTCAGAGCGAGCTACCTGACAAAACACTTCGCCATTTACCGGGCTTACATTATCCAGGTAACGACCACTCACCGGGGCAACCCATTCGCCACCAATGTAGTTACCGTACTGATCCTTGAAATTGATAACAGCGTCTGGCTGTCCGGGATTAGCATAAATCATGCCGAGGCTCCTTTATTCTTGTAATAGCGAATCTGTCAGTTAGACCAAGGTCGAAGGTTCCAAACCGTCGGCCCGGTTTCCAGTTGTCAACCTGTACAGTATGTGGTGTAGTGGGTTTTTTAACTTGCACCACAATACGAAAGACTGTTCCCTGAGTCCCCAAGCGGGCTTCCCAGTGGACATACAAGACGCAAGACCCGTGGCACCTATGACAAAAACAGCGCTGTGTGATCTGGCAAAGACTCACCGATCTAAACATGCCCCTAAGCAGTTGATTGAAAACCGAACCGTGTACGCCAGTCACCTGGCGGAATTGTCGGTGTATGACACTTACAAACAAGTGGATCGCGTTCGCTTAGATGCCGATGAAGTACTGTACTGTGGCATGATGACCGGCCGTAAAATCATGCATGGCAAACAAGGTTTAAACACGCCTTTTTTGCCCCATGAATCCTTCGTGGTAGCACCAGGGGACTTTGTGGAGATTGATTTCCCCGAGGCCACTGAAAACCAACCTACCACCTGCATGACCCTGGAGATTCCCCGGGAGTCTTTGTATCGGATCTGCGACCAACTCAACAGCCATAGCCCCAAGGCAAAAGAGTTGGGTGAGTGGGAGGCTCAGCCCCAGCAGTTGCACTTGGTGCATACCGAGGCCACCCAGCAGTTACTTGAACGGATCGTCCACAGTTTTATTCGCCAGGAAGACGATTGCGATCTGATATTAAATTTTGGTGTCAATGAGTTACTGGCCCGTTTACTAAGGCAACGGGGTCGTGATTTTCTATTGGCTTGCGCCCAACGAAACCCCACCCAAGCGGGGCTTACCCACGCGGTTTCCCATATTGAGGCCAATCTTTCAGACCCGGTGGATATTGACCAGCTGGCAAAAATAGCCTGTATGTCCCGCACCAAACTGTATCAGCAATTCCGTAATAATTTAGGTTGTTCACCCGCCCAATATCAGCAACAACGACGGCTGGAAAAAGCCTGCCATTTGATTACAAGCGGGCTGGCCATTACCGCCGTGAGTTACGAGTTAGGATTTGCTAACCCCAGTCACTTTTCCCGTCGCTTTCATCAACAATATGGCATGACACCGTCGCAATTCGCCGCCCGCAAACAATAAACAACGCTGTTGATTAAATGTTCCCAAATGTAAAAACTTTTTCCTTTTTGCATACACTGGGAAACCTCATTACATTAATGGGTTAAGATTCTCCGAATAACTAAAAATAAAACGGATCTAATCACATGGGCACTTCCGCTGCACTTAACGCTAAACGGCTTCAAGGCTGGTCACGCTGTTTTACTCGCTCCCTTGCGCTGGCCTTCACCACAATCGCCCTGATCTCATGCTCCGGCGGTGATGGCGATCAGATATCCAACCCATCGTCAGCCTCACCCCAACAAACAGTTGACCCCACCCCTGCCCCGGACACCAGCCTGCCGGTGGACAAGGTCACCGAGGCGAAAAAGGCGGAACTAACCACCATAGTCAATCGATTTTACGATCGACCTTACGAATACAGCCACATGGTAAACCTGCCGCTGCAGTTTGTTCCCATGTCCAACGGTAAAAAACTCAGTGTTCGGGTCACGCTTCCGGCAAACGAAAAAGGCGTACCGGCTCCGGGCCCATTTCCCGTCATTCTCACCCAATCTGGCTATAACACTAACTTGCTTAGCCTGATGTTTTTTAACACACCCGGTAATCTCATGCTGGGGGCTCCCGATTATTTTATGGTGCAGCGGGGTTACGCCCAGGTAGCGGTGGACGTGCTGGGTACGGGGGCATCTGAAGGCGGCTGGGAGCTGCTGGGCGAAGACGAACAACAGGGTTATGCTGATATGGTGGACTGGGTTCACCAACAGCCTTGGGCCAACGGCAAACTGGGTGTAGCCGGGGTATCCTATATGGCCATTAGCTCATTGTTCGCAGCGCAACGTCGGCCTGATACAGTCCATGCAGTATTCGCCAGCCTGCCCATTGGCGACGCCATGCGCGGTATTGTGGGCACCGGAGGCTTACTCAACACCCACTTTATGCGTACCTGGATGTACATCACCCATACACTGGCCACTCAGAATGTCCCGGTTATGGCGGCCAACCCGCAACACATGAATCAATTGTTACGTTCCACCAATGAACACGTAGATCAAATTGATTCTTTCTTCCTACCCCTGGTGGATGATGCCCTATGGAATGAACCCTATGTTACCTATTACGGTGATTTCTGGGAGAAGCGCTCGCCATTGGTTCATATGGACAAAATAAAGGCGCCCACTTTTATATTTGGCGCCCTGGATGATCTATTCCAACGGGATGCACCTCTACTGTTCGAAAAACTGCAACAAAACGGCGTGGACTCACGCATGGTGATCTACAACGGATTCCACCTGGAAAACTTTATTCGAGCCCATATTGGCAATGAAGAAGTGCCTGCCATTGACTATTTGATGCTGCAGTGGTTTGACCATTATCTAAGGGGCATGGACACTGGCGTGGAGGATATCCCAACAGTAGTACAACACGTTAAGAATTACCCTTCCGACAGCACCCCCGAAGAGCGAACCAACGACAGCTTTGTCACTGCCAGTGCCTGGCCCCACCCCCTGGCAAAACCCGAGCGTTGGTATTTGCGCGGCGACCAGAGCCTTACCAAAACCGCGCCGGTAGAAGTGGAAAGTCATCACTACATGACCAATCCGGAACACCCCAATGGCCGCGCGTATCGTAAAGGTGGTTTGTTGTTGTTTGAGGTGGAAATTAATGATGACAGCAAATGCTCCCGCAGCTACCACCAATGGATGCTGGGCATCGACATCCCCCGAACCTGCACTTACAACACAAACAAGAGTAAGCAACAACGGCTGGTATTTGAAACCGCCCCCATGGAACAAGATTACTTTATCAATGGGCCAATTCAGGCAGACATCTGGATTGAAAGCACCGCAGCTGAAGCGGTTGTGGTGGTGCAGTTAGAAGAAATTTCTGAAAAGCAGTCCATGCCTTTCACCAACGGTCAATTGCTGGCATCAGTTAGAGCCGTGGATACGGAAAAATCCCGCTACCTGGACGGAGAAATGATTCAGCCCTATCACTATTTCACAGAAGAAAAAGCGGAACTCCTGGTACCGGGTGAAGTAGTAAAAATGCAGATCGAGATTTTCCCCACCAGTACGCTCATCCGTAAAGGCAATAAACTTCGCGTGGTGCTAAGCCCCAGCAATCAGGTTCAGGGCATGCTCAATTTCCCCCGTCAGGATTTGGCTGACAGTGGCGTAACCACCATACACATAAGTGATGAATACCCATCCAGTGTGGTGATGCCCATCGTTCCCCTGGGAGCAATGAATTAACGCAATGCATTAACGCCTCTGGGGTGTTTTCCTGTTCTGGTCTATGATGGGGTGAATCCCTATCTCCTAGGGACAAATCTCTAGGAGCAATTTTCCTAGAAGCAACTTTTCTAGGGGCCAATTTTCCAGGAAACAAAAACCAGGAGACGAAATGAGCGGTTTCTCGGAGTATGACCAGTACGATGCCTTGGGTCTCGCTGAGCTAGTAAAAAAAGGCGAGGTGGGCCCAAAAGATCTTTTGGATGAAGCCATCCGCCGCCGTGACGCAGTCAATCCCAAAATCAACGCGATTATTCACAACATGGACCAGCTGGCCTATGACGCCATTGACGCTGGCTTACCAAACGGCCCGTTTCAAGGTGTACCGTTCCTACTAAAAGACTTGTTGGCTGCATACAAAGGCGTGCCCATGAGCCATGGCTCCCGCGCCTACAAAGATTATATCCCCAACTACGACGCCGAAATGGTGGTGCGGTTTAAACGCGCGGGGCTAGTGATTTTCGGTAAAACCAGCTGCCCAGAAAACGGCTATCTTGGGGCAACGGAGCCTAAGCTATTCGGCATCACTCGCAACCCCTGGGATCTAGACCGCACTCCCGGTGGCTCCAGTGGTGGCTCCGCCGCCGCCGTTGGCGCCCGTATCGTCCCCATGGCCAGCGGTGGTGATGGCGGTGGTTCACTCCGAATACCCGCATCCTGTTGCGGCCTGGTGGGGCTCAAAGCTTCCCGTGGCCGCAATCCCAATGGTCCCTATGGTGAACCCTGGTTTGGTCAAGAACAAGAAGGCGTGATGAGTATCAGTGTACGTGACAGCGCCGCCGCTCTGGACGCCACCAGTGGACCGGACATGGGTTGCCCCTACAGTGCACCTCCACCCCAACGGCCTTTTTTAGAGGAAGTCACTACCGCCCCAGGGAAGCTTAAAATTGCCTGGAGCGATGAGCCCCTTATGCGCAGCGGCAGCATAGGCGATGAATGCAGAGACGCTCTACATCGCTGTGTGGAACAGTTGAGGGAATTAGGCCATGAGCTGGTGGAAGCGGCTCCGCCTCTAGAAAAGCAGGTTCTAGGTGAAGGCTACGCCATGCGAATGATGTGTACCGCCGCGGCAGACCTCAGGCAAGCGGAATACAATTTGGGACGGCCACTACAAAAAAGCGAATTCGAACGGGAAACCTGGATGTTGGCCCGATGCGGGGAAGCCCTATCTTCAGGAACACTGGAGTTGGTGCGTAGGAATCTAGACCAGCAGCGGTACAAGTTTGAGCGCTTCATGCAAGGATACGATATTTACTTAACCCCTACCCTATCCAAGCCTCCAGTGCCCCATGGCGAATATTTATTTCACGGCCTGGAAAAATTCGCATCCCGAGTTGCCCGTCGCTCCACCTTGGCACCGGTACTACGCAAAGCCATTCCTAAAATGCTTACCGGGCTGGTAAGGAAAAACTTTGACTGGGTGGCAGCACCCTCTGCATTTAACATTACCGGTAACCCCAGCATATCTCTACCTTTACAGTGGAGCAATGAAGGCTTACCCATCGGTATGATGTTCACCGCACGCTATCTGGATGAAGCACGATTATTTCAGTTGGCAGGACAACTGGAACAAGCATATCCTTGGGCTAACAAACGACCTCCTTTGGCAGCCTATTAGGAAAACCCACTGTATGACAGACGATACCCTGATTGATGATCCGGAACACAAACTCAACCTGAGACATCTTACGGTTGAGGATTTTCCCGACCTGAAAAAATTGATGGATATCATTTACCCGGGAATGGGTGGCGCCTGGCCTAAAAACAAATTTGAATCCCAGCTGAGAATTTTTCCCGAAGGCCAGATTTGTATAGAGGACCACGGTGTGGTGGTGGCCGCTGCCTTCAGTGTCATCGTCGACTACGATAAATTCGGCGACCAGCACACCTACGACGAGATTACTGGTAATGCTTATCTCACCACCCACGATCCTTTGGGGGATGTGCTTTATGGTGTGGATGTGTTCGTTTCCCCCGACTACCATGGCATGCGCCTTGGACGTCGCCTCTACGAAGCCCGCAAAGAACTGTGTCAAAACCTCAACCTGAAAGCCATTGTTGCCGGTGGGCGTATACCCAATTACAAAGACTACTCTAAAGAGCTATCTCCCCAGGCCTATATTAAAAGAGTAAAGCGTAAGGAAATTTACGACCCCATTTTGACGTTTCAGCTTTCCAATGACTTTGAGGTGAAACGGGTCATAAAAAACTACTTGCCTGAAGACAAGGAATCCCATGGCTATGCCACCCTATTGGAGTGGGCTAACCTCTATTACGATCCGGAAAAAGCCCCCCTCATCGGCGCGGCCCGAACCACCGCTCGTATCAGTTGCGTTCAGTGGCAAATGCGTGACTTTCACTCCGTGGAAGAACTTATCCAACAGGTTGAATTTTTTATCGATGCTTTGTCTGACTATCAATGCGACCTGGCTTTGTTTCCGGAATTTTTCAATGCGCCGTTGATGGGTATCGACAATAAAGAAAATTCCATTGACGCCATCAAAGCCTTGGCTACCTACAGCAATGAAATTGTGGAAGCTATTTCGCGGCTTGCGGTTTCCTATAACATTAACGTGATTGCTGGGTCTATTCCGGTGTTGGAAGAAGACGAACTCCTGAACGTATCCTATTTGTGCCGTCGTGATGGTACCGTGGACTCGCAATACAAATTGCACCCTACGCCCTACGAGAAACGGGCCTGGATCATGCAGGGAGGCAATCAGCTGAATGTATTCGATACGGACTTTGGCAAGATCGGTATTTTGATTTGTTATGACGTGGAATTTCCGGAACTGGCTCGCCTGCAGTCGGAAGAGGGCATGCAAATTCTATTTGTCCCGTTTTGGACCGACACCAAAAACGGCTATCTGCGGGTTCGCTGTTGTGCTCAGGCCCGCGCCATTGAAAATGAATGCTATGTGGCCATTGCCGGCAGTGTGGGCAATTTACCTAATGTGGATAGTGCCGACCTTCAATACGCCCAATCTGCCGTGTTTTCCCCGTCGGATTTCTCTTTTCCCCATGATGCCATCATGGCGGAAACCACCCCCAACACCGAAATGATGCTTATCGTTGACCTGGATCTGGAGCAATTGAATAAGCTCCAGAACGAAGGCTCTGTGCGCAATTATCTGGATCGACGAAGGGATTTGTATAAAATTGAATGGCTTCCGACCAAAGACAAATAAGTCCAGGTAATCAGGTCTATACTTAAGAATACCTCTCCAAATTTCAAAGATTTACGGGGATTACTCAAGTTTGACGCTGAACATTCACACAGGGATGTGGCTGCTTACCCTTTTAACTGTGATGTTGCTGGCAAGCACGGGCCATGCATCTCAAAGCCCGACTTTTTCTCCATCTGAGGATAACTGGCAGCCAGTACCAGCCCATTTCGCTGCCTACTGGATAGAAGAGCCGGGCTATGACCCCCAGCAAATCCTGCAGGACCCTGGGTTGCCCTGGCAGCCGGTGACCCTGTCAACCATTTCGGCGGGCCGTGCTGTGGCACCCGCCTGGTTTCGTATTCCCGTAACCAATCCCGGCCCTGAGCCCATGTCTTGGCTACTAACTGCCCATTGGTCCAGCACCTATTCGCTTCACCTGTACATCAAGCGAGCCAACACGGTGGAACACCAGTTTTTAGGCATCCAGGAAAATGGTGAATATATCCCCCAGGAACACCTGCAAATGAGTTACGAACTGACCCTGGGTCCCCACGAAGAAGTGGAATTGTACTTCCGCTCTGCCAGCGAGTTTTTCAATATCCTGCCGTTACAGATTTGGTCCCCTGGCACCTACGAGCACGAAACCATTAAGCTCACCAATTGGTACTTTCTCAGCTTCGGCGCATTGATTTCTTTACTGTTGTACAACCTGTCATTGAGTGTTTTCGTTCGAGACTCAACCTATTTGTATTATTGCTTTTACGTGGCTTGCATCATCCTCTATGAATTGGCTTTCCATGGTATAGGCATCATGTATCTCTGGGGCGACAGCCCCTGGATGTTTAAAAACGCCCTCAGTCTTGGGGTGTACCTCAGTTTTTTATCCGGTGCCTTGTTTTTTCGTCAATTTCTAAACGTGGGCTTTTATAACATTTGGCTGCAGAGAATCATCGACGCCAATACCGTGTATTGGTGTTTAGCGATTCTGGATTTGCTGATTACGGGCAATGTGTGGTCCAGCAGCCTGTATTTTGCCTTGTTCTGTTGTGTCTTCGCTTTAATCACCCCCCTTTACCTATGGTATCTTGGCAACCCACTGGCCAAATACTATTTAGTGGCCTGGATAGTACTTCAGTTCTTTACCGTCTTGGTGGTGCTCACCATTGTTGGCGTACTGCCCCACCACCCCATCACCATACACGGGCAAATGTTTGGCTTTGTTCTGGAAATGCTTTTGCTGTCACTGGCCCTGGCCGCCCGTATTAGCCTTGAACGCAATCAGCGAGAAAAAGCGCAAAAGGAATCCTTACAGTTGCAACTGGAAATAAACCGTCAGAGAGAATACACAATTGATGTTCAGAAAAAAGTATTGCGACTGGAAAAGCAAAATAATTTTCAGTTAGAGCAACGAGTAGAAGAACGCACTAAAACCCTGGAACAAACCCTCAAACAATTATCCCAGGCCAATCAGAAACTGGAGCATCTTACCGTTACCGATGCCTTAACGGGGGTGGCGAATCGCCGACATTTCGATGAAGTTCTTGAAAAAGAATTTAAACGGGCCCGACGCAACAACCAACCACTATCGCTATTACTTATGGACCTGGATCATTTTAAGCAATTGAATGACACCCATGGCCATCTTGCCGGAGATTATTGTCTGCAACAGTTTGCCCGCACTCTGCAAACCATAGTTAATCGGGATTCCGATTTGGTTGCCCGTTATGGCGGTGAAGAATTTGTGGTGATTCTGCCCCAAACTTCAGCACAAGCCGCTTTCGACATTGCGGAGAATTTACGACTCGCCGTCACTAAAATGCAAATACTGTACAAAGAAACAAGACTACAAATCTCAGCCAGCATTGGCTTGGTGGAAATGCAACAGAACAACAGCAGATCCGCCTCGGAAATGGTCGAATCCGCTGACCAGGCCCTTTACTCGGCAAAAGACAGCGGCCGAAATCGCTGCGTTGCCGCATCCTGAGTAATATTAAAATAATTCCACATCGCCGCTGATTTCAGCATCTTCCGAAGCGCCACCCAAATGTTGCGAGGAAGGTCCTTCATCTTCCGTAATCTGTTGCAACAGCACCTGTTGACGCTCAGACAAATGATCCAGCAATCGGCATACGTTTTGAAACGCCAGACTAGCGCTTTCACCGCTCTCAATTATGGTATGGGTGGATTGTAACGCATCATCCAAAGTCCCAATAAAGTACTTTTCCTGGTCTTCTTCCAAACCCAAAGTGGGAATGCGGCTTTCCAGTTGATCCAGAGTAGAGCGCAACAAACGCATCACCTCACCCTGTGTATTTTGCAGGTTTTCGCCCACCTTAATAAGCGTGTCTCTAACCACATTGAAAGATTGGTTTAAATTTCGGGTTTGATCTTCAAGGGCCTTTTCCGTATCCAACGCTTTTATTTTAGAGTCAGTAGACCCTAACATGGTGGGTAGAAAATCCTTAAGACGACCGTAGGCCTCAGGATTGTTCAGTGGCATATTCTTGATCAGCAGCGCTACCCTGGAGTAGTTAATCTGAGTACGGCAACCGAAGTCGTTAAAGCGTTTACCGGAGGTATATAGGGTATCGATCACCTCTTTTTCCAACGGCGATATGTTCCCACTTGGAGTAAAAAACAAACGCTCAGAACGGGTATTGAACATCAGAGTACAGTTAAGACCCAACTGTGAAGTGACGTCGAAAAACCGGTGAGAGATGGTAGAAAAATCCCCCGACAGATAAGTAGCTTCGATAAACTGGATTGCCAATCCCATCTCACTGGAACCGCGCATGGCCAACAACGCTGTTTCAGACGCGCTAGCGGCCTTATTACTGAGGTCTTCTTTTTCCCGCCGAAGTTGCCCCAGCATTTTCAGCTTCGCCACCAACTCTTCTGATTCGAAGGGCTTCACCAAGTAATCGGTTGCACCCACCTCATAGCCTTGCATGCGTTCACGCAATCCACCACGGCTGGAAAGAAAAATAATCGGGATGTTGGGAAATGACGGTTCTTGTCTAAGTTGATCACAAACTTCGTAGCCATTCATGCCAGGCATTTCCACGTCCAGCAAAATAAAATCTGGCTTTTCCAAAGACGCTTTTTGGATTCCTTCTTCACCGTTTTCGGCGGTAACGGTTTGGAAGATATCCGACAATGCGCGACATACGATATTGCGAACTAACTTGTCGTCGTCAATGACCAGCACTTTTTCTTCTAACACTCACTCCGTCCCTATGCGAATAGATCCATTTTCACTCTATATAAGTGTAGAGCAGCAAAGTACTTAGCTATGCCATATGAACGATTTTTCTTAAAAATATCCCTTATATACCGAAACCAGGAAAGATCCTAATTTGATTATTAACTGCGCTAGGCAAAACTCAAAGTCAGTTTGTAATCCGCCTTTATTCGGTCGGGAAAATTCACATGATCCCGCGTTACATAAACGCCATTTTCCGCTTCTCGCAACATAAGCGTGAGGTACCAATAGCCTTCTGGTGGCGATTGGATTGGCTGGCAGTACTCCCAGTTACGTAAGCTCTGTTGGCCGGACAAGGGGGGCAGGTAACACATGGTCAATGCATGACCTGAAAAAGCCCCTCCCTCGTAGGGTTGCGGCAGCGCCCATAACTCCACCGATAAATCTGAGCTCGTCGTTGAGCTGCTACGATTATTAGCAATCTCTTGGATATTCAAACAGATAGAATCGCCATCAAGGTTATAACGACAATTGCCGTTTAGGGCGAGTTCTTTGATTTGTGTGGGTAATTTAATTGGCACTGTTTCTGTCATGGGTGGTGTCCAGAATATGGGTGAGCTGAGCGCTTAGTGAAATGGCTGCGAATTATAATAACTTTATGTGAAGTTTCGATAACTTTTTTAACTGCCACTGGAAAATTTCTTTTGGTTTGATGATAGTTTAAACAACAAGAACAAAAAACGCTCTGCCAAGTCGTCTTAGGCCGCGCCCTTTTAACGTAACCTGTCTATTTATCACAGGAAGCAAGAACCAGTCGATATCCTGTATACAGGGAAGACATAAAATAGTAGACAGCCATTAGTAAGGATCCATGGGTATGAAGCATGAAGATGAATATTGGACGATTTCCATCAGGAGAACGCTCCAATCATTCTTTCGCTTTTTGCTTCGCAGTAGCGCTTTCAGCCACCGAGAAATCCAGGAACTGCCCCTCGCGGTGGTACAGGAAATCGTTTACCGAATTATCTCTATCAGCATTCCACTGTTTACCCTGCCAACGTTATTTGTGGCTTGGTCCCGAGAGCAGTATCTACTGTTCACCATCCTCTTGAGCCTCAGCTTAGTGGTACTGATAAGCGCCATTCGACTGTTAAAAAGTAACGTCCGCATCATAAGCCCCGTGACTTTGCTTGTGCTCTGCGCCATATTGTATTTCGCTGCGGTGTTGTTGGTTCAACACCAAGTGATGCTGTGGAGCTACTCCTTCATCGCCAGTTTCTATATGATGTTGGACAAACGGCAAGCGGTGAAACTTAACTTCCTCTGGATCTTGATTAACAGTGTAATTGTTTTTTCTTTATTTGATCTGGAACACGCGGTTATTTATACCACTTCCTTATTTGCCTGCGGATTAGCCATCGAGTTGCAATCTGCCATTCTTTACCGCCATGAACTAAGCCTCAAGGAAATGGCCCTAAGGGATCCCTTGACCAACGCCCTAAATCGCAGGGCGATGATGCGTTCTCTGGAACAGGCCTTGGCAACCCACAATCGTTACCACACTAACATGTCTATCATCCTTATGGATTTAGACCATTTTAAGCCCATTAACGATAATTATGGGCACAACGAAGGTGATTTGGTGTTAATCAATTTTGTAGAAACTCTGACTAAACGTTTACGTAAAACCGATAGGCTGTTTAGACATGGTGGAGAGGAATTCGCTGTGCTGCTGCCATCGACCAACCTGGACGAAGCAAAATTAATTGCTGAGTCTTATTGCAATCTGATTCGTGTGGCCACTTTGTCCCCAAAAGCCAATGTGACCATCAGCTGTGGTGTCGCCACAGCCAGAACTGACGAAACCACAAGTGATTGGATCAATCGATGTGACGCAGCGCTCTACCGGGCAAAAGCGAAAGGGCGCGACCAAGTGGAAGTGACTGAACCGTGAAGATTTATTGCCACAAGCCAAACTAGCAGGCCTGTGGCAACAAATGAGGTCTTATCAGTTGTTTTACTTGAACAGAGACTTCAATTTATCAATATCTTTTTTATCGAGTTTTTCCGAAAGTTTTTCTTCAATCTTTTCCCGTAGTTTTTCTTCCGCTTCTGCCTTAGCATAATCCTGCACGGCTTTCTTAGCTTGATTAAGCAACGGTTGAATTGCAGCATTGGCCAACTCTTCAGGCGTTAAGCCATTATCAGCACTGCCCAGATTGGATAAAGCGATCTTTGGGAGCTTTAGGGTTTTTTCACCAAACTGCTCGGATTTCACTTGGATATCCCCACCGGCAAAAGTGAATTTTTCCACCGCCAGTTTAATGTCACTGGAACTGCCCTCATCAGCCCCGCCGCTTTCCGAACTGGACGTTCCACCGGTATTGGCTTTTAGATTGTCCATCAACGCTTGCAAGTTAATGTCGTTAACCCCAGCGTGTTCTGCCAACAAATGAATATCGCTGATCAACACTTCATTAATTACCAATACGTCCTTACCCACGCTCTTTAGGTCTACACCCACGGCAATTTCACCCAGACTAAAGGCATCGGCGTTACTAAAGCCCTGAGGATTGGCAATGGACAGCCCTGATAATTTAGCTTTACCATCCTGCAAAGCGATCTTTACATCGGATAAAGTCACATTAGTTCCAATGCTTTGGCTGCCCACGTCCTCAACCACATTCTTGACGATGCCATCAATATTCTTCAATCCGAAATACACCGCTATGGCCGCAACCACGATTAAGCCAACCACCAGCCCAATCAAAATTTTCAACGCTTTCATTATTCTTCATCCCCTGATAAATACTAATTTGTTTAATTACGACTGGGTATTCTAACTGGAGTTCAGAAGAACGTATTATTTTCCCACCAAATTCTACTCATAAGTTAATATTTTACTAATGAGTTGGCGATCGCATGCAAAAGCGTTATGCTACATATTGTTGCCTTTACCCATAACAGGGCAGCGACATTTATAAAACCATAAAAAGAAGAAAACACACATCATAAAGGTGTTTCCATCGGGAGTTGTCTATGTTTATCAGTCGGTTACCTCAGCTGATTTTTTCCACAGTCACTACATTGATTGCTTTAACCTGCGTAACAGCCAGTGCTTCAGTGCCTAATCCTACTATCACGCCATTTCACAGCGATATGGAAGAAAAGACGCGCCCCTTTATATCGGCAATGATCGATCTGGAATCCTACGGATACATAGAGCAGGAATTTGCTATTTCCGGCACAGGTAATTCTTACGATAAAGAAGGCGCTTGGAAAAGCGATGGCCAATGGGAGAAAAAACTGGCCCAATCCCATATACCCTATAAGACCCGTATGCTGGTAAGACGCCCGGAAAACCCTGAAGACTTCAATGGCGTGGTCATCGTTGAATGGTTAAATAACACAGCGTTTATGGACGTGGATGTCATTTGGACCCAGTCCCACAAGGAAATCATTCGCAGTGGCTACGCTTGGGTGGGGGTTACGGTTCAAAGTCTGGGAGTGGGCTTTCTAAGGGCATGGGACAAACAACGCTATGGTGACTTTACCCAGCGAAACGACGCTCTTTCCTACGAGATATTCTCCCAAGCCGGCAAAGCTATTCGAGAGCAGAATCAGCTCATTTTGGGGGGCATGGAAGCCGAAACTCTGTTGGGTGTGGGAGAATCACAATCCGCCGTTAGATTGACCACCTATATTAACGCTTTTCAGGAGGAGGCAAGAGAGGTGTACGACGGCATGCTGGTGTATTCAAGATTCCCCCTTTCCTCACCCCTAAAAAATGGCATCGCCATGCTTGCACCCAGCAAAGTCCATATTCGAGAAGACAATACCCTTAAGGTGATACAACTACTGACAGAACAAGATGTGTTTATGTTTCAATTCCGCCTGGCACGACAAGCGGATAATGAATCGCTTCGAACCTGGGAGATTCCGGGCGCATCCCACTACGATAACTACGGCGTCAGTAAACTGCTGCCCCAATACCAGCGTGAATTTCCTGCCTTGTCGGAACTGCAGGTAACCTGTAAGAACTCAACAAATTTGATGCCCCAGCGCTACCTGGTCAATACCGCTCTCGATAGCCTCCACAACTGGGTTGAAAACGGAATAGCACCGCCACAGGCGGAGCCCATAGAATACCGTTTTTTTAGAGTAGTACGAGACCAGCATGGCAATGCCCGAGGAGGTGTCCGGTTACCGGATATTGAAGTGCCCGTAGCCCGTCACAATTATGCCAACTACGGTTGGTTTGGGCCTGGCAGCTATTTTGTAGCCAATGCATTTGCTTGCCTGTTTCTGGGCAATACCGTGCCTTTCTCTCAAGACAAACTGTTGCAGCTTTACCCTAGCCACGAAAACTACGTTGAACAATACACAGATGCAGCGAAGGCGGCTTTGGAGGCGGGGTTCTTACTGCCTTTAGACTATGAAGAAGCCGTGGCAAACGCTCAACAAGCCCCCATTCCATAACAACTACTGATAGCAGCAATGCCCAGAACAGCATTAGGTTAGGGGCATTGCTTTAAGATTCAATCGAGCAACTAATAGAGCAACTTCAATACTGTCTCAAATTGACCTAGTCAGCACTCTTCAACCTCATTACGGTTAGGTTTTTACCCAAACTGTCAAACGTGCTGAAAATGAAATTAATAACAATAATGCTGGTTACAATCAGCGTTGCAGTTCTCTCATCCTGTAAGCTACAAAACCAAATTCCGGATCTGGAAGACCACTATCAGACACTGCCTTCCGGCGAAACATTGCATTATTACCATACCGGCAATCCCTCGGGAAAACCCATTCTTTTGCTCCACGGTTATCCCACCTCCGCCACTTTATACCGCAATATCATCACAGAATTGTGCCCGGACCACAGCAGCGAATATCAATGCATCGCCGTTTCCATGGTGGGATTTGGAAAATCCAGTTGCCCCGGGGACGGTTCCATGGTTAGCCCCCTATATGAAGTGGAACAGCTGGAAAGCTTCATTCAAACCCTGGATCTGCAAAATGCGGCTTTTGTGGTTCATGACTGGGGTGGCCCCATTGGTACCCTGGCGGGATTGCGTAACAGTGACCGCTTTAGCCATTTAGCTATCCTCAACACCATTTTAGAATTCCCAGAATTTCCCATTCTGGAACAAGCCATGGGGCTCACGGCAGACTTTTTTGCTCAACCCCGTCCCATTCTTGAAGCACTCTATCCCCAGGCCATGTCCGCGGCTATCCAGGCCATGACCACCGCCTACCTATCCCAGGACGTTCTAAAGCAATACCGCGCGCCTTTTCAAGCCAACCAAGACAACAGTAAAACCCTGGCAAACTGCCGCATCCATGCCGGTATCAATCTGTTTGCCAAAGGCCATAGTGATAAAACCCTGTTTTTCGAAATCGCCCAGCTAGCCCCTGAAGTTTGGAGCCAAAAACCGGCGCGCTTCTTTTGGAGTACGAACGATCCTTTGCTGGGCTCCAAATCCATCATTGGCCGGGCCGCCCATGCCGATATGGAGAAGCTGTTCCCCCACGCGGCCACTGTATCCATAGAAAGCGCCAGCCATTTCTTGCAGGAAGACAAGCCCGCAGAGATTGCCCGGGGCATACAGGATTTCCTGGAGCAAACACAATAAAAGGCGACAACCCACTTTGTTGCGTTAGCCATTGGTGACGACTATCTTTTCTTTCAAGCAGGAGATACTCAACGAAAACAACCACAACTTAACATGTCTCTACCAGTATCCACATTATTAACAAGTGAATTTGAGGAAGACATTCGCTACGAGGTTTGGCGCGAAAGCCTGGCCCCCTTGTTCTTCGCTGAAGCGGTGGGCGATCCATTGCAGTTTAATGGCCAGGCTAAACTCTATCTTGCTGAAGATATGGTTTTTGCCAAAACTCAGTTTGATGCGCTTAACTTTATTTTGGATAGAAAATGGAGTCGACAATACGAACCTGATTGCCTCCTAATTCAACTCTATACCCAAGGAGGCTACCAGGGCATCAGCGCCGATAACAGCGTACAGATTACGCCGGCCAGCATCTCGATTTTAGACCTGCGTCAAACCCTTTACACCCACACCGTCGCTTCCGAGGTGATCACTACAGTGGTGCCCCGACATTACGTGGCTGACAGAAAAATACCGCCTTCTGGCTACACCTTCACGTCCAAAAACGCGGCCACCCCCGTACTCGCCAATCAAATTCTTGCTCTTTGGCAAAATATAAATCAATTGGATGCCAGCCATGCCTACCTAATGCTGAAAAGTATGACTAACACCATTTTAGACGTGGCCAATGACACTGTATCTGACCTTAACCCCGGCCCGTTTGGCAGCCGCTTCGAAGGAATGCTTTGCTATATAGACACCCATTTAAATGACGATACCGCTCTATCCGAGAGCCGCTTGTGCAAACAATTTTACTGTTCAAGAGCCACCTTATATCGCTGGTTTGGCACCTACGGAGGCGTGCGTCGATACATAAAGAAAAGACGCTTAAGCCGCATCTATAAAACCCTGTTAACTCAGCCCGGCGCCAGCCTAAACAACGTTGCCAGCCGTTTTGGCTTTAAATCTGCGGCCCACTTCTCCCGCTCGTTTAAAGAAGAATTTAACCTATCTCCATCTCAACTAACCCCTCAAAAAAAGCCTGGGATCAAGACATCCACCTCCACTGCCATCAAGAGTAGCTATCCCCAATATCGAGACTGGCTACTGACGGTTTAAACCCCATTCAAGATGAGACGCACAATCAAAGGGTTTGAGATGCCCAGGCAAGCCAGCCCCCTTGGCCTGTCTAGACTGAAAAAGCATTCGTTCAATTCAACGTTTATCTAAAGGAGTCTAGCCAGTGAATCGACTACGAACGCTACCGGTGTTACTCAGCGCTTCTCTTATGACCGTTCCTGCTTTTTCCGCAGACGATGGTCATTTTTGTATTAAAAACGCGTACCATGGCAAATACCTGTCCGACGGACCGGAAAAACTTGCCGATAATTGTGGCTACACTGAAACATGGGTGATGGAAGAAACCTCCGCCACCAGTGGATACTGCATAAAAAATGAAGCCACCGGCAAATACCTCAGTGACATCCACCCCGACACCTATGATCGCTGTTCAGCCGGGGAATTATGGCAACTTGAGCCCATTGCCACACCCAGTCAAAACGAGCTCCAGATCAGTTCTCAAATTGACACCTTCGGCCAAAGCCTTTACGGCGTTTCTGGCGTACACCCCCTCACCGCCACCTTATCCTTCGCCACGGAATCCCCCACGCCTTTGTTTATGCCAGCCCAGGCAGGGTCTCCCGATTTTACCAAAGATTTGTATGGCTATGCCCTTGAAGATATCGAGAGCCTAACGGTGCAATTTGGTGACAAAACCTGGAGTAAAGACAATATTCAAGAACGCATTCCCGCCCCAGGCTACAGTGCAGCAATATGGCTCGACGCTGAATGGGGTGGCAGTGAGCCTATTAATAAGATCTGGCTGTACGTGGATGATAACAACGGGATAGTGGATATTGGAGGCGCTGGCTGCAACGCTTCTCAATGTGAGTTGTTAGGTAATGTATATGTGGATCAATACTATCCCGATCACGCCATGGGGCAGGGTATTCTGGAGGTACAGACAGGAGACTGACAAGCCACTAAATGGCAAAACACTTTCGGCAGCTGCTTCAGCTGCCGAGACACATTAGGTTTCAATAGTTACTATAACAACACAAATAAGTCAGCCCAGCGTCTTTATTACGGTTTTTTGTGGCATTACTATAGCGGTCTGCAGATAGATCAACAAAGAACCAGCGCCATAAGGAAGTAGGGCTTAGAATGACAACGATACTTTACCGATTCCGTTATTTTCTCCTAAGTATCATTGCATTAGTTACTGGCTTGCTGGTCATCCCCGTTTCATCATTGAAAATTGATAACAGCGTCGATGTGTGGTTTTACCAAAAAGACACGGAATTTAAAAACTACACCACTTTTCTTGACAGCTTTGGCGCATGGGATTATCTGGCCATTTCCATTCAGGCATCCGATCAGATTTATACCCCCAAATACCTACAGGCCCTACTCAATGCGGAAGAAAAAATTGCTGCTTTCGATGGTGTGATAAAAATCACATCCATTGCCAGTGCCAAAGCCAACTTCCGCTCCGACCAGGGTCTGTCCTACGCACCCCTGCTGGATAACAACATGGAGCCTGAAGCAGTAAAATCATTGCAAAGCGCCCTTGAAAAAAATCTGGTGTACGCGGATGGAATCGTAAAACCCGGTAAGAACCAGTCCAGCTATTTTTTGATTCAGGTTGATAACCAGCTTGGCATCAAAGAACCGAAAAGAATCCAAATGATCAATAAGATCCGCGAAGTCTTGGATCAAGAGCCCGCCTTTAAGGCTTATCATCTGGTGGGCACACCCAATATGAACGCTGAATTGAACCACAGCTCGCGCCGGGATATGTTCACTTTCTACCCCTTGGTTTCTCTATTGGTATTGGTGTTTGCCTGGATGGTATTTCGATCTTTGAAAGATTTGGTGGTGACCTTCTCCGTGGTGCTGTCGGCTATTATTTGGAGCATGGGTTCCATGATGCTCCTGGGTTACAACCTCAATATGCTCACCATCCTTATGGGCACCGTATTGATGTCGTTATCCATCGCCAGTGTGGTGCACCTTATTACCCACTTCCATCAGGTATTAAATCAAACACCTAACATGAGCGCGTTACAGGCCGCGCGGATTTCTGTTAGTGAGCTTAGAATCCCCTGTTTTGGCGCGGCCCTCACCACCATATTTGGCTTTCTATCCCTGATTATTACCGGCGTTTTACCCATTACCCTATT
This sequence comes from uncultured Ketobacter sp., assembly GCA_964016105.1. Classification (GTDB taxonomy): domain Bacteria; phylum Pseudomonadota; class Gammaproteobacteria; order Pseudomonadales; family Ketobacteraceae; genus Ketobacter. The sequence goes on from CAXHEX010000001.1 coordinate 81,359, forward strand.
GGGTGTGTTTTCCGCTTTAGGTATTTTCTTGGCGTTTATTTTTACGTTTTCGATCGGTAGTGTACTTTTGATCACACTGTGGGATGGCCAGTACAACCGGATTTTTGCAGCCAACAACCCCGGCATCCTTTCTACAGTACACGGAAAAATGGCCAACTCCCTTTCACAGTTCGCCACCACTCGACCGATTTTAGTCGTTGTGGTATTCACCCTGGGGGCTTTAAGTTTAGGGTCAGGGCTTATCAATTTGGGGGCAGACTCAAACTATCTCACCACTTTCAAAGATAGAACCCAAGTGGCTGAAGACTACAGCACGGTAGAGGCAGAAGGTTTTGGGTCCAGTACGTTCGCGCTGCATTTGACTATGCCATCAGGAATAGAAGATGAAGCCACCTTCCGTGGATTATTGAAATTGTCAGATGCCATACAGGGCATTGCCACCGTATCGAAAGTCATTAGCCCCATGGATATTGTGATGGAGGTTGACCGAGCCCTTTCCCGAACGCCTGACCAATGGAGCCCCGGGCTAAAAGGTTACGACCGATCCACCGTTGCACAGCTTTTGCTGGTTGCCGAGTCCAGTGGCAACGATGACCTTAAAGACTATCTGGCCATTAATCATAAAGAAGCCCAAATTTCGGTTTTTACCCCCTATTTAAGCGGCCTGGAAACCTTAGCCCTGAAAAAACAAATTGAACATCTTATTGCCACCCACTTACCGGACTCTGTTTCAGCAAAAGTGGTAGGCGTACCGATCATGTGGGCCAACATGGACCGACAGTTATTTAAATCCCAACTCAATAGTCTGCTGTTTTTAGCAGTGGTGATTTTTGCAGTATTGCTGTTTTTATTGAAGTCCTTGCCCATGGCATTGATAGGGCTTGTGGTGAATTTTTTACCCATAACCATGATTCTGGGCTTAATGGGGCACTTGGGTGTTAAGATCGACATTGCTACGGTTTTAATTGGCGGGATCGCCATGGGCATCGCCGTGGACGACACCATTCATGTGCTGTGGCGCTACAAATCTGAACTGGAAAAAGGCATGGACCCTGCGAGGGCCATCGCCACCACCTTACAACACACCGGCATGGCCCTGGTATTAACCTCAATATTACTGATCGGTGGCTTCTCGGTTATGACTCTTTCGGACTTTACCCCCACTGCAAATTTCGGCTTGTATACCTGCCTCATGGTGTTAACTGCCCTTATTGCTGATCTCCTGTTGCTGCCTGCCCTTCTGTTTTTGTGCCGTAACCTGGTGAGCAGCAAATTCGCTATTCTGAATCCATCCACTACCTCATAACAGTCTTCCCACGTTCATACCCATAGGGTATCGGCGCAATCCCAATATGATATTGGACTGCAATCCCCTGCCAGTAGACCATGGTTTGAGATTAACGAATTTCCAGTACAACAAAAACCAGCCATAACAATTAGAAGGGTAGAGCTATGTTGAAAGGCGTTATGAGACCAGGTCATGTCCAAATTCGGGTAATGGATATGGATGAAGCCGTTGCCCACTACACCGATCTAATGGGTTTAATCGAAGTGGACCGTGATGACCAAAACCGGGTCTATCTCAAAGGCTGGACAGAGGTGGACAAGTTCTCTGTAGTACTGCGCCCAGCAGACCAGGCTGGTATGGATTTCATGGCATTTAAAGTGCTGGATGAAGCCACGTTAAGCAAACTACAAATGGACTTAGAAGCCTACGGCTGTGCCACCCAGGAAATTGCAGCAGGTGAACTAAAGGGTTGTGGCAGACGGGTGCAGTTTGAGGCACCATCTGGCCATTTATTTGAACTGTTCGCGGAGAAAGAGCAACCCGGTAAATGGGGCGTCAGTAACATCAACCCCGAAGCCTGGCCACGGGACTTAAAGGGCATGAAATGCACACGCTTTGACCATACGTTACTTTATGGCCCTGATGTGGAAGCTTGCACCCGTTTATTCTGTGATGTGCTGGGTTTTGGCCTGTCAGAACAGGTGATAGAACCTAACGGCACCAGAATCGGATCCTTTATGAGTATCGGCATGAAAGCCCACGACATTGCCTTTATTGAATGCCCAGACAAAGCCAAACTTCATCACACATCCTACTTCCTTGAAACCTGGGAATCCGTACTCAGAGCAGCCGATCTGATCTCCATGACTGACACCACCATTGATATCGGGCCCACTCGCCACGGCCTAACCCACGGACAAACCATCTATTTCTTTGATCCATCCGGTAACCGTTGCGAAGTGTTCTGTGGCGGCGACTATTACTATCCCGATCATGAACCCATCACCTGGAAGGCAGAAGATCTGGGCAAAGCCATCTTCTACCATGACCGAGTGCTTAATGATCGATTTTTATCTGTACTCAGCTAACAGGCTCATCCTATTGGCAACGTGAGATCTTAGTTTACTAAGGGTGATCGTAGAGTCTTTGATGGCTCACCAATTAAAGACTCTACGATTTTTTTCAGGTCCTTAATCGAGACTTTACGCTTCTCCATTAATTTCCTGGTCACGTCGTCGATGGAATACTTATTTTTACTTTTTTTCTGAATTTCTTTATCCAGTTTATCTACCAGCACCACCGCCCTGGCGGTAATTTTTCCACTGGAGTTCTTTTTGCGTAAATGCTTCACATCTTTACCCCAACGGCCCAGTCGGGAAATTATTTTTTCTCGACGATCCAATGTCATGCCTCCCGCACGATAGAGCAATTCAAAAGAGTAGAATTCAGCAAGCCCCTCGGCAATCCAATCATCGTTATTATTCTTTTCTTTCACACCTCGAATACGAGTCACCATGTGAGTCAACTCGTGCAACAAAGGGCTGGTTCCATTTTCACTGACAATGGGGCGATCTGCATGGAGGTAAAGTGAATTGGACGCAGACAGCCCCCCGCGCCACATGGGATCGTCCATACTGACGATGAGCAGCTTATCAGGGGTTTTCTTGAATGCAGAATTCACTTCAGGCCAGACGAAGCCAAAAAAGGTGAGCATATCCATACGCCGAACCTTGCTCCCCTTCGGCGCACTAATGGCGATGGAAGTCTTGCTAATTTCCTCTCTTCTAGTGCCCAGTTTACCGGCGATCATCCATCCGGTGGGCCGATCAAATTTTCTTTCAGGGTTATCGATTCTAAAACGATTGCCTTTGATCCGGGGCCAACCGGTTTCAATGCTGGTCCATGCCTTGGGTAAGTCCACCTCCAAAGTGGCCTTAGCATAAGCACCGTCTTCAAAATCCGTCTTCATTGCAGGAAACAGGTCATCACCTCGGAATATGGCCCAGTCCTTTGTGATCATGGCGTCATATTCGCCGGGGTCTCTTTCGTGGGTTATTTTGATTTTCAAAGACAGTTCCGCGTCTTTTTTCGGAGGCTGCCAGCGAACTTCGTCTTCACTGATTGTAAGCTTTCCATTGGCTTTAATGTCTTTATATCGATCGGGCAGATTTTCAAATTGTAAGTACCGAAACAGGTGACCTTTGTCGATACGCACGGTCACTTCCGCCAATTCAGATTTGGGTTCCAGCTCCAGATGATAGGAGAGCTTATAGGCAAGTTCATCGCTGGCTATTGCAGTAGAGGCATAGCCCATTACCAGCAACAGAGAGAATAAAAACCAGCGTGAGAGTAGTCCTGAAGAAGTAAAAATATTGGTCATTTGCCATCCAATGAAACACTGTGGAATCTCTATTTGACCACAATCGGTCTGAGAGTTTCATGTGGGAAATGAGACCAGAGAAGCATTCCAACAAAAAAACGGCACCCACAAGGGGTGCCGTTTTTGGTTCTATAGCCTATTAAGCTTGTTTTAGGCCACTTGAGTTGCTTTATCCTGATCGATCTTAAGCAACTTCATCATGTTTCCACGCATGATTTTATCTTTATCTTCTTCGCTCAAACCTTCCAAGCACTGGATCCAGTCCGCTGGACGTACCAAACCTTCAGGGTGTGGCCAGTCGCTACCGAAGATAACGTGATCTACGCCTACCATTTCGATCAAGCGCATTGGGTTTTCCTCAAAGTGAGGGTGGAACCAAACGTGCTCACGAATGGTGTCGTGAGGGTGGCGAGAGAACATTTGAGGAGCCATGTTGTATACGTGAGCCATACGCTCCCACAATGGATACAACCAGGCTACACCGGTTTCTACGTAGCACACTTTCAGGTTAGGGTGACGGTCAAATACACCGTGGCACACCAAACCTGCCAAGTTGTGGCCTACTGTGGCCTGGTTCAAATCCATTACCAACTCAAGAGGATCAGACTTCTTGAATGGCTGGTACTCACCTTGCAGTCCAAGCTCGCTCTTCTGATGGCGCTCATACATGTCATACACGCCATTATCAGAGTTGTGGAACGCGATAAACACGTCGTTAGCTGCCAGCAACTCATAAATAGGATCGAATTCTTCAGAACCCATACCACGTGGACCCAATCGGCCAGGTACGTAAGAAGGACGCATCAACACGACTTTCGAGCCCTTTGACACGATCCACTTAGCTTCTTCCAACGCCAAATCAGCGTCCATCAAGGTGATCACTGGAGTAGAGTAAAACTGACCGTCTTCGCCGAAGCCCCACTCATCCAACATCCACTGGTTCAAGGAATGAATCATAGCGTGGCACAGAGCAGGATCTTCATACATATGGCTTTCACACACGGATGCCAATGTTGGGAAGATCAAACAACCAAACAGACCGTGCTCTTTCAACATTTCATATCGCTTCTCGGTCTTTACGCGATACTCAGGGATACAACGCTGCACCTGCATGAACTCTCGATAGGACTTACCCTCAGGGTTGTTGCCTTTCAAGTATTCAACCGTACTACCGGGAGCCGCAACCACTTCGAAGGTTGGGTTGGGGATATAGTCGGTAATTTTGCCATTAACCAACATTTTCTTTCTGCCATCGATTTCGATGAAACGAAGGGCTTTTTTGTACTTCTCAGGAAGATAACGCATGAATGATTCTTCAGATTCATAGAAGTGGTTATCACAATCGAAATATAACGGGGTTCCTGATGCTGTCATGATTCACTCTCCTCAAGTAATACGTTTGTATTTATATCATTGGCGCCTAGTGTCTAAAATTCCAAAAAACTGACTAAGCAATAGTTTTGATATGTTTTCCACCTTAGTGAAATCATATTGAAGAGTCAACTAGATTGCTTAGCATGTCCTAGAAAAATGCGCTTTTATCCCTAAATCTGACGATTTTTAGTCAATTCACCTACAAAATGTAGCGTTAATTATCCATTTTACTCACGAAACACCCCACTCAACTTTAGTTGCTATTCAGGGCATAACTGACGATAAAAGAACATTCGTCAGTTTTTTGGGTATTCTAGAAACTTGTATCGCTCAAAAATCAATCAGGCACCACCCCTATCTTCAAATGAGCATCAATCCACCCAATGGCAAAACCAATTAGTATGGTAAATTGAGCTAATCAACATAATCAAACACGGGTTTGGGGGTTGGCTGATATGGAAAAGGAGAAACTGCACAAACAGAGCCTGGATAAGAACAAACAGGATTTTTTGTATCTGATGAAATCCTTTAAATCCATGCTTATTAATTTAGGTGAGATCTCCCTGGCAGCGCGTCTCCCCTGGGTGGGTGACAGCGCAGGCAACGCCTCACAATCCGGTGAAGCCGACGATAGATTGCTACAGGCCATCAGCATCAGCTTTCAGTTACTCAACTTGGTGGAACAGAACAACTCCACCCAGTTGCGGCGCCAAATGGAGACTCAACTGGGGCCCGCCAGCATTCGTGGCTCCTGGGCTGAAACCCTCGCTCTATTACAGCAAGACTACTCGGAAGACCACATTGCCCATATGATTGGCCGTCTCAATGTGATGCCGGTACTTACAGCCCACCCCACAGAAGCAAAGCGTGTCACCGTACTGGAAATCCACCGAGAGCTGTATCAACTGCTGGTAAAAAAGGAAAACCCAACCTGGTCAACCCAGGAACAAGCGGCCATTCACCAGGAGATCACTCAAATTCTGGAGCGCTGGTGGCGCACAGGAGAAACCTATTTACAAAAACCGGAGCTGGCCGATGAGCGCAGCAATCTGATTCACTATTTTTCAAAAGTATTTCCCCAGGCCCTGGCACTGTTTGACCAACGTTTTCAATACGCCTGGCAACAGGCGGGGTTTGATCCCCAGCGATTTGCCCATGCCCATCAACTGCCACTGCTGCAACTGGGGAGCTGGGTAGGAGGCGATCGTGATGGACATCCGTTTGTCACCGCCGAGTTTACCGCCGACACGCTTCGCTATCACCGCAGCGTGGCTTTGCAGTTACATCTGGATAGCCTGCAAGGCTTGGCTAAAAAGATAAGCCTGTCTTCTCGCCTGGCAGTGATACCTAAAGACTTCGTGGAACAGCTGGAAAAAACAGCCGCGCTATTTAAGCAGACCGGCGCAGAAGCATTGAAGAGAAACCCCAGCGAACCCTGGCGACAATTTGCTAACCTGATGACAGCCAAGATGAGCAACACCTTAAATGGTGACCACGGGGATAACCCTGATCTCTATTACAAGGACGCATCCGCTTTACTGGATGATTTATCTGTGATGGAGCAATCCCTCATTGCCATTGGCGCACAACAAATCAATCGGGAATTGGTTTTTCCCCTGCAGCGACAGGTGCATTGCTTTGGTTTCCATCTGGCGAAATTGGATATCCGACAGAACAGTGCCTACCACGACCAGGCCCTGGAAGAAATACTCACGGCCAGTGGGCATCAGAATCCCAATTTCGCTCAATGGTCGGAGTCAGAGCGCCTAACATTTATAAACCAAGAGTTAAAAAGCAACCGCCCTTTTTTACCACACCGTTATGCCTGCGGGGAACACGCAGACAATGTGTTGGGATATTTCCATGCACTGAAAACCCATTGCGATCAGTTTGGTTACCAGGGCATAGGCTCTATTATCGTTAGTATGACACGCAGTTTAAGTGATCTGTTGGTTGTGTATCTGTTTTTACGTGAAGTGGGGCTCAATGATGTTCCATTCCAAGTAGTGCCGCTATTGGAGACCATCGATGACTTAAAAGCCGGAGAAACCATTCTCGACCACTATCTATCACATCCCATCACCCAAAAACGCCTGCGCGCACAATCCAGGCCCACCCAGGAAATCATGCTGGGCTACAGTGACAGCAATAAAGATGGAGGCATCATCGCCAGCCGCTGGACCATCTACAAAAGCGAAATACAACTCACACAGATCGCAAAACGACATCAGGTAGAACTGTGTTTTTTCCACGGACGGGGAGGCACCATCAGCCGTGGAGGAGGTAAGATCCATCGTTTTATGGATAGTATGCCCCCAGGCTCTGTGAGCGGTCATATTAAAATGACCATTCAAGGGGAAACCATCGCTAACCAATTTGCCAATTTACTTAACGCCACCCAGAATCTGGAAATATTTATGGCAGGCACCGCGAAACAGGCAATAAAGACGGACACAGCAGACGAGTTTGAAAGCGCCTATCCCTTGTTAGAAGAATTGGTTTCTCGATCCCAAAGCACCTATCGCAATCTACTTGATCATCCGGACTTTATCCGTTTCTATAGTGCCGCAACCCCTATCGATATTCTGGAGCAAAGCAAAATTGGTTCCAGACCTGCCCGTCGTACCGGCAAGCGTTCCCTCAATGATTTGCGTTCTATCCCGTGGGTTTTTAGCTGGAGCCAGGCACGTTTTAATCTTACTGGCTGGTTCGGCACTGGAGCCGCCTTAACCTATCTGATGGGAGACTCAAACAATCACACCACACTATGCCATTTGGCGGACAAATGGCCATTCTTCAAATACCTGTTAATTCAAATAGAAACCAACATGCTGGACGCTGACCCGGATATTATGAAACTGTTCGCTGCATTGGAAACAGATCAAACCCTCAGTGAAAACATGCTCAATTTAATTTTGACAGATTACCAAAATGCTCGAGAAGAAACGGACAACATTTTAGCCAATCCTTTGTCACAACGACGCACAGAAAAATTAGAAGACGCCAAACTGAGGAAAGCTGCATTGGATCATTTACACCAGCTTCAGCTTTATTATCTGCGTTTGTATCGAAACGCGAATAACGATGCCCCAATTAAAGACGATCTGCTCAATCATTTACTGATAACAGTAAATGCATTAGCGGGTGGTTTAAAGAGTACGGGTTAGCCTTCAATCTTGATCCAGGCCAGCCTCTAAAATCCGATCAACTAATGCAGGTAATTCCTGACCGGGCATGGGCGAGTAAAAATAGTACCCTTGCACGTAGTCACAGCCCTGTTCCCGCAAAAATGCAAGTTGCTGTGACGTTTCAACGCCTTCGGCAATGACGTGCATCTTTAGATCGTGTGCCAACCGAATCACCGACGAAGTGATCGCGCAGCTTTCTTCATGGTCTGGAAGCTCCCGCACAAACGTTTGGTCCAATTTTAAATTATCCACCGGCAAGGATTTTAAATAATTCAGAGACGAAAACCCCGAGCCAAAATCGTCTAGAGATACATGTACACCCAGGCGCCGTAGCTTGCTCAACATGGTGACAACGGTTTCCATTTGCTCCAGAAAACTGGTTTCAGTCAACTCAATTTCCAATTGTTCTGCAGGCAAACCCGACGCCGCCAGCGCCTGCTCCACCACCCCCACAAAATCCGGGCGCCGCGCCTGGCAGGCGGAAACATTTACCGCCACCACCACTTTTACGCCTTTACTGGAAAAATGCTTGGCGTAATTACAGGCTGTAACCAAAACCCAGCGGCCTATTCTATGAATCAACTCACTTTCTTCCGCCAGCGGGATAAAGGCTGCCGGAGAAATAAAACCCTGCTTAGGATGACGCCAGCGAATCAAAGCCTCTAAGCGCACAGTGTTTTCTAGCCCTAAACAAATCTGCGGTTGATAATAAAGTTCAAACTGGTCAAACCGGATCGCACTCTCCAGATCATTTTCAAGGTTAAGCCGATTCAAAAAATGGCTGCTGATTGCGGGCTTGAAAACCTGATACTGATTACGTCCAGACTCCTTGGCGTGGAACATGGCCAGGTCCGCGTGTTTCATTAACGTGGTTACATCTACCCCATCCGCAGGAAATACCGCTACGCCAATACTGGCAGACAATCGGAAGTCCTTATCGTCGATGGTAACCGGCACTAAAAATGAATCTAATATGCGCTGCGCAATTATTTCGGTATTACGGGAATGCTTAACTCGGGCCACCACAGCAAACTCATCACCCCCCAAGTGAGCCACTATATCAGTGTGTTTTACGTTATGGGCAATACGGGATGCGAAGGTATTCAGGAGAAAGTCACCGGCATGATGACCCAGGCTGTCATTGACCCGCTTGAAATGATCCAGATCCACATAGTAGAGGGCCAGTTGAAAATGCTGATCACCTGCCTGTTCCAGAAGCCGGGTTATCTTGCGCCAGAAACTATGACGATTGGGCAACTGCGTAACCAAATCAATATCTGCGGAACGCTCCAGGCTATTGTTGCTGTAATGCATGTCACTAACGTCGTTTGCAATGCAAATGTAGTGAGATACTTTGCCATCGGGATTTAAAACTGGGCCGATATTTAAGCGTATCCACTTGGTTTCACCGCTTAAGTCTGTACTCTCAAATTCCCCCTCCCAATAGGATCCCGAAATCACCACCCGCTTAATCTCAGGATAAATACTTTCCGCCTCTTGCAACCACCGCTCCAAAACCGATCGCTGCTGGTCATGTTGCTCATGTTCAACCTGAAAGATATCAATCAAAGCGCGATTAGCAATCTGAATCCGCCCCGTCACATCGCATATGAGTACCGCCGAAGCATTGCTGGCAACACTGCTTGCGATTGCATCCAATGACTCTTGATTGGCCACTCGCTGTTCCAAAGCGGCCTGCAATTGACGTTGTTTTTGATTCAACTCCAACGACAGTTTTTCTTTACTTAAAGCAAGCTCTCTTGCTCTCTGATAAATCTGTCGTTTATCCTCAAAACTACTGTTTAAATCCACAATCGCCAATAGCTGGCGACCGGAAGCATTGAGGGCATATGCCTCTAAAGTTTTCGGTACCTGTAGTTTATTTTCTTCTGTCCAGATTCCAGATGCCATTCTGGGTAAATCGGAGTTACGCCAAAATGGCTCCGCATCAATAAGAAAATTTTCAAGAAAAGGAGATTCCGTCGCGAGATCATACTGACTATTTCCATCAGCACAAAATAACAACTGACACCAAGGGGGTATACGGCCAACTGCCTGAAACTTTACCGAGCCCCGACGTTCAAACAAGGCAACATTCAGGCCTTCTAAAACATCGCTCAGCAATTCGTTCATGGCGTTCCCGCTTTTATTCCTTCCATCACTTTCTCCCCTAACATTTCAAACGCCTTTTCAACATTGCGCCCAGTCTTGGCACTGACCTCCAGGATTGTCCAACCGGCTGCGGAACAGGCTTTTAATTGTTCACTATCAATGCGCCGTTCTGCACTCAAGTCTGCCTTGTTAACCAGCAAGAGAAAGGGCACGCCATCTAAGGTTTTGGCTACGGTTTTTTGTAGCTCCCGTGCCATATTTAATGTGTTGGGTCGGGTGGCATCCGCCACCAGCAAATATCCGGCAGCCCCCCGCAGATAGGCCGTTTTTAATTCCGCAAACTCATCGGGGCCTTCCAAATCCCAAATAATAAACTGCAGTGTTTCGTCTTCCAGCACGACTTCTTTTTTATCAATCTTTACACCAATGGTGGTTTGATACTTTTCATCAAACCCACCACGCACGAAACGTCTCACCAAACTGGTCTTACCCACCGCAAATGAACCGATCAAACATATCTTTTTACTGATCATAACGGCGCTTCTTGCTTGGGTTTGAGTTTGTAGAAAACCTGCATGGACACCACACGCTGATCCTGCTCCGCAAGCTCAGCATCGTCTAACGCACCCATCCCCCAAAGCAGTACTTTGTCTGCACTAACGCCGTTGGCTTGTAAATAGTCATGAATGGTTTGGGCCCGATCTCGGCTAACGCGCTGGTTGGTTGAGTTACTGCCACGACTATCGGCAAAGCCCGTGAGAATAATCCGGTAGTAAGCAACACCAGCTATTTCAGCCAACGCTTCCAAAGATTTTGACTTGAGTAATATGTCCGCAAGAAGTGCTTTGTCGTCTTCTATCACATCCAAAGAGGCAGGCTGGAAATGTATCCGTGCCGCTTGCAGCTCCGTCACGGTTGACTGCCATTGATTTCGGGCCTGTTCCAACTGGGTGGGAGCTACTGTTGGGGTGGGCTTTTTCGCTTCCGGAATCACTCTATCGTCGAAAAATAATGACCAGTTGCCAAGATCAATGTCGCTGGCGATGCTATGGGGGGCGGGAGCATCAGGGGAGCGTAGGGTAACCAGGTTCCAACTGGAACCCAGTTTTGTTTGCTCCACCACAGTGACACCCTGTCGTGCCAATGCGTTCAAAAGTCGTTGTTGCTGGGCATAGGATTTAGAGGCGAAAAAAATCCACACCACCAATCCAAGCAAAAGCAGTGCAACAAGACCGTAGGCCATCCAGGGTTTACCGGAGGTGGGTTGCACCGCGGTTTTGCGTAAAAGGCAGCTTTCCAGTAACCCATTCACGGGATACAGCTCGTTTCGGTCACCGGAAAAATCCGTTAACAGAGCGGCATGATTTAAGTGAATTTCTTCCAATACCTCAGCAAACTTGGTGTTCGTTTCTGCTGAAGGCGTTCCTTTGATGGCGCCCACCAGGATCGCGTAGGGTCCGGCCACCAAGGTGAGGGTGTAGTCACCAAAGCCTATACTGTCCACACATAACTGTTGGTCCTTATGAAAGGCGTCGCAGGCAAAATCATTGATAGCGGTAAGCATGGCGGACACCAGCTCAGGATCTTCGTGATCTAAAGAAGGAATACTCACATGCTGCAGCAACAAACCACTGCTACGCTGTATCAGCAATACCTGCTCAACCTGATATTGCAGCGTTTGTAACATCACATATTCGCCATAGGGCATTCCTGCACGCCAGGCCTGAAAACGCCAACGCCAGGAGCGAAAGCTTAATCCCACGCTGAGCATTTGATTGAGCGTTTCCATCATTTCTTGCAGAGCAGACGCAACCGCCTTACGAATGGCCGGACCAATAATGGGAAAAATGACGTTGGTTATTCGCTCTGGACGTTGCTGGATGGACGTCTCAAGAGCGTTGTCCACTAGCGGCGATAGGGATTGAACCAGGCTGTCGTCCTGCTGGGCCCGTTTTTGCAATGCTTCAGAAACCACTTCCGCCACCAAAGTGGTCTGATCTTTATCTGCCAGTTTTTCAATGACCTGTTTCGCTTCGGTGCCAAGCAGCAAAGAACGCAAGCGCGCCACCTGCTCTTCAGCGTCGATGGAAGGCAATTCGGTAGAATCAGATATTGACGCGGGCTTCCCAGGCATTCTGCTGCTACTCTTGCTTGACCAGGTTATCGGCCATGGTGGCTAACAGTGTTGCCAATGTTTTACGATCAGCCTTGTTGTGGGTTAGCTCTTCTGAAGCGGCGTTGATTCGCGCCATGAGATCATTATGGTTTTGCTCAACCAACTTGGCCAGTTGATCCAGTTGCTGTAGAAGTTGACTGCGCAATATATCATCAGAATCCTGCAGTTCTTGTTTAGTGTTCTGTAACTGCTGCTTTTGATCGTCCAGACGCTCACTGAATTCCTGCCTCGTTTCCGCCAGAGCGTTACTGAATTGATTGCTCATTTCCTGCAATTTCGCCTGAAACGTGGCTTCCATCTGATCCACTCGCTGATTGACCATGCGTAGCTGATCACCGAACAGTAGATCTCGAATTTCAAAAAGTTGTTGACTGGATTGTTGGATGGGATCCAAGATGGCTTCTGCTTGTTCGGAATTATCTGACTCTTCTATGGTGGCATTTTTGTCCATAACGATTCCTTACTAAAAACATTGAGCTATAGAAAATATCCTTCTATCTAATTATCGAGATTGGCACAAAAGGGAAAAGAATCAACAATGCTTATAGATTGATCACAACAGCGGAACCCTTAGTTTATTTTTCGTACTAATCCAATTATTAAAAGGAATTTCCCTTACCGCTTTCGTCAAAATTTGACCAGGTGAACAGGATAAAGCTGACTTACCTTAAAATCCATCAAAAAATCCCCACATTCACCTATTCAAACCCATCCAGCTCCATCAAATCCTAGATTGCAAAGCTCTACTAGAGTGGGAATCACTGATTAAAATAGACTCAGATCAAGGTAAACCTGTTCCCTCCGCTCTATGGTGAAAATAAAGGTGTATAAACAACCGCGCCTGGGGAGGTGACCTCATGGGTCTTATGATGAGGCTGTTTTTATTGTCCACAATTTGCCTGAGTGCCTGCAAAACACTGCCCGACACTTCTACGTTGCTAAATAACATTCCTTTCACAAAATCCAGCGAACAAAGAGCGGGAGAAACCGCCCTGGCAGATGGCGATTTTGACCGGGCTTTTCAGATGCTACAAAAAGCGGCTGATAAAGACCCCGACGATAAAGACATTCAATCGTTACTAAATCAAGCCCAACGCAAGGCAGCGGAGGAGCACTATAGAAAAGGTATGGAAGCTGAACAGAGTGCCGACCCCCGCTTGGCGGCCAGCGAGTTTAAACAAGCACTTTCCCTGTTGGATAAATCTGAATATCGGGCACGCTCAGAACAAGCTTCCATACAACTTGCGCGGCTCACCCGGGAAGTCAACGGGGTTTTAAACCAACTTGAAAAACCCAACAGATTGGAAACCGCCATCCATCAGGCAGAAACGCTGGTAATTTACCAGGCGTCCTTTCCAGAATTAAAAAGTAAGCTAGCGCAAAGTCGACAGCTGGCAGGTGAATTATTTAAAACGCAGACAAACGAACTGATCACGCAACGGCAATTTTCCCAAGCCCACGAGTCGGCACTGAAGGCGGCCAATCTATCCCGCGATTTAATCTATAAGAGCTTGGCCAACGCCACTGAAATGCTGGTTTCAGCACGAGAAAAAATACGAGCAAATGATTATGCCAGCGCAGTTACTCTAGTGGATGCTGCACTGCAACATCAACCCCATAATCAAGCCATAAAAGATTACCATAAAGAACTTTCGCAACAGGCAGCGGGGCAGCTGTTCAACCATGGCTTAAGGGCTTCCAGCGGTGGACACTTTTTGGAGGCCATACAAACTTTCACCACGTTGCAACGGCTACACCCAGATATGCCGGGAATTGATCAACAAAAACAACGAAACCAGAAATTGTATGCTGAAGAAAATCAACGTAAAGCAGAAGCGCTGGCAAAAACCAAGGGCTCAGAAGCTGCTGGACGCATACTGCTACACTATTTGCTCGCCAGCCATTTTGATCCTGGTAATTACGAGCTAAAGAACAGGATGCAACAGGCTCGCAACCGCATGTTGGAAACAATTGAGCAGCGGGTATCCATTAACTTCACCAATAAATCACGAGAACCCGGCGCTGGTGAGTATGTTAGGGATAGGCTATTGGATGGGCTTCGTGACTCAGGGTTGCGCAACGTAACGGTACTGGAAAGGGAACATCTTGATCAGATTTTAAAGGAGCAAGGTCTTGGTCAGGGATTTCTAGATGAGTCCACTGCACCGCAAGTTAAAAAGATTCGCGGTGTGCAGACCCAAATAGCAGGTACCGTAATATCAGTACAGGTACGTGAAAGAGGGCAAAATCAACCGAGTTATGACAGTGTCCGCTACAAAAGTGGAACCCGCTACGTACCCAATCCCAAATACCGCAAGTATCAGGCTGAAGTCAATGAGGCTCAGGAGGATGTCTACCGAGCCCAGCGTGATCTCAATCAGGCTCGCAAGGATCGACAAGGAGCCACAGCCACCTACGACCCCAATCGAGACGCTGTCCAAAATCAACTATCTCGGTTGGGTCAGGTGGTGGCTGACGGCGATGTCAGCAGCGCTGAATCCGCCCTCGATGTTGCCGAAAGGCGTTTGTCCAGCGCGCGCTCCCGCCTCACCCGAGAGCCGCCTCAGATAGAGGAACCGGTTTATGCCGAAGCCCGCTATCCAATTTATAACCTGCGCCTGGATGGTGAAGTCAAACTGAGTTTTCGGCTGTTCGACACGTCCACCTCTGCGGTGGGCCAAACCCATAGCATCAACGTAAAGGACAGCATTGAAGACCGATACGTTCCCGGTGATCCGGTGAAAGGCATAGATGACGACCCTAAAGAACTTCCCCCGGAAAACCTGTTTCGGCAGCAATTATTGGATAAGGCAGTTACTGAAGCCATCGCCCGATTAAACGCTGAGTTCTCTCAGTACGCCCAGGAATACTTACAACGAGCTCTAACAGCAAAGCAACATGGGGTGATTGAGGAGGCAGCAGAATTTTATATGCGCTACCTCACAGCCAAGGACCATGAAACCGATACCGGAGTGGAAGAGGCCAGGCAGTTTTTTGTCAATTACTACGGCGCTGAGGTTTCACCATGAAACAACCTATAACTTTAAGCCCACGGCTCACAACCGGCATAGTCTGTTTGCTCGCTTGTTTTTATTCTCTGTCAGGATTTGCCACAAGCAGTGACCATGAAATGGAAAAACAGCTTGAACTGGCTGTAAAAAAACTAGATGAAGCCGAGCGGCGATCCCATATGGCAGAGAAAGGGCTGAAAACACTGAAAAAACAATTCGGCAGTGCTTTTAACAAATTTAACAGGATCGCTGAACCGAAGGGCCAACTCCATCAGCTTCAACAGCAAATATCAGAGCAATACCAACAGGCAATAAATGCCAAAGAAACCGTTTGTGCAGAAGCCCACAATATCAAAACCCAAAGTATCAACACCCAAAAAATCAACAATAGGGACTTGGCTGTTTTACAAAGTGCCGTGAGCAAATCTACCGGTCAGATAAAACAACAAACCCAAAGTATTAATACCATGTCAGAACTTCGACAACAGCAGGTAAAACTGGCTCAGAAAGTCAGTGCACGCAGCCCCGTGGATGAGGCAAAACAGCTGTTTGTCATCGCTGATGTGAGTGGGCTCTTACAGGATGCAGAAGATGCGCTGAAGCGAGCCGGCAAAACCACTGGCCTGGTCTATTTCGCTCGACAACATGGCATCGAGCTGAACAAAATAAAGCAGACAATAGAAAAGGTTAGGGTGTTCAGAGACCAAACCCTTTATTGGCGGACCCATGAGGAAAACATTACCCAGCTACTGGCGTCCCAATCCCAAAGGATAGAGCATGCCAATACCCTTTTGGCTGAAAGCCTGGTTTGCCTGGCGCAGATTAAAAACAGACTCAAAACAATCCAGGCAGAGGCTGACAAAAAAACACATGCCGCCCGTTCAGAGGCAGACAGCCCAGTATCAAAAAATGAACATCAGGGTAAGTGGTATGTATTCTGTTCTGGCCAGACCTCCGTGGCGAAGTATTTGCGCCAAATGCCCCAATCCACTTCACTGGGTATTGGCGAGTTTGACAATCAAGCGCAGGCCCAGGCTTTCGCCCAGGAGAATAATAGGGATAATGTCTGCTCAGCAAGCACCAGCCACTGTCCCCCCGGCTCTGTGGCCGTACCCAATCTTACGGGGCTAGCTTCCGCAGCGGTGGCCTCAACACTGGCCGCGCGCAATTTGCTGCCGGGCTCGGTTCAACAACAAACCTCATACTCCACACCCAAGGATAAGGTCATTTCTCAAATTCCCTATGTTGATACCTGCGCCGCCCCACTGACTCGGGTGAATGTGGTGGTCTCCAGCGGCGCAGACGCACCCGACACTTCCGGCCCCAAGGTCATGACCGGCCTCTTCATTCAGCCCGCCAGCGAGGAACTGCATGTGGGGCAGACCCGTCAATTCGACGCCATTGCCGAGTTTTCAGATGGCCGCAACGACGTGGTCACTCATCAGGCCAAATGGGGCGGTGAAGGAATCGGCAATAAATTTGTTGCCAGTAAACCCGGCGTATTCACCCTCACCGCCACCATTAATGGCACATCTCGGTCCGCCACTATCATAGTGAAAGATTATCAGCTCACCGCAGTCACCATCGATCCTGCATCGGCTACCCTCAATGCGGGTCAAGCCATTGCTTTTCGCCTGGATGCCAACTATGAGCACAGCAAATTTGAAGATGCGACCCACAGCGCGATCTGGTCCACTGGAAAGCCCCAGTTTTCCAGCAACAGCCCCGGCATCCACTGGGTTAGTGCACACTTTAAGGGGAAAACAGCGCTGGCCCGGATAGAAGTACTGACACCCAAGCCACAAAATGCCAACCACAACGACGATGATTTGGCTGCAGCCATGATGAATGACCCCACCCGATCACCGGGGTCCGACTCCGCTAGGTCCGGAGCCTCCAGCAACGACGCAGGATTAGATGACTTCGCTTCTGTTCCCGTGGCCGCCAACAGCGGCAGTAGCGGCATCAGTTCCAACACCCCCACAAACATTGACCTGGACCGTGAGGCCCAAGCCTTTAAGGATGCCCGTCAATCCCGTGACGATGACCTCTATGCGGCCCAACAGCAACAGGACCGCCACCAGCAACAGAGCTGGAACGCCACTCTGGCGGCGGACCGTGACGACCTGGGCAGGCAACGGGCACAGGCGCAACAGGATCTGCAGGCCAGTCAAGCTCAAGGGCAGGACGCCAGCGCAGCAGCTATGGCGGCTTTAGATAAACAACAGCAACAGCAAGAAGATTTTCAAGCCCGCATGGACGCCCTGGAGGCGGCCGCCGCGCAAAGCGCATCATCGGGCTCCGCCAAGGCTGCTAATTCAGGGGCCAGTGGCGACAGCGGTGGTCTGAGCAGCGTCACCGTGAGCCAGAATGCCATCGACATCAGTATCTGGGATCACGGCATAATCGACGGAGACATCATAATCCTGAAAATTAATGGCAACCCTGCGACCCAGAAAATCACCCTCAAAGGCCCCAACGAACCTTTCGTTTACCACGCCAACCTGCCAGGAAAAACCAATCGAATTGAAATTTTTGCGGTGAATGAAGGCACTTCACCCCCCAATACCGCTTCGGTTTCCACGTCCCACGTTGTGCAAGGGCAAGCCAAGCAAAAATACAAAATTAACCAGGATGAGAATGCCAGCTATGGTATTACTGTTTCATACTGAATGGCCGCTGCTTAGAACTCTGTCCATGGGGTTTATTTGGCTTTTTGTAGGCCTGCTTCTGCAAGCCACTGCCCACGCTAAAGTATTTGAGGGCAGGGGGCAGGCCTATATCGTTGCCAATCAAGTGGAAACTGCGCGCCAGCTGGCTTACCAAATGGCTCTGCAGCAGGCAGTGCAAAAAGCCCTGGAAACCCAACTACAGGGCGATAAAAAGGCCATTGGCGATGCCCAGTTACACATTCAGCAACTGTCCTCCAAGGCGGCCAAACTGGCAAGAGCCAAACCGGTCATCAACGAAACCCGAGAAGGCAATCTGCTGCAGCTGACCCTGGCGCTTGACCTATCGGAACACGACCTGAGCCAAATAATGGATCACGCTAAGATCGGCAACCGGGCAAGCGCTGCTGTGACCGCTGCGGCCCATCCGTCGGTTATGGTTGTGGTCAACGAGGAACTCAGCGGCCACATGAATCCCGAGCCCTATTCCCAAACCACGATTCTAAATGAGCTACGTGCTGCGGGATTCCGGATGGTGGACAAGGTGGCCATGGGCAACAGTATCGCCCATGACCGGGCAGTGCAGGGCGTGCTACAGGGGGACATTAACGCGGCTCAAGCGGCAGCATTGCAGTTTGGCGCCGCCCTCATTGTCACCGGCAGGGCCAGCACCCAGGCATCCGCACTGCGCGGTGGTGGCATGCAGGTTTACGGTGCCAGCATCACCATCCGTGCCTATCAAGCGGACAGTGCAGCGGTATTGGCCAGTGGCAGCGCCGATGCTAGCTATCCCCATATCAATGCCACCAGCGGTCAGAAAAAAGCTCTGGAAAGTGCCGCGAAAAAAGCCGCCCAACAACTGATAGATCAATTGGAAACTGAGTTTGCCCAAAGTGGCGACACCCTGGCCGTATCCATTAGCGCAATCAGTTACTACCAGCTCTCCATCCTGAAAAAGATTCTACAGCGGGATTTTCCGGAAATTATCAGCCTGCAACAACGGGCTTTTGCTGCTGATGTGGCGCGGCTGGATATACGGGTGCCAGACCCACAAGCGTTTACAGATAAAGTGGTACAGCGTGATTTTGGTTCATTCCGCCTGGACGTTGTGCAATTTTCGCCGCACAAAGTGGATTTTGTCTTGCTCAGGAAGGGCAACTGAGCGCTGCCCCCCACACAAACCCATTTGAAACAAAATCAAAATTTTAAACTGGTATCATCATCTCCAGTAGTGAAACTGGTTAAAAAATTGATTGAAGGATATGCCATGGAAACAAATGCCGGACCGTTTTTAGGTCATCAAGATCATATAGATGACCAACCAGTGAACCCGCGACAGGAGTCCTCTCAAGTACCAAGACGCACCCTCTTAAAAGGGGGGCTTGCGGGAGGTGTTAGCCTGGCACTGCTAAGCCAGTTGGGCGGCTGCTGTAAAAATGGTGGCCCCGACGCTCAGTTGCTGGGTTTCAAATCAGTACCGGTGCAAACCGCAGAGGATTTTGACCAAGTCCTGGTGGCGGACGGCTATAGCGCTCAACCTTTTTTTAGCTGGGGTGAACCTGTGGTGCCTGGCGCTCCGGCATGGAAACAAGATGCCTCCCAAAACTGGCAGGATCAGTTGCTGCAAGCCGGAGATAATCACGATGGCATGCACTTTTTTCCACTGGAAGACGACCCGCAAAACCACGGCTTACTGGTGGTCAATCATGAATACGTTAATGACACGCTGCATCCCAATGGCAAAACTGTACTGGATGGCAAGCGTCCGCTGGCTGAGGTACTCAAAGAGCAGGCTGCCCATGGCCTTAGTATTATCGAAATCCAAAGAGATTCTGACGGCCATTGGCAGAAAGTGGCCAACTCCCTCTACAACCGCCGTTTGACTGGGCTTACCCCCATGGCACTGTCTGGGCCGGTGGCAGGTACCGATGCCCTGCAAACCCAGAGCGACTCTACGGGCAAAAGAGTGTTGGGAACATTGAATAACTGCGCCATGGGTTACACCCCATGGGGTACCTACTTAATCTGCGAAGAAAACTGGCACAAGTACTTTTACAATAGCGACGAAAAAGATTACCAGACTCGCCCATCCCATAAACGCTACGGGATTCCCCACGCTGCAGAAAAAAGCAATTATGGCTGGCACACTGCGGACCCTCGTTTTAATGCCAGCCCCGGCGGTTATGTTAACGAACCCAATCGTTTTGGTTGGGTGGTGGAAGTGGACCCCTACAATCCAAAAAGTATGCCCATCAAACGTACGGCCCTGGGCCGCTACTGTCGCGAAGGCGCAACCGTAACCCATGCCAAGGACGGCACCCTTGCGGTTTATTCTGGAGACGATACCCGAGGGGAATATATCTACAAGTTCGTTGCCGCAGGAAAGTACAATCCAAAGCAGCCCGAAGCCAATCGCCATCTACTGGACCAAGGCACACTCTATGTGGCGTACCTGGATGATCAGGGACAGGGTGAATGGCGGGCTCTGGTATGGGGCGAGAATGGCCTGACACCGGAGAATGGCTTTCCAGATCAAGCCTACGTTTTGCTAAATGCTCGCTTAGCGGCGGATCATGTTCAGGCCACACCCATGGATCGGCCAGAATGGGTGGCGATTCACCCCGAGAGCAAGGACGTTTACGTGTCTCTCACTAATAATAAAAATCGCGGCAAAGACGATCCGCTGCACCCGGCCAATCCCAGGGCCAACAATCTTCACGGCCAGATTCTAAAAATTCAAGAGAAGGGCGCTCGCCCCGATGCCACGGACTTCAAGTGGGACCTGTTTCTATTGGCCGGAGAAGCGGACAGCAATGACCCCTCGTTAGGGGGTAATATCAACGGTGATATTTTCTCCTCCCCAGACGGATTGGCATTTGACGCCAGTGGTCGCCTTTGGATTCAAACTGACTACGACGATGCCGCGCCGCAAAACAGCATAATGGGATGCAATCAGCTTTTGTGCGCCGACCCCGGCTCAAAAGAAGTACGACGCTTTCTGGTGGGGCCAAGGGGATGTGAGATAACCGGCATCACCTTTAGTCTGGACTATCGTACCTTATGGGTGAATGTACAGCATCCAGGCATCAGTTATCCCGCCGGCGATGGGAAATCCAGACCGCGTTCCACCACTGTAATAATCACCAAAAACGATGGTGGCGTTATAGGAACCTAAAAAAACCTACCAACCATAACGCCATGGAACCACCAAGCTTAAGTACAACAGCTGCATGGCAATTATGTGAACCCCGTATGCACAAACCACCACCATCACATTGGTTGAATAGCAATCGACCAGCTATAGTAAAAAAACGTGCCTACCTCGTTTTTTATTATAGCTCTATAAGCCCGCGAGTAGTTGCAGCCTGCCTTGAATTCGACAATATGACAAAGAGGTATGTCGACCCATGTACCAGCTTCTAAGCAGGCTTAGCATTTTCCACAATTTATTATTGCTCTCACTGGCCGCAGTTATTGGCTTGCTAGCCACCAGCAGTTTGGGCCTCAGTTCCCTAAGGGAAAACTTGGTGGAAGATCGTCAACTGAAAACCCGTCACGTGGTGGAAACCGCCCACGGAATTGTTAATTATTTTTACAATAAAGAGGTTGGCGGCGAGCTGAGCAGAACCGAAGCGCAGCAAATGGCAATGGATGCACTGCGGAACATGCGCTACGAAGGCAACGAGTACTTTTGGATTAATGACATGGAACCCAACATGATCATGCATCCGATCAAGCCCGAATTGGATGGCCAGAATCTTTCCCACATCAAGGATCCTTCAGGTAAGAAACTATTTGTGGCCTTTGTAGACACCGTGAACAAAAGTGGGGCTGGTTTCGTGGATTATCTATGGCCCAAGCCAGGAAATGAACTACCGGTACAAAAGATTTCCTATGTAAAAGGAGTGTCGGGTTGGGGCTGGGTTATCGGTTCCGGTATTTACATAGATGATATCGACACCATTTTTTACGCCCAGGTAATCAAACAATTGGTCTCCAGCGGAGCGATTATCGGGTTGTTAATACTCATATCACTGCTGATTGCCAAAGCGCTGATTGGCCCCATCAACCACCTTAGAAGTGTGATGCTGGGTGTGCAATCCAGCGGCGATCTGACCGCTCGGGTTAATTGCCCCAGAGGCAATGAAATCGGTGAAATCGCCGCTACTTTTGATCACTTACTGGAATCTTTACAAAGCTCTATCCACGACGTGAAGGCCGCCAGTAGCCAAGTGCTGGATTCTGCGTCACAACTGCGCGCAGTCACCGATAACACCAAAAACGGGGTTATCCGTACCCAGACTCAAAGTGATCAAGTGGCCATTGCCATGACCCAGATGTCCACCACCGTTCAGGACGTGGCCAGAAATGCCGCCAGCGCTGCAGATGCAGCTCGCATCGCCGATCAAGCCACCCACTCCGGCCAAAACGTCGTTATTGGTACCATAGACACCATAAATTTACTGGCCAGGGAAGTGAAAAACGGGGTGGATGCCATTCAAAAGTTAGAGTCCAACGCCGAGCAAATTAATACCGTATTGGATGTCATAAAAGGCGTAGCGGAACAAACCAACCTGCTGGCCCTAAACGCCGCCATTGAAGCAGCCAGGGCAGGGGAACAGGGACGGGGCTTTGCTGTGGTGGCCGACGAAGTGAGGACGTTAGCCCAACGCACCCAGGAATCCACCGCCCAAATACATACCATGATTGAGGCATTCCAGGATGGCGTTCATCGCGCCGTAAAAGTGATGAAAAACGGACGTGAAAAAGCCAACGCCAGCGTTGAACAAGCGGCAAGTGCGGGCAAATCACTGGAAACCATCGCTGAAACCGTGGCCTGCATCACCGACATGAATCTGCAAATAGCCAGCGCAGCGGAAGAACAAAGTGCTGTAGCGGAAGAAATTAATCAAAATATCGCGGCGATCAGCTCCGTGGCCACACAGACCAGCACAGGTGCAGATCAGACCGAGAAAGCCAGTGAATCCCTCACCAGGCTAGCGCAGGAACTGCAGCAGAAGGTTCAGAAATACAACGCGTGAGTATTAGTGCAATAAGCCAACTCTATGGTCCTTCTGAATCATTTCGGTCCAGGACGGACCCTGGCTGCGCCCCGGATAATATTGGGGTACGCCCGCCGCTTCTGCAAAGCTCGGCCATAGTTTAACTTGCGCAATCACTTCAGCTATGGCTTCCTTGGCATCACCTTCTCGTATATCAGCGTGACGTGCTACCGCAAGCAAATCCTGCAAAGTAAAATTATTGCGTTTTCCATTGACGGTCATTTGATGCTTATTGGTCCAACCCGCCCCATTGCAGTAAGTGAGATCGTAAGCCGGTGATAATGACCAGCTACCTTGCTTGTCCATAAGGAAGGCAATATTTTTGGTGTGGTCGTCTTGGTTTCTTGCTACCACGTTGAATACAAGCCTTCGAAAAAATTGCTTGAACGCGGTCTTTGAAAGATTCAGCTGACGCATAATCCCAATTGCCTGCTCATAGGAGTAAGCGCCGGCTTGATTGAAATCAAAGTGGGCCAAGCCGCACAGGGACTGCATATGGACTTTCTCTCCCCCATCCCGCCGATCAAAACGTCGGGTCATAAAATGGGAACGACCGTTCTCATTAAAAATACGGCACTCCATCATTTCAATGCCGCAAGCCACCGCCATCAAATAATAGGCGTACTCAATTAAGCTGTACCCCTTCGGGTCCGCCAGTTGCTCATGGTCCCGGTTCTCTTCCACGCCATCGAATTTCAGTAGCCAATATTCAAACTCTGGATCGGTTTTTACCTGCCCGGATCGCACTTCATTGGTATTCGGGTTCCATGCGATCACCGCCTTCGCCCGTGCGCCACCGGCCGAGGTACCAACGGATATAATCTTTTCCAATGCCTGCTTTTTTTCGCTTGGAGTCTTACCCAATTCCACTGCCACCGAACTCCGCTCACTCAATGCTTCATTGGCCAGCGCCACCAATTCCGTTACCTGTAATGGGGTTGCTGTTTCCTTCACCTCTCTGATTGCGGGCTGGAATTCAAGCGCACCCATCCCTCGAGTACCAATTTAGCAAAGCCGTTCAATGGGATTAAAGCTCTGGGGCAAACGGCCCTGACGTTCCAACCATTGATTAATAAGCCGATTACCAAATTTATCTGGCAATGAGTCCGCCAGCAGACCCGGTAAACCTTTATAGGTTTCCTGCTGTAAGCCAGGAAACGAATAGCTTTGATTACTCAGGGGCATGGTAATGGGGGAAGGTTGAATCCCCGACCGCTGAAAGTCTTTTTGGAATTCAAAATAGCCGCGATTGTTGGACCATATCAAGGTACCAATTTGACTGCCCCACAAATAAACTCCCGCCAGCTCCTGCTCTGCCACCTAATCCTCTCCCCAAGTCCAGGCTTTTGGTGGTTTGCCTGTAGTGGGATGTCCACTGCCCGATGCCCGCTGCCGAGTTTTGGTTTTAAGTTTGTCTATTTTAATGAGTGCCTCAGCACGGGGGGGAGGCGAGGGCAGAAATTGTTCCAACTCGTGAAGCTTACCCAATGCCCGCAATACAGCAATCACGTTGAGCAAACCCACACTCTTGGCTCCGTTTTCCAGGTTATATAGGGTGCGCTCGGTGACACCGGAACGCTCAGCTAGATCGGCCATGGTGATATTTTGGCTCAGCCTGGTGGCTCGAAAACGCTCACCCAGCCACTCCAGCACTTTTTGATCACTTAAATGATTAACATCCATTAGCAGCAACATACTTCATAAAATGGCCCATAATTCATATAACCTGAACAATAATTCTGATTATAGCATCAGATAATAACGAGAACTATTATTCTGATATGACCATTATTTAAACACAATCAGAATTATAGTTCCGAAAAAATACACAACTTCAAAAACAGCTAAGATGTCTGTCGCCTCACCCTCGCATTCGAACCGAAATGCTCATTGCGGAAAAGTGAGTGCTAACATCAAACCGCTGGGCTGACGGTTTTTTGCTGTAATTGTGCCGCCATGATACTGAACTGCCCTGTTAGCAATGGTGAGACCCAAGCCCACACTGTCATTGCGATCCTCAGCGGGCCCCCTAAAAAAAGGCTCAAAGATTTTCTGTAAATCCCCCTCAGGAATTCCTGGACCATCATCTTCTACTAAGATGCGAATCCATTCTTGTTGCGACTCCGTGGATCTTTCCAATGAAACCATGACTCGATTTCCACAGTGCTTGGTCGCATTTCTAATCACATTTTCGCAGGCTCGGTAGATAAGTTCTGGGTCGCCCTTCACAATGGCCTTGAGCCTGGGTTGATATTCTATTTGAATACCTTTTTTCTGTGATTCAAAGCGGGCATTCTCCACAACTTCTCCAATGAGAGTTGTTAAATCCACTTCCACTGAATCCGTATTCACCATGTTTGAATCAAACCGCGCCAAAAACAACAGCTCTCCCACCAGATCATTGATACGGGTGGAATCCCGCTCTATTCGACTGAGCATTTGTGGCAACTTTTGTGGCTGTTGTTGCGCTACGCCGATAGCAGCTTGAATCCGAGCCAACGGCGACCGCAATTCGTGGGACACATCATGTAATAGCTGACGCTGATTTTTAACAAGCGCTTTTATGGTCTGGGCCATGGTATCAAAGTATCTACCAAGCTCAGCAAGCTCGTCACTACGCTTGCCCATTTTCGAATTGATTTGTGTATCGAGATTGCCCTGAGTAACTGCCAGCAGCGCCGCGCGCAATTGACGGATGGGCTTGGAAAAATACCAGGCCAAAATGCCACTCAATAATAAGCTGGTTACCAACCCCAACAACACCAGCCACACCACGGGTTTGGGGGGCGGAGGCGGACGATCACTGGGAAGCGCTTTGATGTGGTCTGGAGAGTTAAATACAGGCGGCGGCGCGGGGCAATTCTCTGCAGTGGGACGGCGTGAATCATGGGGCGGGTGATTCAACCAAACCAAACTCCCCACACCAACGCCTGCCACTAGCACTGCCAGCCAAAATGCCAATAGGAATTTCCAAAAAAGCCGACCCACTCAACAATAACCTAGTTTGATTTATCCATCTTGATAAGTTGATACCCTTTTCCACGGACTGTTTCTATCCAACTTTCGCCTGTGGATTTCTGTGCCAATTTCTGGCGAATACTACTAATGTGTACATCTATGCTACGATCATAACGACCCACAGAACGCCCCAACCCCTGCTGTGACAACTCTTCTTTTGAAACCACATCTCCCGCGTTCAAGGCCAGCTCATAGAGCAGGTTAAATTCCGCGCTGGTTAAACTCAGCGGCTCATTCTGCCAACTTACTTTTCGATTTTTACTATTGATTCTTAAAGGTCCGTTTTCAATGGTGCCATCGCTGTCATTAAGGGCGTGAATGGAATCCGTTCGCCTTAAGATGGCTCGAATCCGGGCTACCAACTCCCTGGGGGTACAAGGTTTAGGTACATAATCATCGGCACCGGATTCCAAACCAATAATCCGGTCAATATCGTCACCTTTAGCAGTGAACATTAACACAGGAACCGAGGACTGTTTGCGGATTCGGTGCAACACCTCAATCCCCGTAAGATCCGGCAACATCATATCCAGAATAACCAACGCAAACTGTTCGCTTCGCGCCGCTTCTAAACCGGCCAACCCAGCGTAAGCCACCGCCACCTGAAACTGCTCTTGTTCCAGATAATCTTTAAACAGGGCCACCAGTTCTTGATCATCATCGATTATCAGTAATGCTGTCACAATATTTACCAGCCTCTCTTCCAGCGCTGAAATCCTATGCTACAACCACCGCAGGAGCCATATCCACAACCCAAACTTTACACAACTTTGCACTCCCTAACCCCACTTAACTGGCGCTGGACCCATAATCATTAAGGTCTATGTACCCATTAAGTCTAATCCAGATTAGCTAAATAGCCCCGCCCCCTGGGGCTCGTCAGAGTAGGCACCATCACAATGGGGACCATCAAACAGGAGTTATCAAAATGAAAACCAAACCAACTGCAACCCGCCGACAAATTTTAAAAACGATGGGCATAGTGGGTGCTTGGGCCCCCTTCGCAGGCATGATGGGCTGTGCCGCTGAAGACGTTGAAGATGCAGATGATGGATCCACCGTCGACGACGATTCCAGCTCTGATACGGGATCCAATACCGGCACTACGGGGTGGGCCGTGGGCGGAACCGAACTGATCACCGTGGACTACCCGGACAACACTCTTTTTGCAGCAGCCAGTGCCTGTACAGTGAACCTCACTGGCCAAACCACCGAAGGCCCATGCTATTTTGCTGTAAATGAGCGTGAGGATATTTCCGAAGGCTTAACCGGGCTGCCCATGATGCTATGTTTACAGGTTATTGATACATCCTGTAATCCTGTCTCAGACGTAGTGGTGGAAATCTGGCATTGCGATACTGCCGGCGTTTATTCTGCGGATACCAGCGGAAGCGACGATAGCAGGCGCTTTGCGGGAGATTTCTGCACCGGAGGCGACAACGATGCGGAACAATCCACCTGGTATCGGGGCGAACTGACCACCGATAGCAACGGCAGAGTGAACTTTAAAACCTGCTTTCCAGGCTGGTACTCCGGCAGAACTATCCACATCCATTTCCGGGTACGTTATGGTAGCTACGACTACGTGATTTCTCAATTCTGCTTCGAGGATTCATTCTGTGCTGACATTTGCAACAATCACAGCGAATACAGCGCCAGGGGCAGCCAAGACACCACCCTGAGCAGCGGCCGTGATACCGTTTTTGGAGCTGATTACGCAGACTATTTGCTCGACCTTGAACAAAACTCAGATGGCACTTTGCTGGCCTACAAAAAAATTCAAATCAATTAGGCTTTACGGCCACAATAAAATACACCAGTGGCGAGTGTTCCGGCACCCACTGGTGGTCCAGCTTAAATCCCTTCCGGATTAAGCATTGCTCTAATTCCCCGCGGCTAAATACGTTAATCATGGGTAGCCGAAATATTCTGGTAAAGGGCGCCACCAAGCGGAAAGGATTCAGGCCCTGCTTTAAACAGGCCGTACTACTTACGAACACGCCACCGGGTTTCAGTAATTGATAAACAAGCTCAATGGCTTTTTCTTTTTGCTTCAATAAATGCAGAATATTCAACCCTAGAATCACATCATAGATTTCACTTTGAGAGCTAAAGTCTTCAAGTTTCGCCACTTGAAAATGGAGATTGCTAAGCCCCGACTCCTGCAATTTTTCATTGGCTATCTCAATCATGTTGGGAGCAAGATCAATGGCCATGTACTCCTGCACCCGCGGCCCATGAATCAGCGCAGTTGAACCCGTGCCGCAACCAAACTCCAAAACCTTCATATGGGGTTTCAAATAGCGCCTGGTAATTTCAAGCTTGTTTTGATACTCCGCTTCATTGGCGATGGGTTGCTTGGCATAACGACGTGCAATTCGATTCCAGTAGGCAACTGACGGCTCCATATAAATCCTTCCCCCAAACATTCAATAGGTGTGATAGGATTCTATCTCTGCATTTTCGTATAGAGAATACACAAATATGCATTATAGATATGCATATTTGTAGAGACTGGAGACCCCTATGGATTGGCGCTCAACTAAATTTGATTGGAACCATGCCCGCGCTTTTCTAGTGACCGTAGAGGAAGGCTCCTTGTCAGCAGCGGCCAGAGCACTGGGAATGTCGCAGCCAACCCTTGGCCGACAGGTCTCTGCATTGGAACAAGAACTGGGAGTCGCTCTGTTTGAACGTAATGGCCATGGTTTAGCAATAACTCCCCAGGGCCAACTTTTGCTGCAACACGTGCGCACCATGTACGAAGCCGCCAACGATTTATCGCTGGCGGCTTCCGGTCACTCTGATTCCATCACAGGCAGCATTTGCATTTCCGCCAGCGAAGTCATGGCGATCATGGTGTTGCCGCCTTTGATACACAAACTGAAAACAGAACACCCAGGGGTGGTGGTAGATCTCATAGTATCCAACAAAACCAGCGATCTAAAACGGCGAGAAGCCGATATTGCCATTCGCTCCTACCGACCAACGCAGCCCGATTTGATTGCAAGAAAGCTGGGGGATATTAATGCTTCTCTCTATGCTACTCCAAACTACCTGAAAACCCTGCCCCAGCCCATTAACAACAGCAGCCTAAGCCAGGCGAACTATATTGGCATCAGCAGTGACGATAATTCAGACTACATTGATAGCCTGAAACAATATGGACTGGAAATATCCGATCATAATTTTTGTATCAACACCGATAACCACATGGCCCACTGGGAACTGACAAAACAGGGAATGGGCCTGGGGGTCATGCCAACCGATATTGGCGACAAAGAACCGCTGGTTACCCGAGCCTTAGCCAATCGTTGCTTTTACAAAGGAGAAATGTGGCTGGTTTGCCACCGGGAATTACGAATGAATACACGGGTGAGAACGGTATTTGATTTTTTAACAAAAGAATTGGCCAGTGAATAACATTAAAGGAGGCAGAGCCTCCTTTAATTTGCTAATGGAAAGATAGATTAAGAATTAAAAAGCGCTTTGAATCGCTGCCTGAATCATGCCTTGGTACACATCGTTGTCGTTGGACTGTGAAGAAGTCATGAACACGGGAGCAACAATTTGTGAACCATAGCCAGCGGTATTCACACCACCGTTAACCATAGCATTGGTGTTAGTGGCAGCGCCGCCCAAAGCATTAGTTGCAGCGATCTGTTCGCTGAATGAAGGAATGCTAGTGGGTGAAAACAGGGACAGTGCAGGAGCGCTACCGCCAGTTACTTTAGTCATTTCTTCTTTACTCATTTCCTTGCTTACGTGCATATCTTTGATGTTTAACATGGTTATTTCCTCTTAAATTAAAATTCGTATTGTTTGTAAATAAGTTAGTAATAGTGGTTAATTTAGAATGAGCTCTGAATACCGATTTGGGCAGCCAGCTGAGACACATCGTTGTCGTTGATTTGAGTGGAACCCATAACAACCGGAGCAACAATCTGAGAACCGTGACTGGCGGTGTTGACGCCGCTGTTGATCATGCTGTTGGTGTTAGTAGCAGGTCCACCTACGGCGCTGGTTTCAGCAACCAAAGTGCTGAAAGAGGGTATGCTAACGGGTGAAAACAGGGACAAGATGGGAGCCATACCGCCACGCACACCGGCCATTTCTTTTTCGTTCAGTTCTTTGCTTGTGTCGAGATCTTTGATGTTTAACATGATGAATTTCCTTTTAAATCAGTCTGTGTTTAGTTAAGTGGTTGAGTTAATAAAACAGTTTTAAAGTTAATTGTTCGATGAACTCTGGGTTCATGACTTAGATATAGCAGGGGGTGTGCCAGGTTTTTAAATTGGCCAAATAAAAACGCTATCTTATTGTTATATATAGATTTTTATCTTCTAATTCGGTCGACAACAATAAATCACTCGAGAATATTATGTTCTTACAAAGCAAACACTATCTAAATTTAGTTTCTAAATTGCCAACTCTTTAGATGCGCAAACCAATTGCTACCAATCAGAGTCAATAAGCAGGTCTCGAACAAATCCTTTTATGTGGTAGGAAACCATGTGGGGGGCTTCTAAATGAGGGTAATGACCGATACCCCCTAGAGTAACAACTCTAGGGTGCGGCATTATGTCCTTGTATTTTTCAACTGTGGCCTCACCCGTAACCGGATCCGCTATTCCGGTTAGCAGTAGTGTTGGCACCTCAGTCTTTTGTAAGGCGCCAACCCAGCGGGAACGATTGTCGAAGCTTTCCTGATAGTAGTGCATCAGCTTATGACTCCTACGATGTCCACTCTGCTGGCTGATTACATACCAGAAATCAGCCAGGTCTTGACCAGAAGGCTGCGTATCTGGACCGAAAACAGGACCCATATTAAGTTTGAATAAAAAGGCCGTAGTGAATTTAGAGACCAAAACACCAAGCGGCCCTTCCAATAGCTTTTGAATTGGCCTTAGCTTTATGTCTTCCGGCGTCGTAGGCCCATTAAGCATTACCAAGGATTGCAATGGATAATGTCTCGCCAACAATTCTTGGGCAATGAAGGTGCCATAATCGTGAACAACCCAATGGGCCTTTTTTACCTTCACATGATTAAG
The DNA here is from genome assembly GCA_964016105.1 of uncultured Ketobacter sp. Lineage (GTDB taxonomy): Bacteria > Pseudomonadota > Gammaproteobacteria > Pseudomonadales > Ketobacteraceae > Ketobacter. Next base: position 112,689 of record CAXHEX010000001.1, read on the forward strand.
CAGTGACACCATCAAATCAGCTTGTTCCATTATGGAATAATCATGGTTTTTGGGCTTAGGGGAAAAACCAAAACCCAGCAGATCAAGCGCAATAAGCCGATACTCTTTATTCAGCTCCCTCCACACTGAATGCCAGTCCCATGATGAGGTGGGAAACCCATGCACCAACACCATCACTTCTTTTTCGATCTCTCCAGAATCATGATAAAAAATGTCGTGATTCTCGTATTTAAAATACTTCCCAGAAATCTGCCATTGCAGCAACGCTGAACTGGGGTTAGCTTTTCCAAAGCTGGCTAGAGGAATACCAAGAATCCATATACAAATCAGACCAAGAAATAACTTTTTCATGTTGATCTCCGCTTTATAAGTCTGATCTACTATAAATACAAAATATCCATCACTACCACGAAGTTTAACGACAGGTTAACGAGAATTTACGACACAATGGAAGCCACTCAATCTTGTCATGATTTTACCCACCATACTGCCGGGTCTTTTTATTTACGATGCTTGCTATCAGCCTGTGAAAATTGCGGTCTCAACAGCACGGAATTAATGACCCAATCACAACTTCACCCAGATCAGATAAACGATCCCGAATATCGCTTCAATCTTTTGCAATTAAAATCCCTATGGGGAAACATATTGATAGAAGCAAATGACCCCAGCATTGGATTAAAGATTGGCCACAATATGCCAGCAGGACAGTGGGGGCTGGTAGAAATGATGGCAAAAAACGCATCCTGTCTGGATGAAGCTTTCCGACTCGCTCTTAAATACTGGAAGTTAGTCACAGATACAGGAAAAATGTTCAGCCTGGAACGCTCTTCAGGATTGGTTTCGCTTCGCTTCAAGTCGGCGTATTTTGATTTTCCAGTTGCCAATGAAGCTGACATGGTTTATTTGACTCGCCAAATTAAAATACTACTGGGCGCAGATATCAAACCCATAACCATACAGCTCACCCACTCGAAACATGACCTGGTTTCTGAATCTGAATACTCTCTCTATCTAGGCGCGCCAGTTGAATTTAACCAATCTCATAACGCGATCGTTATCGCTGATGAAATATTCAGAAAACCCATAGCGGGAAGTCATTCCAAGCTTAAGTTAGTTGCAGAGCAACTCGCTACAGAAAAAATAAAACAACTTTCAAATGCAATGAAACTAAGCGATAAAATCAACGCCTATCTTCACCAGGGTTTTATCAGCTTGAGTGATGTGGCCAATGAACTAAATCTCGGTGAACGCACCCTACAAAGAAAACTAAAAAAAGAAGGCAAAAGCTTTAAGAGCTTACTGGATGACTACAGAAGAAATCAATCCTATCAACTAATGCAAGAAGGCAGCTATAGCATTCAGCAAATTAGTTTTATTTTAGGCTACAAGGATGAAAGGACATTTTACGATTCCGTTCGGAGATGGTACTCATCAACCCCCACTGAGGCAGCTAGAAAGATTCGGAAAGACAACAGATAAAGGAGAAAGATTCTCCTTTATCTGTGTTGGAATAACGCTAAATTAAAAAGCGCTTTGAATTGCTGCCTGAATCATGCCTTGGTACACATCGTTGTCGTTGGACTGTGAAGAAGTCATGAACACGGGAGCAACAATTTGTGAACCATAGCCAGCGGTATTCACACCACCGTTAACCATAGCATTGGTGTTAGTGGCAGCGCCGCCCAAAGCATTAGTTGCAGCGATCTGTTCGCTGAATGAAGGAATGCTAGTGGGTGAAAACAGGGACAGTGCAGGAGCGCTACCGCCAGTTACTTTAGTCATTTCTTCTTTACTCATTTCCTTGCTTACGTGCATATCTTTGATGTTTAACATGGTTATTTCCTCTTAAATTAAAATTCGTATTGTTTGTAAATAAGTTAGTAATAGTGGTTAATTTAGAATGAGCTCTGAATACCGATTTGGGCAGCCAGCTGAGACACATCGTTGTCGTTGATTTGAGTGGAACCCATAACAACCGGAGCAACAATCTGAGAACCGTGACTGGCGGTGTTGACGCCGCTGTTGATCATGCTGTTGGTGTTAGTAGCAGGTCCACCTACGGCGCTGGTTTCAGCAACCAAAGTGCTGAAAGAGGGTATGCTAACGGGTGAAAACAGGGACAAGATGGGAGCCATACCGCCACGCACACCGGCCATTTCTTTTTCGTTCAGTTCTTTGCTTGTGTCGAGATCTTTGATGTTTAACATGATGAATTTCCTTTTAAATCAGTCTGTGTTTAGTTAAGTGGTTGAGTTAATAAAACAGTTTTAAAGTTAATTGTTCGATGAACTCTGGGTTCATGACTTAGATATAGCAGGGGGTGTGCCAGGTTTTTAAATTGGCCAAATAAAAACGCTATCTTATTGTTATATATAGATTTTTATCTTCTAATTCGGTCGACAACAATAAATCACTCGAGAATATTATGTTCTTACATAGCAAACACTATCTGTATTTAGTTGCCATGCAACTAACTTTTTAGAACTGCAAACCAGCTACCCATGGGCTGACATTACTTTAGGCCATCGCCTGCAAGAATATGGCTGCATTGCAGAAATGCGCCTCAGTTTTAGCGCGAGGAAGATGGGTATTTTGCGAACCGTGCAAACGCATCCACATTACTCAACATGCTAAAGTGAGTTATGAACAAATTCATAGGGGGTTAAAGATTTGTTCAAGCCAAAGTCTTAGATGAGCTGTGAATTCATGGCTTTGGTATTTTCAATCTCTCGTTTTTGCAAAACGAATTTATGTTCTACACTTCTTTTCAACCCCATGAATTCCAGCGGCTAACAACATGGAACTCAAAATTATTAAAAAATTGTTTCCACCAAGTGGTAACAGGGGCTGATATTGAAAACAATTATTTTCCTATTGCTAAACCTACTTCCAATCGCAGTAGTTGCAGAAACATCCCTGCATCAATCTATCGATAGCGCTGTAAATACTGAAATGGAAAAACAGGAAATAGTTGGCGCTGCCATTGGCATCGTTCATCAAGATCAAATTTTCTACACAAATAGCTATGGATATGCCGATTTCGATTCGAAATTGCCCATGACCGATAAAACAATTTTTAAACTAGGCTCTAACTCAAAGCCGATCATTGCTATGGCCGCAATGCAACTGGCTGAAAATGGCAAACTGAACTTGGATGAACCCATTGAAACTTACCTTCCAAATACGCCAAGCCATTTGAAACATATTTCAACACGACAATTATTATCCCACCAAAGTGGTATTCCTCACTATGAAAAGGGAAAAGCCATTCCGGCACCCCAAGCAACCCTTTCTGTTAATGAACTAAACCCAGCCCATAGTCTGTACCGATTTATAGATTCACCTTTAATATTTGATCCAGGAACTAAAATAGGATATTCATCCTATGCCTACATCTTGCTGACGGCTATTGTTCAAGCGGCAGGCAAAGAGGGCATTGCCCAACAACTTAACTCCAGAATCGAGAGACCCATAGGCCTGGAAAGCTTACAACTGGACATCCCTTTTAAGAATCAAAAAAATTTGGCAAAAGGCTACGTGATAAAGGATGGTCAACCTACGCAAACCATAGATACCCCCCACTTCTGGAAACATGGTGCCGGGGGATATAATTCCAACATTAAAGATCTTACCCGGTTTGCTCTGGCCCTGATGAATAAGGAATTAATTGGGGAGGAAACATCAACAAAAATGTGGACCCGTCAAAAGACAAATAATGGAAGGCTATCCACATTCGGTTTAGGTGTTATTGTTTCGGGCAACGGTAAAAGCTTAAAAATTTCACATCGCGGTTCACAAGACGGTATTCATAGTAGGATAGTTTTGTTTCCGAATCAAAAACATGGCGTCGTGGTCATGTGCAACACCGAAGACTGTAAGCCCGGCAAAATATCTGCTGCGATATATTCGCAGCTCAAATGGTTAGAAAAGCCAGTTCGCGGAAGGCTAGCTCGCCGTCATCGTTAGTCTTTAAATATATTATTGGCAATAATTTAACCCAGTGGCCGAACGCCCTGGGGAACACCTCCTCTTGAGTACTTTTCAACGCCCTGTTCAACCTGCACCCCTAACATATTTTTTGCCTGAATGCTGTCACCGTGATAGCATGGCAATCAAAAACGCTGTCAAGGTGACAGCAGCAAAACCCGCAGCAGAAAAAAATAGGACCCCTATGACACGCACACGTAAGGGCGCACCCGATTCTGAAGTGAAAGCCCTACTGGTGAAAACCGCCCATCAAATGATTAGGGAGGAGAGCTGCTCCGACTTAACCGCTAGAAAGCTGGCGGAGCGGGTGGGCCTGAAAAGGCAAATCGTGCATTACTATTTCGGCACGCTGGATGACCTGTTCGTTGCCGTACTGGATATGATGGCCGACGAATCACGGGCACGATTCCAAGACGCGCTCAAAGCGGATACCCCCTTAAGGGTCACGTGGCAACAAACAGCTGACGCCTCCGCCACCTTATTTGAATTTATTGCCATGGCGCTACACCGTGATCCCATTAAGCAGGCTTTGGGTAGCTACATGGACGAGTTCCGACTGCTACAGGTTAATGCCCTGGAACAATACCTGGATAAAAATGGAATAAGACTTAATTCTGCTGCGGTTGTGAATACGCTTGTAATCGCCAGCGTCTCTCAAACTCTGGCATTTGAAAGGGCTATGGGCGTGACCATGGGGCACGAACAAACCCAGCAGATGATAGAAAGCTGGTTAGACGCCATAGAATCAGAAGCCCAACAAAACAGCCTTACGGAGAGACTATAAAAATGCTAACACCTACCCTCTCACTAGAAAATAAGGTGGCCCTAATTACCGGTGGCGGAGCGGGCATTGGTCGAGCCATCGCTCTAGCCTACGCCGCCGCCGGAGCTTCAGTGGTTATTGCCGATAAAATCCCTGAGCGCTGTGATGAAGTGGCAAGTAGCATCCAAACACAACACAAGGACACTGCGCCACAAGCATTGGCCGCACCTTGCGATGTAACCGACAATCAACAAGTGGTGGAATTGGTTGATAAAACCCTTTCTCAATACGGTACAGTAGATATTCTGGTGAACAATGCCGGTGGCGTGGTTCCCAAAGCCTTTAAAGACCAATCTGCCACCGCCTGGCAACGCATAATTGATTTAAATCTTATTAGCATGCTATCCGCCACCTCGGCGGTGGTTCCCCATATGATCGCCAATGAAAAAGGCGGCTCCATTATCAACGTAAGCAGCATAGAGGGCTCACGGGCTGCACCGAATTTCGCGGTGTATGGCGCTTGCAAAGCAGGCATGTTGAATTTCACCCGTTCCATGTCTTTGGAGCTGGCAGACCACAACATAAGAGTCAACGCCATCTCGCCAGATTACACCATCACACCGGGACTGCGAGGTAACGTTAAAGGGCCCGTGGACCCAAAGAGCTGGTGGCAACCCAGCGAAGCCCAGGAAAATGCCACAGCCAGACGCATCCCCTTGGGCCGTCCCGGGGTGGATACAGAGTGTGCTAACGTGGCCTTGTTTCTTGCCTCTAGCATGAGTAGCTACGTCACAGGCAGCGTGATTCCAGTGGACGGCGGCAGCTGGGCGTCCAGTGGCTGGATCAGAAATTCCGCTGGAGAGTGGACATTGACTGGCGACCTTTAACCAATAATAACAACACCAACAGGAGCCAGCGTTATGGCCAAGTTTGAAATCAACGCCACACTGCCCTTTGATCGCAGTGATGCCCACCAGGAATTCCTCTCAGTCGAAGCAGTCACGGCAATTGGCCAGGTATTGGAGCAGCAAGGATTTAGCGGTGGTAATGTTACCGACCATCCATGCCCCTCTGCTCGCTGGCTGGATAATGGCGGCCATGTGGCACAAGATCCCTTTGTTATGTTAAGCCTGATGGCCGCAGCCACAACCACATTGCGTTTGCAAACCGGTATATTAGTACTGCCTTACCGCAATCCCTTTGTGGTGGCTCGAGCAGCAGCCACACTTGACGTGTTTTCCCGTGGACGACTCACTTTAGGCCTGGGAGCAGGCTATATGAAAGGCGAGTATTTTGCCTTGGGTGTGGAGTTCAACAAACGCAACGAACTGTTCGACGAATATATCGATGCCATGAAAGCCGCTTGGACAGGAGAAAATTTTTCTTTTTCCGGTAGTGGTTACAACGCTCGAGATTGTCGCATGCAACCTAATCCGATTCAGACTCCCCACCCACCATTATTTATCGGCGGAAACTCAAAATTAGCTATCCGAAGGGCGGCGGAAAAAGGTGACGGCTGGTATCCGTTTTTTACCCCCGCAGCCTTGGCAAGCTCTGCCCGTACTGCATCCATAAGCAACGACGAAGAATTATTTGAGGGAATTAACTATCTTTACGCCCATTGCGATAAAATTGGCCGAGCGCAACGGCCCAAGGTATTTTTGGGCAGCATAAGACAGCCAGGGGAAGAACTTAACGCACAGAAACTACTGGATAAGATCGGGCGCTATCAAGAAGCGGGAATTTGTGGTGCTGTGACTCATATAGAAGGCACCACCAGACAAGAATGGTGCGACAACGCCCAATGGCTCGGCACAGAAGTGATTAAGCATCTCACATAATTATAAGGGGGGGGACATGTCTAATTTTACCATAGGAATTATTGGTGGCACGGGAAAACTGGGATCAGCCTTGGCGAACCGCTGGATAAAAGCGGGATTGACCGTTGGCATTGGTTCTAGAACAAAAGAAAAAGCGGAGGTGACCGCCAAAGAATTAGGAGAACGCTACAACTGCGAGGTGACCAGCGGCGATAATGTGGCTATTGCCGCTGAATTTCAGCTCCTGGTCATTACAGTTCCTTTCAGTGCACAAGAAGCAACATTAAAAGAAATCAAAACCGCAGCAAAAAACAAAATTGTGGTTGACACCACTGTACCCCTGAAACCACCGAAAGTTATGCGAGTTCAATTACCAGAAGAGGGCTGCGCCGCCATTCGAACTCAAAATCTATTGGGTGAGGATGTCACTGTGGTTTCCGCATTCCAAAACGTAGCCGCTCACCGACTTGCCAAAGATGACGATATAGAATGCGATATTATGGTGTTTGGCGATGACAAATCCGCTCGCCATAAAGTGGTTGAACTCGCCAATCAAGCCGGACTGCGGGGCATTCATGCCGGTCCATTGGTGAACTCTGCAGCAGCAGAAGCCCTTACTTCCATTTTAATATTTGTTAACAAAAACTATTCCGTTGATGGTGCTGGGATACAATTCACTGGCGATTTCACCTTCCATAGCCAATAGAACTTGTCATGCTACAGGTTATTCCACTAACGGGTATAGGTTCAGTGACGCCAGGGGACGATTTGGCGCAACTAGTGATGCAGGCAGCTGAACACAATCAAGTTCAGCTGCAGGATCATGATGTCATTGTCTTGGCTCAAAAGATGGTATCCAAGGCGGAACATCGTTATCGCTCATTAAGTCAAATTCAACCTTCCCAGAACGCAATCGCATTAGCTGAAGAAACTGCGAAAGATCCCCGGCTGGTTCAACTTATTCTGGACGAATCCTGCGAGATTGTGCGCAAACGCCGTGGCGTATTAATCACTCGACATCGGTTGGGTTTAGTGATGGCAAATGCGGGCATTGATGCATCCAACCTGGAAGGTGGTGTGGACCGGGTTCTCTTGCTGCCAGAAAATCCCGACGACTCTGCCGCCTTAGTTCAACAACAACTACAGGATCGTTATAAATGCGCATTATCGGTTATTATTTCTGATAGTTTTGGTCGTCCATGGCGTCAGGGCGTTACCAACGTGGCCATTGGCGCTGCGGGTTTGCCTTCATTGCTGGACCGGAGACAAGACACCGACCGCAGTGGTCGTGTTTTGAAAGTAACCCAGATCGCCGTCGCCGATCTGGTGGCCAGTGCAGCTGGCCTGGTTATGGGGGAAGCCGATGAGGGCATCCCAGCCGCCATCGTAAAGGGCTTACCACAACATTACCGGGGCGACAAAGTATCTCACAATCCTGCCAGTAACATTATTCGCCCAGTTGAAGAGGATTTGTTTCGCTGATGAGTTCACAAGTAGTCGTTCTAAGCGGAGGTATTGGTGGGGCGAAGCTCGCTCTGGGTTTGAGTCGAGTTTTAGAGCCCGATCAGCTGACAGTGATTGTTAATACCGGAGATGATTTCACCCATCTTGGCCTACGTATCTGCCCGGACATCGACACCACCCTCTACACCCTGGCGGGGATATCAAATACCGAATTGGGGTGGGGTAGAGCCAATGAAAGTTGGAATTGTCTTAATGCCGTGGAAGCGCTTGGCGGTGAAAGCTGGTTTCAATTGGGCGACAAAGATATCGCCTTACACCTGTTACGCACACAAGCCCTGGCCAACGGCACTTCACTAGCGGAAATCACCGACACACTAAGACAACGATTGGGAATTAAAGCAAAGATTTTACCCATGTCTGATCAGTTTGTTGCTACCGAGGTGGAAACCGATGAAGGCCTGTTGGCATTCCAGCACTACTTTGTGAAAAGGCGCTGTGAGCCCAAAGTGTCGGCCATTCGATATAATGGAGCCTGTGGTGCTTATCCTCTATTGGAAATACAGGACTTATTATCTGCCCAGGACTTGCGAGCTATTATCATAGCTCCCTCCAATCCATACCTAAGCATTGATCCCATTTTGTCGGTTCGCGGTATGAAAGATTTGCTGCGAAATGCCAACGCACCGGTGGTGGCAGTGAGCCCCATTATTGGTGGCGATGCCGTTAAGGGGCCTACAGCAAAAATAATGGGCGAAATGGGCATTGAATCATCCGCCCATAGCGTACAAGTTCACTATCAATCATTAATTGATGGCTACGTGTTTGATACACGCGACACAAATATGCAATCTGAAATAACTATCCCTTCTCTTTGCACAAATACACTCATGAAATCTTTGCAAGACCGTGATCAACTGGCCAGGGAAGTGTTAGAATTCGCTGACACCCTTGCTCCAACTGGGTAAGAACAAAAGAAACAAAATAAATATAAGAAAATAAGTATTAGAAAATAAAGATAGGCTAGTTGTGTGAGACCCATTACGGCACTTGTTCCAATTAAATCTCGAGCTCAATGTAAAACCCGCCTTCAACATCACCTGGATGGGCCACAAAGACTGCTATTGGTTCGCAACATGCTCAATCACGTACTAAAAGTACTGACAAAGCATAAAGCCGTTGGCCGAATTGTGGTACTCACACCAGAGAGAGATACGTTAGACCCTAAGGTAGAGATCCTCCACGACCAAGGGTGTGACTTAAACTCCAGCTTAACTCTGGCGTTGCAACACCTGAAAGCAGAAGGTGAGGAACGGGTGTTGATCCTACCCGCAGACTTAGCCTGTTTGGACTGCAACGATGTGGACCAATTATTAGCAGCGGGCAATAGCACTGCGGCCGTCATCGCCCCCAGTGAAGACGGAACTGGGACCAATGCTTTGCTGATACCTTTGAACACAGCTTTCACCCTTAGTTTTGGTCATCATAGTTTTCAGGCCCACTTACGACAATTTAAACAAGTTCATTGCACTTTTAGCGTGGTGACATCCCGTGGTCTTGGTTTTGATGTGGATACTGAAACAGATTTAACTCAAGTCCATGGCCGCACATTAGCCTGTATTGAAGGCGAAAGGAGAACGGCACGGTGACCATGGCTTTATCGGATATAATGCAAGCTGCTCAGGATTCCACCCTTTCCCACTTTGGAAATCGTGTTACCTTTTCCAAAAAAGTGTTTATCCCCCTTACTCAATTATGTAGAGATGTGTGCCACTACTGCACCTTCGCCAAAACCCCAAAAAATCTGCATACTCCATACCTATCTATGGAGCAGGTTTTAGAGATTGCGCAATCTGGAAAGCAGGCCGGTTGCACGGAAGCATTATTCACCCTGGGGGACAAACCGGAGTTACGTTACAACACCGCCCGCGATGCCCTATCCAATATGGGTTTTTCTTCCACACTGGATTACCTCTATCACGCTGCCAAAGCGGTATATAACGAAACCGGACTCTTGCCCCATCTGAATCCAGGCCTGATGAACCGGGAAGAAATGAGCAAACTGCGAGAAGTATCGGCTTCCATGGGTATTATGTTGGAATCCACATCTCTGCGTCTCACGGAAAAAGGCGGACCGCATTTTGGCTCGCCGGACAAGCATCCCACCGCCCGCCTGGAAACCCTGCGCACAGCAGGTGAATTAAAGATACCCTTCACCACTGGGTTGTTAATCGGCATCGGCGAGACCCGCGAAGAACGAGTCGAGACCCTTAATGCCATTGCCGCATTGCATTCCCAATACGGTCATATTCAAGAAGTCATTATTCAAAACTTTTGTCCCAAGCCCAACACATTAATGGCAGATCAACCTGAACCTCCATTAGACGAACACCTGTGGACCATTGCCACCGCTAGACAGATTTTAGGGCCAGAAATGAGTATCCAGGCACCCCCTAATCTGCAGCCAGGGGTGCTAGGAAAACTGATTAGGGCGGGAATTAACGATTGGGGTGGAGTATCACCCATTACTCCAGACCATGTTAATCCGGAAAGGCCGTGGCCTCATTTACATACCTTGGCTAAGGAAACAAAGGCAGCTGGGCGTCAACTAGTGGCTCGCTTACCCATTGCTGCAACCTATTTGAATAATGGTGCAAAATGGGTCGACCCCACCATTCTTACCGGGGTATTACGCCACAGCGACAGTGAGGGCATGGCTCGGGATTGCCATTGGCACCCTGGCACCCATAGCCCTGTACCCGTAGCAACATTAGATTCAAATCGAAAACCGATTCCACGCCAACATTCTCAGGCCCATATGGTAGCCAAGGCTCGCAAAGGTATGGAGTTGACGGAACGTGAAATTTGCCAATTATTTTCTGCTCGCGACAATGACTGGGATTATCTTCTACAACAGGCAAATGATCTGCGACAGGAACAAAATGGTGATGTGGTTACCTATGTGGTAAACAGAAATATCAACTACACCAATATTTGTCAGCATCGTTGTGAGTTTTGTGCCTTCGCCAAAGGCCAAGGTGAACAAAGCAAACTGTTACGGGGCACACCTTATAATTTAGATTTGGATCATATTGCCCAAAGAGCGTTGGAAGCATGGCGTGCCGGAGCAACCGAAGTATGTTTGCAAGGCGGAATACATCCCAGCTATACAGGCGAAACCTACCTTAATATTGTTGCCGCAGTAAAGAAGGCGGTGCCTGATATTCACGTTCACGCCTTTTCACCTCTGGAGGTTCATCACGGTGCCACCACTCTGGGATTATCCCTCGGAGATTATTTAGCGGAATTAAAACGGGCCGGGTTAGCCACTCTGCCAGGAACGGCGGCGGAGATTTTAGACGATGAAGTTAGACAGATTATTTGCCCCGACAAGCTTAATACAGAGCGTTGGTTGCAGGTTATTCGTAGTGCCCATGATCAAGGCTTAGGGACTACAGCTACCATTATGTTTGGCCATGTGGAAAGCCCTGTTCATTGGGCACGACATCTCTTGCACATACGGCGATTGCAACAGGAAACTGGCGGATTCACGGAGTTTGTCCCCCTGCCTTATGTGCACATGGAGGCCCCACTCTGGAGAAAAGGCCTAAGCCGTTCAGGCCCCACATTTCGGGAAGCCGTACTTATGCATGCCGTGGCACGCTTGGTTCTGAATCCGCTTATTAAAAATATTCAAACTTCTTGGGTTAAGATGGGGGCCGATGGTGCTGCTTTTTGTCTGCAAGCTGGGGCCAATGATTTAGGTGGCACACTCATGAATGAATCCATTACCCGAGCGGCTGGCGGTGTCAATGGTCAACAATTTAATAGCGACAACATGCGGCAACTTGCCAGTAGAATTAATCGCCCCTGCCAACAACGCACGACCCTTTATGGCACCTGTGAACCACTTCAACAACTCCATTCTAATTAAACTTAGATAATAACCAATGTATGAATTTGTAGGGTGGATAGCGCAAACTCATATCGCCCCAAGTTGGCCTAATCACATAGCTTTTCAAATGTGAAAATGTGGTAAATGATGCATAACCTTGATAGGCCCCCATTCCGCTCTCACCCACACCCCCAAAAGGAAGATCTCTAGGCAGCCCATGCATTCCAATATCGTTAATACAAACACCACCGCTGCTTGTTTTTTCTAGAATGGTTTGATGTACAGATTTATTTTTGGAGAAGAGATAGAGCGCCAATGGTTTTGGTCGGTCGTTAATAATTGGAATCAGATCATCGAGAATTTGGTAGGTAAGCATGGGTAAAATCGGGCCAAATATTTCCTCTTGCATAACGGGATCGTGCCACTGTACGTTAGCCATCAAGGTAGGTGCCACGTAGCGCTGCTCCGCATCCACTTCCCCGCCCATCACTACCTTATCTTGATCAATCAACGCCGCAACTCGCTTAGTATGCTGGGAATTTATCATTCGGCCAAAGTCTGGACTCGATTTGGCATCTCCAGCGAAAAATAACTGAATCGCTTTTCTATAAGAGTCGATAAATTCCGCTTTCACATCTTGGTGCACCACAGCGTAATCGGCCGCAGCACAGGTTTGACCCGCATTCATCACTTTACTGTGGGCAATACGCCGGGCTGATACTTCAATATCCGCGGTTTCATCCACAATTGCAGGGCACTTGCCGCCCAATTCCAATGTCACAGGAGTTAGATTTTTTGCCGCCGCCTGCATTACTAAACGCCCAACCGCCGGACTTCCAGTGAGAAAAATATAATCCCAATGATAAGCGAGTAAATCGTTCGCAGTATCCACACCACCTTCAATTACCGCCACATAGGCAGGATCAAACGTGGTTGCAATCAGTTCAGAAAGAACTTTGGATGAATGGGGAGCCAACTCAGAAGGCTTTATCACCGCACAATTTCCCGCACCTATTACACCTACCAAAGGCCCCAGCGCCGACATAAGTGGGTAATTCCAGGGTGCAAAAATCAAGGTTCGTCCATAAGGATCAAAGCGGGTATAGGCCTTGGAGGGGAAAGCCATAACGGAAGAGGCATGGCGCTTAGGCTTTGCCCATTTATCCAAATTCTTTAAAAAGAATTTGATTTCATCCTGAGCCAACATAACTTCCGGCATTGCTTCGATTAAAGGCCTGTTAAGGTCTTTTGCTAACGCCTCCATTAAATCGGGTTTGTACTTAGTTAGGCCCGCATCCAGATGCTTTAATTGTTGTTTTCTAAATGAAACAGATTTTGTATGGCCCTGCCGAAAGAATTCCCCTTGAGATTTGTAAACAAACTCAATATCGGAATTCAAAGCAGGTATCTGTTCATGACTGGTCATAACGATCCCCACTGAAGTCGTTGACTAGGCCTCAATGGGTTCAAGTATGACCACTGGAATTTTACGGGTAGTTCTCTGGGCGTATTGTTCGTAATTTGGCCATTGATCACTCATTATTTTCCAGCGAGAGTCCCTTTCAGACTCCGTTGCCGTGCGCGCCTTAACTTTTAGTTTTTTGTCTTTCACCTGAATTTGAGCTTCAGGGCAGGCTTGGAGATTCAGATACCAGGCAGGGTGACTGGGAGCGCCTCCTTTTGATGCGATTACCAGATATTCATTGCCATTGCATGCATAGATCAAAGGCGTTGTTCGCCACTGGCCTGATTTATTCCCCAGTGTGGTTAACAGCAAAGTGGTAACACCATTCCATATGTGGCCTATTTCGCCATCCGTTTCCTGGTATTTTTTTACGTGCTCTTTTCCCAACAAAGTGAGATCTGGCTTTACAAAAGCACCATCAACCTCGTTCACACTCATTTTCTAGAGCTCCTGTGTTTTGTCTCTTGAGAACTCAAATTAGCTATAAATTTATAAGCAGGGAGAGCCTTAATGGCTACTATTAGTTGCGAATATATACCAACAGAAAGCGTGAAGTCAAAGGAGAAAATTATTGTGGCTGTTATTCCGCACTCGCTGACTATGCCCAAGGGCTAACGGGGCAACGGCGATATAAGAATCTAGATATTGAGCAACAAAAATCCTGCAACAAAGCCTAAAACGACCCACAAGTGGATCGTATATCCTTGCTTACCAGGCACAGCAGAAAAGGGTTGGAGTTTGATCGGGTGTTCGTGGACAGTGGATTACAAATGTAACCCACATTCGGTTTTTTCTTTCCCTTGCCAGCGTCCGGCACGGCCTTCACCTTTCACGGTACAATGGGTACATCCGATTGAGGAATAGCCATGGGCTACAAGAGGATGAAAGGGGAGATCATGATCACTGATGTAAGAATCTCGAGCTTCTTTGCTCACATCAATCATTGGGTTGAACTTAATAATACCCCTACGCTCTTCAAACACCTCAAGCCCTGCTCGGTGTTCAGTCTGCCACCCCATTAAGCTGGATACCCAAATATCATATTGATCCTTCACTTCTTCAAGTGGCTGGACCTTGTTGACGGAACAACATAGATCTGGGTCTTTATCCCATAATTGCTCATCCACGCTGTAAGCATGGTGATGCTTATCCGGCGCAATGTCCTCCACCTTCAGATTGAAACGCTCAATCAGGTAATTCTGGTAATCAATGGTCTCTTTGAAATGAAAACCAGTATTAATAAAATGAATGACCTGCTCAGGCCTGATGCTGGAAATAATATGGAGAAAATAGGCCGAAGTGGCGGCAAAAGAAGACGTCACCAGAATCTTCTCAGGGTTAAAATCCTGGTACAAACGCTTGATGCGAGATTCGAAGTCCAGGGGCCCATAAGCCTCGTTCAGTTCAGCGAGGGCTTCTTTGGTTAACCCCAGAGAATTGTCTGACGCACGCGTGATAACATCTGCCTGCTTGGTACTGTTTTCCGTTGGCTCACTCACGATACTACTCATAGGACAACCAGCCGTTGGTTTATGGGGTTAAAAGTTTAGGTTGAGCGCAATGTTAACGAAATCAAGATAAAAGTGAAGAAACAGTTAGTTTGGTGCTTATTCCCTGCCATTATAAGCTTCAGAATTTTAACAGCCCAAACGACCTAAAAGCGCCATATGCTGTTAGTAATCAATAGGTTACCAAAAGCCACCATTGATTACTTTTCAGCCAAACTAACTGTAAATTTGTTTACTATTCCGCTTAAATCAAGCGGCAGACAGAGCGTTTACGACCTATAGGCTACCCATGTGAGACAAGGTTCTGATGAGCTGGCTAACATAACTCATCTCATTGTCGTACCAGGAAACTACCCGAACTTCGTATATTTGAGTACCACATTGCTGGGCCAGGGTCTGGGTTGAATCGAAAATAGAACCGTAGGTGGATCCGATAATATCAGAAGAAACCAATTCCTCATCGGTATAGCCAAATGACTCATCTGCGGCCGCTTTCATGGCTTCATTGAGCCCCTCCACCGATACTGTTTCAGTTTCATCCTTCAAAGTGGCATCCAATATGGTAATGGAGCCCGAAGCCACCGGTACACGCTGGGCGGAACCGATTAGCTTGCCATCCAGTTCTGGTATAACCAGGCCTATGGCTTTCGCCGCACCGGTGGAGTTGGGCACAATATTGATAGCTCCGGCTCTAGCTCGGCGAAAATCGCCCTTGCGGTGGGGCCCATCAATGATCATTTGATCACCCGTGTAGGCGTGTATTGTGGTCATAAACCCCGTTCGTAATTCGCGGTATTCATTCAACGCTTTTGCCATGGGTGCCAGGCAGTTGGTGGTACAAGATGCGCCGGAAACAATAAGGTCCGAGCTCTTAAGAGTGTTATGGTTAACCCCATAAACAATAGTGGGAAGATCGCTACCAGCGGGTGCAGAGATTAATACCCGCTTGGCACCGGCATCAATGTGAGCCTGACTTTTAGCCTTAGAGCAGAAAAAGCCTGTGCATTCCAATACAATGTCCACACCGTAATCACCCCAAGGCAATTTAGAGGGGTCAGGATCTTTGAAAACGGGGATTTTCTTGCCATCAACGATCAGGGATTCTTCATCACTGTCCACCGTATGCCCTGAAAAGGGGCCTTGAACACTGTCGTACTTCAAAAGCTGTGCAAGCATTTTTGGCTCAGTGAGATCGTTTATCGCCACCACATCGAAACGATCGTCTCCAAAGATTTTTCGAAACGTGAGCTTCCCGATTCGTCCAAAACCATTAATGGCAACCTTAAGCATGTTTTTTCCTCCAGTTTCAATAATCACCTTTGACAGTATAGAAGCCAGATGATTACCGGTACATGACTTGGATTAAGTAGACCCATAACTCGGTTTGGAACCCTGCGAAAGCAAAAGAAATCCTGTACTATTGCTCAAACAATCCACAACAGAACGTCGCCAACTTTTCGCAAAAAGGGCTAAATTATGAAATTTTCACCACTGGGTAACAGCGGCTTAGAAGTTTCCAGAGTTTGCCTGGGAACCATGACCTGGGGCTCACAAAATACGCAGCAAGACGCGGACCAACAAATCGAATATGCCTTGAGTAGAGAAATTAATTTTATCGATACGGCAGAAATGTATGCGGTGCCCCCCACCGCAGAGACCTACGGTAAAACCGAGACTTTCATTGGCAACTGGCTAGCACGCAACCCTGGTAGACGATCAGATTTTATTCTGGCCAGCAAAATTGCGCCGGGGCTACCCTGGATTCGCAACGGTGCCCCGCTTTCCAAAGAGGCCGTGCTTGAAGCGGTGGATAAATCACTGCAAAGACTACAAACTGATTATATCGACCTGTATCAACTGCATTGGCCCAACCGTAAAAGCCCGCACTTTGGCAAGCATTTTCCCAATCGCTACAACTTTACGGATGCCAGCTCAGAGCAGGAAACCGCGGGCGTGCTTGACATACTTGAAGGTCTTAATGAATGCGTAAAGGCCGGGAAAATACGTCACTGCGGCCTATCCGATGACACCACATGGGGCATTGCCACTTATTTGAAGTTGAGCAAAGAACATGACCTACCCAGAATGGTATCTATTCAAAATGAATTCAGCCTGCTTCATTTCAAAGACTGGCCCTATCTGATTGAACACTGCGTGATGGAAAATGTGGCCTACTTGCCGTGGTCGCCTTTGGCCGGTGGTATGCTCAGCGGAAAGTACCTGAATGGCGCTCGGCCAGCCGGTAGCCGCTGGACCATCACCCAACGGAATGGTCTATTCCGAGACACCCCCATAGCCACAGCCGCCATTGAAGCCTATGTGGCAGTGGCGAAAAAGCACAATATTACACCTTCGCAATTGGCGTTACTGTGGTGCGATCGAGTCGATGGCGTAACATCCACCATTATTGGCGCCACCAGTTTGGATCAACTTAAAGAAGACATTGACGCTTTTGATTTAGACTACACGGACGAAATGAAACAGGACATTCTGCAAGTCATTAAACAATACCCTGTACCATTCTAATTCAACACAACATATCCATTGGATTTTAGTAGAAGGAAACCAACCTAATGGCCGCAGGCTCTTTACTTTCACTTTTTGACGACATTGCCACTTTATTAGACGACATTTCAGTTATGTCGAAAGTGGCAACTCAAAAAACGGCGGGGCTAATAGGAGATGATCTAGCGGTAAACGCAGAGCAAGTCACTGGCGTCAAAGCATCCCGAGAAATCCCGGTGGTGATGGCCGTGGCCAAAGGATCACTGCTCAACAAAGTGATCATTGTGCCACTCATTCTAGGGCTAAACTTTTTTCTGCCTTGGTTAATAACCCCTCTTTTGATAATCGGTGGTTTATTTCTCTGCTACGAAGGGGCGGAAAAAGTCTGGCATAAATTATTTCACCCAAAAAGCAAAAACCACTCTCAAGCCAAAGCACTTATCGAAAACAATAACGCTGATCTAAAAGCGCTGGAAAAAGATAAAATCAAGGGCGCCATCCGTACGGATTTTATTTTGAGTTTGGAGATTGTTGTTATTGCTCTTAGTACAATGGGTGATTATCCATTTTTAAAGCAAGCTATCGCACTGAGCTTTGTTGCCATTTTAGTGACCGTGTTCATTTACGGATTAGTGGCTGGAATAGTAAAAATCGATGACCTTGGGCTTCACCTAAGTAAAGGAAAAGCGTTTGCTAAAGGCGTTGGCAATTTTTTACTTTGGTTTGCCCCAGTCATTATGAAGTTACTCACCATTGTAGGTACCATAGCCATGTTTTTAGTGGGCGGGGGAATATTGACCCATAGCGCCCATAACATTATCGATTTTCACCATCTATTTGATGCTATTAAAACCGGAGTAGGGGCTTTAGACTCTGCTACTCCTATGCTTGTGGACGGTCTACTTGGGCTGGTGGTTGGCGCAATCCTCGTTGGCATTCATATGGTGTTTTCACCCATTTTCTCTAAAAACAAGCCGGCAACGTAGCTCGCTCAAACCCAATTAAACTCTATCAACTACTTGTTGAACGGTTTCCGCCAGCCACCGGGCCATGTCCTGGTGGCTGGCTTTGTTTTAACACCATCACTACATACTTACGTCTAAGGATACGCCAACGGTTCTAGGTGTTCCCCAGGTAGCTAATGTGCCAGCGAACTGGGGCAATACTTGTGTATGGTATTCTTCATCCAAAAGGTTATCGGCAAATAAACCAACAGTGTATCGCTCACTTGGATCAGTCCAGGCCACGCTGGCACTCAGTAAATCGTAAGCGTCCTGTTTGAACACATTGGACGAATCAAAATAAAAGCTCGAGGTATGGTAGAGAGTGCCGGATAGATCCAATGTGCCCTTATCCAGGTAGATTTGATAGTTGGCACCTAAAGTGGCAGTAAAATCTGGAGAACGGGACATCTGATTACCGGACGCATCATCATCAACTGCAGCATAAAGTAAGTACGCATCGCCGCAGGCAACAAAATCCGTACACTGCACGTAGGGCTGAGACTCAGTGAAAGTATCATATTCTGCGTCCAGGAAGGTTGCGCCAATATTAAAAGCAAAGTTATCCGTAACAGCATAACGCATCTGCATGTCCAAACCATTTATGGTGGAATCGGCTGCGTTCTTAATAATAGTGAGTGTACCTTCGTAGGTGGCTATTTGAAGATTTTCATAGTCGTAGTAAAACAAAGCCGTCTCAACCACTAGATTATCAGACCCGTGTTTATGACCAATCTCATAAGCTTTAATATTTTCAGGATCCACAGTGATATCACCGCTGGTATCACCGGCAATATTGAGGATGCCAGATTTAAAGCCCTCAGCATAGGAAATGTAGACACTGGATTCGTCGTCCAACTCATACCGTAACGCCGCTCTGGGTGTTACCTCATCATAATCCAGCCCGGGTACCGCCACATTCTGTTGGGTGGCATCATCAAAATAATACGCATCAGTCTGTTTGTCTTTACTGTAGCGCACACCTAGGGTGAGAAACAGGTCATCCAGAATGGCGTAGGTAGTATCTATAAATACGGCGATGGACTCCGCGGTAACTCCAGAACCTCCCGTTCGAGTAAATGCAGCTCCAGCTGGAGATTCCAGGTTATTAGGGTAGTCTGTCTCATCACTGAAATAGAACAACCCGGTGGTCCATTGCAAGGGGCCATCACTAGTGGAGGACAGTAAAAATTCTTGGGTAAAGATCTCATCTGTGGTGGTAAAAATGTAGTGATAAATATCTAAAGCAGAAAAATCAAAGTCGTAATAATGGGTGGCGGTTTCGTCACGGTACTGAGTGTAGGAAGTTAACGTGGCGAAATCCAGGTCAACCTCCAATGTCAATTGATAGGCGTCGGATTCTGCCGTATAGCCCGGCTTATAATTGCTGGCCACTTTATAAGGCTCAGTGGTGTAGGGTTGGGGGATACCTGGAAATGCTCCAATTTCATATAATGACGCCGCAGTGGAATAGATTTGGCCATTGCCCTCGTATGCGTTAACCGCGATAACGCTGGGGTCATCCGCTTTGGCATGGGTATAGCGGAACAGGGCGCTGAGTCTATGAGAAAGATCCCAGCGCATTCCTAAACGCAAGGCATTGTTTTCGTATTGACCGTCATCGTCCGCCCCGGTGGTGATGTTATCAATGTAACCGTCACTGGTACGGTGAAGCGCGGCAATATCAAACGCCAAACTTTCACTTGGGCCACCGGTGAGATAGGCCTGATAGCGCTGGGTGTTGAAGCTACTGTAGGACACCCGCAGATCGGCACCTAGCTCGCTGGAAGGTTCGGATGTGGTCACCAACACCGCCCCACCAGTGGAGTTACGCCCAAAAAGAGTACCCTGAGGCCCTTTCAAAACTTGCACGCTGTTAACATTGAGTAGCTCTGTATCCGCCACCAAAGGATTTGGCGAATAGAATCCGTCGGTGTATAGGGCAACGTTAGCTCCAGCGCCCGCCACCACCACGGAAGATCCCACACCTCGAATGGTGGGTTGGGCATTGCCGCCAAGGAAATCAAAGCGCAGCCCCGGTGTTAGCTTCATAATATCACTGAGCTGTTGCACATCTCCCTGACCCAATTGTTCAGCTCCGATAGCGGTGACACTGATGGGTACGTCTACAGCGCTTTCACTGCGACGTTGAGCTGTGACCACCACCTCTTCGATAGCTGCATCACCGCTTGATTGGGCATTGGGTTCAGCTTGAGATTGATTAGAGCAAGCCATAAAAATGACTGAGGCGATGATTAGTTTTTGAGTCTGGGAATTAGGTGCAGGCGTCATTTGGCCTCCCTTTTTTATTATTTGTTTTATATGACGGAGGTGCTTAATTAGAAAACAACAGTGATTGACTAACCGGTCAAGATTAGATCATTAGCTCATTGATTTCAACGAATCTGTCGCTACTGAACTATCGCTTTTCAAAATAATGAAACAAAACACAGCCAGGCTTAAGGCGCGTAGGCTCGACCCTCTAATTGGGCTCGGTAACTAATGGCCAAATAATTGCAGGTATTTTGTTTCAAACTAAAAACGGGCGACTAGGAGCGAACAATGATTTCAGCCAGTGTTTTACAGTGTATGAGCAAAGACTTTGCGAAAATCACGCCGGAAATGCCGGTGGCGGAAGCATCCGCCAAGTTAATTAAAAAAGCCTTATTGGGCGGACCAGTGACGGACGCTAGCGGCACGTTGGTGGGCTGGATTTCTGAGCAGGAATGTTTACAGGTAACGTTACAAGTGGTTTACCACAACACCAGAGTCGCTACGGTGAAAGATGTTATGCGCACAGAAGTACTGTCTGTAACCGCAGATAGCGACCCATTGGAAATCGCCCAGCAAATGCTGCAAGCCAAGCCAAAGAGCTATCCCGTGGTGGACAGTGACTACAAAGTACTTGGCGTGCTAACCCGAAGGCATATTCTGAACATGCTGGATGATAAACTGGTTGAAATGGCTCCGAATAGTAAAACCAAGTAAATGAATTTAGAAAGCAATATTCACTGCCTGGTGAGGTAAGCCCAAATACTAGAATTTATTCTATTTGCATCCTGGTAATACCAGTGAGTGTGGTTTTCTAGAATATAAATGTCCGATTGCACTCCAATGCTAGTCAACCATCGGCTAGTTTGACGAGCAGAATCTATGGAGAAAATATGATCACTGTCACCGATAAATAGACCTACTTTCATACTTGTTGGTTTATTTTTAACACCTGATCCAACCTTCTTGGGTAAAGTTCCGCCGTGGACTGCAACCCGGTCAAAATATGCTTGATTGTTGGCACCTTCCCAGATTGCTTTTGCGGCCCCATTGGAATGCCCAAAAACATAAATATGGGAATGGGAGCGTTCTGATTTAAGCTCAACATCAACTACCACTTTTTTAAAAAGTTGAAGATCACTGTTTTTGATACTCCAATTTTTGTTAATGCCGTTGGGTGCCACAATGACAAAGCCATACTTATCTGCGATCTTGCGCCAAGTATCAATCATGGATAAGCCAGTTCGACCTGCACCATGCAGTGCCAGCAGAAAAGGTAAACTGGTCTCTTTGGAAGCACTATCTGGTACATAGTAGTAATACGTTCTTAATTGATCGTTTAACCTAATCGAACCTGAGGCTGCTCCAGTAAATATAGGAGAATAATGAAACTGCTTGAGAGACTTGTCCGTTAGCGCTAAGTTCACTGTGTACTCAGCCCCAAAAACCGTTAAAGATACCGAAGTTAGTAGAACTAATAAGATAGTTTGTAGTATTTCTTTCAATTAAAAATACATCTATTGCTGAAGGTGTATGTCACTTTTTGCCATAAACCGTAGCATGTTATCAAAATCTCAGCCCTACGTCGGTCCGGATTTCTATATTACTCGCTTTTTACTCGTCGAATTTAAGCTGATAATGCTGACAAACTCAATGCTTGCTGCTTGCGCAACATAACCCGATGATAGAAGATGATGGGAGGCAGTTACTTTATCTCATAAAATGTCTATCGACCACTGGACTAAGGCGATGAATTTATGCACAAAGGCGAAAGCACACTAAGCCCAAAAGAAACCCATTCTGATTCTTTGCCGCCGCTGGTACCGGGTTTACCTTATCTGGGCAATGCACTTCAGCTTGGCGCCGATCCAGTTCGGTTTGCAGTGAATAACTACCACGCCCATGGGCCAATATTCCGAGCAAAAATCCCCGGAAGAGAAATCTATTTCCTTGCCGGGAAAGAAGCAAACGATTTAGCTAAAAAACGAGATGAAGAGATATTTACCAACGCTGAAATGTTCAAGCAGTTCAGAGAACAAATCGGACCAGGGCTAAGCTCAATTGAACCTGATGCACACGCTCACATGCGGAAGCTGATCAGATCAGCTTACACACGCAATAATGTTAGCGACCAAATCGACACCCTCACTCAGGTAGTAGACAATTTTTTTGATACTCTCAAAGTAGGCGACAGTTTCGACGTTTTTTCCGCCATGCAGAGGATCGTGACTACCCAGCTGGGTTGCGTTCTGTTTGATGTACCCCCTGGCGAATACTTTCCAGCACTACGAACTTATATGAAGACCATAACGGAAGTTGCTATATTCAGAACACGTCCGCAGTGGGTTTTTCGTTTACCCTTTTATAAAAATGCGCGAAAGCGCTCCATGGAAATGGCTGACCTGGTGCTCCAGCAGCTGCAATCTAAGAAGGCAGGAGTGGATCGGAAACAAACCAGCATCGATATTCTTCTAAAAAACAATGACCACAAAGGCAATGCTTATACTCATCAGCACCTGATTAGTGAAGCACTGGGCCCCTATTTGGCAGGGCAAGATACCGTGGCAGGCACCTTGAGTTTTACTTTTTATACTGCACACAAATACGGGAATGTTACTGACCGGCTTAGTAACGAAGCCAGAGCCATTTTTTCTCCCCAAATGTCAGCAGGAGATCTGCGAAAGCTTGATGATTTCCATAAACTCATCAAAGAGACCATGCGTCTTTATCCTGTAGGTGCATTTATGCCACGTCACGCCAGTAAGAATTTTGAGTTCAAGGGCTACCTTATCCCCGCTGGAAGCGCAGTTTATTCTGCCACTTCAGTTGTGCATTTCTTACCGGAGAACTACGCAGACCCCTTTACCTTTGACATTGATCGTCCACCAGGACCCGGCGGAAGTTTTGCACCGTACGGGGTGGGGAACTATGCCTGCGCCGGAGCGGGAATAGCAGACATTCAACTTATGGTAACTATGGCAGCGCTTATGAGGCGTGGACGTTTTGAATTAGATCCCAAGGATTACCAATTGAAGATCGCCACTATGCCGGTGCCGAATCCGGGAAGATACAAGCTGAAGTTGGTGGAGCGATACTAGGGTTCTTTTACTACAACCCTAGAGCACTCCCTTATCAGCCGCTGTATCTAATTCTCGCTAACGGGTACTGGCCAGCACCTGTCGATCCAATTCCTGAGTCAATTCCCCGGGCAACTGTAACGCTGCAGAGAGTTGATCCAGCCAGGCTCTCTCCATGGGGTTCTGATCGTCGATAATAACAGCGCTGACCAGGTAGATCTCCCTTGCAGCCTGGGGCGAGTCTGCCTGTTGAGCCAGAGCGGCGGCATCCAAGGGTGCATCGAACTGCCGCTGAATCCAGGCCTGAAGCTCATCATCGGGGCCTAACTTTTCAATTTCCTGTGTCAGTAAAGTACGTTCGTCAGCGTCGATATGGCCATCGGCCCGGGCAGCCATAATCATGGCTTGTAGAATCTCCAAGCCCCGCCGCTGTTCCGCTTGACCCTGCAATTGTTCAATGGGCTGGCCCTGGGGCACATTGGCAGGGGCTCCCTGCTGCGCCGCAGCTCCTTCCTGATAATTTTGATAGGCTTTCCAGGCAAGTACGCCTACGCCGGCTAAGGCACCGTATTTCAGGGCCTTTTTGCCCATTTTTCGGCCCCGCTTTGATCCCACCATAAGCCCAAGGGCACCGCCGCCCAGCAGGCTTTTTAGATCTATACCACCTGAGTTACTTTGGCTACCCGAAAGCTGGGACGAAAGACTCTGAACCACTTGATTCACATCCAGATTACCGGTGGAACGGTTTGCGCTGGATTGACCGGAAGATTGCTGTAACAGCTGATTGAGGATTGAAGATACGTTCATAATCGTGGGCCCACTTGTAAAGATTCAATTTTTAGACAGTCAGCGAGCAGAGTTGTTTCATACAATCCACGGCCTCTTTTGAGCACACGATGAATTGCATCTATCTGTAGTGCTACTTCGCCCACTTGCCATTGGTTGAGTTGCAACCTATTTTCAAGTTAATCTGTCGGGCTCTTATGGCACATAGTAACCCGCATTAAGGAATGCAGTATGCTCGGCAAAGCCTACGATTACATCACCGGCGATGAAGACGCAAGGGTCTGTAAAGACATTCCCGATGAAAGCTGTAATGACCAACCTCGTAATTTTTTCGCCTATTTGGTTTCTAATGTATTCACCAAAATTGCCGACGAGCTGTGTAGCGCCAGAATTGTCTTTCCCTGGTTGATCGGCGCCTTGGGCGCACCGGCTGTGTTCGCTGGTTTTTTAGTTCCCATTCGGGAAGCAGGGGTTTTGCTACCCCAACTGTTTGTGGCCGCTTATATACGCAGCATTGCTATCCGCAAATGGGTATGGGTAGTAGGCGGTGTCCTATCCGCCATGGCCATGTTACTCATTACCTTGAGCGTTAATGCCGTAGAGGGTGTAGTGGCAGGCTGGGTCATCATTGGCTTACTCACTATCTACAGTTTAGCCCGAGGAATCTGTTCAGTTTCAGCAAAAGATGTGATTGGCAAAACCATATCTAAGTCCCGTCGCGGTGCCCTGATGGGAACCAGTGCTAGTGTGGCGGGCTTTGCCACTATGATTATCGGACTGGTGGTGGAAGTTTTTTTTAACCAGCGGGAAGATAGCTCTTTATTCCTCATGTTGTTGGCTGGGTCGGTCTTGTTTTACCTGCTTTCGGTACTATTTTTTGCACTGATTAAAGAAGCTCCTGGCGCCACAGACGGCGGCGGGAATGCCATTTCCGATGCCATTAAGTCCATGGGTATTATCAAGAGTGACAAACCCTTTCGACGCTTTCTATTCGCCAGAACCCTGTTACTGAGCATTGCATTGGCTCCCCCGTTTTACGTTTTGCTCGCCCAACAAAATGGGGTAGAGCTCAGTGGCCTGGGTATTTTAATTATCGCAAGCGGTCTAGCCAGCATGGTCAGTGCCCCCATCTGGGGAAAACTCAGCGACCGTTCCAGCCGCCAAGTTATGGCCCTATCGGCTCTGCTCACCGGCGTGCTGGGTGTTGCAGTGAGTGGAATGGCACTGACGGATATCTACAGTTTTGATCACAAGTGGGATATCGCCGTGATGTTTTTCCTGATCGCCACTTTCCACGGCGGCGCCCGGCTTGGCCGCAAAACCTACCTGGTTGACATGGCCAACGCCGACAATCGCTCCACTTACGTGGCTGTGAGCAATACCTTTATTGGCTTGTTTATGCTGGCAGCAGGTGGTGTGGGTTGGTTAGGTGATATTTATGGCGTACCGATTGTTATCGGAGTATTGGCCGTGGTGGCCCTAGCTGGGAGCTTTTATATCTTAAGAATTGAAGAAGTGAGTGAGGGGGAATAAATGGACATCATAGAAGCATTACATACTAGACGCAGTATTCGTCAATTCAAAAACACGCCTATACCAGAAGAAGTGCTCAATAGAGTTATTGAAAACGCACTGCAATCGCCCAGTAATTCCAATTCCCAACCCTACCGCATCGCAGTAGCCACCGGTGAGACCTGCAATGAAATACGCGAAGAACTTACCAAGAAGTACCAAAAAGCTAGCGTGATTCAAACCAAGCCTCTACCCATCAAAGCCACACAAGCGGTATTACAAGGTGTGGTTCCCGATGGCGACTTTAACCCTGTCATTAAATACCCACCGGAACTTCAACAACGCAAGTTTGTTTGCGGGATGGGCCTGTACGAAACTTTGGGAATCGACCGCAAAGACAAGGCGGCGAGGGAAAGGCAGATGCTGCGTAACTTTGAATTTTTCGATGCACCAGCGGCGATCTTTATGTTCATCAACTCCAAGCTAGACCGCTACGCTGCCCTGGACGGGGGCATTTTTATGCAGTCTCTGATGCTATCAGCTCTTAATGAAGGCTTGGGCACCTGCGCCCAAGGCGCTCTGGCTATCTGGGGCGGGCCCGTGCGCAAACGATTCAAAGTAGACAAAGGCTATAAGTTAATTTGCGGCCTTTCCATTGGCTATCCGGAAGATCATGCGGTAAATCAGTATGCACCGGAAAAGCGAACCGTGGACAGTGTTTGTTTAAAAATAAAGTAGCCCATCTATCCCATACTGCTAGTCAGCGAAAATGGATAACCTTAACGCGTTCACAACATTGGCCACCTGATGGGGTGTGCCGGTGGCGCGCTGAGTGATCAGCGCACCCTGTAACGCAGATACGGTTAATTGAGCCAATGTCACCGCATCATCCTGCCTTTTAATTTCACCCTGTTGCTGACCCTGTTGAAAAACCTGGGCAAGCATCCGTTTATGGTCTTCAAAAAACGCCCGCACTTCCAGCTGCATTGGTTCCGGTAACGCGAAAAATTCCCCACCCAAAGCGCCGCACAAACAAATCTTGTTTTCCGTCGCCGCAAATTCCATAAAAGGCAGACAATAGAAGTCAAAAGCCTGCTGCGAAGTTTTAATACCACTGGCAAAAAATTGCTCTGCCATGGTATTCATTTGTTCCCGGTAGCGCTTAACCACCGCGCAGCCTAAAGCGGCCTTAGAGGGAAAATGATGCACAATACTGGGCTTGCGAATGTCAACTAATTCAGCAATATGGTTAAAACTGATGGCATTGTAACCCTGGGTTTGAATAAGCTCCTGGGTCACGTCCAGGATTCGATCGGCGGTGCTGGTCAACGGAATGTCGCTACGGCTATAAGTGAAAGGTCAATGAAGCGTAAGATAAAGCTTCCGTAGAACTTTGTATAGCCGCAGCGCAGTAGAACTGTGCATTAACTACACCGGCGCTACACTACACCCAACACTGCCAATGCCAGAATCAGCTGGCAAACGACACCTACCGAGAAAGCCAAGGTGCGAATCCCTGGCACGCCAAAGGTGTATACCAAGTAATGCACTACCCGAGCAAAAAAATACACCATGGCCACCGTTGCAGTAAGCA
This sequence comes from uncultured Ketobacter sp., assembly GCA_964016105.1. Classification (GTDB taxonomy): domain Bacteria; phylum Pseudomonadota; class Gammaproteobacteria; order Pseudomonadales; family Ketobacteraceae; genus Ketobacter. The sequence goes on from CAXHEX010000001.1 coordinate 140,337, forward strand.
CCGTTCCCGTACCGGTGATATGCACCACTAAGGCAAGAGGCGCGAACACCACCAAATTCTCCACCCCGTTAGCATGAGCCGCCTTCATCCGTTGGGCCCAGGCTGCTTTCGGTTTCAAATTAGGATTGGGATCTAATGCTGCACCCCCTATACCAATCTCCAGCAACCGATTCGCTATATAGGGAAACCAGCACAAGCCCGTAAAAAGCGCCGTTAATGTAAGCCAAAAAAGCTCGTTACTCATTGATATATCGTCCATTTTTACTCTGTAGCCCCCGTGTTATGTTGGTGAATGATGTAAGCCCTGTCTAAACTCACCAACACACTCTACCTAACGGTAGGTAGATACGTCAAGCGCGAAAAAGACGAATTCGGAACGTCACGATAATAACGCCATAGAAAGATCTCACCCAAACTGAGACGGCGAGTAACACTTCATAGACGGGCAGTTTGATCCACAAAATAGGTAAAAAAGCGCGCCGCTCTTTCCAGCCCCGGAATGGAAATGGCTTCAATTACATCACCACTGCTGTGGTACATGCCTTGGGTATGAATACTTTGCATCATCGGTGCCCTTAGGGAAGGATAACCGGAAAAGGTCGCGGTACTGAGTAAATCGCCAAATATAAAGGGCACTCTGGTATCTAGGCATCGATAACCGTAGCGTTCCTTTGCGTCTGCGATAATACCGGTAATACCTCGTCGTCGGAACGCTACCCCAATGTTGGTCTTCTTCTCCCGATTGTTCACGCTCCATTGGCTACCTGGCACAAAATCCATTGCCGCTACATGCTCAATGTTAACGATCATTTTTACGTTATCGAGTAAATCTTTATTGCCCCTAACAAAAGCCTCTGGTCCATTTAATGTCTCTTGGTGGTGGCCACCAGACCCCACAAAAATCAATCGTACCGGGGGTTTATTTTCCGGTTTGGCAAAATGCCTGGCCATGGCTACCATCACCGCAACGCCATCACCATTATCATTGGCCCCATCAAAGTAACCATCTGTATGGGCGTTAATTACTATGCTTTCTTCATTGTTGTAACCATCCACAATACCAACAGCGTTATAACCTTTCGGGTTCTCAATCACTTCGCCTGTTCGTGACATGCGCATGAGTAATTGGTCAGACTTACCCTCTGCTTTTGCTGCTGCCATGACCGATAATAAGAATCGCCCGTCGTCGTTGCCCAGGTTAAAGGAACCGCCTTTTTTGTTACTGGCAAAATCCCAGAACTGCATATTGCCCACTTGCAACACCACCGTAATAACACCCAAAGCGCCCCGTCTAATCAGCAAATTATTGCGAAGCTTAAGTACGAATCGACTAACAACCGCATTATTTAAGTTCAAATCCACAACCTGAACCGCTATCTTTCCTTCCAGGTCGCGGGGTATATACCAGGGGTTTAGAATCCGACCGACGTATTTTAACGGTGCCGTAACGGGCTGATCCAGAACCCCGTCAGTGGCAAACGCAGATTCAAACACCACATCTCGGGAGCCCATGCCGAAAGCCTCGTCACCCATGAGTCGAAGCTCCCAGTCAATTGCGGTTTCTAAGGATTTCTTGGTTCCATATTCCTGCACAGATACTTGGCTCAATCCCGCCTCATCGAATTGATTAGCCACCCATTCTGCCGCCTCTTGTTGTGCGCCGGGAATACCGGTGATTCGCCCCCAACGCTTTCGACCACTGGCGCGGTCCCGTTCTGATATGGAAACAAACTCTTCCATCAGACCATAAATTGCGTCGCCATTCAGTTCAGTGAAAGCTTCTTCACCGGGCGGCACCAAGGCGGGAGCAGGAGAAAAACCACTAACATCAATAGGCGCCTTATGGGGAGCCGCTAAACCGGGGGGCAAAGAAATACCGTACCAAGGCTTGTCAGAATCTGTCGCCGGTGAATCACAATAAATTGGACTACAAAAGTCGGTGGCACCAGTAAAACCGGTGAGAGTAAAGAAACTGATGCAGCTTATTAGCAGCAAGCCAGGTCTGAATTTCATATTGAGTCCCTTTTTATTCTATTTTTATTTTTATTGTTGAATTTACTTTCCCTAAACATTTTTAATGGCTAGCGCCCTCTGAGTCATTAAGCTTTGCCTCCCGCTCAGCCTTGTGTTAATCAAAGTTGCCTAACCTAGGTCATACTGCTGTCCTGCTACAGTATAACCCTTCTATTTTAGTAACGGTAAATTGGCGTTATTGCTTCAGAGAAACCCCCTTACTCTATAGGGTCCAACAGCCATTTTATTGAACTCTAAATCTATCTTATCCTATTGAAACAAGGACATTTATTTTGTTTTTCAATAAGGGCGCGAGGTAAGCCGCAAGAATAGATGAGACCCTAGTATAACTGAGCAAATGGGTACCCGGTTCCTAAAATGAACAGCTCTTGGCCTAAAGTGATCTGTCTTCTTGGTACTGTGTTTAGCTAATTTAATGGTTTGAGTTAAAAATTGGGGCGGCAAGTTTTTCAGCATTGCCAATAACAATTTCAATAAAGTAAATGAAAGGATTCTGCCATGAAACCAAGATCTTTGGGGATAGATCGCGCTTGTATCTTTGTTTTGATACTATTACTAACCGGCTGTGGAGGGGAGACTAAACCCCTCATGGATCTCACCAAGGATGGCTTCTTCGCATTTCCCTGGCCCAATGAAATCCGAAAGCGAGAAAACGGCTCCATTGATCTGGATGGGTTCCCTGCCAACTTTAATCCCATCTTCAGTTACATCGCAGCCCGTGGGGAAACCTATAGCCAAGATTTTGGACCCAATCACGGGGTATTTTTTCAATTTAGCAACAGAATAGATGGAAGCCAACTTCCATCTATTGACGAATCACTGCAGGACGATTCACCTATCATGTTGGTGAATATCGATCCTTCGTCTCCAGGCTACTTAGCCCGTACACCGCTGCGCTTGAATTTCTCCTCACTCAAAACGTTATACAAACCAGGCAATCTGTTAGCGGCGGTGCCCTTGCCGGGGTACTCATTAGATGCCGATGCCGAATATGCGGCAATCATTTTTACGGGCATTAAAGACACCCAGGGCAATCCCATAGAAAAGGCGAATTTATTAGGGGGTCTGCAACAAAACGAATTACCACCCGGGGTTACATCACAACATTGGCAACAACTGCAAGGCCAATGGCAAAAAGTGAATGACTATGTTGAAGCACACACCCAGTGGTCTCGGGATCAGATTGCTGCGTTCAGCGTCTATAAAACTCAGCAACCAACAAAATACGCTTTCGCGGTGGCAGAAGCGCTGCGTGATGTTGATGACCAAACCATTATTGATTCCGTCATGGACGTTCAAATCCAGGAAACCTGCCAAAGCGCCTCCAATGTGGAAATTTCAGGTAAGGTGCGCCTACCCAGTTGGCAACGTGGCAAGGCGCCTTATCTAATTGCGGGAGGCTTTATTGGACTAGATGAAGACGGTCACGCTCAAATCCAAGGATATGAAGAAGTAGATTTTTATGTGGTTATCGGATGCCTGGAAAGTGATGGCCCAAGAAAGGTGGTTGTGGGTGCACCTGGCAGCGGGGATGGACCCGATATGTCAGACCGACTAGTTCGACAATACATGTTCAGTTATGAATTTAACCAAATTGCAATCTCTGTCCCTCCACATCAAACCGGTTCCCGAGCACACCCCGTAGGGGAGGATGTTACTGCGTTACTAAACAAACTGGGCGTTACTGTCAATTGGGGCGATATACCAGGGTTAATATACTATAACCCATTCAACACCCCGGCCAGTGTGGGCAACCATATTCAAGGCGCAGCAGATTACATATACATACGTCGCCTAGCCACCTTATTGCAACCCATATTCGCGCAACAGGGTTTGGAGATAGACGCATTGGATTTACCGGCCAATGCCCTTGACGCTGACCTCAATAGCGCGGCATTGGTGGCGCAAAGTCAAGGTGCAGGTAATGCTCCCATTGCCATGGCCATGGATCCTACCTTTAACATCGGTTATTTCAATGCGGCATCTAGCCACGCTTATCCGCAAGCCATTCATCGCTATTCAGTTCGAAAACTGCTTACCACCGCGTTCGCTGGATTAGTGGAAAATGAAATAAACGATTTTCACCCCATCATGCAATTAATGCAGTTAGCCCATGAGCCGTCTGACAATGTGAATTATGTTCCCTTTATTCAGCCCGGTGATCTACTGTTCACAGCGGGCTGGCGTGACGGATGTGTCCCTCGTGAAGGGGCCGGAGCGCTGGGGTTGGCTTTGGTGCGCTACGGGCTGGTAGAGTTGAACTTGAAACATGGCAAGTTCCATAGCTTTGTGGATCCCACCTCATTTATGGAGGCCGGACCCGGGCTACCCTTTTTTGATTTTCCTCTTTACCAAGCCAATTTGGACAATGGAAAGTACGGACTATTTATTGAGCTGGCAACGGGCCACGATGCAAACGGGGCTGAGTACACCCAGAGTGATTTCTTAGCCAATACTTTAGGGTTGCCTGGTGCCGACGGAGAAATCCAAGCTCCCGAAGTAACCAGTTTCGGTGGAACCTGTGATGAGCGCTATGATAATGTCTATTAATCTTTTGAACTGAAGGATCGCACTAGTGCATTAACTTATAGAATAACTTATTATCAGTGTCCTTAATTTAAGAAGTTAGAACTTCGTATTTTGGATGGACACTGATAATAATAATGCTCCCGCACTTAGCGAATCCAAACGCCCGATAGATATTAATACCCCCATTCGATATGCGGGCCTGTTTTATACATCTATTAAGCCGTATCAGTTATCTGATAAAGCGCTGTTTAAAGGCACCTTAATCCCCCAAGATAGACTGCATGATCAGGATTACTTTATCAGTTTCCATGATTTTTTGAGCTTCACTAACAACGCCATTCGTCTTGTGGGGTCTGAAACAGTGGCTATGGATTTCGGTCAGCATCTGGTGTTGCCCGCCCATGGCACTTGGGGATTGGCGGTTATGACCAGCCCGGTGTTATTCGATGCCATCATGTTATTTAAAGAATATGTGGCTCTGGAATTACCCTTTTTTATTTTTCACTATCAAGAAACCCACGAACACGTAACAGTTGAGATAAAAGCGACGGCCGCTATCCAGGAGCGGTTGCAGTTTCATCTAGGCTATTTACTGGTGGCAGAAGCCATAAATTTCAAATACGCCTTAAAAGACAATTCTGACCTGGAAGTTCATTGTGCCTATGCCGAGCCTGACTATGGCCACCGCTACCGTGAGATCATAGGACGAGAAATTACCTTCAATAGCACGTTCACTGGCGTGCGCTTTAAACGAAAGCATCTCAAGGAAGCCATGCCCGATGCCAACCACGCCAGCCATAAAATGCTAATGAACACCTTGCAGCAAGCACGGGTGGCGACACAGGAATCCACAAGCCTCACCAGCACCATTGCTGGGTACTTAGGTAAGGAGCCTTTTTGCTATCCTAGTCAGGAAGCCATAGCTGAGAAATTGAATATGTCAGCTCGAAATTTGCGCCGCTGCCTGAAAGAGGAAAACACCACCTATCAAGAGATCGTTTCCAACTTGAAAAAAAGAGATGCGTTTCGTTGCTTAAACGATGGCATGTCTGTTAGCCAGGTAGCTCTCGAGTTAGGCTATGAGGATCCTTCCAATTTCACCCGAGCTTTTCGCAAGTGGTTTGGCGTTTCGCCATCCAAGTTTTGTGAAATCCGAAACTAATAACCTAAAAATCAGTGTGCAAATATTAAAAATGTTGCGCCAGCGTTAAACCACCCCACATAACATTGCGATCTCCAGCACCGTGCTTCACTTCAGAACTGTGACCACGCAAAACATAGCTGACACGATACCCGTTGGCAAAGGCATGGGTATAGCCCATCCAAGCTTCAACAATGCCATGCTCCAGTTCGGAGCCGGAGTAGGTAACCTCACTGCGGCGAAATTGTCCCTGCAAAAATGCGTTGTAAGCACGGGCTTTCAGCGCTACGCCAGCAACAAAGTAGCTTTCATTTTGGCACTTACCCGCCGTGGCTTGGGAAGCCTGCTCCCGATATTGAGTTAACTCGGGATTATAGGATTGCCAACGGGAAGCAATATGACCAAAGCGTAGGCTGGCGCCATAGCCGATCTCAGTTATGTACCCCAGGGAACCCATCCAAGAGGTTTTCAACTCCAGATTCGGATTACCCAGCGTCCACAGAGTTTGTCTCGCCAAGGTATAACGGGCAGTAAGTTCACCGCCATCAGAAATCTGATGCTGCCAGCCTTCTGCTAACTGACTGTCTATCAACCGGTGCACGTCGTTCTGCAATTGACCGGCCACGTCTAAACCGAGCACCCCCAGGGTTAACGCGCTGCGCCAAACCACATTCTCCTGGGCACCAGCCTGTTCCTGGGCGGCAGATAAATACACCATGCTGGCGTAAGGGCGATCGTCATGATTTGGAATTGTCACCGCTAGATCCTCAGGGGTGAAACCATAAATACCAAATTCCACACTATGAGTGGTAGCATTGTTGGCAGTAGTAAAGCCCGCCAGGTTTTTATTGAGTACAGAAAGAGGCTCATGGATAAACCCAAAACCTTCAGCAATCGCTGATCCAGATGCAGATAAGCTGACACCGTAGGTATAATCCTGATCGCGGCTGGAGGGCACCAAAATGTCGTTATCAAATGACAGCGCCCAGTTTTGAATGGGCTTTTTTCCGCATGAACCAGGACCCGACTGCACTGTTTCCTCACCGGGTGGTTCACCCAAAGAGCCCATAGCAGCAAAGGCCCCATTCCAGGCACCCAACCACGTAATAATCATCAATAAACCGTAAAACTTAAACTTCTTAAAATTGTTCATCACCTCTCTCCTGTACTGATAACTTTTGCCAATCACAACAGACCGTGAACCACGGAAACCGGGATAGAGCGGGTTTGGTTTCCGCGATTTTTTGGTTTGCGATATCAAACAAACTGTTTAAATTGCTCATCCACCGGGGTGTCGAATAGATGGTTGACGTAATTGCTGATGGTCTTTTGCGCCAAGCCAACAATGATTTCCATCAGTTGCTGGTTGCCGTAACCAACCGTCTTGAATCGATCAATTTGCTCGCCACTAAGGTGACCCCGGTCCAGAAGGAGTGCCCGCGTAGTGCTTCTCAATACCTCCAGCTTCTCGTCTGCCAATGGCGTGTTATTTCTGAGAGCGTCGATGATGGCATCGTCCACCTTCATCATCTTCGCGATCATTGAATGAGCGGGTAAGCAGTAATGGCACTGGTTTTCGAAATTAATGGTCTGCCATACCACCGTCAGCTCAGCGGCATTGAAGCTGGTATTTTGAAAGGCTGTATGTAGGTCTTTGTAGGCTTGCAAAGCCATAGGAGCCTCCGCCAGTACGCGATGTAAATTAGGAACCCAGCCAAACGCTTTTTCTGAATCATTTAGAGAATCTCTGGAAGCCTCTGGCGCTGTTTCGATGGTGTGCAAAGTAAAACTCATGGGGGTATTCCTCTTGCTGTTGATGAAAGAGTCTGTACTTTAGCCGCCATGCTGAGTACGATGAATGCCAGTTAGTACGGTTCTAATGCTTAGGAGTCCGAAATGTCCTGCTTTGATGATGTGCTAAAGCTAATTAGGCTGAGCGTAGATCTTTACTTAAGCGCCCGCGTCTGTGGCGAGTGGAGCCTGGAGGCACACCCGGAAGGAGAAACCTGTTTTCACTTTGCTATACAAAATGAAGCTCTGATGACCGTACCCGGGGTGGGAGAATGGCATCTCCAGGAAGGAGATCTGGTTATCTTCCCCCGGGAAGTTGCCCATAACTTGACCCCGATAACGGATATGAGTGGGCCACAACAACTGCTTTCTATCGCGCAATCTCAGAACATTCCTGGCACCAGCCTGGTATGTGGCAAGGTACGGTTTAAACATTTGGGCAGCGAAATGTTGCTGGATGCCTTGCCCAAAGTGTTTGTGGTTAAACGAGATAACACCACACCCTGGCTCGACAGAATGCTGGCACTGATCGTGGATGAAAGTTTGCGCACAGAATCCGCGAACAGCGTAATGATGGACCGACTCTGCGAATTACTGTTCGCTTATTCTTTAAGACACTTCGTTGAAACCAGTGAACAACCACTGGGCGTTCTTTCTTTGTTTTCTCATCGACAGATTGGTAAAGCAATCCAGGCGATTCATCATGCACCCCATGAGCCCTGGCAGCTGGTTACGCTTGCCCAGTCGGCAGCCATGTCCCGCACCCAATTTGCTGAAACCTTTAAATCTCTCAGTGGCTGGACTCCCATGCAGTACGTCACCTGGTGGCGAATGCAGCTGGCATGGAATTACTTGGAGTCAGGCACTCCTGTGGCGGCGGTGGCAGACAAAGTAGGGTATCAATCGGAAGCCGCTTTTTCACGGGCCTTTCGTAAACAATTTAAGGTAAGCGCAGGCCAGGTAAGACGCGGGCAATTAGTATGATAATGAATAGTTAGTTTAAATGCCCCACCTTTACCCATATCAAGGTATCCACCTCCACATAAGGTGTGTGCTCACTTAAATGGGGCGACCTCATCCAGGTTCCTGCTGGGTAGCGCCCATACTCATCCCGCAACTCACCGCTGATCACATAAATCTCTTCGCCACCATAATGACGGTGGCGTTTAAAATGTTCGCCCGCTGGCCACTGAACCAGAGCGACCTGTTCGCTGCCAAATTGATGTAATGACATGACTTTGAGATTGCCATTGCCAGGCTGCCATGGTTCGTCTGAGGTTCTAATACAAACATGATTGGAATCTTCTGCTTGAAACTGATGGAGTTTTACCAAAATAATACAGCCATTTTCACTGTAGGGCGCATGGCGAAAACCTTTCGGGTTACGAAAGTAGGTACCTTGGGAGTAATCACCGGTTTCATCAGAGAACACGCCATCAAGAACCAGTATTTCTTCGCCTTTCGGATGATTATGAGCATGGAAAGACGAACCAGGATCGTATTTCACAATGCTAGTGGCGTGACCCTGTTCCGCTCCCTCACGGGCCAGAGGTTTCCTCCACACACCGGGTTTTGGGCTGGCCACCCAATCCATTTGGTTGGTATCAATAACTACGCGTTTGGAAAAGTCCATATTTATCATGGGTTACATCACTATTCGGAGTTGCTATGGTAATTCTATGTGTACGTGGTTTAACGAATCATCTTCAACCGCGGCAGGTGATGCCGAACACAGAAGCAGGTGCTCAGAATCCATATTTGCTGAGTTAACCCTGTGACGCACTTGGCCCGCTAAAAGCTTTGCCTCGCAGGTTCCACATTGGCCGCTACGACAAGCGTACTCCGGTTCAATTCCGTGAGATTCAAGAAACTCCAGCAATGTACCCTGATCTTTATTCCAGAGCTGCTCAGTCAAAATGATACCACTATCTGAAGACACGGTAACCAGAGCACTATCCGCCACTGGAACTCCATTATCTTCTTCTTGCGCTGATATGACGAGAGCCGATGGGCCAAAGGTCTCGGCGTGGATCCGGCCATCCACTATCTTTTCATCACGCAAGAGGTCGTACACTGTCTGCATAAATTCTCCAGGCCCGCATAGATAGTAATCCGCTTGATCACTCTTTACTATTGTGTTTATCAAGTCTCCCAGAATTGGTTTACTGAATCGACCTTGGTAATGAAAGTCAATTCCTCTCTTGAGATTAGGCTCCGGTTGAGTCACTACCCATAGCACGTTAATTAACCCTTTGCTTTGATTCTGCAGGGAGAGCAGCTCTGACTTAAATGGAGCCGTCCGCCAGTTACGTACACAATAAACCAATACAATTGGACGAGCCTGTCGGACACGAATGGATTCCATCAAACTATGTCTCAACATAGACACCATGGGGGTAACACCAATTCCGGCTGCAATTAGAATCGCCGGAACACGACTACGGGAGTCAAATACAAAGCTGCCCCGAGGCGGTTTGTATTCAACTATATCGCCGGATTTTAATTCTTCATGTAAATAGTGGGAGAAAACTCCTTCTTTTTTAACACTGATGCGATAGATATTTTCACTAGGCGCATTAGAAACGGTATAGGTTCGAGTCATGTTTTTATTTTTCAGATCTTTTCTCAAAGATAAAAACTGCCCGGGCAAAAATGCTGGCACTAAACCCCCACTGGGCTTTAAATAGAAAGATTTAACTGTTTCTGACTCTTGTATGATTTCAGTGACTTCCGCTTCATGCCAAAAATCTTTTTTCTCTTCCATCTTCTGCAAGTCTTCTGCTTGATGCCAAGTACCGGATAAAAGACTGTTAGGCGAATAGGCTTCAAATTGAAACCGGAACGGCAACGCATTTTTTATCCAAACCCCATGATCCAGGTTGAAACTCCAGAAACGCTCTGCATTGGTAAACGTAGGCTTTAAATCCCGTAGCCAATGTACTTCTACCGTTCCCGTTATCATTAGCAGGTGCCCCTGATCGAAATCCACAAACAACAGCCCTGCCTTGGGATTCGCAACAAAATTGCCTAGGGTATTGAAATGATTATTGCCAGGAAAGTCTGGAATAGTTAGCTTGTTTCCTTGTAGAAGAACAAAGCCAGGCTGGCCCCCGCGATGAGACACATCAGCTCCCCATGCTGATTCATTAGCACTGTCTGCGCTTTTTGATGAATCAAAAGCAGCATAGCTGGACACAAAAAAGGTATCTGCCCCCATTATCAATTCTTCAGCGGTTTTATCGAAAGTGGTGAACGCTTCCACAGTGATCGGCAGTGGATTTTGACGCGCTAGTACACCTCTATTTTGAATATACTGTGGACAATTACCAAAAGCCTGATCAACCCTCAAGACCGTTTTGGTCTCAGTAGATGATTCTACGGTTGCCGAGAGCCGATTTCGTCTTCTGGTCTGCATCTCTATACCCAGTAAACCAACACGTGAATTGCGTTTAAGCGAGCGGTTCAGTGGATCACCTGTGAAAGGCGTGGCATGCAAATCCAACTGCCTTTCATTGGGGGATAACATAAAACTCTGCTCCAGATCGCTGCCACCACAAAGTATGGATGCCCATGGCCAACCCGATTCATCCACATGCCCGATCAACACAAAAGGCAATTTTTTGTAAAACTGTCGATGTTGATCAGGCATGTAGTCCCGAATTACTCGACGACCAAACTGTTCCATTTTATCTCGAACACCCAATTGGTATTGCACAAATTGCTCACCGAGATGAAAAGGAGAGTCAGGTGTTTCTGCAAAATCGGTAGAAAGACGTTGACCAAACTCAATCATAATAATCTCACCTTTTAATATTGGGGGTAACGGGAGCAGAGCGCATAACCGCTTTTATGCTGCAAGTCCTACGGCAGTGGGTTTCATGGCCACAAATCCCGGCAATGCTTCCACCCGTTGTAACCATGCAATGACATTGGGGTAGTCTTTGAGATCCACGTTACCCTCGGGACCATGAGCGATATAGGTATAGTTGGCCACGTCGGCGATGGTGGGATGAGCAGCGGCTAGCCAATTCCGATCTTTTAAATGTTGATTCAGCACCGCCAGAAGGGAATGCGCCGCCTCTATGGCTTGTTGATGATTCAAACCGGCACCGAAAACAGTCACCAGTCTCGCGGACGCTGGACCGGAAACCAGGGGCCCCGCCGCAACTGAAAGAAATCTCTGCACCAACGCAGCCGACTCAGAATCTTCAGGCAGCCAGCGCCGACGCGAATCATATTGAGTTGCTAGATAGACGAGAATGGCATTGGAGTCCGCTATCACTGTGTCATCATCCTGCAAAACCGGCACCTGGCCAAAGCTATTCTTCTGCAAAAACTCCGGTTGCTTATGGGCTCCCTGCATCAGATCCACGTCCACAAGTTCCGCATCAATATTCAGCAGCGAGAGCATTAGCTCCGCACGGTGGGAATGGCCTGATAGCGGGTGACGGTACAATTTTATGTGTTTCATGGTTGTCTCCTGGTTCAACAATTATTGGGTTATTACAAGCAACCACGCTATTCCACTAATTATGCCAACAATTATTTTGTTTAATTTCAATTAGTTAAAGGAGATCAACCATCTCAACATTTTGATAATTCACAAATATCTGTGAGTGAATCGCAATTATTCGATAGCTGGGAATGTATAAACTTTAGGGATGGGTTTGCGTCGCTGTGGAACACTAAGCAAAGAGGACAGGCGCTTGTTAACGCACCATGTATAGGATGGATTGATACTGTATTAGTACTATATTGTTACTAAATGGGTACTAAGTTGCTCTCTATAATATATTAGCGTACCTATTAATCAGGGTGATTTCTTTAGCCCAAACTGGCCCAAACGATATGCAAGAGTGGAGGCTTTCAACCCCAGCAATTCCGCCGCGCCATCCTCACCGGATATTTTCCATCCGGTTTTTTCCATAGCCTTGCGGAGATTGGCTTTCTCCAACTGGCGGAACTCGATTTCGGTTAAAATATCCGTATTAGGTGAGGCAAGTTCAGGCTCCATATCATTAATACCCTGCTGCCCTGGTAGCGCTAAATCCAATTTTAATTTGCTTCCCCCCGCTGAAAGTATGACCGCACGCTCAATTACATTTTTAAGCTCACGTATATTTCCAGGCCACAGGTGCTGCTTTAACAGCCCCACTTGAGCCCGGCTCAGGGAGATGGGTTTTCTACCCAACTGCTGACAAAAACTGTTAAGAAAGTGCTGTGCAATGGGAGGAATATCCGCAACTCGTTCCCGCAATGGAGGTACATCCACAGGAAAAACCGACAGCCGATAATATAGATCTTCACGAAACAGCCCCTTGCGCACCTCTTCAGATAGATCACGATTAGTAGCCGCTATAATTCGCACGTTTACTTTTTGTGTCTTCTCATCACCCACCCGTTCAAATTCACTTTCCTGCAGAGCTCGCAATAACTTACCCTGCAAATCAAGGGGAATTTCACCCACTTCGTCCAAAAACAAAGTGCCATTGTTGGCCAATTGCATTTTTCCAACTCGATCACGATGAGCGCCAGTGAAAGAACCACGTACATGACCAAAAAATTCGCTTTCAAATAAATCTTTAGGAATAGAAGCACAGTTTACTTTCACCAGTGCTTGCTCCGCACGATCACTGTTACTGTGAATCGCCCGTGCGATCATTTCTTTTCCAACACCAGACTCCCCTAATATAAGCACACTGGTGGGTGTGCTCGCCACTGCCTCTATTTGCGACAGGGTACGCTTTAACGCCTGACTCTCTCCAATGATTTCGCCGAAGTTTGCGGTAACATTAATTTCATCCCGCAGATAATCTCGCTCATGCTCAAGCTGCTCTTTTAGATGCTTAATTTCCTCGAATGCTTTTTCCCGTTCAGCTTCCACTTTGACCCGCTCGGAAATATCACGAAAGACCACCACTGCGCCTTTTAATTTACCGTTTTCCCAAATTGGCGTGCTGGTGTATTCCACCGGGACCGCGTGACCATCCGAATGCCAAAACACCTCATCTTCCACTTGGTGGACCACACCGTCTTTAAGAGCTGCATAAATCGGGCAATCTTCTACCGGGTAATGACTCCCATCTAAGTGGGTATGATGATGAAGATCATGCAAAGAACTGCCTATCAATTCATGTTCCTGCCAACCCAAAATTCTTACAGCCGCTTCGTTCACAAACGTAGCCTTGCCGTCACAATCCAGACCATAAATACCTTCACCTGCCGCTTTGAGAATCAGCTGATGAAGCTGGTGCAAACTGGACACCCCTTTTGGCAATGCGCCCGTTGTACTCATGTAGCAGCCCTCTTTTATCGTTTCATATAGAGTAAAAACAATAACAGTTTTTTGAGACTAAATTCACAAATATTTGATATTAGCAAAATATTGAGAATTTAAAAAACCCTTAACTAGTTGATTTTTAAGTAAATAATAGTTGGCACGATTGATGATATTACTCAAGCGTAAACAGAACATCTTCAAAACTCAACCTATGTTAAGCAATTGAAAGGAGGAAACACAGTGAACAATCACATTTTGGGAGTCAGCGCTTTGGCGCTCACAATCGCGTTTAGTAGCGGTGCCAACAGTCTGTCTAACAGTGCACCCAACCCAACCAGTTACGATTCAGACCTGCCAATGCCACTGGCGTACTTCAACGTAAAAGCAGGGGAAAGGCACTTTGATGTCAAATCGCAACTGGACGCACCAACCACTAACACCACAGAACCATACCGCCCACGAGCCTTTTACTACCAACACGGCCAAAAGCCTATTTCCATATACCGAAATAGGGCGCAGAAAAAAGCAAACACTGAGCAACAGAAACCAGTAAGACAAACCATCAGCAAAGTCATTTTCTGAAGTAACTAACCCAACAGAGTAAACCAACCACTATCAAAGGAGAAACACCATGAAACTGAACCAAACGCTAAAACTCACCAGTACCGCTGCCGCCTTATTATTTAGCAGCCTGACCTTTGCATCAGCCAGCAATATCGGCGCTAACGATGTAGCCATACACGGCTACGATCCGGTTGCCTACTTTACCCAGAACAAACCAATCTCAGGTTCTGCTAAATATACGGCCACCCATGATGGCGCGATTTATCGCTTTTCCAGCCGCGAAAACCGCGACCTTTTCAAGGCGGATGCTGAACATTATGCACCTCAGTTTGGTGGCTATTGTGCAATGGGCGTTGTTCTCAACAAAAAACTCGATGTTGACCCCACGGCGTTTCATATAGCAGACAACAAACTCTATCTGAACTTAAACAAAGACGTTCAGAAAAAGTGGCTGACTGACGTAAATGGTCACGTCAAAGGAGCCGAACGTATTTGGAACGGCATTGAAGATCTACCCGTTGCCGTCGTTAATGCCGAGGACTAAACCCGCCGTCAATATCCTTAGTGATTTATTCAGCTAGGGATATTGGCAGATAACGCATATATAACCTTTAAACACTGACTATATCTAAACACTAAGAGGTAAATCACATGACACCTAAGCAACGTATCGCAACCACCGCACTGGCTTTGGCTTTAACCACCCTCGCCACCGCACCCACCTACGCCGCAGGAAAGGAAAAATGCTACGGCGTTGCCGCTGCAGGTCAAAACGATTGTGGCAATCTGGCGGGCACTCATTCCTGCGCCGGTCAATCAAAAATAGATAACGATCCTGGCGAATGGAAATTAGTGGCTAAAGGAACCTGCGAAAGTATCGGTGGCATGCTGAAAGCAGAAGCCAAGAGACGCTACCAGCAAAGCTCTTCGTCTTAAAATCAATTCATTCATACCAATACGGAGTGAAAACGATGTCCCGTGCAAGCAGCGAAGCCCTGAATACCCACTCAGTCGCGAATCCGCCTTTGGCTTTAGATACATCCAACTACATTGGCGTTGGGCTGCGGCACGCACACTATCAGGATGCCTTGGCCGGGACATCGTCCATAGATTTCATAGAAGTACACGCTGAAAACTTTTTCGCAGCGGGCGGACTGGCGCCCAAGATATTGGAAGACATCAGTGGCATCTATCCCATTAGCCTCCATGCCACTTCCATGGGATTGGGATCGGCGACGGCTATCAATTCAGGCTATTTAACCCGATTAGAAAATTTGGTTCGTCACATCGACCCTTGGCTGATTTCGGATCACGCTTGTTTTACTTGGAGCCAATGCGATTGGCGGAATGGAAATAGCACAGATATCCACGCGGGAGACCTTCTCCCTGTTGAGTTCAATGAACAAGGGCTCGCGGTACTGGCTGATAATGTAAATCGAGTTCAGCAACAAATGGGCAGACCGCTACTGATCGAAAATATATCCAGTTATCTTGCGCAAACGAACGACACCATGAGCGAAACTGATTTTTTACTCAAGTTGGTAGAGGAAACCCAATGCGGTCTACTCATTGATCTCAACAACTTATTGGTTAACGCACAAAACTTCGGTACAGACACACCACTGTCGGAGGCAAAACGATGGTTACAACAATTACCCGCGCACGTCATTGGCGAATTCCACTTAGCCGGCTGCACTCCTGCTAAACAAGGATCACTCTTGGTGGACGATCATGCAGAAGCGGTCTCAGATGATTGTTGGTCTCTCTATGAGTATGCAGTCACAAAGTTTGGCCCCAAGCCTACGTTAATCGAATGGGACAATAATCTACCTGAATGGGATGTGTTATTGGAACAAGCGAGTAAAGCTCGCCAAATCGTTCACTCTTACAACGAGTCAAAAAAAGGGTGATGTTATGCCATCAATACCAGATTCGCTAGTACGCCGTCAGCAGCAATTAGTGGAACGGATATTTTTTCCAACTGATATTGTTTCTGATTTAGACAGCACTCAATTAAAAGGGCTGACCATCTATCAAAGTAATTTGTTGTTTACGGCGAGTAGGGCACTGGAGTTAACCTACCCGGTTCTCTGTCAACTTCTAGGTCAAGAAGCCATCAAACATCTCGCCCATACTTTGCTGAGAGCTTCACCCCCCAGCACCGGGGATTGGTCCGATTGGGGACAAGCACTAAAGCACATTATTGGTGCCAATCCTCTTACGGTGACCTATCCTTTTTTGTCTGACATAGTGGCGTTGGAGTGGGCCATACACGAATGCGGTCGTAGTAACTCAGACAGTGTTGCTAAAGACGCACTAGCGTTACTCGAAAGTGACGATTTATTGCAGGCCACCCTTCACTTGTCCCCAACGGTAAGACTGCTAACTAGCCACTTTCCGGTGGACAAGATCTGGCGAGCCCATCAGACCACCAACTCGACTCAATCATTCAACGATGCAGCGTTTGCAGAGGCAATCCAACAACACCATGGAGCCTGTTATTTACTCATTTTTCAGCGAGAGCAACAGGCACATTGTATTCGAGTGACGCAGGCAGAAAGGCTATGGCTTACCGATGTTATAAGTGGGCTCACCGTCACCGAATTACTCGATAGACACCCTGATTTTGATTTTATCAACTGGCTAACCCAAGCCATCACCCAAAACTGGATCTCAAATCTAACCTTAAACTCAACCCAAACTGAAAAAGGAGAAACACCATGACACCCTACATCCAATATCCATACCAAGTTGTACATACGACCGATAGCGGCCTGGAGAAGCTGCATTCTGTCGCAGCATTCCTGGCAAGGTTCTATGTGGCCCAGGTATTTTTTAGTGCTGGCCTCACTAAAATACAGGATTGGGACACCACCCTGTTTTTATTTGAAGAAGAATACCAGGTACCCTTTTTGCCATTTGAAATGGCAGCCTACCTGGGCACCTTTAGCGAACTCATATTACCGGTCCTACTAATCGCTGGCCTTTTTACTCGACTTTCCGCACTAGCGCTTTTCCTGGTGAATATTGTCGCCGTGATCAGTCTGGAAGAGATTGCCCCTGCGGCATTGTATCTGCACATTATATGGGGCGTGCTATTGGCACAGCTGTCGATTTACGGTGGAGGCCTATTATCCATGGATCGTCTGCTTAGATTTATTCTTGGCAAGCGTTGTGTGGAGGTGCGCTCATGAGTCTTCAAAACGACGATCGCTTGATCCAGCAGCGACCACCACTGCCTCCATTCACTGAAGAATCTGCCCGTATCAAAGTACAAGCGGCAGAAGACGCCTGGAATACCCGAGATCCCGCGCGGGTAGCCCAAGCCTATACCAAAGACTCAAAGTGGCGAAATCGTTCAGAGTTTCTTTCTGGACGCAAGGAAATAGAAGCGTTTCTCACCCGCAAGTGGGAGCGTGAGCTTGATTACCGGCTACGCAAAGAATTATGGGCATTTACCCATAACCGTATCGCCGTGACTTTTGAGTATGAATGGCACGATGAACAAGACAACTGGTTTCGCTCCTACGGCAACGAGCTGTGGGAGTTCTCGGACAGTGGATTAATGCGACGGCGTATCGCAAGTATTAATGACCTGCCAATAACAGTTGATCTACGCAAATTGTGAGCTGCTACCACACGTGAACACAGGCTATGCCTGGTTCACGGTCTGTACTCCACAGCAATGGAGTACTGGTTAATCTTAACTAAGTGAATTTATGTTTATCTTTACATTCTATAGAGGGCATTTCCTACCTAGGATGTAACCATTTCGGCAGAAATCCATAGGGATTTTGAATTTGAATTCCTGAGTTAATATTAAGCTGTTGTAGGCGTTTTACAAACTGATCGTCTAAGCATTCATCCAAAACGTCGGTACAGCCACCAACAAATTCACCGTTTATAAATATTTGGGGCAGGGTGTTGCAACCGGTTTTGGAGTGCAACGCAGCACGTATTTGACCTCCCCGATTGCCTTGCTGTAGTTCTGCAGAATCCAAGTCGACGGAAGTGTACTCAATACCATATTCCTTGAACAAGTTTCGAATCGACCAACAAAATTCACACCACTCCAGAGAGAACATAACAACGGGATGAGGCGAGTTATGAATAAGCTGTTCAAGTTCTACCTCCTGCTCGTTCGTCACTGATGGTGGTGAAGACGGCGTCGAAGCGTTGGCACTAACGTCGAAACGATGATGAGGAGTGGATTGGGATATGCTTATTTCGGACTGGTTCATGGCTTCATCCACATCCGCAAATAACGCTGTTGTCATATAGCGCTCACCGCTGTCTGGAAGCATGCAAAGAATATGACTACCCGGAGCGGCGTTGCGTGCAACATCCAGTGCACCGGCGAATGTTGCCCCAGCGGATATGCCCACTAGAATTCCTTCTCTACGGGCCAAGTCACGAGCACACTTCAGTGCATCATTACCATTGACAGCCATAAAACTGTGGATTCGTTTCTCTTCAACCGCTTCATCCGCAATGACAGGAATAAAATCCGTTGACCAGCCTTGCATAAGATGAGGGCGAAATAGGGGGTGACTTGCGCAGACGCGTCCGTCAGCTTCTCTAGTTTGTTGAATACCACTGGCTAGCATGGGAGAGTTATCCGGTTCACACACCACTATGTGGGTGTTTGGACTTCGCCGCTGTAGGGTTCTAGACACACCAGCCAAAGTGCCAGCGGTTCCGAATCCAGACACCCAATAGTCAAGCTGGATGTCTGCAAATGCCTCCAGGATTTCTTCTGCTGTGGTGTGTTCATGCACCCGAGCATTAACCGGATTTTCAAACTGGCGTGGTTGCCACCAACCATGAGCGAGAGCCAATTCATTGGCTTTTGCAATCATACCTGAGCCTTTTTCCGACGCCGGTGTTAAGACCACTTTCGCGCCGAGAAACCGCAACAGCTTTCGTCGTTCAATGCTAAAGTTTTCTGCCATGGTTACGACCAAGGGATAACCTTTTTGCGCGCACACCATAGCCAATCCGATCCCAGTATTTCCGCTTGTAGCTTCCACTATAGTCTGGCCTGGTTGTAGTTCACCTCGCTGTTCTGCATCCTCAATCACAGCTAAAGCAAAACGATCTTTTACCGACCCCATGGGATTAGCTGCTTCTAACTTCACATACAGATTAACGTGACCCGGAGCTAAATGATTTATTCGAATCACAGGAGTGTTGCCAATGGTGTCTAATATTGAATTAAAACGACGTTGCATTGTGATATTCCTTTTCAAAAACGTTTTTTACCATATGTCTACCAATCTCCAGCACCTCGTCTACAAGCTCATCCGCATGGCTAAACTGGGTTCGAGCACCAATAAAGCACGGCCTAATCGCTAACTTTCCGTTAATCACAGTGGTACTGGGAAGATGGTTATTATTTATGATCAGTTGACGATGAAGATGTCGATTGAGAGAATCCAAATCTTGAACTGAACTATCCACATATCGAAAACAACAGATTGACAGCATTGGATTACGCAACAACTCCAAATTAGGGTGCGTTGCAACACGATGCGCAATTTGTTGTGCCATTGCGTTGTGGCATTGAATGCGAGCCCGCAGACCGTTTACACCTATCTCCCGCAGCAAAGCCCACACCACAGCCCCCCGACAAGGGGCTGACAATTCGATCCCAAAATCCGAGTAGGGTGTACCCATGTGATCCAGGGAATGTTGGATGCTTTGATCGGTATAAGTTCCTTCAAGGTAGGCGGCGGGCTCTTGACTAAAAGCACGTTGCAGTAGATCTCTATTTTTTACATAGGCAGCGCCTATGCCCACTGGGGCACCAAGCCACTTGTGAGGGTCTACCGTAACGGAGTCAGCATAGTTCAACCCGTCGTAGTATGGGGCAACGGTTTCGTCCAATATTCCCGGCAAACCATAAGCGCCATCAAGGTGCAGCCATATACCATGGCGCTGGGCAATGTCCACCAACTCCGCTACCGGATCTATGGCACCCGCATTGGTGGTACCCAAATTGCCTACTATGGCCATGGGAAGCGCTTGATTCAGTTCTATTGCAGTCTCCAGCTCAGCTGGGATCATTCGGCCCTGTGAATCGCAGGCAATGGGATGCACTGAGTCACGACCCAATCCCAACACACTGCATGCGCGCATCACACTGTGGTGGCTTTCCTCACTTACGAATACGGAAACTGGCTTTTGAACGCCGGTTTTAACCACATCGATTCCCACCTTTTCAAACGCCTGTTGACGAGCCGCTCCCAGAGCCAATAAATTGGCCACGGACCCGCCACTGCAATAAACACCCTGCATGGACTCAGGTAAGCGAAAAAGCTGCTTTAGCCATTCCAATGACAGATCTTCCAGAAAAGCAAATGCATGCAATCCAAACCGTTGTGGCGCCGCCACCGTACCCGCCAAGGTTGCCAGCACCCCGGCTGTAGTGGCACCGGTGGTAATGTAAGAACAGAAACTGGGTTTGGGTATGGCTGAACCATAGGGTATGACGTGTTGCCCCATCTCTGCCAGCAACTGATCAATCCCTACACCGTCCTCAGGCAAACGTCTATTCAATGCGGCGCGCCAATACTGATTAGCAGACTGCGCATCCTCGTGTTGAAACTGTAAAAAACGCTGCAGATAGTCCGCTAGTTTTGGTAGCGTCTGCTCTAAACGGTCACACTCTGCTGATTCTCGATACATGATCCTGCCACCTGTTCCGTTAAGCCAGCAGCCGAGCACCGCTTACGAGGAATGCCATAGTTTTAGGTGCCCCCGCAATTTCAGCGTTAGTCACCAGCTGATCCTGTGCAATGCCCTTTGCTTTCGCGCAGGCTGGGCATAGCCAAAGTTTTCCGCCATTACTTATAAAAGTGTCAAGCAGGTCTTTTATTGGCTCGTATCCCGGTGCGTGCCAATCTTGAGTTGCACCTTCCACACATAACTGAGCTGCATCTGCCGTTAAAAAAAGCGCCGTTTCATTGGTTTTCGACGCGGTTACCGCCAGAACCAAGGCGATAGTGGCCCGCTCTAGATTATTGGCACCATCCTGGCAGTTGATCAAAAATTTATCAGAATTTGTCATTTTCAAGTTCTCCTTATCAGGTTGAGTTAGGCTCTTAGTGAGAGCAAGACCAGTATCCGTGAATCTTTCTCTCCAAACTTGAGGAAGTTATGAATTTATCCTGGAGAAAACCTGGGGGATCTGTAACATCTTCGCTTAATCATCCGTTTCACTCTTTCAAGTCGTAGATCTCGATATGCGTTACCGATTTGACGATTTTCAGCTGGATACTGAACAATTTGAGCTGAAAAAGTCAGGCGAACTAGTTCACTGTGAACCCCAAGTACTTGAGTTATTAGTCTTTTTAATTGCCAACCGTGCACAAATGGTGAGCAAGGATGAGCTATTGAATGCTGTTTGGGCTGGGAAAGTGGTGTCCGATTCTGCACTGAGCAGTCGCATAAAGATGGCTCGTCAATTGCTGGATGATGACGGTCAAAAACAACGCTATATTCGAACTGTCCACCGCAAGGGCTTCCGCTTTGTAGCGGATGTCGTCACAGATGACGGTTTACCGCCGGCTACTTCCACGGACCAAACCGACCAAAGGGCGGTAGAATCCCCTCCCACAAAAAAGCCTATTGTTGCGGTATTACCATTTACCAACCGATCCACGGTGGAAGGGCAAGACTATTTCGCTGACGGCATGACTGACGATACCATTGCCCAACTGTCCAAACATCGCTGGCTAGATGTGGTTGCCCGAAATACGAGCTTTGGGTTAAAACACAGCTCCATGGACATCCGCCAACTGGGCAAAGAATTGAATGTGCGTTATGTGGTGGACGGAAGTGTTCAACGTGCGCAAGAACAAATCCGTATTAATGTTCATCTAATTGATGCGGGTAGCGGGCATCATTTATGGTCCGAACGCTTTGACCGTACTTTTTCAGATATTTTTGCCTTGCAAGATGAAATTACTGCGAAAATTGTGGCGCGCATCGAACCGGAAATTGGATTCGCTGAACGCCGTCGTTTGGTTCAATCCCGCCCTGCCAATTTACAAACCTGGGATTGTTTTCATTTAGGTATTTACCATTTTTATCGCTTTACCGGCGTCGACAACGAAGAAGCGCAACGCCTGTTAAAGCGCTGCCAAAGTCTTGACCCACAGTTTGGCGAAGGCTTTGCCTGGTGGGCCTATGCCGCCGTTTTAGGCATGGTATATTGGCAAACACGGCCCACCCAAGAAACCCTGAATGAGGCATTAATAGCCTGTGACCATGCTCTATCTTTGGATGATCGTAACGCCACTTTTCATGCCCTTAGAGCACGCATATTATTGGCTCGGCAGGAGTACGATGCTGCAATAGCCGGTAACGAAATCGCGATTAGTTTAAACCCCACGTTTGCCGCTGCCTACTGTGGTCTGGGCGATTCACTGGCTTATGAGCAGCGCTACGATGAAGCATTGGAGTATTTTACACAGGCCATTGCATTGAGCCCCAATGATCCTCAGCTTTGGGCATTCTACACCTACGGTGCTCTAGCACTCCTGTTTAAAGGTGACTTTTCAGAAGCATTAAATTGGACTAGAAAAGCAAGCAATATCCCTAACTATCAATATTGGACTACCGCCCACCAAGCTATAGCCCTCCATCACCTTGGCGCAACAAAAGACGCACAACATGCTACTAACAAGTTAATGTCGCAAGCACCAAACTTTTCCTTAGCTTTTGCCAAAGAAAAACTGTTTTATTTAAAGGAACAAAGCCAGATTGATTTCTATTTGGAAAGTTTAACCGAGCTGGGAATTGAATAAGCTGATTGATAGACAAGCTTACATGGCTAAGTTCTGTAATTCTTGGATTAAAGGCAATCGACGACAGTGAAATTTCAACATACCAGATTTAGATCTATTTCCTAAGAGATATTCGCAGTAAAACACTATCCGATTTTAAGCAGGTCCAGAGCTAATGTTTATTCACCTATCTGTGCGGGGACTGTCATGGTTGGTGCGTTTCGGCTTAATTAAATCGCTAGAACCCTATCATACATTAACTATGTGCTAGAAAGGATTGGTGAAGCCGACACATTAGAGAAGCTCAAGGCGTTATTACCTTGGAACGTGCCGCTTGAGAAAGCATCAAAAAAATTGTCTGCCTACACTGAAGGCAAGTAGGTCGATTTATTGGCGCTTACGAACAAGACAACTGGTTTCGCTCCTACGGCAACGAGCTGTGGGAGTTCTCGGACAGTGGATTAATGCGACGGCGCATCGCAAGTATTAATGACCTGCCAATAACAGCCGACCTACGCAAATTGTGAGCTGCTACGAGGTTTGTGCTCGATTGCTAATCTAGTTGCTCTGGTGGATTCAGCATCAGAGCAAACTAATTATTAAACCTTGGATTATCTCAACGCAAACTATCGTGTTTATGGAACCGATATCAAGCTTGCCATGTCTGAATTAAGTAGTAACCTAATTTATTTCTCACTGGCTCCTGTTAAAATTTTATCTAAAGAGCCAGCCCAATTCGATAGAGCGGATTCCAACCCAACTTTCATGCTTGAAGTAATTATTTTGTTAAGCTTCATTGTAGTAGCATCGGACAGGAATTTCTCATACATTTCCAGCTTATTCATGTCTATATTTTTATAAGTTTGCACGAACACGATAGTAACCATTTTCTCGATTTCGGAACGAGTCTGGGCCGCATTTGTGCTCATGTGGGCACGCAATCCATCAATATTTAGCGGTGCTTGGGGATTAACTGCGGTGTACATAGCGGAAAGTACAGCAATGCTCCCATATTCCGCTATACCCATAGAAAAATCAGTACCCCCGATCAACTTATCTAAACGTCTTGCTAATTCAACCCTTTCCTTGTCCGCCAATAGTTCGTTAGCGTTCTGCATCGCTAATAGCTGAAATTCAGGCGCAGATGAGATCTCCTCTGCACGTGCAATTTCTCTACCCAAAGGCGATTTAAGCCATGTAAGCGTCTTATCAACTTCTGATTGAGATAATGATTTGTACAAAGACGTTTGAATTTGGTTCATGATATTTGAAGGCGATATATAAATGTCGACACTCTTCAATAGTGCCTCCTTTTGCTCCGGTTTAATGGCGGAGTCTTGCTTATGCGCTTGCTGAAACCCGGCTTTCATTTGTGCAGGAAATTGAGCCACTTGCTCCTCAAGTCCATATAATTTGATGAGATTATCAACACTTTGTTTACTTGCGCCAGCGGAAGCCCAAGCAGAACAAATCACCAGGAATAAGAAGATCTTCAATTGATATAAAGGCAGCATTTTTTCCTCTTTCTACAATTAGTTAATTCTCAATAATTATCTATAATTAATTCAAATCATTTACTACATAAAGATACAATGCATAGTATTATCAACCAGTTAATTTACAATTAGTGACCAATGGATTTCTACTACGCGATTAAGACTCTTCATATCGTCAGCTCAACCATTTTGTTTGGCACAGGCATCGGTATCGCTTTTTTTATGTTTCGATCTCTATACACAGACAACATTCACGAAAAGATCTACGCAACAAAAAATACTGTACAGGCTGATTATTATTTCACACTGCCAGCCGGTATCGTTCAACCCCTATCAGGTTTTGCTCTTGTCTACCTTAGTGGAATAAATGTTACATCAACCTAGCTCACAGCTAGTTTTATTGTTTATATAATAGCAGGCCTATGCTGGCTACCGGTGGTTTGGATACAAATACAACTCAGAGACATGTGTATTGATTCCCTCAATACTGGATCTGAACTGCCTAAGCGTTATTACACTTTATTTAAAGTTTGGTTTTTTCTAGGCTGGCCTGCTTTTGTCGGTTTGATTATTATCTTTTATCTTATGGTGACAAAACCCATATGAGCGATTTCAATTTTCAGGAAGGGGTTTGGTTTGTTTACGATGGTGATTGCCCCATCTGTACCCATGCGGCGGAAGCTTTGCGTATTAAACAGCAATTTGGTGCACTGCACTTAGTTAATGCAAGGGAAAGCTCTAATAATACGTTACTATCAGAAATCAATAAACGTGGACTAGACCTAGACGAAGGCATGGTTATCTATACAAATGGCCATTTCTATCATGGTAAAGAAGCACTAAAATTTATGGCTAAGCATGGGGAGACAACCAATTTCTTCTCAGCGAGTTTTAAAAGTCTTTTCTGGTCAGATCCGCTTGCACAGATTATGTATCCCTGGATGCGCGGGGCACGCAACTGGCTTCTGCAAAAAAAGGGAGCCGGACGCATCGATAACCTGAATCTCCAGAATGAGCCTATCTTTAGATCTATCTTCGGTGAAAAGTGGGTTGATCTACCGAACGTTATGAAGAAACATTATGCTAATCATCCTTACTCTACTGAAGTCATCTCCGTAGAAGGTAAGTTGAATGTCTTCTGCAAGCCACCTCTAATTTGGCTTGCCCCTTTCATGCATCTAATCAAGCAAATACCCATTTATAACGAATCCAACGTACCCGTAACCGTTCTATTCAAAAGCGACCTCAACTCAAAAGCGTTTCAATTCCACCGCACATTCTACTTTCCCAAGGGCAAGCCCTATGTTTTTCATTCTAAAATGCTGCAGATAGACCAGAATGAAGTTGTTGAGATGATGAAATTTAATATCGGCTGGAAAATGAAATACGGATGGGACGGAACCAAAGTTACATTAGAGCACAAAGGATATGTGTTTAAGTTGTTTGGTCACTTACTACCACTACCCTTGACCCCTATCTTGGGCATAGGTTATGCCACAGAATATCCAGTTGATGACAACACCTTCGATATGGAGATGACTATTACTCATCCTTGGTGGGGTAAAATCTATGGCTACAATGGTCGGTTCAAGGTGACTAATTGAAACGCGTGCTTGTAATAGGTGGCTATGGGAACTTTGGCAGCTTTATTTCTCGAAGTTTAGCCGGCCAGGATAACATACGCCTAGTTATTGCTGGCCGTTCTCTAACTAAAGCACAATCCCTCGCTAGTGATCTTAATGCAGAGTCAGTACAACTGGATATTCATTGTAATCTAGATTCAAAATTGAATGAGATTAAACCCAAGATTGTCATACACACTTCCGGGCCATTTCAATCTCAGAGTTATGAAGTTGCGGAAGCTTGCATTCGATGCAGAGCTCACTATATTGATTTAGCAGATGGCCGTGAGTTCGTTTCTGGAATAGACATCCTCAGCGAAAAAGCAAAACAAGCAAATGTTTTGATAGTTAGCGGTGCCAGCTCGGTACCTTGCCTTACCGCGGCATTAGTCGACTACTATATAGAGCAATTCAAGTCATTGGAAACGCTCGAGTATGGCATTACCACTGCGCAAAAGACGACACGAGGCCTTGCTACTACAGCTGCTATTCTCAGCTACACAGGGAAATCATTTAAAACTCTAATACGTGGTAGAACGGAAAACATATATGGCTGGCAGAGTTTACAGAAACAAAAATTCCGTAATTTAGGCAATCGATTACTGGGAAATTGCAACATACCTGATTTAGACCTATTTCCTAAGAGATATCCGCAGCTAAAAACCATACGATTTTACGCAGGTTTAGAGTTACCTTTTATCCACCTAACTCTGTGGGGACTGTCATGGTTGGTGCGTTTCGGCTTAGTTAAATCGTTAGAACCCACAGCCCCTATCTTGCTCAAGCTTTCTTTTCTATTCGATTGGCTTGGCAGTGCAAATAGTGGATTTTTATGGATCTGTCAGGCGAAAACAACGAGGGAAGCGATAAATCGATCCGTTTTGAATTAGTAGCTCGCAGTGGTGATGGCCCCTTCATTCCTTGTATGCCAGCGATTCTGTTGGCAAAAAAACTCGTTAGTGATGAGATAAGTACGAGGGGGGCTCTGCCTTGTGTTGGAATGATAACTAGAGATGAGTATCTTAATGGATTAGATGATTTGGATATTGGCTGGGAGGAAATTTTAGATTGAGTCTTCTGAGGAGCTAATGCGGCAGTTCGAGGCTCTAAGCCAGTTCGACGAGGAAGAATCAAAATTGCAAAAGCCCTGCTTGAAAGCTTGATCCTCAAGCACAACGCTAAACGGGCTTTTGCTGATGAGATGGCGCAACGGGGGAAGTGATTTTTTGTTATAGAGAACCTTTAACTATTAGCTTCTCTTGAACCCATCTACATCGGTTTTGCGGTGCGTGGCCGCCATATTCTGTATAAGTTAAAAAGACTGCTTTGCAAGTCTTACACCGCCTTATGACTGATTCATGGTATGGATAATAAGCTAAAGCTATTGGTGCATCCTTGCTCCAATAATTGGTTCCATTTGGATGATATTCTGTGTAGCCATTTTGATTTATAAATTTATCGGCGTCATTATGTTCACCGAGAGTGTCTAATACTGTTTCCATTTCAGAGGTTAATTTATCCCAGCCCTCGAAATTTGTCTTGTTGCACTTAATGCAGACACCGGTTTTTTCGTCATCCAGTAAAGCTATAAATTCATCACATGTGTATTTTTTCATAGTCACTTCTTGTCTTTAATTATTCTGGTATTCGTAAACATCTTTTCATAACCGGCCAGACTCTTGTCATGTGTTATTTTCTCTGATCCAACCAAGGCTGCTTCTGTTGTTCCTGATTTCGTTTTACCTCCAGGAACCCATTCACCGGGAATAGCGCCTGGCTCATTTCCAATTGGTATTTCATATTTAAACCTTGTATCGCCTGGATCAATTTTCACATACATGATTTTTTCTTTTGAAAGATCTACTCCATCACCCAAATTGAGCTCATCGCGAAGCACTTTCCAATCACCAGTATCCTCGTATTTTTTAATGACCTCGTCCATTTCCGAACTTAGCCCAACAAATTTACGTGGAGGCAAACCTGGATAACGACTTCCAGTTGTCCAGCTTTCAACAACAATAAAAGCACCTCCTTCAGTTTCAAACTTTTGCTGGTGTGCATCAATATACGATTGAGGTAAATAAGTTGCAGGATCAGGCTTGGTGCCTTTATCCATTGCCTCAACTTCTTTCATTTTTCTGTATGTCTTTGACGCTTCCGAGCTGTTTGCAAAATGCTCTTTGTTTTCTTGCTGAAATTTATTCCATGGATTTTGTTCTTTGCAAGTCAATCCTAGGGGATCAATCCAGGTGACAGGGTTAGGTGCATGAGCGTAACAGTTATCCCCACCCAATAAACCAATCGGGTCTTGTTGTGTAAACTGCCCCGTAGACGGATCGTAATACCGATGCCGGTTATAATGAAGCCCGGTATCAATACGCCCGTTACCTGGAGCGACATCCTCACCGAACGATTAAAAGGCGGCAGAGGCAGTGCCATAAAAGGCCAGCGCAGAGGCCGACACCTGGAAGATTTCGTTGAAAAGATCATCATTGATGTCTTTGGTAAAGATTCTTATGACGTGCGCTGCCAATTCTTGGGCGCAACATCCACAAGTTTTGAAAAGGCAGATTTTGCCATTCAGTCCAAAGATGACCCGGCCATTCTAATCGAGGTCAAAGCCTACGGTGCCACCGGCAGCAAGCAGACTGATGTCCTGGGTGACATAACCCGCATCGTCAATGAAAAACGCTATGACACCCATTTTCTGCTGGTGACAGACGGCATTACCTGGAAGGATCGCATCAGCGATTTGCGCAAGCTCATTGAGCTGCAAAACCAAGGCAAAATCACCCGGATTTATACTCAATCAATGGCTGATCAGTTGCGGGCAGACTTGGTGCAGTTAAAACAGGAGCATGGCCTGTAATTGCTGCTTGGCTATTCAGAAGCAATTACAGATTTCCTATAAATGTTATAGCGCTGAGGCTGAATTTCTTTCAAACCAATCAGAATATACTGATTCGCTCCACATTTAGGGCAACTGCAAGCTACTACATAAGCAGGAATACCAGCTTTAAGATAATAGTGATTGTCAGACTGAGAGATAAGTTTATTTTCGAGCAAATAGCCAACAAGCTCGTTTGAAACACCTCTAACATCCTGAAGATCAGTAACACTGTGCTGGCTTTGCTCTCCACATTCAATACACGTATACGGGTAGCTGTTTTCGGTAATACCCGTATCATCCCCATCCCAAATTAAGTTATTTCTTTTTCCTACGTATTTGTACATTTAAAGCTTACTCGGATCGTATTTAGGGGTTACCGGTTTGAGATAACCATCGGCTACTAGCTTTTCAATACTATCAGACAATTCATACTGCGTTCCCTTACCTTGCATTCCAAACCACGGAATAGCTTCTGCGGATTCGACATCCAAAGGTTTCAAGACTTCGTATGACATATAGGGCTTGTTTTTGGTCGCCATAGGCAAGGCACGTTTATCAAATTTTTCCCCCTCTGGTGACACAAATGATCCCATATCACGAAAATCACCTGAGCTATCATGCCAACCACCAAATCTATCAATTCGATGACCTGGCTGCAGAGTTTCAGCTTTAGGGCTAATTGCGCCTCTATTAGGCGGCCAGCTTCCCGCGCCTAAAAGAGCCTCCAGCTCAGCCCACTCCCCATTTTTCCAATGCTTATAACCTTGCGCTGCCTGTTTACTATCTTTGAACACCCCTTTAGAGCGCTGCTGGAACACATTCCAGGGATTTTCTTTACAGCTTAATCCACTTGGATCAATCCACCCGGTTGGATTTGGCGCGTATTGATAGTTGTTCAGTCCACCATCAAGCCCGATAGGATCTTGTTGGGTGAATTGACCGGTATTCGGATCATAGTATCTATGCCGGTTGTAATGCAGCCCGGTTTCCTGGTCATAATACTGCCCCTGATACCGGATATTGTTTTCTACCTGCTCAACCTCTTTCCGAGCAACATTACCATAAACCTTATACCGTGCCGACCAAACCACTCCCCCTTCCCAGTTGGTCAGCTCTTGCGGAGTTCCTAAATGATCCAGGTGGTAGAAGTAGCATTGGTTATTCTCAATAAAACACAACGGTTTAAAGCTGTTCGGCTCATACAGGTACACCTTCTCCTTATGGTTCCGATGCTCACTGAGCAACACGTCCCCGTTCCATAGGAATTCCGTGGTCCCGAACTCATCCTGCTTGCTTACCCGTCTTCCCAGTGGATCATACTGGTAGTGGGTAGTTTGCCCGTCCTTCTCAACCTGAATCAGTTGATTTTGACTATTATACGTGTATCTCGTATTGAGCCTACCGCCCGTACCACGGCGTTCTTCGGTTAAATTACCCCGTTCGTCATAAGTAAAATGCCTGTCACCGTGGAACGCTAGCCGGTTACCTTTTGATGTGTTCCCTTGCTGATTCTGCGTACTTTGCGAGCTGTTTTGCCCACTCAATATATTTCCAGCCGGATCAAACTCAAACTGCTCTTGAGCATACCCCTCTACCTTTTGCAGGCGGTCCAGGGGGTCATAGTGGTATTGGGTGGTGCCTTTATGGAGATCTCTAATTTGATTGAGACGTCCGGCGTTATCGTAGGCATAGTGCCTTGTTATAACCGCATGACGGCTGTGCTGGGCCTGGACTTTGTGTTGGGTTAGTCGGCCAGCGGGGTCGTATTCAAACGCCGATTGCAGCGTGCCTTGGCTTCGGCCAATTTCTATTCCCAAATGGTTGCGCTGTAGTTGAGTGAGGCGACGCCCGTTGTAATCCAGAGCGGTAAACTGGCCCCATTGGTCATATTGGTAGGCGATATCACTGCCATTGGGCAGTGAACTGCTAATACGCTGGCCCAATGGGTTGTACTGATGTTGCAGGGGATGGTGGTCTTGCAGTTCGTTGATCAAATGGCCGTTGGGGCTGTATTCAAATACCAGGCTACGGTGACGGTTGGCAGCGCTGATAAGGCGGCCATTTTTATCGTAGGCAAAGGTGTTGGTTTCACCGTCCGGCGCTTTTTTCTGGAGCAGGCGGCCCATAGGGTCACGCATGAAGTGCGTGGTATTGTGTTCCGCTTCACCGGAGCCTTCCAGGTGGGCGGTTAAATGGCCCAATGGGTTATATTGGTATTGCTGAACTCGGCCATCAAACCCCACCTCTTCAATCAAACGCTCGTTAGCGTCGTATTTCAGTTGGTATTGCTCGCCTTTCTCATTAACAAGGCCGATAAGGTTACGCTCCTTATCGTACTGGTATTGCAACACCTGACCCATGGGGTCGATCCGTCGCGTTATTTGGGCCAGGCCATCGTATTCAAACTGGGTGGTGCGGCCCAGTGGATCAGTGTAGGCGGTGAGCTGGCGATTGGCGTTATACTGCAGTTTTGCCTGGCCGCCGTCGGGGTACAAAACCGCGCAAAGATCGCCTTTTATATTGTGCTGATAACGTGTAGTTTGTTCACCCTGCTGCACTATAGCCAAGTTGCCATGGCTATCGTACTGGTAGTGGCTGGGTTCTCCATCGCCAATTACCTGGGTTTGTAATTGGCCTATAGTGTTCCAAGCTAGCAGCCGCCGATTGCCCATGGGGTCAACGATGATTTGGGGTAGGCCTTCTTCGTTGTAAAAATACTGGGTAGCGTTGCCTTCGGCATCAATGGTTTTACTGACCAGCCCCATTTCATTATATTCCCGCTGCCAGCGGTTGCCTTCCGCATCGCTATAACAAACAGGCCGGTGTTGTTTATCATAGAGCAGGGTATAGCCACCTCCTGCGCTATCTGATTCCGCCGCAAGGTTACCTGCTTTGTCATAGCGGAAATGATGCTCAAACCCCATGGCATCAACGGTTTTTATTTTGCGACAGTGGCGGTCGTACTGGTACTCCGTGACATGACCCTGGGGATCGATTTCTTTTTCAACCAATCCCCGACGGTCATAATGAATCTCTAGAACACCACCGTTGCTGTCGATGGATTTGTTGATACGGTTTTTAGGGTCCCATTCAAAACGATAATCATAGATACCATTATCACCCCATTGTCGCAGGCAGCGGGCCTGACTGTTGTACTGATCCCACTGAAAATAAAAGTGGAATCCGGTGCGTAAAGTCCGCTCGGTAATAACGTGATTTTGATATTGAAATGACTCGGCATCACCACCTGCGTCTTCTACCGCCACGAGATCGTTTTCTACATTGTAATGATAGGTCACCAACAAAGTACCGTTGCTGTCTTCAATGCGCTCAATAAGCCCGTGGTAGTTATTATGAAAGTTGAGCACCGCACCCCAGCTGGACTCCATGCGTTCTATCTGCTGGTTGTCAGGATTATAGAAACAGTCCCAACGGTTACCCACACTGTCGATCAACGCCATCAAACGCAATGTGCCTGTTGTCACGGCGGAACCGTTTGCACTGTGGCTTTCGGGGCCCACAAACAACTTGTCTGGTTGGCCTGGCTGCTTGAGGTAGAAGATATTGTGCCAGTCCCGATGGAGGAACAGTCCCTCGGTACTGTTGGTGGTGAACTGTCCAATGGCTGGAACCGGGAATTCAATTTGACGGCCTTCACGCTCGTTATAAAGCACCGCATCGTTACCCAATTGTAGGGTTTCACAGGTGGGGAAGGTCCAACCGTGGCCCAATCCACGGTTACGATTGTTTGAAGTTCGATAGTGCCGAACCCAGGAGAGGGGCAACAGGCCGGGTACAGTAAAATCAATTTGCTGAAGCAGCTCTTCGCCGGTAATCATGCTGATAGGCTCACCGGATTGGCAGGTTTTATGGTTAGCCTGACACAAATCCCCATTCTGATTGCTACCACCACGGTTATTATCACCAGCGTGATTTCCATTCATGGGGTGGTTGGTTTTACTGGTTTTTAGGTCGTAATTGCCTTTACCTTGGGTGGCGCCTCGGAATTTTTGCTTGGGCTTTATTTTCTTAAGCTGTTTGCTGAGATCTTTAATCAACCCCATGGCCTTGCCCATGGTTTGGCCGCCCTTGGCGACGGATTTACCCGCCATGGCGACGGCACCAGTACCGCCACTAAGGGCTCCAATCACCAATCCCACCACAATGTCGGAACCGGCACTGCCCGCCATATAGGCTTGATCAACACTGTGATGGGCATCCCAATAGGATTGAGGAAACTCATACAGCATGTCCCGAACTTCTTCGTCTGATAGTAGAAGAAACAGGTTTTCTGCGGTTTCCATTGCAGAGTCGGCCATTTCCTGACCATCGCTGCGGGCTTCCTCCATCTTGGCCTGCAACCCCTTGATGTCACCACTAACGATGCATTGCCATAGATCCATGTAGGCAAGACCAAGGCTGGCTAATATTTCTCCTGCCTGTGCAATAAAATCCACAAAATCAGTGGCGCCATCCCACACTCCTCGCACAAAAGCACCACTGTAAGCCGCTCCTTTTTCTATGACGGATTTGTCCTGCCATGCTTCCTCTTTTAGCGCTGCATTCGCTTCAATTCCGCTTAAGATTCCATCGAGGGTGCTTTTGAGTTCTGTGCGCAAGCGCGCGGCTTCTTGCTCAGCCAAAGCATCGTTATCTGGGTTGAATACCACTTGCAGCGGACCCGGCAGCAATCCTTCCACATGGGCTTCGCCTTTAGAATTGGTAACACCGCGGACTTTTACGGCTGGGTTACGCTCACATGTGACTTCGAAAGGCAGGTCTGCAATGGGCGTTTTATATAGATCGTCGTAGCTGTACTTTAAATCGAACCACTGATCTGCTTTTTGACATTTTGGATAGGAGATCTCAGACATGGCTGGCTTCGGCTTTCGTTAACTGCTTTTTAAGAAGACAGAGCCAACGCTAAATAGAAGCAATTTATGAAATAACAGCGATATTTTGCGGTATTCATGGTCATTTATTGACCTGGAGCAGGGTTCCTAATAATTCCCACTATACTGATAGTAATTCGGTGTTTTCTGACCCATTCTTTACTCATACATTATTGAGAGAAGCTAACATGGCAAAGTCAGCAGAAATACTTTATCAAGATGACAACCACCTGTGTTTGTATTTTACTGATTTGGTGAGCGGTGAAGCCATCCCCAGTAACCAGCTGGTTATCGTAGACCAAGGCCAAGCAGCGATTTTCGATCCCGGCGGTGAACTTACTTATACACCCCTTTCCATTGCCCTATCCAAACATGTGGATGTGAAGACTTCTCTAAAGCTGGTTTTTGCTTCCCATCAAGACCCAGACATTATCACCTCGTTACCGCGGTGGCTGATGCATTCGGACTGCAGAGTTGTGACCTCTAAACTTTGGGGGAGATTTTTACCTCATCTGGTTTCTAATTTTGTTAGTGGGAACATGAATAAAAATCTGTATGAACGCCTGTTGGAACTACCCGATACGGGGGCGAAAGTGCTGTTGGGGAACAATCATATTTTGGCTATTCCAGCTCATTTCCTTCACTCTGTAGGCAATTTTCATTTTTACGATCCGATTAGCAAAATATTGTTTTCTGGGGATGTGGGTGCCGCCATCACGCCGGGAGAAGATCATATTCCCGTCACTAATATGGAGGAACACATTCCTAAAATGGAAGGCTTCCATCGCCGCTATATGGCTTCAAACAAAGCGGCTAAAGACTGGGTTGCGAGAGTTCGAGGGTTGGATATCGAGATCATGGTTCCCCAGCATGGTCGTCCCTTTAAGGGCACAGACACCATTGAGGCCTTCTATCAATGGTTTGAACAGTTAGATTGTGGGGTGGACCTGTTGTGATTTTATAAAAGGGAGCAATCAAAATGAGCCCACCCATTGAGTTTACGCTCATATTGAAAATATCCTATCACTTTGATTTAGGGATTCCATGGACTGAAATCTGAGCCAGTCAAATTCGATAATTCAATGTTCAACGGGCTAAATTCTTCATCTAATTCATCTAATAGTTTTCGCTCTTCCGCAGAAAGATCGCGTTTTTTCTTACTTATCACAAATCGATGATACAGGGCTTTCAAGTGCTTCAGAATAGGCAAAGCGGTACTCAAATTTGGTACCATTTTTTTAAGCGTTCTCACTAATTGAAAAATTTTTTGATTCTTGACTTGAATGCTTATATTTTTTTGCTCAAAGGAATAGGTTTCATAAAATTCGGCATCTAAACCCAGCTTTGTCACTAGTGGTTGAAGTGCCCCTTTCGGATCTTTTACCAACTCTTCAAAAATTATGATGGTAATTCGTTGTTTACCAAAAGCATCGATCCAGCGCTTAAGATATTGTGCGTAATTACTGTGCTCAAGAGTATTAGCCAATATCGCCTTTTCACTGGGGATAGATCCAGAGCGCACCATCTGCAAAAACTCGTTGAAAGAAATATTCTGTCCTAGTGAACCCATATTATTCTGCGCAAATTGGTACAACGAATAAATTCTACGGGATGGTTTTCTTAATATAAAAACGATATGGGGTTTTGGTTGCAAAGCCGATAATGTTGTCAGAGCGAGTTCTTGATAAAGATAATCGGGCGTACACTCCATCAGCACTTTATGTTGGGTTTCGTTAAAATCCGTAAAAAACTGATCATATCCAGCTAAGCCTAGATTGGCAAAGTTGTAATTCGGATTATATAACGGATAACCTGGGTCAATTAAAAAGCGGGTCTCTTGCTCATTTGCAGCACAAACCGAAGGGTGGCCTTCCAAATAACTAAATAAAGATGTGGAACCACATTTCGGTGCTCCGGCTATTACAAGGTTAGGTATCATTGGCCTTGACCTACTAAACGTGAACTCTTGGCACGAACACCAATAATGGCCAAACAAACACATAGAATTGATATGGCATGTTCGTGATTAAAATAGCCTATGGTTACCATTGAAAGAGCGATAATTAGAAAATGGAAAAAAGCATAATTATCAATATAGAAATAGGGATCGGAGCTCCTGGATGTTGCTATTATTCTCTGCCAAACCACATAAATATATAATCCAGCCAGCAAAAGAATACCTGGGAATCCGAAAAATTTTACCCAGACAAAGTAGCCCAAATCCATTCCACGACTAATCAAATGAAGCTCTTTTGAAACGCCCCCATCAACACCAATACCGCGGATAACCACGCCACCGCTACCCGTAAAAAAGGTATCCTCGATGGTTTTGAACGATGCATCAACTTGCTCCATTCGACCAGCCCAAGTATTGACGCCCCCATCAATTGATTCTTCAGATGTAAACACAGATTCATAGGCGGTTTGGAAAATATTGACTATGATATTTTGATTTGTAAATGTGCTAAAGGCAAAGCTACCCAAAAATATCGTTCCTGTAATGATAAAAACATGAAGAAACTTCCGGTAATAGAGCATAACCAATACTCCTACCAAGAAAGACACGATTATGTGCATCTTGGTTTGTCTAAATATAAGACCAAAAACAGCAATCAATAGAAACATCAAGCTGACCCGTGACAGTCTTTCTGAACTCAATATTTTTACTAAATTCCAGATAAACGCTAGCACCAATATCTCTAGGCCAGGCAGATAGGCTCGTACTATCCCAGACCTAATACCTTGGCCCTCAGCCCAACGGTGATAAAAGATAGTCGGGCCGAAATAGTTTACCAAGCCCAAATAGACAATAACCGCTGCTACTATGCTCATCCAGGTCATGAATTTTTCAATGTCAGCACCGGTTTTGAACATCATCATCAGACTAATGGCAGCCAAAAAACTAAATTGCTTCCGAGCAACCACTATTCCATCAAAAACAGATTGCTCGTAATAAAATGACGCCACTGAAGCCTGGATAATCACCAAGAGAAGATAGCAAAAGACAAACCACGTAACGAAGGTATTTATTCTTGCTAAGTCTGTTCGCTCGATAAATGTCTGATATCCCAAAAGTCCAAATAGCACCAGCAATGAAATATCGGGGGCGTACTTTATTAAAGTGGTATTCGGTACAAGATAAAAATAGTTGTAGTTGCCTGCGATAACAAAAATCATTAAGAGGGCTTTCATACACCACCAGTCAAAAATTACACTTCTGGATTTTATAAACTAAGATTTCAATACATAGAAACTAAACATCAACTGCCATTATGTAGAAACGATTTTTATCAAGATATGTGTTGCAGCAACATCATAGTATGAAGTAAGGGTGTGATTGTATCGTGGTGTAAAACACATAAAAATGCACTACTTTTCACTTGCTCAAAGTGGCAAATCAATTAGGCCCCAAATGCCAGTGACTTGTATCTCATTTTCCCCAGAAATTCACTTCACAGAACGCCGCTCTCATACCATGCAGAACAATCTCGACCGAATCGATCCAGAATATATTGCGCTTGTTTTTCGTAGTATTTCTCCAACTTAGCACGCGCAAATGCAGGAATTATTTCTTGATTAGGAGCACTATTCACTTTGTCATTGTCACCGTCATTTTGTGGCAACCGGCTAGGATCCACGCCTAAAAAGGTACATAGATCATTAATGACTTCCCGGGGTTTAGTCTCGATGTCGTCGAAAAAAATTACGTGGATTTGCTCTTTGGAAAAAAACTTTTCCCACCGAGGTATATTCCCTTCGTAATCCCCCCGCGACAGCAATTCTTTAGTCATCAACTTTTCAAACAGCTTGTCGTCTTCGTTGATTTCAGACGGTTTTATACCCAGGTCACGCCAAATATTCCTACGCAGAGCAGACCAGGCCCGACTCACGGGGTTTCGAATTGAAACAAGAATTTTTAGATTAGGCATGCGCTGAGCTATTTGGGCGATTGTCTCATCGGGTAAGATCAGATACGCGGGTGTAATCTCTCCACGCATTTGTGCATTGGAATTCGCAAGCATCCTGTAATACCAATTCCAGTGGTTATCAATAGATAAATCATACATACCTTTTACAGTACTAGTCTTAGCGCGGTCAAAGAAGTGTAATTCCTTGATTTTTGACACATGAACATCTGGATGATCAGATAAGCGGGCGTACAGCCAGGTGGTGCCTGAACGAGCCGCTCCAATACCGATAAAGTCAGGATAGGTGGGCTGAACAGGGTATAACTTAGCAAGCTGAAATCGTAGCTGTTGCAACGTTTCATTCTTAAAGTGAGCTAACTGATAGGCGAGATGCTTTTGACTAGGCATAGGTTTAGACTTCCTTTCTACAACCCCAACGGTTCACTAATTTAGTGATAAATATTTAGAATAGCGTTTCGCTATAAAATAGATTTTTATAATACTAGGTTGTAAGCATAAAAGTCACTCAATTTAGGGCAATTTCGTCTGATGCTACCTTTGAGGTTGGTCATTTAGTGGCCCAGCAGAACCCATCAGCCATGGACAGTAAACGCTCAACAAGTAATCTGGTAACTAACCGTTGGTTTCATGATCAGATGATCTTGCATTTACTTCAGCAACAACCCTAACTAAACTAGCATTCAGAGTTAATTTCGGTGCCAGTACCATCATAAATGTGGCTGAGTTCTCGGTTGTTTGTAGTTAAAACACACATAATTATCACTAATTAGCGCTAAACATAAATAATTGAGATGCACTTGGCACACCGCAATTGGAAGAATACGCGGCACCTATGTAAACTTGCTTTAGCGAGCTGGTGGCATCTAAATTGAATGTTGGTGCGTAGCAAATTAGGCAATGACCAACAAATATTTATATTTTTTCAATCACCAGTTTAAGTCGGTCGTAGATTTTATTAGGTTTCTTGGGAGTGTCATTCCATGTCGATGAACTTTAAATGGATACTAAGTTTAGCAAGCTCAAGTTTGATGTTTGCATTGTTACAATTTTCAGCAACAGCCCACGCTGGAGCATTTTACAAAGAAAGCTGGGAAGACGGTGTTTTGTACAAGCCAAGCCTTTATGTGGCTGGCGGCTGTTACAACAAAAAGGATCACGGTTACAACTCTTTCGAGATAGTGAAAACCTATGCACGGCATGGCAAACGATCCTTGCGTGCAGAAGCTCACGGCATGGACAAGAATAGTGTCTGTAGTGCAAAACATCTCGTTAACGAGGTAAAGACTCGAAACGAAATATTTTATATGGTTGATGATTTGGATTTAGGCCGGGTCCCCCATGGTAGAGAAATATGGCTCAAAACGTCTTACTACATACCCAGCAACGAAGGTACTTTCAATTCATGGTGGAACAAAGGTAAACGGTTTATCATATTGCAAATGAACGGAGCTGGTAACAAGAGCACCCCGGAAGTACATTTCTTACTCGGGCCAAAAGGTAATGTCGATATCGAAATGACCCATTCAGTAACAGTGAAAGAACAAATGATTAAGGATCACAAACGAGTCAAATTTGCATCCAACAGCTGGAACGATGTTGTGATTCGTTGGAAAAGAAGTTGGAAAAATGATGGCATCCTGCAGATTTGGATCAACGGTGAAATGGTAGTTGATAAAATGGGGCCAACTGCAATACGCGACAAACCATTTGGGAAATTCAAAACCGGCATCTATTTTGGTGGAGATAAGCGCCCGCAAGAATACGTTATATACATAGATAACTTCACCTTGGGAGACAAAAACAACACTTATGAAAGCTTCGCTTTCGACAATGGAGTTCAAGAGGCTTCAATACCAACAGTCTCACCAAAACCCCCTAAAAACATCTCCTTTGAGGTAGATCAGTAATAATTTGAGTTGGGAAACAGTAGGCTTACTGCCCCTATACTAGACAATTCAAATGAATAATCTAAGCGCCTATTAAGCAATCACTTTATAGGCGCTTTTTATTGTGTGGCTATATAACCCAATTTTTCCACATCAATATTCAAATATTCCCCCAGCAAACGATTGTCCTCTCGGAATACACCTAAAATCCTTTCTTTCAATTCTGGTGTTAACAAGCATGACTTGTCGCCTTTCACAACTTCTGGTAGGTAGAAGTCAATATGACGATATAGCCTCATGAGAATCTTATATAAAATGAATGGCATTCTGACACGGGGATTTTGATAATTTTTTTTGCATTCAATCACGAATAAAAAGTTAAACTTACGAACAATCTTCATGCCGAAAAGCGATAACCCTACACGACGGCTCGCAATATCCCTTTTTTGAGGCCTGCTTTTTGGAACATCAATAAAGTCGCACAATTTACCTATAACTTCGTCTTCATTCGCACTGAGGTTTTCTTGCATAAGGAATAAAACATTTTCTTTACCCAGACGTGATTCAAGAATTTTCAGAATTTGAAAATAGAAATTTTCATAGTAATTCCTGCCATCTTTACTACAGCTCAACTGTTCTTCTACGAAAGTCTCAAAGTCGTTTTTTCCGCCACACAAAAGAAACTCCGAATACCTTGAGACCATCAAACTTAGCTGATTTCTAACAATCAAAATAACCTTCACAGAAGGGTTTGTCTCAATCATTCTTTCGGTTACTTCTTTAACGGAATCAATAGTCGTCGCGGCGCTCTGTAAAATTGGATGCAACAGCGGCATGATAATATGCTCATCACTTTCTAACTTTTTTTGGTCCTTACCCGCCTGTTGGTATAAAGTTGAGTACCAACCTTTACCCTTGTGATAAAAATCCATTTGAAACGGTGAAAAATAGTGGGATTGATTTACCAGATATATTTGAGGATGGCTTTCGAAAAAAGCCTGCAAAAAGGTAGAAGCGCACTTTGAAAATCCCACATGCAATACTTCGGGCAAATTGCGCTTATCATCCATAATACAACTCATGTGTGGTGTTACATAATACGGCGTTATTCTTTTGAGCTGGGGCCAAACAAAATCAATGTTGGAATTGTTTCTGATTTGAGCCTAAGCAATGTCAATGCTTATTTAACACCGTCCCTATAATAGGCGTCTTTTTAATTAAACTTAGCGCCTGCTCTAAATCACTGGTTTTAGTTTTTCCATCTTCTACAACCATCAAAATACCGTCTAAATACGCAGAAAATGCCAACACATCATCACCCACCAATATGGGAGGCAGGTCGCAAACCACTGTTGTATTGGGTAACCCTTTAAGCTCCGACATAAATCGCCGAGCTTTTAGTGAGGTAAATATTTCTGAAGACACAATCGACGCTTTCTCAGAACAAAGAATTCGCAGATTATTATAGTTGGTAGCAAGTAAGTAATTACGAAAATCATCGTCAACCGAATTCAGGTACTCAACCATGCCTGTACCATCGGGTATACCCATTTTTTCAGCAAAACTGGGATTCCTTAAATCTGCTTCCAACAGGATCACCGATTGAGTGGCATCCAATGCCATGGCAATTGCCAAATTAATCGCAGTCACTGACTTTCCAGTATTCGAAGAGGGGCTGGTTACACCAATGATATTCCAGTCATTTTCTCTCATGAGCTGCAATACCCGCGTACGCAACACTTTGTACTTATCAACAACTGGATTGGTAGCGTCAACGTTAATTATCTTGTTCTTGCCCAAAGTCTTGGCAGACAATTCAACTTGACCCAGATACTTTGCCTCTAAGTAGCTGTTATCCCTTCTGGCTGAGCGGCTGGCTCTCTGAATTGCTCGAGTAGTTCTGTCCAAGGTAACTTCTTCTCCTGAATAGCCTTCGGTTCTTTACATCTTGTCGATAACAGGAATGGTTGCCAACGGTGGCTCGCCCATTATACGAGCGAGGGCTTTTGCTCCATTAATTGTTGAACTATAGCGCTCGGCAACTGCTACAGTGATAACCCCCAAACCAAAAGCAAGGACAAAGCCCAGGAGCCCTAGGGCCGGCCGATTGGGTTTAAAGGGCTCTTGAGGTAACATTGCGGGCTCCACTAGTGAAAAGCGTTCGGCCTTTTCATCCTTCTCTAATTGAAGGGATAAACGGGCCGCTATTTGCTTTGTTTTTAACTTATCAAGCGCCTCTTTCGTGTTCGATAGTTCTCGCTGTAGTTCCTGATATTCTTGTTCAACCACAGGCGATGAAATCAATCTAGATTCGATTTCGCTTTTTTTCTGTTGCCAACTATCTCGTTTTTGTCTTAGATGCAGCACTTCATTAGATACTTGGCTCAGACGGGATTTCAGCATGAGCACCAAATCTGCATCAGTTGTTGTGGCTTCATTAATTCCACCCACCCGAGAACTGTTGGTGTTCGCTTCTTTCTCAATTCCACTTGCGACAAGTAACTCAAGCTCACGGATCGATTCTTTTAATGCCTGAATGTCTGGATGAGCTTCTGTATATTGCAACCTTGCTTGAGACAAATGCAGCTTTTTCTTTTCTATCTCTTCACGCAAGGCATCAACGCCCTCAGCATTCTCGGCGGCTAGCAATTGTTGCTGCAACTGGAAGGTTTGTGATTGTAATTGATTAATACTGTCATCCAACAGCTGAATAGTCATATCGGCTTTATCGATATTATTCATATTAGCCGCTAAGTTTTCTGGTAAAGCACCAATATGTTTCACTTTAAATTGTGCCAGCTTTTGCTCAACATCTCTAAGCTGCACTTTTAAACGGTTCGCTTCATCTTCCAAGAACTTGTTGGTGCTTTCCACCAAACCAATGCGCAGCTTACTATTTTCGATGATATACAACTCGGCCAATTGCCGCGTCACAAGATAAGCGACATTAGGATCACTGGATTCAAAAGATACTTCAAATGAAATGGTGGAAGAAACTCCACGAGGGTTAGGCGATTCAATAATAGTGGCTTCTCGACTGATCCGCCTTCTTGCATCCCTAATATAGGCGGCATCCAGTTGGCTTTCATGGATACCAGCTCTAAGCAGAACAGTGGCAAAGGCCGTAGTGGCTAATATCCGCTTCTCAATAGCGGCAAGGCGAGCTTCCACGTAACCACCGATGGTGGATTGAACCGCAGATTCAGGAATCTCTTGGGCTTCCACCAAAAGCGTTGCCGACGAGCGGTACTCTGCTGGAATGGCTATGGAAAGGTACCCGGTTAGCAGCAGTATAGGGACAAAGACCACAAGGAAAGCTTTCTTATGACGCCAACCAATTGCTACTAAGTCGCTAATACTGATTTTATCTTCGTAATTGACACCGTTCATCTTTTAACCGCAAGAATAATTGGGAAGTCCTTTTACCGGAAGCAATCGTAATAGCTTAAACCCCAAATTGATTAGCTAATATAACTCTGCCCCTCACAATTTTCGATATAGTCTACCGTCATGTTGCCATTTTAGCTACGTAATTTGTACAGAAAACCTTCGGGATTAATACTACCAATCCCGTAATCCTCTATGATATGCTGGAATTACTTCAGTTGAAATTCTTACGGAAAAGAGTGATGCGCCATGGATATTCTGGCTTTTCAGCGCCAATCTAACTCTAAGTATATTTCTGTAATCGTTCCTGTATACAAGGACCTTAAAGGCCTTATAGATACGGTGGGGTCCATTCGTTCATGCTCTATTCCGGATGGATACCAATTAGAACTGATTATCG
Source organism: uncultured Ketobacter sp. (assembly GCA_964016105.1). Taxonomy (GTDB): domain Bacteria; phylum Pseudomonadota; class Gammaproteobacteria; order Pseudomonadales; family Ketobacteraceae; genus Ketobacter. The sequence continues at coordinate 183,967 of CAXHEX010000001.1, forward strand.
TCAATGACGGTGCTGCACCTAATATCAGCAGATACTGTCAAAACCAGAAAGCCTTAGAAGTTAAAATATTCCCAAATCGTGGTTCCTATTTTGCGCGAAACCGCGGGTTGGAACACAGTCAAGGTGCCTGGATCGGATTTGTTGATGCCGACATATTCGTCGACAAAAATTGGATAAAAAACGGTGTCGACGAGCTACAAAAATATGATTATGTTGCCGGCAAGATAGATGTCATTAGAGATGGGGTCTCAAAGATCGTTGCTGACTATCAGCAACATGTTGATTTTAATTCAGAAAGGCACATGAATACGATACATTTTGGACCCACCGCAAATTTGTGGATCCGTCGATCTTTGGCAGAGCAGGTGGGCGGCTTCAACGAATCTCTGTTCTCCGGGGGAGATATGGAATTCGGCCGGAAAGTATACGGTGTGGCCAATTTAAAAGAGACATTCTGTGAAGACGTTAAAGTAAGTCATCCGCCCCGAACTCTTGCGGGTCTGCTAAGCAAAAGCAAGCGGCTGGCCTACGGCCACAACAGAATGGGAAAAACCAGCTCGTTTAAATCCGAATTTTCCCTTATAAAAACCCTGAAACGCACTCTCTCCCACAGAAATAAAGACAACGAATCGGGCGAATTATTGCTGTTTAGGATTTTTTTATTTTCACACCGGCTTCTGTACAAGCTTTTCTACAAGCTGACTAAAAATAGTACAGAATTCGAGCAAGCTGTTGAAAAAGAAGCAAATGACACTCAAGTAACCGAATATGATTATCGGGTAACCTACCAAGTGGAAGAGACCACTGCGGAAACCAGCTAACACACCTCCTCAGCGGTCAACCTTTAACCTATATACTCCGCCCTATGGACGGATCAAGGTTTGTGGAACTGAATTATATCTTTAATTTGCACAAGATAGGGCCGGCGTTTTTTCGACCCAAACCAGAATTTAGCGGTTAATATCAAACTGAAAACATTTACAAACCACTTCACAGTGGCATTCGAGTGATAACGAAGAAGGTATATCATCTGGCTATCCCAGAAGAACTTGTTCGCTATTGATGGCGTCTGACTACTTGAGCCACCCCAAAAATGGACAATCTCAGCTTCGGGATAGTAATACGTATTCCGACCTTTTTGTTTGAGACGACGACATAAGTCTTCCTCCTCGGAATATACGAAGAATATTTCATCAAACCCACCGTTTTCTTTAATCAAGTCGGCAGGCCCCATTAGTGCTGCCCCCATTAACCAGTCCACAACTCTGGTAGAGGTCTTATCAACAAGAAAACGCTCAAAAAACAACTGCCAATATTGATATCCTGGCGTGTGGCGAAAAAGTATACTAATCGGTGTCGTAAAAAAGCGGATGGTTGGATGGTGTAGACGTTGGGTGTTTCGATATAGACGCGGACCCACAAAGCCCAAATCCGGGTGAGTATGTACAAAATTGCTTAGTAGAGAGATTGCATCATTCAGTAACACGGTATCGGGGTTCAAGTAGAATATATGTTTACCTTTCACCTGAGGTAGCGCGATATTATTCCCCTTTGCGAAGCCATTGTTTTCATCGCTGGCAATGAGATGCACATTAGGGAATTCCTCTTTCACCATATCGGCACTGCCATCCTTGGATGCATTATCTACTACGATAATTTCGTAGCTCACCCCGTGAGTGTTCGTGATAATGGAACTTAGGCAATCTCGCAGTAAATCCCTTGTGTTAAAACTAACGATAATTACTGAAACGTCAATCGGATGCATGTGTATGCCTTCCATCCTCTACTAATCTGAGCCTCAGCAGGGCTAGATCTTCCATGTTTACAAAATTACAACAAGCAAGATACCCGAAATTATCTCACTTTTTAACAAAAGCAGAATTGTGCATTCATTAACAATCTCATACTATATCACCAAGAATTTCTTTGGCTATCTGTTTCTAGGGGTAGATTGCATGTAGCTAACTATAAGGATGTGGGTAAGACTTCTCATGGAACCATCACCTTTAATGAACTTATTCATCATTTCGCATGGATTCCAAGTTCATTACACTTTGGGATTTACTAATGGCGTTGCATCCGATGGTATCAATCCTACCTTGGTCCACTCATCCAACCTACAACCCAGCAGCCTTGAACCCAATATTCGGTCCGTCGATTTTGGACAAAACCTGGGAAACGAGAAATCATTAGCTGAAAAGGTTAGTAATTTTTTACGCTATAACTTCCTGCTATTCGCGCGAACCTTGGGGTTTCGTAGAAAAATAGTCCATATTATTGGTCTTTTCCCAAATGAGTGGATAAATGGCATTTTACAGGGTTTTTGGTTTCGGCTTTTCAACAAGAAATATTTGCTTACTGTCCACAACCTACTCCCACACGAACATCACACGCTCTATAAGTGGTGTTTATATTGGATTATTTACAGAATACCTTCACGGTTAATTGTTCATACAGATAAAATGAAACAGGACTTGGTGGAACAATATGGAATATCCGACCGTCACATCATGGTGGTCGAACATGGCATCAATGATGAAGTACCCATCACCAGCCTAACGAAGGATGAATCTAGAAAGGTCCTAGGGCTAGACACCATTCAGCCACAGCCTATCGTGCTATTATTTTTTGGCAGGATTAGCCCATATAAGGGCCTTGATAAACTCATTGAAGCTTTTGGAAAGCTTGACCAACGTTTTCATTTGGTTATTGCAGGTCGGGCTAAAACCGAATATGCCAAAGTCATAGACGCCGCTATAGAAGCTTGCCCAACAAAAAGCCGAATTTCTTACTTTAACGACTGGATTGAAGATGACGAAATTGAACGGTTTTTTAAAGCAGCGGATTATTTGATTCTACCTTATAAGCACATTGATCAGAGCGGTGTCATCTTCTTGAGCTTTAAATTTGGTTTACCCATCATAGCCACAGACGTAGGCTCCGTGAAAAACTACATTGGCGACATTGCCGGAATAACCGTGCCATCATGCGATCCTGATCAATTAGCCAAGAGTATCATGGAATCCGCATCCAGCAATAAATTCGATAGCGAACAAATAAAAACATATAGCCATAAGTTTGATTGGAAAAACACGCTTAAACCCCTTCTTAGATACTATAACGATCACGGTTAAGGGAGTAAGTAGATATGTTTCCCAATTTTTTTGTTCTGGGCACCCAAAAGGGAGGCACAACAACTCTACAAAACCTGCTAGTTAGTCACCCTGAAATCTATTTACCAGAACAGAAAGAAACCAAGTTCTTTGCCCGAGATAGAGAATGGCACAAAGGGTTCGAGTACTACATTGAAAAGTACTATTCAAACGTCACTACTGAAAAAGCCATAGGCGAAATCGACCCCGATTATATGTACTATGCCCCTTCACTCGAACGCATGCTGAAGACCTTCGATGAATTTTCAAACATAAAATTAATTTTTATTCTTCGTAACCCAATAGAGCGAGCATTTTCCCACTACTTAATGTCGTTACGACGGGGCCATGAGCAACTTAAATTTGAAGACGCTTTAGCAACTGAGCAACGCCGGTTAGAGACCGCTGATTTTGACGAGAAAATGCACTTTAGCTATATGGACCGTAGCCACTATTTACCTCAAATAGAACGCTACCTCCAACATACTAGTAGAGAGAATATTCTGGTTTTATTCACGGAAGAGCTTGAAAGCGACCCGGCCGCCACATTGAAAAAAATTTTCCATTTTCTAAACGTGGATGAAGATTACCTACCCGTAGACGTAAATCAGCGACATCACAAAGCTACAAAACCCCGCTTTCTCGGTCTAAGACATTTTCTTGATAGTTCTGGATGGCTTAAACTTAGCTTTCGGGCAGTTTTTCCTTTTGTCTCATTACGACAAAATTTTAAACGCACTTTACTCAGTTGGAATGAAACAGGTGAATATACTGAAAAACCCGTAATTGATGCTGAAACTCGAACTCAATTAGCAAAAGAATTAAAGCCCGACATCCAAAATCTCGCCGAGTTTTGCGGTAAGAATCTGGATCACTGGCAGTAGTAGCTATGAGTAAGCAACAAAATCCATTTCAGCGTATTGTGAAGGGCGGAAGCCTGTTTTCCGTCGGAATGGTTTTAAATAACATACTGCAGTTGCTGTCTGGAATAATTGTAGTACGACTGCTTAGTGTCGATGAATATGGGGACTTTTCCCTTGGAAACGCCACCATTGCCATGTTAAGCATACTTTGCTTAATGGGTGTACCTACCGCGATGATTAGGCAAGCGTCACAGAAACCTAATACGAGCCATGATCAAAATCACTCTCAAAATATACTATCCAGTAGTTTTGTTATCGTTTTCTTAAGCAGTAGCTCCGCCGCTCTAATATTAGCGTATATTGCAAACAATTCGCAGATTTGGAATTTAAGTGAAAACCTCGTTTTGGTTCTAACGTTGATGGCTTTCACGGTACCGATTAATTGCAGCATGAACATGCTCAGTGCTTACTTTCGGTTTCAACAAAACACGGCACCCAAAGTCATCTTTCAAGACTTGTTATCCACGGGGTTACGAGTAGGTTTACTTTGTCTCGCACTTTTTACTGTGGCATCATTGAAAATTGTTTTATTTCTGTACTTGGCATCCGCTTTGATTACGTTAGCGCTTTATGCCTATTACTATAAGAAAAACCGAAAGATTCCTTTGAAATTCAAACTCGATCGAATTGCGATGGTTTCTACACTGAAGCTTTCCATTCCAATTATGGGAGTTGCCATTGTACCGTCTTTAGGAAGTTGGTTTATAAGCGCTATCACAAATTATTTCCATGACGCAGAAACCGTTGCTTTTTTCGCGGCTCCGAATCGCTTAACTTCTCTACTTGGTATACCGTTGGTGGCCATGGGCTTTCTGTACTTGCCAATCGTATCTGCTTTGGATAAGAAAACAGATACAGATCGAATAAATACCCTTTATCAAAGCGTCACTAAATGGGCTATTTTAACCTCTATACCCATTTTTGTATTTGTTTTATTTGAAGCAGAGTTTGTTGTTCAATTTCTATTTGGAACTCAATACACGTCAAGCGCCGTTGTTCTGCAAATCATTGCCTTGGGTGCTTGCATCAATACCTTTTTTGGCAATAACTATCTTACCCTGGTGGCTCTGGGAGAATCCAGATCCCTGTTATTGGTTTCTCTAATTAACCTTGCGGGTATGATTGGCGCTTCCTTTTTGTTTATTCCAAATTATGGCTATATAGGTTCCGCGCTGGCAATGGTGACGTCAGTGGCAATACTGAATGGTTTGATGTCATGGATACTATTCACAAAACACAAAGTTGCACCATTCAGTAACAGCCTGATCATAACAGTAACGGTGGCATCCATATCTATTTGGCTTTTGATTTGGTTGTTACAACAGTTTCTCTCAGGGTTAATACTCGGCTTTATATTCGCACCGCTGGCATTCTATATAATCGCCGTGATGCCAAGATTATTAAATCTTGCCACAGATGACGATGAACAAATTTATTCAAGTATTCTCAACAAAGCTGGACCATTGGCAAAAATATTCCCGCACATTAGATCATGACGAACTTGGAACCTTGAGTATGTTAAAGCGTATTAAAACCACCAATGTCATTCTTGTACTAATTCTATCCGCCGGATGCTTTTTGAGGGTTTTAGGGTGCGATTTTGGCACACCATTTATGTTTCATCCGGATGAAGGGTTTGAAATTCACAGGGCACTCCAATTAGGAAGTGGCAGCTTTGATTTTGAACGAACGGGAAAAGGCGTTTACTTTTATTTCCTATTCATTGAATACAGCATTTACTTTATATTCGCCTATCTTACAGGCACTGTGTCAGGTGCAAAAGATTTTGCAGTAGAATTCATTTCCGATCCCAGCGTGTTTTTATTGTTGGGTCGGCTCACCACAGCGCTCATCGCGACCGCAACAATTTATTTGGTTTATAGAATTGGTAGCATAAATAATCAACCTATAACGGGCCTGATAGCAGCGGCGATTTTAGCGAGCAATCCCATGCACGTAGAGCATAGCCACTATGTAACCGTTGATATATTACTCACGTTTTTCTGTGTGCTATTTTTCGTAGAAGCGAGCAAGCTAAATAAAGATTCTGGAATCGTCAGCTACTCCATACTAGGAACTATTATTGGTTTCGCTGCAGCAACAAAAATGCCAGGGTTAATTTTAGTATTGCCCTTTATATTTATTCACCAGTATCTAAATCGTTCCAATTTAGTGGCAGTAATAACCAACCTGTTTGATAAACGCCTTCTGATTAGTGGTTTGGTTTTTTTATTGGTTTTTTCAATCCTAAATCCAGGCGCTGTTCTTAATTTTGACATTTATCTGGCTAAAATTGCAGACATTCTTTTAGGCAGTGAGTTTACCGACATTAGTCAGACCAACCAAAATAAACTCAATCCCATAGCTACAATCAGTAATGAAGTCGACAATGGCGCCGATACTGGTAGTGGAAACAACTTTTTTCTCTATTACTTGAACGTGCTACAAACCACCGTGAGCCTACCGGTTCTGATAATTTCTGTTTTAGGCGTGCTCACTAGCCTAATCAAAAGAAAACCAATCTTTATTTTTATTTCGAGCTTTGCAATCATTTTCTATTTGGTATTAGGTTCAACTGCTGTGGAGTATTTGGTTTATCCACGCTATGTTTTACCTATGCTCCCCTTCATTAGCCTCGTAGCTGGACTCTTTATCTATACTGGAATAGGTTGGTTTTTATCAAAAACAAATTTAAGTAGATTTAACAATGGTTCCATTCTAGTAATTAGCCTTTTTACTATTTTTGTGATTTTTATTCCCACGCGGGAAAGCGTGGCCACTGCCATTGAGTTCACACAAACCGACACCAGACAACTGGCAAATGAATGGTTTAGCAAACAGGAAAAGGAAGGCGCAACCGTTTACATAGAAGGATCAACGGCACGAACCAACAACCACACCGTTCCCTTAAGAATGGAAAAATCCCAGCTTACCGAGGTAATTAATAGTTTCAAATCAAATAACGAAAGAGGAAAAGCATTCTACTTCACTCTGGAAAGAGATTACGTGGAATCGGAGCGTTTTCATTTGGTTTTCTATAAATATCTCACGATACCAACGGAGGTATTAAGCAACAATGCTCAGCCTGGTTATCTCGTTATTCGACCCAAAGCTCTACGAACCCGAGCTGAACCAGAAATCGTCAATGCTTTCGTAGACCAATTAAATAACGCGGACCATATCAGCCTCGCGGTTAGTTTCTTACCCGAAAAAGGCCACCTGAAAGGACCTGATATTCTCATCTATGAGATTAAAACGCCCAAGAGTATTTCGGCAACGCCTAAACCCTAAACTAGTCGAAGCCTAAATCTGTGTGGTGAGCTGAAGTCTCAACTCATAATTACGTTATGAATTTAAGTTGGTAATTGCCAAACACGCTTCTAGTTTTTGGTAGGTTCTATTTATCCATTCGGAATATTGATTACCTGAAAAATCCCAACCTAGAGGATCAATAGCAATCCGTTTCAAATGACCATGGGGATCTATTTTTTTGACTAAATCGCTGGATACGGTTGGATCCGTTACCACGCAGGCCACATTCTTAGATCTCACCCATTTTTTGAGAGTGAAAATATGCTTGATACCCGGATTTACTTCCGGGTCCAACACCACCGTGGCCAGAGAGCGAATGGACAAATCCTTCTCAATATATTGATAAGCATCGTGAGCCAAGATAAACGGACTGGTTTGTAGCGCCAACATCTCTTTAGATTTTTTTAGGTGCCCTTGTAATTGTTGTTGCATACGATTTTTGTTCTTATTGAGCTGAGCCTCACCATCGGGATAAAGCTGTACCAGTATATTAAGGATTTGGTCTAGCAAAAGAAGTGAATTGGGAACAGAAAGCCAGAAATGAGGATCTAACTGGGACAAGTGCGAATCATGGCTGTGATGGTGCTCATGACCATGACTGTTGCCGCCGTGTAACGCGCCGCGCAAAGGTAGCAAATTCAACCCAGGCAAGGCTTCCCAAATCACCTGATGATCCGCATGGGTCATGGCTTTGCTGAGATAGGCTTCACTGCCTGGACCCAACCATACCACCATATCAGCTTGCTGAATTTCCCGAATATCACTCAACTTTAACGCATAGTCATGGGGAGTCGCCCCCTTTGGCAATAGGGTCTGGATCTTAACAGGCAAAGACTGAGTCAGCTCTTGCACCAACAGCGTGATAGGGCGAACCGATACCACCAGTTGAAGTGATTCTGCTTTAAGGCTGGTTGAAAAACTGAATATTAGAATCGCTGTACACAGCAAAGAGCGAAAATGCATAGATAAAAGCTCGGCTTGTCATACTACAAGCCGAGCAGTATACCACGTTAGCCAGCCTCTAAGCTGGCTCTATCTGGCTACGGTTATCGCATGCGGAAGGACACCACAAAGGGATCGTGGTCGGAGCTGCGATAAGGCCCTACATCGGTAAATGCGTATCCATCAGCGTCAGGATAGAAGGTAAGTGCCTGATCATATTGGAGTTGATAGGCTTCTACCCCATTGATATTCCAATGGGTAGCGCCCACCAGATTGCGTTTAAAGGCCCTATTAACCAATATATGATCCAGGCTACCCACCTGGGCAGTTTGGTAGAACCAGTACGAAAAGCCAATGGGATCCAGTAGCTTAGCCACACTGTAATAGCCGAAGGTATCTGTAACCGGAACTGCTTGACCATTATCAGCGTCGGTATTGACTGCGCTCATGATGGTATAACCGCGCTCCACGGGATCATAATCCGTTAACACCGCAATGGGGTCTTCGGCGCTGTAGGAGTTCAGGTCACCCATAATCATTACCCGGCGTGGCAATCTGTAACTTTCCAGCGCCTTACCCAAGGTAACTGCAGCTGACACCCTCAAGGCATTGCAGCTACTTTGCGCTGTGGTGATTTCATCACTCAGGTTATCGTCTTCCCAGCAGCCTGAGCCCTTGGATTTAAAGTGATTAACCACAATCGCAAATGGTTTTCGGCTGCGGCGATGCTGAAAGCGCTGTAATAATGCCGTCCGCATCTGCACCAGACTTCCATCATCCCGTGTTTGAATGGGCATGGGAATAGTGATGGCCTTTCGCTTGGGCCGAACCACTGCAGGTCGATAAAGCAAACCAACAGCGATCGCATCGCTACCCACCGGGGCGCCATCGGCTGTCGCAATAAACCGATAACGGTCACGCCAACGTAGCTTAGCGTTAACGGCATCCACCAGGCTTTGAATGGCACTGTCTTCACCAAAGCCGTCATTTTCAATTTCCATCAGCCCGATCACATCCGCATCCATAGATACTATGGCTTCAACAATTCGTGCTTCCTGTAGCTCAAATTCTTGTAGGTTTTCCGCACCTCGATTTTCCGGATAGTCAAAGGTGACACCACCACTGCCGTCATCTGTACCATTGAAATAGTTCAGCACGTTGAAACTGGCCATGGTGAGGTTGCCCCTCCTCAAATCCGGTGTGGCGGGCCGTTCACCTACTACGTTTATAGGTTCAAGAGGATTGATACGATACAGTCCAAATGAGTAATTTAAAGGCCCCACAGTGGAAACTTTATCACCTACCCGAATGGGATTGGCGTAACTGAAATCAGGGTAGAAACTCAATAACTCTGGAAAGCGAGCGGATAAATCATCTTCCACATAGATTTGATTCGCAGCGTTAGCCTCAATTAACGCGTAATACTTAGGTGTAGTTGGCGCATACCTGTCTGTTGGCGCCCGTTTTAACTCATGGCTCAGTCCAATTTCACCATAACGCCACAGATTGTTGATGTCGAATACCGTTAGATCCGTTACCGCCACCAGCATCGCCTCATAGGGTTCCAGGCTTTCACCCTCGGCCAAAGGTAAGCTCAGTTGTGTTTCGGTCAGCTCAACTGAACCTTCGCAGCTTTGCCAATCGCTCACATTGGTTAATTCCGTCAACCCAAAGTATTCATCTACTTCACCTATAACACGAACCCGCTCGCCCACTTCCAGGTTTGTGTCAGCAAATACAAACACACCTTCTGAAGTTAGATCATTGCCGTCTTCGTCGCTCGGCTCTTCCTGGATAAAAAATCCATTAACTCGCAGGCCACTCACTTGTGCTTCTACGATTACCGTTTCGCCCTCCAAGGGGGAATCAAACCCACTACCTTGAACGGCACTGATCAGGGTTGCAGCATCGCCACAGGCACCCAGTTCAGGCGCAGATGGTTCACCACCACCGCCATTACCATTTCCTACATGGGCACCTAAGCCATCAAAAACGTCCTGACCAAAGCCTTCCCATTCCGCGCTGGGATCAAAAATATCATCTGGATTGGAATCGCCTTCTTCCACTGCCACAAGACGGCGTAGGGTGTTATTCTGCGTACCAACATCGCCGCTGCCCCATTGTGAACCGGGGTCAAAACCAACTTGTCCAATGCTGTCTACCACAACACCACCGTTCAGTAACGTTATGGCGTCGTCACCATTGAACATACCTGCCCCCGACGTGAAATCCGCCTGAGTGAGAATGGCTGTATCGGCGCTGCTATGGGCGATTACATAGACATCACCGGCCTCAACTTGGCCAGTCAAATTCAGTACCAAACCTGGGTCGGCACTGCCATTTGAATAGGTAATCAATTCGTAGGCAGATAGATCGATGGTTTGATCTGTCCCGTTGTACAATTCTATAGCTTTGTTGTTACTCGAGCCTTCAATATACTCTGAAATGATAAGATCCGACGCGCTGAAAGCCTGTGCTGAGACGCAAAGGCCCACAAGCCCTGCGGCCAACTGGCCAGTTTTTGTTATCATCCTGATCACCTTGTATTTTGGGGAAGTGATCGGGCATTATTTCCAACGCAGATGAAAGTGAAGTTAACAATTGATGACGTTTTTTCTACCCACAAGCTCAGGTTATTTATAGTAATGATTCCGTTACCAATGCCTATTAACCCCGCATACCCTGTGGCTATGGGAGCCGCGCCCTATGAGTAAAAATACCCTGGTGGAATTACACAATGTGGGGCTGGCTTTTAAGCAACAAAGAATTTTGGATAAAATCTCATTCCAAGTTCACAACAGGGAAATTCTCACAGTCATTGGCCCTAACGGTGCGGGCAAGTCTTGCCTGCTCAAGATCATTTTGGGGCTGTACAAGCCCAGCGAAGGAATTTGTAGCAAGGCTGCAGGACTGCGGATTGGCTATATGCCGCAGAAACTGACGCTGGATTCCAGCCTGCCCCTGTCAGTGGAACGTTTTCTTTCTCTCGCTAATCCTGAATCCAAAGACATTGTGAATGTGTTAGGCAAGGTGGGCTCCACCAAGCTATTAAAAACCCCAGTACAGAAGCTTTCTGGAGGTGAATTTCAACGGGTATTGCTAGCACGGGCGTTATTGCGGGAGCCGGACCTGTTGGTACTGGACGAACCCGCCCAGGGTGTGGATCTGCAAGGGCAACAAGCGCTATATCATTTACTGGCAAAACTACGGGATGAACAGGGGTTTGCCATCTTAATGGTTTCTCACGATCTGCATTTTGTAATGGCCCAAACCGATCGCGTGCTGTGTTTGAATCAGCACGTCTGCTGCTCTGGCACCGCAGAAGCCGTATCAAAACACCCGGAATATCTACGTCTGTTTGATACTGGCTCAGTGGAAGATATTGCTGTCTATACCCACCATCACGATCATCATCACCATCTGGATGGTCATGTGGTGGATGGCGACCATGAAGGCTGCAAACATGATTGAATTACTGTTGCCTGCACTGATAGTGGGATTGATACTGGCGGCCGTGGCCGGTCCATTAGGCTGCTTTGTGGTGTGGGGTCGCATGGCCTATTTTGGTGACACACTGGCACATTCGGCCTTACTGGGGGTTGCCCTAGGATTTTTATTTGAGCTAAATCCCACTGTGGCCGTGGTTTGCGTGAGCGGCTTAATGGCAATTACCCTAACAGCACTGCAAGGCCAACGCTTTATTGGCAGCGATACCTTATTGGGCATCATGGCCCACGGTTCACTGGCCATTGGACTTGTGATCGTCAGCTTTATGGATCACGTGCGAGTGGACCTGTTGGGATTGCTGTTTGGAGACCTACTAGCCACCGGTTTTGCAGATATGGGCTGGGTTGTGGCACTGGGAATATTAATTGCCATCACTCTCTATTTCATTTGGACACCTTTGTTAAATATCACCATTAGTCAGGAGCTGGCACAAGCCGAAGGGGTAGCAGTGGGCGGGGTACGGTTGGTGTATATGCTGTTACTGGCCTGCACGGTTGCCATTGGTATGAAGGTGGTTGGCGCACTGTTAATTACCGCCATGCTCATTATCCCTCCTGCGGCAGCCCGTAAACTATCCAACACACCGGAAGCCATGGCCGCCAAAGCCAGTTTAGTGGGAATGGCATCTGTATTAAGTGGCCTAGCGCTATCCTGGTTTGCAGACACGCCAGCAGGACCCAGCATTGTGATGAGCTCGGTCATTGTATTCGTTCTAATTTTCCTGTTTATTCGGGAATAGTCTTACCCCGGGGGAACAAACTTGAAAAGCCTTTTACCTGAAAACATCAGCAATATCTTGTTCACCAGTTTAGAAATTCTCACTGCGTTGTTTATTTTTGCGGTGGGATTAGTCTGCGTGGTCGTGGTGGTGCTTTATTTTATTGACCGGCACCAAACCAAACAAACCATTCGCCGTAATTATCCGGTAATTGGTCGCTTTCGTTATTTTTTTGAGCATATAGGTGAGTTCTTCCGCCAGTATTTTTTTGCCATGGACAGGGAGGAGCTGCCATTCAACCGCGCACAACGCTCCTGGGTCTATCGCGCGGCGAAAAACCTGGATAACACGGTGGCTTTCGGTTCCACAAAAGATCTAAGCAAACCGGGCAGTATTATGTTTGTAAACACGGCCTATCCCACCCTTTCCCAGGATACCGCTGAAATTTCACCGTTGCTAATTGGTGCAAACTGTCGCCATCCATTTACAGCAAAATCCATCGTTAATATTTCCGGCATGAGTTTTGGTGCATTATCCAAGCCCGCGGTTCAAGCTCTCTCCCACGGTGCAGCAAAAGCCGGTTGTTGGATGAACACCGGTGAGGGCGGCCTATCCCCCTGGCATTTGGAAGGTGGCTGCGATTTGGTTTTTCAAATAGGAACCGCTAAATACGGCGTACGGGATGAAGCAGGTAATTTAAGTGACCAAAAACTTAAAAACATAGCCAGCCACGAAAACGTTCGCATGTTTGAAATCAAACTCAGTCAGGGTGCAAAACCAGGCAAGGGTGGAATATTACCCGCCAACAAAGTCACCGAAGAAATTGCCAGCATTCGCGGCATTAAAGTGGGTGAGGCTTCAATTAGCCCAAATCGACACCCGGAAATTAAAAACGCCGGGGATTTAATGGACATGGTGGAGCACGTGCGCGAAGTAACTGGTAAACCCACCGGCTTCAAAGCCGTACTGGGGTCACCCAAGTGGCTGGACGAATTGTTCACGGAAATTAAACAACGGGGAATTCATCAAGCTCCGGATTTTATTACTCTGGACAGCTGCGATGGTGGCACTGGAGCTGCCCCCATGGCATTGATGGACGACGTGGGCTTACCCATCCGCGAGTCTCTGCCCATTTTGGTGAACAAATTAAACGAATACGGATTGCGCGAAAGAATCAAAGTGATTTGCTCCGGCAAACTGATCACCCCCAGTGCAGTAGCCACCGCAATTTGTGTGGGTGCGGACTTTATCGTAAGTGCACGGGGCTTTATGTTTTCATTGGGTTGTATTCAAGCTTTACAATGCAATAAAAACACCTGTCCCACGGGCATCACCACCCACGATGAGCATCTACAACAGGGCCTGGACCCCACCAATAAAGCCGAACGGGTCTATCACTACCATCACAACATTCAATACGAAGTGGCCACCATTGCCCATTCCTGTGGTGTTGCGGAGCCGAGATTATTGCAACGACACCACGCCCGCATGGTAATGAGTGACGGTCACTCCGCAGGCCTGGATGAGTTATACGATTAAAAAAAGTAAAAAGGACTCTAGCAGGTTGTTGAAAAACGTTTTCGAGGCAGCCAATGCAAGCGGAACGCCGCCCGTGCCAAAATTAGCGAAAAAGCGCAGTTTACAAATAGTAAATGAGCAGAGTCGGCCCCATGAGTGTAACGAGTGCTTTGGGTCTTTTGAGCTGATTTTTAACGAAGGAGTGGCAACGCAGATAGTTTTTCAACAGCCTGCTAGGATTTGTCTGGCTTTGGACTGTTAATAAATCGCACCGCCTGTTCCTGTTCATTAGAGGGGGATTCAGAAGCGGCCCGTGCTTCCGCTTCTGTTGGCCGAACTTGAACATGGCCACAGGCATTGCACTGGGCAACGTCGCCACCCTCTTTTTGGTAAACAAACACCTTATCCATCTGATTACACGCGGGGCACACGGCACCCGCGATAAACATTTTTTTCATATTAGGCTGCTAAACCAGAATGTCTCAATAGGGCATCAACCTTTGGCTCACGCCCCCGGAAACGCTTGAACAGTTCCATGGGTTCTTCAGACCCCCCTTTTTCCAAAATATGTTCAAGGAAATCTTTGCCCACATCCGGGCTGAAGATGCCTTCTTCTTCAAACCGCGAGAATGCATCGGCGGACAATACCTCTGCCCACTTGTAGCTGTAATAACCTGCCGCATAGCCACCGGCAAAAATATGGCTAAAGCTACATTCAAACCGATTGAATTCCGGAGGTTCGATCACCGCCACTTGCTTACGCACCGCTTCCAATTCCTGATGAATGTTCATGCCCGGGTGGTAATCGCGATGAATCTTAAAATCAAAAATAGAGAACTCCAGTTGTCGCACCATCATCATGGCCGATTGGAAATTCTTCGCTGCCAACATTTTTTCCAGCATTTCCGCTGGCAATGGTTCACCAGTTTCGTAGTGGCCCGACATCAGAGGAATAGCGTCTTTTTCCCAGCACCAGTTTTCTAAAAACTGGCTGGGTAATTCCACCGCATCCCAGGCCACGCCAGCAATGCCAGAAACGGAATCTTCTTCCACCTGGGTGAGCATATGATGCAATCCATGGCCAAATTCATGAAACAACGTAGTCACTTCATTGTGGGTAAGCAGAGCCGGCTTATCACCAACTGGGCCGTTAAAGTTACAGGTAAGGTAAGCCACCGGTTGTTGCAGATCACCTGCTAGAGTTCGCCGACGGGAACGACAAACGTCCATCCAGGCCCCACCGCGTTTCTTAGCCCGCGCAAAAAGATCCATATAGAAGCCAGCGATCTGTTCATTGCCTTTAAAGACCCGGTAAAAACGCACATCCGGATGATACAAATCTACATCGTCAGCCTGTTCAAAACGCACTGAAAATAAACGTTCGGCAATGGTGAATAATCCCGATAGTACCTTCTCCAACGGAAACCAGGGACGCAACTCTTCTTGGGAAATGGCGTAGCGTTGTTGCTTAAGCTTTTCGCTATAGAAACTAACATCCCACGCTTGCAGATCCGGCTCGCCTTGTTCCAAAGCGAACTGTTTCAGTTCCTCGTATTCCTGCTTGGCAGAAGGCAACGCTTTCTCTGCCAAATCATAAAGAAACGACATTACCTGATCGGTGGTTTCCGTCATCTTGGTGGCAATGGACCGTTCTGCGTAGTTACCAAACCCCAATAGCTCAGCCAACTCATGACGCAACGCCAATATCTCTTCCATCAATGGATTGTTATCATATTTACCGGCAAAGGGGCCTTGATCTGAGGCTTTGGTGTTGTAAGCCACGTAAAATGTTTTGCGCAATTCACGGTTTTCGCAATAGGTCATCACTGCGATATAAACGGGAATATCCAAGGTTAGCAAATAGCCTGTCTTGTCTTTTTCTTTTGCTGCCAGTTCCGCCGCCTGGAGCTGGGTTTCCGGTAAGCCTTTGAGTTCGTCCTTATCAGTAACGTGATGGCTAAAGGCGTTGCCGCAATCCAACACGTTTTCAGAAAACTTACTGTTTAATTCTGACAGGCGCTGGCTGATTTCTCCGTAGCGTTTTTGCTCATCTTTAGGCAGATCAATACCGGACAAATGGAAATCACGCAAGGCATTGTCGATGGTTTTCTTCTGGGCTGGAGTGAAGCCGTTAAATCCGTCGGAATCTTTCAGCGCTTTATAAGCCTGATACAAACCCTGATGTTGACCTAGCTCGGTGGAATATTTGGACAGCAGGGGCAAACAGGCATTATAAGCATCTCGCAGTTCGTCATTATTCATCACGCTGTTAAGGTGGCTCACCGGCGACCAGGATTTGGATAAATTGTCATTCAGTTCTTCGTAAGGCAACAGAAAATTATCCAGGGTGGCGGGGTGTTGCTGCACCTGTGCCACAAGATCAGCGATGAGCTTGTGATTGTCTTCAATTATTTTGCTAATGGCGGGCTCAACCTGATCGGCTTTGATCTGATTAAACGGGGGTAACAAGTGGGATTCCAACAATACATTTGTCACGGTCACTGCTCCGATAGTATTTGGTACGCTATAGTGTAATCAAATTTGAACTGACTGGCTGCAAACCGGACTAACTGGCCCGCAACTGCGCCATCACCATGGCAGTGGTGGGCATGACACCACGCCACTGACGAAAAGACTCCGCCGCTTGCTCCACCAGCATGCCCAATCCATCAAATGCTTGCTCGGCACCGTGCTCCAATGCCCACCCATTAAACGGGGTGGTTTCCTTGCTGTACATCATGTCGTAGACCCAGGTGTGCTCACCAATCACCCCGTCAGGGAGCGACGGTACCTCACCTTCTAGACTGGCGGAAGTGCCATTGATAATCCAGTTGAACGGTCCCTGTAAGCGGTTCATGGGTTGCGCTTCAATGGACCCTAAAGATTGAAATTCTTTCGCCAGATTCAGGGCTTTTTCATAGGTGCGGTTGGTGATCACCACTTGGGCCGGGTTCTCCGCCAATAGGGGTCCCAGCACGCCTCTAACTGCGCCACCGGCCCCAAGCACCAGTATCTTTTTACCAGTAATGCGCCCATCATGGTTATTAAGAATGTCCCGCACCATGCCGACTCCGTCGGTATTATCACCAAACAGGGTTCCATCTGTGCGTAATATAATAGTATTCACCGCTCTGGCCAGCTGCGCTCTTTCACTGCATTGATCCAGCCAGGCGAAGGCTTCCTGCTTAAAAGGCACAGTAATATTGAGCCCCTTGCCCCCTTCGCGAAAAAACTCGCTAACCGCCTGATGAAAGCCGTCTTTTGCAACCAATATGCTGGTGTAGGTCATTTCTTGATCTACCTGATCAGCAAAGGCCTTGTGAATTAGGGGTGATTTACTGTGTTTGATTGGGTTCCCCATAACCCCATATCGATCGATACTCATGTCGCTGTTATTCCATGAATGCTAGAGACGGCTTAAACCCAATCACGGGCGCCTAAAAAGTGAGTATAGAGCCTTGCTTCCTCACTGTCGGGTTGTGGCTGCCAATTGTATTTCCAACTCACCAGAGACGGCAGGGACATTAATATGGACTCGGTTCGCCCCCCGGTTTGCAAGCCAAACAGGGTACCCCTGTCGTAAACCAGGTTAAATTCCACATAACGACCGCGTCTATAGAGCTGGAACTCCCGCTGTTGTTCCGTGTAAGGCAAGTTTTTCCTTTTCGTTACAATAGGCCTGTAGGCTTCAATATAGGCATTGCCAACGGCTTTCATAAAATCAAAACAGGTGGCGTGATCCCACTGGTTGAGATCATCAAAAAACAGGCCGCCTATGCCGCGAGTCTCTTCTCTATGCTTCAGATAAAAGTACTCATCGCACCACTTTTTATAGCGGGGGTATATATCTTCACCAAAGGGATCGCAGGCCTGTTTGGCGGTGTTATGCCAGTGCAAGCAGTCTTCTTCAAAACCATAGTAAGGGGTGAGGTCAAAGCCACCACCAAACCACCAAACTGGGTCGACACCTTCTTTCTCCGCAATGAAAAAGCGCACATTAGCATGGGATGTGGGTACCATGGGATTACGGGGGTGAATCACCAGGGACACCCCCATGGCCTGGAAATTACGGCCTTCCAGCTCCGGGCGATGGGCGGTGGCGGACTTGGGCAGATCAGCACCAAATACATGGGAGAAGTTTACCCCCGCCTTTTCAAAGGTTTCACCCCCTTCCAGTACTCTGGAACGACCGCCACCCCCCTGTTCACGATCCCAACTCTCTTCAATAAAAACAGAAGTGCTGGCTTCTTCCTGCTCCAACTGTTGGCAAATATCCTCTTGCAGCGCAAGTAAGTATTTCTTGATCTGCTGAAGGTCAATTTGGCTCATGGCATTTGCTCTCTTGTGGCTTACGAAGCACGAATAATACGACCACTTTGTAGATCCCGTATTTCCGTGGGTTTGGCTAGTTTTTGTGTTTGGCCCGGAACAATATAGTCTGCGCCTTCTCCGTGATGAAATTGGCGCCTAAGTAGTGAGTACTCGCTTCTAGCAGGAGGCTCGCCACTGGCATTGGCACTGGTGGATACAAGGGGACCTCCCCATGCCGAGCAAAGCGCTCGCACCAAGGGGTGAGCGCTCACTCTCACCGCAACACTATCAAATTCACCTTTAATCCAGTATGGGATAACAGAGTTGTAATCTGGAATCAACCAAGTAACTGGACCGGGCCAGGTTTCAGACAATATCTGACGCTGAGAAGGCGTAAGCGGCTCCAGCAATGGCTCCACCTGTTGCTCATTAGCCGCCACCAGAATTAACCCCTTTGCCATGGGACGCCCTTTTATAGCCAACAGCCGTTGCACCGCTTTACGGTTAAACGGGTCGCAGCCATAACCAAACACTGACTCAGTGGGGTAAGCAATCACTTCGCCTTTAGCCAGGGCACGGAAAGCACCCAGGCGGTGCCGGAGGGACAACATTATTGTTCTTGTTGGGCCAAACGGGCTTGTAGCGCAGCATCTTTTTCCTGCACCGTTTTGGCATTGAGCTCCCGGTTTTCCCGTAAGCGCTTGGCCAGCTCAGGATCCGCCAGAGACATCATTTGCGCCGCCAAATAGCCCGCATTTTTAGCCCCGGCTTTACCAATGGCCACTGTGGCCACTGGAATGCCACCGGGCATTTGAACGGTGGATAATAACGAATCCAAACCATTCAAAGCCGCATCTAGAGGAATTCCCACCACAGGTTTGACCGTATGGGCTGCCACAGTTCCGGCCAAATGGGCTGCCATGCCCTCCGCACAAATAAACACCGAACAGCCGCGCTTATCAGCATCCCTCACGTAGTCGTGGATCATTTCCGGAGTTCTATGGGCGCAGGTAACTTTGACTTCAAAATCAACTTTGAACTTCTTCAAGCTGTCCATAGCGGGCTCCACTTGAACAAGCTCAGAATCCGAACCCATTAATATGGCGACAAAAGGAGTGGTCATTCAGGTACCTACATTACCTACACAGACGGAGGAGGAGTACAGAGTCATAACGAGCGAGGAACTTACCTCAGGCAGCACAGGGATTCAAGTTAGCAACCTATATTAGGTAGTAACCCCCCTGACGCTGGGCCACAACCCCGTCCATTTCCAACAAAACAAGGGCAGAACTGACTTCCGCCACCGCCAACCCGGTTAATCCTACCAATTTGTCCAGACTCACGGGCTCATATTCCAAGCTGTTCAATAAACGGGCTTCGGAAGAGCCATCAGCGTATCGAAAGCCATCAGCATAGGGGGAAAGTTGGGCATCCTGATCAAGATCCAGACTGGTTTGCTGCATAAAGCCCAGCAGAGGAGCCAGCTCTTCCACCACATGCTGGGCATTTTCCACCAACTTAGCACCATTGCGTATTAACCCGTGGCATCCCTTCACCAGGGGATCGTTGATCGACCCCGGAATGGCAAAAACTTCCCGTCCTTGATCCACTGCTTCGTGAGCGGTAATCAGGGATCCACTTTTTAGGGCCGCTTCCACCACCAATACCCCCAGGCTTAAACCGCTGATAATGCGGTTTCGCCTGGGGAAATATTCCGGCTTTGGATTCACTCCAATGGGCAACTCAGACACCAAAGCGCCATTCTCTACTACCTCAGCCGCCAATGCTCTATTGCGTTTGGGATAAAGATCATCTAAACCGTGGGCCAATACCGCGACGGTTTTACCCCCAGCCGCTAGCGCGCCCCTGTGGGCAAACGTATCCACGCCCAAAGCAAGGCCACTACTGGTTATAAACCCTTGCTCAGAGAAATAGCCAGAGAAATCATGGGCTAACTTGCGGCCGTTGCGGCTGCAATTTCGACTACCCACTATGGCGATCTGAGGCAGATTCAAACAAGAGTAATCTCCACGCACAAAAATCAAAGGCGGTGATCCTTTGATCTGTCTCAGCAGAGGGGGATATTCCTCATGGGCCCATGTCACTATATGATTGAGATCGCTTTGTTCAAGCCATTCCAAATCCCGCTGAACCCCCTCAATCAGTGGCGAAGCTTCGCCTAGATGGAAACCCTTAAGACACGAGATCTGCACTTGATTAAAGCCGCAGGCCCGTAATTGGGTACCATCAAGCTGAAACAGTGAACTTAGGTCAGGGTAGCGCTCCAAAATGTTACCGAATAAACTGGACCCCACCCCCGGAGTACGCCATAGGGCAAGCCAATAAGCCAGTTCTTCTTTGTGCATGGGTTACCTTCCAGTAGTCAATAGTCTGACCAGAAAGACAGCAAGGGCACAAAAATTACTGGTAAGATGGCAACCTGATTTCGTTGTACTGGATACGCTCTATGCTTCCCCTGTTATTGAATGGTCAAGTGTTATTGTTCGGCATAATATTAGTTGCCATCATTATTTCTCTTTCCCTGCACGAGTTCGGCCATGCTAAAGCCGCCAGTTTATTGGGAGACCAAACTGCGGCTCGCCAAGGCAGGCTCACCATCAACCCAACGGCCCACATCGATCCAATAGGCCTGTTAATGGTAATGATGATTGGGTTTGGTTACGCCAAGCCAGTGCCGTTTAACCCCCGCAATGTAAAACAAAAATGGGGAGGGGCTGCCATCGCCGCAGCCGGGCCTCTTATGAATCTACTGATTGCCATCGTAGCGGTGAATATTTTAAGCTGGGGACTACAAAGTGACGCAGTTGAGCTGAACGAAGCTCAGATAACGGCCCTAACCATATTGGCCAACATCAATCTGCTTTTGATGTTATTCAATTTAATTCCCCTTGGCCCACTAGATGGTCACTACATCATGTCTTGGTTTTTGCCATCAAAAGCAAAATATCAATACGATAACTTTAATGCCCGCTATGGCACCCACGTTTTTCTTGGTCTAATTCTATTAAGTCTAATCGGTGTACCTGTATTCCGATTTTTAATGTCGTTCAGTGCCGCTTTGGTGCCCTATATTACTTTTATCTAGGCCACCCTCCTCAAAGAGCCGTCATGATTGACGGCTCCGGCAACGGGTAAGCCCTGTCTTAGAAGTCCGGCGTAGGCGTAGCTTGCGCGGTGGCTTTTCGTTGTTGCATTGACCGATTCAAATTATATTGAGTTTCTCCGGCAACTTTCCGGAATTCAAGTGGAAATAGACTTGTTGGGTAACGCCACCATGGCAGGATATTTCAAAATTCATTCCAGAGCCGTTTTGTGTTGCATCGGATACTCCGCTTAAGCGGAACTGACCTGATCCAGAAAAACTGGCCACTTTATTCTTAAACTGATTTATATCCACAGCGTTTTTCTTGTAGCGTTTGTCCACATTTGAACCACCCCAAGAATACTGCTCACGACCAGAATAAACATCCATACTAGACGTGGACCCGTTGATGTATTTGGATATGGCTTTATCTGCAACACTGCTACAACCAAGTCCACTGGGCAAGTTCGCAGATATCTGCGTAACGCCAACCAGTTCCGTACCCGATATATTTGAGGCAGGCATGTTAATTTGATAACGCCGATCGTTAATATAAGTACCCATCTGGGTCGATGAGAGCGCCGTCTGTAATTGCTGTTTGGTATAATACCCCAAATCCATTCCGAACAAATCATAACCCGTTGCCAAGTCCGGTAACCCTGAAGGTGTTGGTGTAGCATAAGGGTTTGATCTTGATCCCGGACGGGAGGGAATGCTTCCCGTCACCATGCTGTTAACGCTGTCTTCTGCAGAATCTATGGTGTCATTCACAGAAGTGACCGTTTCCTGAGTTGTGTTTTTGAAATCGTTGATTTTTTCGTCTGCTTTTTGCAATTCTCTTTGGACCTTATCCAAGAATCCAGCATAAGTTGGCGCAGAAAATCCTAACGTGATAGCAAGCGCTATGAGCATTTTTAATTTCATAGTATTTGACCAGTTTGAGAAATAGTTTTAAGCAGAGTCACTACAAATGGCTGACCTCTGCTCACGCGTCGAAAAGTATATTACTTTACGAAATCAGGGATCGCAATTAATTTGCAACGGGATTAATCAGGGGCTGAACAAAAACGAAACAAGTCTTTGTATAATTAGACACCACCATAGTGTTCATCAGATGTTCAAATAGCCAATATCACTTTTATTTGACAGGCTTTGGATCTACTTGATGACTTTGAATCCATTGATTGAATTCATCCACGGGAATGGGTCTGCATATATGAAACCCCTGAGCTTGTTCGCAATTTAAGCTGCGTAATACATCCAGAGTCTCATCATTTTCCACGCCTTCGGCAACCACAGCCAAGCCGAAGCTATGGGCTAACCCAATTGTGGATCGAACGATGACGTCGTCGGCTTCGTCAGTGAGCATATCGCAAACAAATGATCGATCAATTTTTAAGGTTTGGATGGGAAGCTTTTTTAAATAACTTAGCGAAGAATAACCGGTACCAAAATCATCAATGGCAAGGTGAATACCCAAATCGTGAAAATCCGCTACTACCTGCATGGCACGTTGGGGGTCGGTTATGATAGCGCTTTCGGTAATTTCAATCTCCAATAAGTGATTGGGAATATCAAATTCTTTTAGCAGTGCACTTACCTGTTCCGGGCAACGCAAATCCACCAGGTTACGCGCCGACAAGTTCACCGCTACTGGAATTTCATAACCCTGGTCCAACCAGTTTCTTACCTGTTGCAATGCAGTACGAATCACCCAAGAACTTAGCGGGTGAATTATCTCTGTCATTTCTGCCAGTGGAATAAAATCACCCGGTGGCACCATACCGTGCTTAGGATGTTGCCATCGCAACAACGCTTCACAGCCAGTACAAACACCGGTAGCAAGATCAATTCTGGGTTGGTAATACAACATCAGGTGATTATCGCGCATGGCCACGCTAAGGTCGGCCAACATCAATAATCGCTGAGTGCTATGAGAATCATAGTTGGTGTCATAAAACGCGTGAGATTGGCCGTGGGTCTTGGCGTAGTACATGGCCACATCAGAGCAACGTAACAAAGCATGGCTGTTCTCGCCATGGTCGGGATAAAGAGCGATACCGATACTGGCGCCTATTTCCAGTTCCATACCCTCGATTGAAAGGGGCTTTTTCAAACTCTGATTCAGCTTCTGCGCCAGGTCTACAGCGGCTTCTTTATTAGGAATATCATATTGCAGAACAGCAAACTCATCACCGCCCAACCGATATAATTCCGCTCGCTCTTTTTCCAGCAAAATGTTCATTCGTTTTGCCATTCGCTGAAGTACAACATCGCCAATACCATGGCCAAGGGTATCGTTAACATCTTTGAATCGGTTTAAATCCAATAAAAAAACCGCTAACTGTTTATTGTTATCAGTGGCAGCCAAAATTCCCTGGGAGGCCATCTTGTGCAAGGACTCTCTATTGGGCAAAGCCGTTAATGCATCATGGCTCGCCTGGTATTCCAATTTGGCTTGAGACTCCAATAATGCCGCTTCAGCAGAACGACGTGCACTGACATCCCGTACGGTACCCATAACGCAGTAGTCGCCATCAATGAGCACTCGGCTCAGAGTAACTTCTGCATCGAATAGTTCGCCATCAAATCGTCGATGAACCCACTCAAAGGTGAGCTGTTTTCCGTTCAAGGTTGCGGCCAAATTTACTTCAGCCAGCTTTTCAGATTCTGATCCATCCGGTTGCACATGTGGTGAAATTCGCTCAGCCCTAATACCGATCAATTGTTCTCGTGTGCAACGGAACATGGTGGTGGAAACTGGATTGCACTCAATAATTGTTCCTGCCTTCAGAATAAAAATACTGTCCATGGTACTTTCGAACAGAGTACGAAAACGACTTTCCCGGTCTCGCATACTGTTAAACAAATACAACTGAGACAGTAGTTCTGAAATAGAGGCAATGAAATCCATCTCCATTGGACTCCACTTACGCTTTTGACCCACAGGCTCCATGCACAATACGCCTCGAACCTGACCTTCCACTCGAATGGTGGCATCCAACATGGAGTGAATATTCAAAGGTTTAAGATAGCCTTCAGCAAACTCTTTGGTTCGCGAATCGGTGCGGGCGTCGTTTGCAGCAACCACCCGTTCAAAACTCAGGGCAGTGAAATAGCGGGGGTAAGCATGTCCTTGCAACACCAGACCTTGCTCAAAGCAGTCGCGCTCTTCCAAATACAAACAACTGCATTCCATAAAATTCATGTTGTCTTTTATTTGCCAGATGCTGGCGCGCTGCACACCTAAAGCATTCGCACAGGTGCGAGTGATATGGCGCAAAGCTTCACCCAGACTCCCACCCCAAACTTCCGGGGTTTTGCTAAGTGCAACGTAGGTATCCGTGAGCAGTCTTGAAGTGTCAGTACTATTTACTAAAGGACTTTCTGACATATAGGCTATAGATGGCGTTTTTTAACAGCGGTAACTTCCAGTATAGACGAACTTGGAAAGGTGCAACGACTATCTAAAAATGGTTTAAAATCAAACCCAAGAGAAGTATTTGAGGCAAGGTAATCAGAGGCAAAAGCAGGGCCATCTGCCAGCGCCCGGTGGTTTGCTTTAACACCAGAATTTCTGTGTAATCCGTGGAAACCCCCGCCATCATAAAGGTAAAGGCATTGCCTGGGGCAGAAGCCCGAGTTAATAAATCCGCCGCAACCGGAAGCAGTCCCTCAGAGCATACCTCAATTACCGTGGCGGCCAGCAGAGTCAAGCCTAATCCCATTAGCGTGGCACCAAACCAAACCTGCATCATATCCTGGGAAACGAATGTTTTAATCAGTGCCGCCAACACCATTCCCAACAACAGCCAGCGCATAATCATTTTGCTTTCTTTAAAGCTGTCCCAAAAAATCACACGCCACAGACTGGTGCTTTGTCGCAACTGCTGGATATGCTGCTTAACTGTGAGCTTGGGCTCCGCGGCAACCGCGTCCCGATTTGGGTTAACCGCAATTTTTCCTTTCTGCTCCAATGCTTGCACAACTAAACCCGTGATTACCGCCACCAAAAACGATAACACGATAAACGTCACTGTCCATTGCCAACCCAGCAAAGCGAACATTACGATAGTTAGGGAGAGAGAGTTCCAGGGCGACGCTATCAGAAAGGCCAGCACCTGTGAGTAGTGGACACCACTTCGGTAGAGCTTACTGGCAATGAGGAGCAGACCATGGTTACATAAATCCAATACCACGCCCGCCGCTGCAGCACGCATGATGCTCACCACGCCGCTACGTTCACCGATGGCCTGCAATAGGGTGTTCTTGGGTATCAGGTTCATTAAGCCCACGGAAATAACACCCACAAGCATGCCTAACCACATTTCACCTATTAAACCCACCTGGGCATCCACAAAAGTACCTAAGGTGGGCATCGTACTGATCCACGATGGCCCCACCAACCACAACAGCAGCGACAAAGCCAGCACCAGAGCGGAACCCCAGAATAACCAATCGGTCTTTGCGTGGTCATGGCAGCTATCACTCTCCGCTTGAGACGTGCTGGGACAGCAGCCACCGGCGCTCACTATTGGCTCGGGGGATGGGGCTTTGTTTTCAGTCTTGGCACTACAACAGGAATCACTCACAACAAGTTACCCAAAATGACTAAACACGGGTGTTAGCAGATCAGGTTCACTATAAAGCTAAAACCCACACCTGAGTCAAGGGCTCACTATTTGAAAACCAACTTAATGGTTTAATTAGAAGTGAGTGGAGTAGGTTAGGCTAAATACGTAGATATCCAAGTTATGGTCAATCTTCAGGTCTCGATAGGGGTTGTACAGAACATCCCCTTCCAGGCTTGAATTGATGTTACGACTCTCTCCAGGCTCTATGCTCAGGCTGGAAGTCATGTAACCCAAAGCCATATCAATGGAAGTATGTTCTTTAAAACTGTAACCCAAGCCAACGCTATATAGTTTGGCATCGCCAATGGGAATCAGCAGATCCTGGCGATTCTCAGGAATGGAAGATGTGCGGGGCTCATACCCGGCCCGCAGCTTAATATTATTGTTATATTGGTATTCAAAGCCGATTGACCAATCCACCACAGCTTGGTAGCGGCGTTGTAAGCGCAGTATGTTGGGATCAGCATAGTCACCCCCAACCGCACCACCGTGGTAGATATTCGCGACGTTATTCACCACACTACCCAAAGTTAGATAGTCCAAGTTGCGATCAAACTCGAACACCAACTCTTGCAAAGCACTGTAATCCACCCATTTCACGTCAAAATTCATTCGCAGAGACGGTAACACCATCAGGGACATGCCCACGGAAGCCCATTGTGGCTGAACAAAATCCACCGCCACATTCCCTTGCTGGGTGGGCACGGCTTCAAGAGGGCCACCATCGGCAATGGTGGCAAGCAGATGTTTGAATATGTAACCTAATGATTTGCAACGATTTAGACCGCTTAGTCAGGCACAAAAAAGCCGCCCGGTTTGACTGACCAAGGCGGCCCAAATGTTCGGGGCGGGGCTTAGCCCGTTTATTCGGGATTCGCTACCACATCGCCCACACTAAGAGGGGCTTCGGAGCGTAAAATCAGGCCGTAACTGACTTTATCAAAGGTGCGAAACACCATCAGAATACCCCGACGTTGATCCGGTAACTTAACCAGTTCCTGGGTAATACGATCTTTCACCACTTCACCTTTGGTTAACACCGCCATAACATCGCCAATTTTCACCCCTTCTCGATCACCGCGATTAATCACCACAACGTCGTTTTGGCTCACGTTACGAACACCTGAGAACACGTGCAGAATCTCTCCCTCTATCTCAATATCCGGTGATTTAGGGTAGAAGATGGAATCCACTTTGCGCTCTTCTGTGGGGATAAGTCGATCAAGCGGACGAATATCTTCACTGGAGGAAGTAACCTTGAGGCGGGCGATCTCATCATCCACCTTCTCCATACGAGCCATACCCAGGTCAAGGGCTGCAAAACCCAGCAGCTCTCTGGTATCGGGGTCGATATAGGCTGGGCCCTTGCGGTAAACGCCATAGGCCTGCTGGCTGTTGCTCCAATCTCCCCGAGCGTACATATAATCGCCCACACCCATCACAATGTGTTGCTCATCCCCAGCAAGAATATAAGGTGAGGCATTGATTTCATCTTCCGTCATCACCCGGTTATTCACCAAAAAGCTTTGGATCAATTCCAGTGGAATTGCGGGAATTACCGATTGTAAGGGCTCACTTCGGATCTGAGGAGTCAACTTGATGGTGTCGCCTCGCTTAAACACCATGGGGCCACGCTGAACAGACAATGTAGGTCGGCCGTTGATATACACCAGCTTAAGCATATCACCGGGGTAGATCAGGTGGGGGTTATCGATTTGTGGATTCACCTGCCACAGCTCAGGCCACAGCCATGGGTCACTAAGGAACACACTGGAGATATCCCACAAGGTATCACCTTGCTTCACCGAATAAACTTCAGGGTGACCCGGTTTCAATTCCACCGCTGTTGCCTGCATCGTCATACCCAGAAGACAGCAGCCCACCAGCCTGAGAAATGATTTCATCATTGTGAGAATCCCTTTATCATTATCAACGCCTGACAACAGGCAGCTTGTTGTTCGCAAGTAATTCGCATATGGGAAAAGGCGCGATTAGGCACCACAATAGCTTAAGTTTTACTATAGACCTTAATACGAACACTGTGAAAATCGCATTACGCAGTATTTTGCTATTAAAGTTTAGACAACTTTAGCAAAAACCCATTCAGCAATTCCTGTATGATCATAATCTTAGCAACAATATCTATAGTTATACTAGAAAAGTGGCAACCACAAGATGGCAATATTGGATATTCTTGAATTTCCTGACCCTCGTCTGCGTACAAAGGCCAAGCCGGTCACAAAAGTTGATGACAAAGTACGCAAGCTGACCGATGACATGCTGGAAACCATGTACGAAGCCCCCGGAATTGGGCTGGCAGCTACCCAGGTTAACGTTCACCAACGCATCGTGGTGATTGATGTGAGCGAAGACAAATCCCAACCTTTGGTGTTAATTAACCCCGAATACGACGTCTTAGAAGGCGAGCAGGACTACGAAGAAGGCTGCCTGTCCGTACCCGGTTATTATGAAACCGTTACTCGAGCCCAGAAAATTCTGCTAAAAGCCCTCAATCGGGACGGCGAGCCCTATGAAATGGAATGCGACGGCATCCTCAGCATCTGCATCCAGCACGAGCTGGATCACCTGGAAGGGAAATTGTTTGTGGATCACATTTCCAAACTAAAACGGGAACGGATCCGTAAAAAGCTGGTAAAAGATCAGAAAGAGCGGGTTAAGGCGAAGTGACCGTCAGAGGTCCCGGTTTATACGAAATTCCGCTAGGGGCTGGAGCCGCTGCCGGGGGCTCTTTACGCAGCCGAGCATCGCAGAACTGAGTGGATACAGCGAGGGAGTGTCTGAGCCCGCAGGGCGAGTTGCCCGAGCGCCACTCAGTTTGAGAAGCGCAGGGAAGCCGAAGGCCAAGTGGCGAGCCCCCGGCAGCGGCTCCAGCCCCGACCCACCCAATTGGGACAAAACCAGAAACGAGAGAACAGGAAAACACCATTGAGCTCAAGCCTAAAAGTTATCTTCGCCGGCACTCCAGACTTCGCCGCCAACGTGTTACAAGCGATTCTGCAATCTAAGCACCAGGTAATCGCCTGTTACACCCAGCCGGACCGCCCGGCGGGGCGGGGCCGTAAGCTAACCCCAAGCCCCGTTAAAGCCATGGCCCAAGAACAGGGCATTCCCGTATATCAGCCGGTTAACTTTAAAGATGGTGCCGATCTGCAACAGCTACAGCAACTGCAGGCGGATATTATGGTGGTGGTGGCCTATGGCCTACTGTTACCAAAAGCGGTTTTGGAAACCCCGCGCTTGGGATGTATTAATGTTCACGCATCTCTGTTGCCCCGATGGCGCGGCGCCGCTCCCATCCAGCGGGCCATTGCCGCAGGTGATAAGGAGAGCGGGGTCACCATTATGCAAATGGATGAAGGCCTGGATACCGGTGACATGTTGCTGAAATCCACCACCCCCATTCAACCTCAGGATACCGGCGGAAGTCTCCATGATCGTCTGGCAGAGATGGGGGCAAAAGATGCGGTGACAGCGTTGGATTTGATCTGCAACCAACAACAATCAGCTGAGAAACAGGACGACTCGTTGGCGAACTATGCCCACAAGCTCAGCAAACAAGAAGCGAAATTAGATTGGCAAAAGTCAGCCCAGGATCTTCATAACCAGGTTCGCGCCTTCAACCCCTGGCCCGTGAGCCACGCGGAACTGGATGGCGAAACCGTACGCATCTGGAGTACGGAAGCACTACCGGGCCCTGGCGACAAATCAGCGGGGACCATCGTGACAGTGAACAAAGACAGTATCGATGTGGCCTGTGGTGAAGGAATACTGCGCATTACTGAGCTCCAGCTCAGCGGCGCAAAAAGATTATCAGCCGCAGCGGTGCTCAATTCAAAAGCCGACCGCTTTAGCCCAGGGAAGCAATTCCATTGAACACCCGCACCCTGGCTGCCAAAGTTTTAATTCAGGTTCTCCCGCTTAACCGCCAACAGCTGCAACCCAAATCCCTTTCTGAGTTGTTGCCACCCATTACCAGCCAATGCAAAGACAAAGGTTTGTTGCAGGAAATCTGTTTTGGAGTATGCCGCTGGTACACCCGCCTGGACAAACTGGCAGCTCCACTTATTCAACAACCTTTCAAAACCAAAGATGCTGATATACACGCGCTGTTGTTAGTGGGGCTGTATCAAATGTTTTACCTTCGCATACCGGACCACGCCGCTATCGCCGAAACCGTGGAAAGCTGTCGCCAGCTCAACAAAACCTGGGCAGTGAAAGTGATCAATGGCATGCTGCGCAGCGCCCAAAGGCGCAAGCAGGAACTGGAACAGCAATTACCCCAAAGCAAAGCCATTGTTCACGCCCACCCAAAGTGGCTGGTGGATGCCCTGGGGGCCGCATGGCCACAGCAACAGGACGCCATCCTTAAAGCCAACAACGAAGCCGGCCCCATGTGTCTGCGGGTGAACTTAAACAAACACAGCCGCGAAGACTATCTACAAAAACTAAAACAGGTCAACATCCAGGCCCACCCCGGTGAACTTGCTCCCAGCGCCCTGTACTTGAGCAAACCCATGGACGTGGATAAGTTGCCAGGGTTCGACCAGGGCTGGGCATCGGTCCAGGACGAAGCGGCACAGTTAAGCGCATATATCCTCGACCCCCAGCCCGGTGAACGCATACTGGATGCCTGCGCGGCTCCCGGTGGCAAAACCGGGCATATACTGGAGCAACAGCCGCAATTACAGCAGCTGATCGCCCTGGACAGCGAAGCCAAACGACTGCAACGGGTTGCTGACAATCTCACAAGATTAGACCTGCAAGCGGAGTTGGTTCACAGCAGCTTACAAGATTACGCAGCGCAAAACCCAGAACCGTTTGACCGCATTCTGCTGGACGCGCCCTGTTCAGCCACTGGGGTGATTCGCCGTCACCCGGACATAAAGTGGCTACGCAAACGGTCTGACATAAAAGCGCTGGCGGAAACCCAGCTGACATTGCTGCAAGCGGCATTTTCCATTTTAAAACCCGGTGGCACTCTACTTTACGCCACCTGCTCCGTGATGCCCCAGGAAAATCAACGAGTGATCAGCGGTTTTCTGCAGCAGCAATGTCAAGTGAATACCCAATCCATCGATTCACAATGGGGTTCGGACGGCAAAGCCGAATTGCAATTGTTTCCAACCATTAACGCTCAAGACGGTTTCTACTATGCTTGTCTAAAAAGATGTTAGCATTAACCAAACCAGCCACAGACCGTTGAGCCAGAGAGCAACCACAGCGTGAAAATTATTATTTTGGGTGCAGGACAAGTGGGCGGAACCCTCGCCGCCAATCTGGCCAGCGAGCACAACGATATCACCGTGGTGGACATCAACAGCGAGCGTTTGCACGAGCTGCAGGATCGCTTTGATATTAGAACGGTCACCGGAATGGCTTCGCACCCCAATGTATTGCATCAGGCCGGTGCTGACGATGCCGACATGTTAATCGCCGTGACTAACAGCGATGAGATTAACATGGTGGCGTGTCAGATCGCTTACTCGCTTCACCGCACCCCCACCAAGATCGCCCGCGTGCGCTCCGCCAATTATATAAAGAAGAGTGCAGGGCTGTTCGGCAATGAAGCCTTCCCCATTGACGTGATCATTTCTCCTGAACAGGTGGTTACCAATCACATTACCCGGTTGATTGAACATCCCGGCGCCCTGCAGGTATTGGATTTTGCTGAGGGCAAACTGCAACTGGTGGCAGTGAAGGCCTATTTCAATGGCCCATTGGTGGGCAGAGAACTTCGCTATCTGCGCCAACATATGCCATCGGTGGACACCCGGGTGGCCGCCATCTTCCGACGTGATCGCCCCATCCTGCCGGAAGGCACCACCATCATTGAAGCCGATGACGAAGTGTTTTTTATCGCCGCGAAAAACCATATTCGAGCGGTGATGAGTGAACTGCGGGGGCTGGAACACAACTACAAACGCATTATTATCGCCGGGGGTGGCAATATCGGTGAGCGCCTCTGTGAGGCCCTGGAAAATCGCTATCAGGTTAAGATTATCGAACGCAACACAGAGCGTTGTGGTTTTCTAGCGGAGAAGCTCAACAAAACCATAGTGATCAAAGGCAACGCATCGGATCAAGACCTGTTGTTGGAAGAGAACGTGGAAGATACGGACATCTTTATTGCCGTCACCAATGACGACGAAGCCAACATTATGTCCTCCATGCTGGCAAAACGGTTAGGGGCGAATAAAGTTATGACTCTGATCAATAACCCAGCTTATGTGGACTTGGTTCAAGGTGGCGATATCGACATTGCCATATCACCCCAACAGGCCACCATAGGCAGTTTGCTTACCCACGTGCGGCGCGGTGACGTGGCCAACGTACACTCCCTGCGTCGGGGAGCGGCGGAATCTATTGAAGCCATTGCCCATGGCGACGAACGCTCATCAAAGGTAGTGGGTAAAGCCATCGGTGATATTGATTTGCCGGACGGAACCACCATTGGCGCCATCATTCGCAATGACCAGGTGCTGATAGCCCACGATGATATTGAAGTGGAATCCGACGATCATGTGGTCTTGTTTTTAGTGGACAAACGCCGCATACAAGATGTGGAACGGCTCTTCCAAGTGGGCATTACTTTCTTTTAATCACCACAGGTCAGATTATGCATCCTGCTGTCATCCTACGTATTCTTGGCTTGTTGTTGATGGTGTACAGCAGCACCATGTTGATTCCTGCCCTGGTGGCGGTGATATACGACGACGGCGGGGCCAAGCAATTTTTATTCGCTTTTGCCATCACCCTGATTTCCGGATTGCTATGCTGGTTACCGGTGCAAAACCGCAAGCAGGACCTGAGGGTGCGGGACGGTTTTCTAGTTGTTGTATTATTCTGGACCGTGTTGGGTGGCTATGGTGCTATTCCATTTATGCTGGGGGATACCCCCAAAATGGCTCCGGCAGACGCGGTGTTCGAATCTATTTCTGGCTTAACCACCACCGGTGCCACGGTCATCAGTGGCATTGATCAACTACCCAAGTCCATTCTGTTTTACCGCCAACAACTGCAATGGTTGGGAGGCATGGGGATCATTGTGTTAGCGGTGGCCATCTTACCCATGTTGGGCATTGGCGGCATGCAGTTGTATCGCGCCGAAGCACCGGGCCCCATCAAAGACAACAAACTCACCCCCCGAATAACGGAGACCGCCAAAGCCCTTTGGTATATCTACGTCTCCCTCACATTAGCTTGCGCCGCTGCCTACTGGGTCTGCGGCATGTCCCTTTTCGACGCCATAAGTCACAGTTTTTCCACCGTGGCCATCGGTGGATTTTCCACACACGATGCCAGTATCGGTTATTTTGATAGCGTCGCCATTGAATTGGTGACAGTGCTGTTCATGTTTCTGGCAGGAATTAATTTTGGCCTGCATTTTTTGGCCTGGCGACGACGCCGTATCACTTCCTACCTGGCGGACCCGGAATTTCGTTTCTACAGCACAGTGTTGCTGAGCATCAGCGCCCTGGTGTTTTTCGGGCTGTTACTGGCAAAAGAATACCAGGACCCACTCCTGGCGGCGCGCCACGCCCTGTTCGAAACCGTTTCCCTGGCCACTACCACCGGTTACGGAGTGGCGGATTTTGCCCACTGGCACCCCATGTTGGCCACAGCATTAATTATGGGCAGCATGATAGGGGCCTGCGCAGGCTCAACCGGTGGCGGTATAAAAGTGATTCGAGTTAACCTTATGTTCAAGCAGGGGCTGCGGGAAATACGGCGCTTGATTCACCCCAACGCGGTGATGATTATCAAACTCTCCAATAAAGCGGTTCCCGACCGGGTAATCGAAGCGGTGTGGGGGTTTTTTGGCATCTACCTCATCAGTTTTTGTTTCTTGTTCCTGGCACTCTTGGCCACCGGCATGGATTTGATCACCGGGTTTTCCGCAGTGGCCGCCTGTATCAATAACCTGGGCCCCGGCCTGGGGGATGTGTCAGCCCATTATGGTGATATCAGTGATACAGCCAAGTGGATTTTGTGTTTCGCTATGTTGTTGGGACGGTTGGAAATTTTCACGCTATTAGTATTGTTCACCCCAACTTTTTGGCGACATTAAGCCAATTTCTGTGGACTATCGTACAACTTAAAGCAGGGCACGATTCCAACGGTTTTGGTAGTTTTACCTATACGATTGGCTTTACCTGCACTTCCCAAAGAAGACGCTATACTTAACTAAACATCTTTGGGAATTATCGTCAGCCATGTTCAACCGTGAAGACTGGATTCTAGATAAGCAGAATCCCATGATATCCATAAAAAAATGGCAAACCACCGTGGACCTCATTACCCGATTATATGAGGCATCCGCGGCTTATATCACCCAATGCAGCGCTGACCAATTTCAAATGGTGGTGACCAGCGAAAATTCTTCCGAGCCTTACAAAGCTGGAAATAAATTCGAACGATCCGATAATCTTTTTTGTGAAAAAGTCATCTCTTCCTGCGAATTGCTCTATGAAAACCATGCAAGTGGGCAATCCCAATGGAGAAACAACCCAATGGTGGCTGAAAGCAACATCAACTCTTATCTCGGGGTACCCATTTATTGGCCTGATGGCTCTAACTTTGGCACCCTGTCAGTGGTAGATTACGCGGTAACCCACTACAACAAGACCTATCAAGACCTGATATGGCAGTTTCGTGATTTGGTGGAAGCGGATTTACTGCTGAACCAACAATTCCTGCAATTATTGGAGCTTTCCGCTAAAGACGACCTTACTCGATTGTTGAATCGCCGGGGCTTCTTTGTACAGGCTGATAAGCAGGTTAGATTAGCCAATCGACTCAACCAGAAAATCGGTGTTTTGTATCTGGATCTGGATAACCTCAAGGGCATCAATGATCAACATGGACACCGCGTGGGCGACAAGGTCATTGAAGCCCTTGCCACTGCCATACGAAATGTGCTGCGAGAAAGCGACATTGCAGGCCGCTTTGGCGGCGATGAATTTGTCATCGTAATGCTGGCAGAAGAAGAAAACGCTTTATACAAACTCACTCAACGCATAAGAATGGAATTAAAAGATCAATGCATCGGTGAGTTAGCCAATCTGAATATTCGCGTCAGCATCGGGTCTGGTCTATACATTCCCTCTCAGGACAGCTCCATAGAAAAAATGATATCCGAAGTGGACCAGCTCATGTACCAGGACAAACAAAACAACACTATCCGAGCCGTTAAGTGAACATTGTAAACTTCACATAAATTCCGTGGCTTTAACCGACGATCCACCATCTAGGAAAATGACATTGCCGGTAATGTAAGCCGCCGCCGGGGAAGCTAAAAACACCGCTAACCCTTCCATATCCCTAGGCTCTCCTAAACGTTGCAATGGAATACGCTCACTTTGCCGCTGGGCGGTTTCCTCGTCCTGCAAAGCAAAACGTGTCATCTTACTGGGAAATACGCCCGGTGCTATGGCATTCACCGTAATCTGTTTCTCGGCCAATTCCGCCGCCAATATGCGAGTAAGATGGTTAAGTGCCGCCTTACTGGGACCGTAAGCATAAGCACTCATACTGGACGTCAGTGTACCTGCTACTGATGTGATATTAATAACCCGCGCAGGATCTTCGCTACTGGAACCCGCTTCCAACAACGGTAAACATTTTTGCGTCATCACAAATGCAGACTTCACATTAAGATTTTGAATCTTATCCCAGGCCTCACCAGGGTAATCCTGCAAAGGTGCACCCCAGGTGGCACCGGCGTTATTAACCAATATATGAAGTGCATTTTCTTTCTCCGCTATGGCTGCTACCAAATCCACACAGCCTTGGGGCGTGGAAAGATCAGCAGCAATACCCACGCAAACACCAAATTCCGACAGCTGTTGCGCGGTTCTCTCACAGGCTTCTGCTTTGCGGGATGCCACATAGACCTTGGCACCGTTTTTCACTAACCCAGTTGCAATCATAAAACCGATACCACTGGTACCGCCGGTAACCAACGCCACTTTACCCGCCACAGAAAAAATAGAATCCGTCATAATGGCTCTCCATAATTTTGTTTTAGAATATCTGCCGCATGCATTATGTGCTCTTGCATCATAAAGTCCGCCCTGTCTGGCTGTTGGTTAAGTAGCGCGCTGTAGATAGCCTGATGATGGTCCTGAGCCCGTTGAAAGGCACGCAAGGAATACCACTTGAAAGAACCATTAAACACGATGGGAATATTTCGCGAGGCATTGGCAAATCGTACCAGCAGGTCATTCTCCGTTTCCTGCAAAATAGCCAAATGGAAGTCCTTATTCATCTCCCGCCATTCTACAAATTCACCGTTCTCCAGCTGTCCACTGACAAGTAGTTGTTCTCCTAATTGCAGAGTATCGGCAAGACGTTTATTCAACTCAGTTCCCATACCGCGCTCTGCAATCAAACGACAACCCAAACCTTCCAAGACCGAACGCACACGAAACGCCGCAACAATGTCTTCAAGTGAAAACGGGCGTACGGAATACCCCCTGTTGGGCGCGTAATTCAGCAAGCCATCTTTGGCTAGCACTCTTAAGGATTCACGAATGGGGGTGCGGGATACACCCATGCGTTTTGCCAGTGCCGTTTCTTGCAAGCGCGTATTGGGAGCGAACTCGCCCCCCAGCAACTGTTCCCGCAAAAGCTCAGTGACATTGATTGATCGGGTAGACTTGGATACTTCTTCCATTGCTATCTACCTACAATATCCCTGGCAATAATCTCCTTCATAATTTCGGACGTACCCCCATAAATTCGTTGAATCCTGGCATCCATGTAGGCTCTGGAAATTCCATACTCCATCATGTAGCCGTAGCCGCCGAATAATTGCAAACATTCATCTGCTACTTTGCACTGCAGCTCTGTGGTGGCCAACTTGGCCATGGAAGCTTCAACAGTACTCAACTCTCCCTGTTGATACTTTTCATTGCTTTGTTTAATAAAGGCCTTACTCAATTCAATTTGGGTTTTTAGCTCGGCTAATTTGAAGCGGGTATTTTGGAACTTGGAAATTTCCGTTCCAAAAGCGCGACGTTCCGTTACGTATTCCACCGTTTGTTTGAGCATACCTTCACAGGCCGCCACCGCTGCAACCGCCAAGATCAAACGCTCCCGGGGTAACTCATTCATCAAATTCACAAAGCCCATACCCAGGCCGCCCAGTATCTCTGATTCGGGCAATACCACATTGTCGAAAAACAGTTCGGACGTATCACCGGAATGAAGCCCCATCTTCTCCAGATTGCGGCCCCTTTGAAAACCCGGGGTAGCACAATCCAGGGTGAATAAGGTGATGCCCTTAGCGCCCGCATCGGGATCGGTTTTGGTGGCCACGATAAGCAAATCACAATGTTGGCCGTTGGTAATAAACGTTTTCTGACCGTTGATCACGTAATCAGAGCCCTGACTCTTGGCCGATGTGCGCATACCCTGCAGGTCAGAACCCGCACCGGGTTCAGTCATACCAATGGCTCCCACTGCTTCACCGGTGACCAACTTAGGCAACCATTTTTGTTTCTGGTCTTCGCTGCCCAAATGGGAAATATAGGGCGTCACAATATCGGAATGCACCGACACGCTTGAGGCCAATGCCCCGTAGTTTGCCGCCGCGATTTCTTCTATGATGATGGAGCTGAGCTTAAAGTCTGCACCATATCCGCCATACTGCTCCGGCACGTCCACACAGAGATAGCCATTTTCACCCAACTTATTCCACAGCTCCCGGGGGAAAATCTCGTCCTTTTCCCACTGGGCATAGTGAGGCTCTACTTCCTTTGCCAAGAACTTACGCAAGCTGTCCCGAAACAGTTCCTGTTCTTGTGCGCTCAGGGATATGTCAGCTGTCATTGGTCAAATTCCCTCCAATTAAAAATCAAATTGTATACAATTTCAAAAAAGTCCACAAAAGTGTTTGTAAAACTAGCATTTTTTAGGGATATGATGGTCTATTGTCTAGCAACAATATAAATGGACGGGATCCCATCAGGAAGGAATCGAATATGACCCATACACCAGCCATGAATCGGATAATCCGCGTGCTGCAACGGGCAAGAAACCAGAATTTGTTGGCAACCGGCAAGCCCGGTAGCAAAAGCAAAATAAGCCAAAGTCGGCGTCAGATCCTAAAATCCTCAGCAATGTCCATGGCGGCCCTGGCCGCGGGCGCCAGTTTGAGCGCCTGCCGCAGTGGCAGCCAACACCCCATCGTAATAGTGGGCGCGGGTTTGGCCGGCTTAACCGCCGGTTACTACTTAGCAAAGCTAGGCCTAAAAGCGCCCATTTATGAAGCCAGAGGCCGTGTGGGCGGGCGCATCCGCACATTGCACAACGTGTTGGCACCGGGATTGGACACCGACCTGGGTGGAGAACTTATCAACAGTGATCACGAAGATATGCTCACGCTGGCACAGGATCTCGGACTTTCACTCACTAACCGACTGGAGCCTAACCCCGATTTAGATAAAGTAGGCTACTACTTCAACGGCTATCGCCGCAGTGAAGCGGAAATAGCCGAAGCTCTGCGTCCCTTAGCACAACAAATTATGACTGATTCAGAATTGCTTGATTCCGACTGGGATACCTATGCACCCCTATTTGAAAAGCAGTCGTTAACGGAATACCTGGATCAGCACAGAGCACTTTTAACCAGCGATCCTGATGTTCGATATCTAATTGAGAGTACCGTACGGGTGGAATATGGGGTAGAAGCCCAAGATTCTTCGGCCATTCAGCTGCTTTATCTATTACCCGTGATAGACGGTGACCACGTGGACTTGCTCAGCACCAGCGATGAAGCTTTTGTTTTAAACGGTGGTAGCGAAACGTTGACCACAAAGCTTGGGGAACTTCTAAACGATCATATTCACTTACACAGCCCACTTACAAAAATTGCCAAGTCTGGCCAAGGATACGAGCTGACGTTCAATCATATCCATAAAGTAAAAGCGAATTACGTGATTCTGGCGCTACCCTTTACCACATTGCGCCAGGTGGAGATCAAGCTGGATTTTCCCCACAAACTTACAAGATTTATCAACGAAGTGGATCTGGGACGGAACGAAAAGCTCATCGCCAGCGTCAAAGGTAGACCCTGGCAGCAACAACAGGGGTTTGAGATTGAAGCCTGGAGCGATCAATCCGTATCCCTTATCTGGGATGGGAGTTTACGGC
The DNA here is from genome assembly GCA_964016105.1 of uncultured Ketobacter sp. GTDB lineage: Bacteria > Pseudomonadota > Gammaproteobacteria > Pseudomonadales > Ketobacteraceae > Ketobacter. Next base: position 223,263 of record CAXHEX010000001.1, read on the forward strand.
AGCCAGAGTTGGAAGACGCAGCTTTGACTTTTTTCTTAAGTGCCGACGAGGTGGCCGAGTATGCCCAGGGCACTCCTCAGGAACAGGGTGAGAAGCTGCTGGCAGAATATGAGGCTCTAATTCCAGGCCTAATGGGCGCCAGTAACCACAGCTACCGTCGCACCGCCTGGCATAAAACCCGTTACATTGGTGGGGGTTATACCAATTTCAAACCAGGCCAATACACGGAACTGGCACAAGACTGGCTCTACATTGAAGCGGACGATCCAGACGAGCGGCAATTTTTCCATTTTGAAAATGTGGTTTTTGCCGGAGAACACACTAGCGATGAATACTACGGGTTTATGAACGGAGCAGCCCAAAGCGGCCGCCTGGCAGCAGAATTAATTTCCGAAATGGAATCAAATAAAGCAATTTAGGTACACAAAATAGGGATGTTTGTTCGAATTTTGTTGCCGTTGGCAGACAATTTTTGGGGAATGATTGTATTATCAAGCGCCTGAAACAAGCACGGTTAATTCCGACACCAATAAAAGAAGTTCAAATAGGTAATTTATGGCCATCCGGCAATTAATTGCAGCCCTCACAACGGTTGCAATCACCATCCTCAGCAGCGGTTGTGGGGGAGATGGAAATCTAGCGTTCGAGTCCAATCAGCTGCCATCAGGGCGCGTTGCAGGGCCATTAACTCCTTTGCCGGCTTTTTTGGTGAACAACACCACCCGTTGCGCGTTTGAAGAAAATGGCAAAATGGTCAGTCTGGTTCAATACCGTGGTAACCTGGACGACGTCACTCTGCTTACCTGTGAGAGCGCCAGTTTCGACAACCTGGAAGGTATCGAAGCACTCACGATATTAGAGACGTTAGATATACCCAACAGTGGTCTAGCAGCTTTGACAGAACTGGCGGGTAACAGCACCATCACTAAACTGTATCTCGACGACAACCCCCTCGTAGATATTACTGCCCTCAACTCAATGACCGGGGTAGTGGAATTACACATAAACGATACGGGTATCAGTGATTTAGCCCCCCTACAAGATATGTCCCGGTTAAGAGTGCTACTTAGCGCCAATAATCCCCTGGCAGACACAGACTTAACTCCCCTAAGCAGCTTGAATTTGCGCCGACTCGATATCAGCAATACCGGAATCAGCGATATCAACAGCTTAAGTAACATGGAAATTTTAAAACGTGCAGATCTATCGGATAACCAAATTGAAGACATCAGCGCGTTAACCGACCTAGACAAACTGGAACGTATTGACCTGTCCAATAATCTGATCGAAGACGTATCACCTCTAGTGGGCAAGACTACATTGTTGGCAGTTTATCTGCATCGTAACGACAACATCGATTGTTTCAGCTTACAGGAACTGGAAGCCAGCCTGAGACCCAACGTGGTAAAAACCAAACCTGCGGAATGCGATAACAGTTACATCCTCACCTGGGGTACCCGACCCATCGAAAATACCCTGGACAACAGCACCCTGGAATTACCTTACGGTCGAATATTTGTGCGAGGATCGTTTGGCATCGACGACATCATTATCGAAAAGTCCGGCAATGACCTAACCACTTGGCTCATTCTGAACCGATGGAGTTACCGAAACGTTACCTTCACAAATTGGTATCTCGGCGAAGAGTATCAGGTTCCCGTATTCCGGCTACCGGATAAAACCGAATATACCTACGAAGAGATTTTACAATTGATCCCATTGACCCAGTCCCTCACCGATGCAGATGACGTCTTCCCAGGGGCAGACGATCGCAACGACCATCGCAATGAGGTTTACGGCCAGGATGGTGATGATGTAATCATGGGTGGCCTGGGAGAAGATATACTCATTGGTGGAAAAGGCAACGACATACTCACGCCCAACGCCGTTACCATCAATGCAGAAGGTGACGTGGTGGCGGTCGAACCCAGCCTTCAGGCGGATACCTACATCTATAATCGCGATGATGGCAAAGACACCATCTACTCCAATAACGCATTCGAGTTTCCCCGTGGGTTGCTTGTATTTACCGACAGTAATGCCCTAGGGCAACTGCAACTCATACGTGACGGCACAGACCTGATTTTCTATTTCAACGACGAAAACTCCGTTACCATTGATCGCTGGTTCTCCGGCAGACGTTATCGAATTCGTAACGTCCAATTTGCTGATAACGAACCAGTGGACGCCAACACATTGGTGAACGACCTGGGGTTTAGCGTATCGAATATGATAATTGATGGCACCAGCGGAGATGATCTGCTGGACGGCACACCGGAAGATGACATACTGCGCGGAGGCGAAGGCGCAGACATCATCACCGGTGGCAGGGGCGATGATATTCTTACTCCCAACACCCTGGATGTGGTAAACGGCAATATCACCAATGTAGTAGAGTCCAGAGCAAAGGATACCTACGTCTACGATTCGAATGATGGCAATGACATCATTTACTCCAACGTTTCCAATCTGGGTAATCGTGGCCTGTTGCAATTAGGCGCACGTATAGACGAGGCTGACTTCACCCTCATCAGAGAAAATAACGATTTGATTTTTTATCTGGATCCCGACAACTCCATAACCATAGCAAGATGGTTTGAAGCCGGGCGCTACCGTCTGGGCGAACTGGAGTTTTTTGGACAAACACCAGTAGATGCCAGCCAGTGGGTTTCCGACAGACCACTAACACTGCTCGCCCCTGGAGAACTGAACGGCACCACTGTGTCGAACATACTTTTGGGCACGGATGGTGATGACACCGTGCGTGGGCTTTATAGTGCAGACGAAATCGAGGGCGGTTTGGGCGACGATATTCTAGCAGGCAACGATGTGACCATCGATGGAGGTGGTAACGTCAGTGATCTTGATGCCGATAACAGTGCAGATGTGTTTTACTATCAACTGGGCGATGGCAACGACATTATCTACGAATACGAAGACACCGAAGCTGCCCGTGGTTTATTACAATTGGGTACGGGTATCAGCGCCGATGAAACCCTGGCCGCTCAAGCGGGCATGGATCTAATACTCACATTCAGTGATGGTGGAACCATTACCGTTTACAACTGGTTCGCCAGAGATAATTACAAACTGGGACAAATTCAGTTTGAGGGAGAAGCTGCCCAATCAGCAGAAGACTTTGTAAATACCAAACTTGGGGGTTAAACCCGGTTTACGATGAAGTATAAATCACCCTCCCAAATTAAACCCCTTCTTTTCCATCCACTCCACACACAAGGTTGCGGCCTGATTTAGCTGATCTGGCTGGGCAAAGTAATAGTGATTGGCGCCTTTGATCTCATGCAGTTCTTTGTCATCATGACCAATGGCTTCATACAACCGGTGGGTATGGCTGGGTGTACAGGCATCATCAGCACCATTGCCAATCACCATGGCGGGAACGGAAATAGTTTGCGCGCATTTAATACCATCGGCATTGGAATCATCGTAACTCCATTGGGATAACCAACCCCGCAAGGTGTTAAAACGAGCCAAGCCCACCGGGCCGTTGTTAACGGTTTTGGGATCACCCAAGTAACACCATCTAGGTTGGCGCTCATTGGGGTCCAGGGTGGGGTCCATAAATCGTGGGTCTGCCATGGTGCCATGCACCACAAAGGCAAACTCCTGGGTATGCAAACCATCGTTGCGAAAATTTTCTAATTTAGCTTTTACCCATTGGGTAATGCGGCGGTTGCGGGCGATCTGGGCGGCGCGGTATTTTTCAATAAACTCCGGCGAGTAGGGCGGTTGATTGGGATTATTGTCATCGTAAATATCCAATTCCGCATCCCGTTTAGTGGGGTCGTTTTCATCCAATATGGACGGGTCCATCCATTCCGTCATGGTACCGGCCCGGCTGATGTGGGCCGCCAATAACATCATGCCATCGGCGGGGATCAAATTGGCTTTCACTAAATCCAATGGGTCGCCGGCAGGGGTTTCAGTGATGGTGGGATTTTCCGCCTGGCTTTGATAAAACAGCGATAACGAACCACCACCGCTCCAACCCGCCAGTATCACTTTTTTATAGCCTTTCTTTTCTTTGGCATCCTTAATACACGCCGCCATATCCAACACCACTTTTTCCATAATCAAGGCGCTGTCGGTACCCCGGTAGCGGCTGTTGCAATAAATCACATGGCAGCCTTTTTTTGCCAGAGCTGACACCATAGGCAGATAGGCACCACCACCAATGGGGTGCATAAATAAAATAACCGTATCCGAAAGCTTGTCCTTTGGTTTTAACCAATAGGATTCCAGCACCACAAATTCCATGGCACCGCCGTAAGTATCTTTAAAAGCCGACTGTTCAGGAAAGGCCAAGGCATAGGGGATACGGTCGTATTGATATTTAGTCTCTGACATGGGAGGTCTCCGTTAGCTTCACCTTGGAAAAATCCGCCTTAGCCATATCAATGCCACGCTGATCCAGGGCATCTTCACTCAAACGCGCCAATTTTTGGCTGCGGGTTTTCTCGGTCCATTTAGCCAGTTCGTCCCGGGCGACGGCAGCATCCTTTTCCAGAATCTGCTGGTAGTTTTCATCCTTTAATGTCAGTTCCACCTGCAAGCCATTGGGATCATACATATAGATCGAATGAAGAAAACCATGATCCACGGGGCCAAAACAGGGGCGACCCATTTTGTTAATATGACGGCGCCAGGCTTTTAGTTGCTCCAGACTTTCCACCTCAAAGGCGATGTGCTGATCAAAACCATGACGGGCAATGAACATCTTTTCTTCCACATCGTCTGGGGCATCGAAAAACGCGATAAAGTTGCCATCAGGGGTTTGGAAGAATAGATGCATATATTCCCGCTTTTCCGTACGCCCTGGCTCTTCATCAAAGGTCATGGCGGCGGCCAGCTTAAACCCCAGTACATCTTCATAAAACCAGCGGGTTTGCTCGGCATCGCGGCATCGATAGGCGGTATGATGCATATTGTGGGCAGGCTTCAAGGTTATCTTGGGCCTGGAGAGAGTTTCCGGAGCCGTATCCGTCATAATTTTTGCCTCACTCTGGATTGACTAACTAGTGCTTATTTTTATAAATTGTATACAATCATATCGAATTAGCTTTTTCAACCGTTATTTACGGCATCAAAGCTCCCACTTTGCATACAAAAGGGCTTAGTCATGAACACCTTGTCTGACATAACTATTCTCGATCTTACCCATATGCTGTCAGGGCCCTACGGCAGTCAGTTGCTGGCGGATATGGGAGCCAATTGCATCAAAGTGGAACCTCCGGGCAAAGGAGAAGCCACACGCAAGCTGTTAGCAGATGATGAACAGTACTCCATAGACGGAGTTGGTGCTTACTTCCTTACCCTAAGCCGTAATAAAAAAAGCATCTGTATTAATCTTAAAGATCCCCAAGGCTTGGATTTGTTCTATCGGTTAGTGCAGAAAGCCGACGTGGTGATCAACAACTTTGGCGAAGGGGTACCCAAGCGGCTGGGCATTGACTATGACACCTTAAAACAACACAACCCTCGCATAATTACTTGCTCCATCACTGGATTTGGTGAAACCGGGCCTGAAAGGGACCGGGCCGCCTTTGACCTGGTGGCCCAAGGTATGGGAGGTGGTATGTCCATTACCGGCGAGGACGGAGGGCCACCCCTGAGAGCCGGTATACCCATTGGCGATCTGGGGGGTGGTATGTTCGCTGTTATGGGCATATTGGCGGCGCTCCATGCCCGCAACCAAACCGGCAGCGGTCAGCATATTGATATTTCCATGCAAGACTGCCAGGTATCCATGCTAAATTACATGGCCACCATGTATTTAATGAGCGGTGTACAACCCCCTGCCGTGGGTAACAGTCACTTTGTTCACGTACCCTACGGCACCTTTAAAACCCAGTCCCGGTATTTGATTGTGGCTTGCATGGGAGACGCCTTTTACCAACGCCTGGCGCAACTATTGAACGATGAAGATTTATTACAGTCTAAATTTTCAAGTCAGCCCGAGCGTTGGCAGCAAAGGCAATTTATCAACCAGCGCGTTCAAAGCTATTTTGAAAAACAAACCTGCGAGTACTGGTTGGAGTTATTGAAGGAACACCGCATCCCGGCAGCACCGGTGAATGACTTCGCCCATGCCCTGGAAGACATTCAAATTATTGAACGTAAAATGGTAGTGGACGTTCCACTAAAGAACGGTCAAACTGTTCAACAACCTGGTAACCCCATAAAGATGTCGGCGGCTACTGAACAAACGTTTACAGCTCCACCGGACTTAGGTCAGCACACCGCCGAAATAATGCAACAATTATTGAAGCTATCGCCGCAACAGATAAGAGAGTTGACCGAAAATGGCGTAATAGCTTGATATCTGTTTGGGGGCTTAACTTATAATAACGAAACCCATTACAGAACAGAAAACACCATGTCTAATAAAGTCTACATCAACGAAGTAGGGCTGCGCGATGGTTTGCAGAACCAGCCCAATCCTGTCAGTACCGAATCAAAACTACAAATGGCTCAAGCATTAGTGGATGCGGGAATTCGATATATCGAAGCCGTTAGTTTTGTGCACCCCAAAGCCGTTCCACAAATGGCCGACGCAATTGATGTATTAGCGGGGCTACCCAAACAGGATGATTTGGAAATCGCTGCTTTGGTTCCCAATATGAAGGGCTATCAGCGCGCCTTGGAACAAGGTGTGAAATCCGTTGCGGTGGTGTTGGCTTCTACGGATTCTTTCAACCAGCGTAATTTAAATATGACGCTGCAACAAACCAAAGAAACCTGTCAGCAAGTCATTCAACAAGCCAAGGCCGATGGTCTTTTTGTTCGCGGATACGTATCCGGCGCATTCGCCTGCCCCTACGACGGTAAAACGCCCATCGACATGGTGCATAAACTCACGGCGGACCTGATTGAATTTGGTAGCGATGAAATTTCCATTGCCGATACCGTAGGTGCAGGAAACCCGAGCCAGGTCAATGATATTCTGGCGCCCTTGGTGCAACAATACGGCAGTGACATGTTTAACTTACACTTGCATGATACTCGAGGCCAAGCCCTGGCCATGGCATGGGCTGGTGTCACTCAAGGGGTTCGCAAGTTTGACAGCTCAATAGGTGGGCTTGGAGGTTGTCCTTTCGCACCGGGCGCATCCGGCAACGTTGCCACAGAAGACCTGGTGTACATGCTGGAAGAATCGGGCTTTGACACGGGTATCGATTTACAAAAACTAAGACAGGCTGTAACGGTTGCAGAACAAGCCACAGGTCAGAGCTTGGGCGGCCGAGTGCTACAATGGATGAAATCTCAGGATTTGAGAAAACAACGAGATCAGCAGCCCTGCATTTAAAAACGAAAACCAAAAGGGTTCCATTACAACGCTATGAATCATCTATCGGTGACAGGGGTGCTTTTATGTACCCTGTTCGCCTGCACTAACCTGTGGGCGGACAAAACAGATCGCATCATTCAACAACAAAAGGCCAATATAAATAGCGCCGCTCAGTCCCAACGTCGCATAGACAATATGAGCGACAAGACTCAAGATCTGTTTCAGGATTTCCAGATGGAGCTGAAGCGAATAGAAGATCTCAAGCTTTACAACCTTCAACTTCAACAACAAATCCAACGACAAAAGACCAGTATCGAAACCACCAAACAGTCTATTCAGGACGTGGCCATTATCGAACGGCAAATCACGCCCTTGCTCAACCGTATGATTCAATCACTGGAAACCTTCATTAGTTTAGACGTTCCCTTTTTATTGGAAGAACGCTCCGAAAGAGTGGCGTTTTTAAAGCACACTTTGCAACGCACTGACGTCTCCCTTTCAGAGAAATACCGACAGGTGATGGAAGCCTACAATGTGGAAATGGAATACGGCAATACCATAGAAAGCTATCGGGCGAGTCTGGTGGTAGACCAACAAACCCGCGAAGTGGAATTTTTGCGGATCGGCCGAGTTGGATTAATGTATCAAACTTTAGACGGTAAAGAATTGGGGGCATGGAATAGCCGAACCAAAAGCTGGCAACAACTGGATGGTCGTTACCGACGGGATATTCGCTTGGGCTTCAAGATTGCGCGCAAGCAAGCCGCACCCGAGTTACTTAGCTTGCCCATGCTGGCTCCGGAGTCCTAACCATGAAATGTCTTTGGACCACCCTCATTTGTTTTTTACTAGTCTTGAGTTGCAACCACACTTTTGCATCCGAGGCGGATATTAAATCCCTTGATGAATTACTGGATTTAGTAAAACAAGGCCGCTTGGAACAGTCAAAAGAGAATCGCGCCCGCGAACAGCGTTTTAAAACCGATCAAATCAATCAGGAAAAACAGCTCAATGAAGCCATTGCCGAAAGAAAGCAATTGGAGAAAGAAAGCGAAGCGCTTGAAAAGAATTACGACGCCAATAAAGAAATTCTGGATGAGCTTACCGTAAGACTCAATTCGCGAATGGGTTCGTTAAAAGAATTGTTCACCCACCTGCAAAGTGCCACCGCCGATGTTTCCATGAGCCTACAGGGTTCCATTACCTCGGTTGAAATGCCTTCCCGTTTTCTTGAGCTGCAAACCTTATCCAACCATCTTGCACAAAATCGCAATTTGCCAAAGATCGATGAGTTAGAACAACTCTGGTATCAACTGCAGCGGGAAATGGTGGAGTCTGGAAAAATTAAACATCTAAACCTGGAAGTTATCAACACCGACGGGGAACCGGTGGTTGCTGACGTGGTGAGGGTAGGTACGTTCAATTTATTGTCAGGCAAACATTACCTACAATACATTCCAGAAACTGGAAAAGTCATTGAACTGAACAAGCAGCCACCTGAATTTATGCTCGGCAATGTTGAGGACTACACCCAATCCACCGAAGGCATGAGTAAGGTGGCCATTGATCCCACTCGTGGTGCCTTGCTCACCATGCTATTGGATACACCGGACTTTGCTGATCGCATAGAGCAAGGTGGATTTATAGGTTACGTGATTATTGCTACGGGTATTATTGGTGTCATTTTGGCGTTAGAGCGCATTATGTTCTTAATCATAACCACCCGCAAAATCGCAGATCAACGCCGCAACGGCGAAGTAAAAGGTGACAATCCACTGGGCCGAATATTTCTGGCCTATGAAAAACACAAAAGCCTGGCGTTGGAATCCCTGGAGCTTAAACTGGGGGAAGCTATTCTGCGTGAACGGGCTCCCCTGGAAAAGCACCTTACCTTGATTAAAATTATTGCCGTTATCGCGCCATTGATGGGTTTGCTGGGAACGGTCACAGGAATGATAAACACATTCCAAACCATCACCTTGTTTGGCACCGGTGACCCTCAACTTATGGCTGGTGGCATTTCACAAGCATTGGTTACTACGGTGCTAGGGCTATCGGTAGCTATTCCTGTGGTCTTTTTCCATACGCTAGCAAGTACCCGAAGCCAAGCCATACTGGCGGTATTAGAAGAGCAAAGCACTGGCCTGGTGGCAGAAAAAGCAGAGCAGGAGAAAGGCTAATGTGGGCTGTGGTGGAAGCCTTCACCATTTTCAGGGATTTCCATTTTGCCGGTGGAGCTGTACTTTGGGCCCTCGGGGTCAACATCCTGTTAATGTGGACCTGTGTTTGTGAAAGGGTAATTTATTACCGCATGGTACTGCCCAACCAAATCAGCCGTGCCATGCATGTTTGGTATTCCCGATCCGATCGTTCATCCTGGTACGCCCAACATATTCGACAGCAAATGATTGCGGAACTTTGTGCCAATGCTCATTTTTCACTACCGGTTATCAAGTCCATGGTGGCCCTCTGTCCACTATTTGGTTTATTAGGCACAGTGACCGGCATGATACAAATTTTTGATGTTATGAATTTATTTGGTATGAACAACACCCGTTCCATGGCAGCGGGCATTTCAAAAGCCACACTACCCACCATGGCCGGAATGGGTAGCGCTATTTTTGGTTTGCTGGCCTATAGAATGCTTTGGCGTTTCTATGAAAAACAGCCACAAATTCTGGCAGACCGACTCTCCCTTGCCACACCTAAGAGGTTGGCCAATGCGTAGACCTTTTTATCGAGTAGTCGAAAAAGAAGAAAGCAATATCGACATGACTCCCATGTTGGATATTGTTTTTATCATGCTGATATTTTTTGTGGTCACTGCCTCCTTCGTTAAAGAAACCGGCATTGAAATTAACCGACCCCAAGCCAGCACCGCCACACCTAAAGAAACCGCCAATATTAAAATTGCCATCGATGCCAGTGACGCCATATGGCTGGATAAACGCAAAGTGGACGAACGCAGCGTGAAAGCCATTCTAGAACGAATGCATATTGAAAATCCCCAGGGTACTTTAATCATTCAAGCGGACAGTAAGTCCACAAACGAGCGCCTGGTAAAAGTCATGGACGCCGCCCGTCAAGCGGGCATATCAGCCATTTCCATTGCGGCGGAAGATCTATAACCATGATGTTACGTTACTTAATGTCATTCTTTATGGCATTCTGGATCGTTACCCTGCTGTTCGCGCTAATGATCGCGCTAATCAAAACCAGTGAAGTACCGGTGGATAAAAACGCCAATTTAAACATGGTGGATTTTATTCGGGTGAAAAAGGACCCTCACCTGAACCTGGAAGACATTAAACCGGAGCCCCCACCCGAACCCGCCAAACCGCCACCACCTCCTGCTGCTTTGGCAATGGAATCAATACAGACATCAAACCAGAGTTTCGCCATTAGTGAACAACCCAACCTGGATTCCTTTTCCATTGAGCCCGGTATTTCCATGGGCGAAGGAGATGGTGACTACCTGCCTATTTACCGAGTACCGCCGCAGTATCCTCGGCAAGCATTATTAGACCGAGCAGAAGGCTGGGTGGTGGTGGAGTTCACCATCGATACAAAAGGGAATGTTAAAAATCCACGGGTGGTAAAATCAGAACCCCCCGAGATTTTTAACGCAGCGGCTTTGAATGCTGTAAAACGTTTCCGATTCAAACCCAGGTCATTGGCGGGTGAACCCATCGAAGTAAAAGGGGTTCGCAACCGCATACGCTTTAGGTTGAAAAACTGATGTTGAAGCATTGCTTGATATGTCTAATGGCACTTACCCTGTACCTTGCCAGCCCCCACTCCACAGCCGAGGGCACCCCCAGTCTGTCTGCCTATCTATACAAGAAACTGGTGGAATCCCAAAAGCTGCTGGATGACAATCAGTTTGAACAATCCCTCAAGCTGTTAACGGAATTGGTAGATAAGCACAAATACAACGATTACGAAAAGGGCACCATTCTGCATATGATGGGCTACGCCTACTACGAACGTGGTGATTTGAACAACAGCGTCAAAGCACTAAACAGTGTACTGGAATACGACGTTCCCAAAAATCTCAATCTCAGTACTCGAAAGCTGCTGGCTCAAATATATATGCAGCAGGCAAATTATCAAAAAGCCGTGGTGCACTTTAAGTACTGGCTCGACCACAGCCCAAAACCCCAGGAAGAGATGCTCATTCTGGCGGCACAAAGCTACTACCAGATTCAACGCTACCAAACCGCCATTAAATATACCCGTCAGGCCATTGCCATGACAGAACGGGCCGGCAACAGACCCAAAGAAAGTTGGCTAACCCTGTTGCAGAGCAGTTTAGCCAACCTGGATAAAGCCAGCGACCGCATCAGCACCATAAAACTACTGCTTAGGTGGTACCCCAAAAAAGAGTATTGGTTGGCCTTGGCCAGCGCCTACGCCCAACTGGAAAAGATGGATAATTACCTGGCCATTCTATCCCTGGCCGAACGCAAAGAATTGCTGACAACCCAGGCTCAGTATTTGTCTTTGGCAGGCACCTATTTCTCTGAAGGGGTGCCGTTAAAGTCAGCACAGGTCATTGAACGCGGTCTGGCCCAAAAGCGGATTCAGGCCACGGAAAAGAATTTACGTTTTTTAGCATCGTCTTACTCCATGGCAAAAGAATACGAAAAGTCACTGCCACCCCTGCAGAAAGCAGCAGAATTGGCAGAAACCGGAGAAGTGGCGATATTACTGGGTAACGCTTACTTCCAGTTGGCTCGCTGGCAACAGGCTGCAGACGCATTTGAATTGGGAATTGAGCAGGGAAACCTAAAACAATTACCAACAAGCTGGATGTTTTTGGGCCAAAGTTATACAAACCTTAAGCAATTTGATAAGGCAAGCTATGCCTTTGAACAAGCCGCTTTGGACGAGGATACTTCCCGCCACGCCCAGCAGTGGCTGGACTATGTTGCCTACGAAAAACAACGCTATCAGACCGTTGGTTTGGAGACCACAAAACCGTGAAAGCCATTGTCGTTCAAGATGATAAAAAATTGCTATGGCAGGACGCCCCAGAACCTCAACCTGGCCCAGAGGACATTGCCATAAAAGTGGCGGCCAGCGCGGTAAATCGCGCTGACTTAATGCAAAAAGCCGGGCTTTATCCACCCCCTCCCGGTGCCAGCGATATTTTGGGTCTTGAGTGCGCCGGTGTGGTGTCAGCGGTGGGGGACAAAGTACACCAATGGCAAGTGGGCGACAAAGTCTGCGCTCTTCTGGCAGGGGGCGGCTACGCTGAAACCGTGGTATGCCGAGGGGACCATGCTCTGCCTGTACCGGATGGCTACAGTTTTCAACAAGCCGCCGCCCTTCCCGAAGTGTTTGCCACCGCCTGGATGAATATCTTTATGCTGGCCAACACCCAGCCCGGCCAAAAAGTGGTAATGCATGCCGGCGCCAGTGGTGTAGGCACCGCCGCTATCCAGCTATGTAAAGCCATGGGTAATCCCATATTTGTCACCGTGGGCAGCGAAGATAAATTACAACGATGTATGGAATTGGGTGCCGATGCTGGCCATCTCAGATCCAATGGTGATTTTCAGGCGGCGGTAAAAGCATGGTCAGGCAAGGGTGGAGTTGCCACCATTTTAGATCCCGTGGGCGGCAATTACCTGGAGCAAAACCTAAACTGCCTTACAACGGACGGTAGTCTGGTAATAATTGGCCTAATGGGGGGTCGAAGTGGTAATCTCGACCTCGGACGCCTTCTGGTTAAGCGCATAAACGTCACGGGCTCTACTCTTCGTAGTCGCGACGACACCAGCAAAGCTCAGGTGATTGCTGAGTTGGCTGAAAAGGTATGGCCATTATTTGCCAAGGGCCAGCTACAGCCTATTATCCATGAGGTAGTCCCGATTGAAGAGGCAGATCGCGCGTTTGAGGTGGTTGCCAGTAATCAAACCATCGGTAAAGTGATCTTAACGATTGGCCAACGCTAATAAAAAGGGGAACATCGTTGCACGAATCCAATTTTGGGGTTGATCCCTCTGACCTGAACATATTTTCCGACAAGGAAGACCTGTTTAATCCAGAACACACCGACCATTACACTCAAAAGTTGGATCAAACTATTGATAATTCCGCCCGTCGGGCATTGCAAGTCTGCAACGCTCAGACCCAATGGATTTTGGCGGAATACCAAAGTGACAACCCTGAGGATAAAAAGGCATCACGGGTGAAAGCGGAACATATTGCTTTCGAATTGGGTGAAGACGAATACGATCCCAAACTCACCAAGTCAAATCCATTTGACGAGCCAGAACTGGCAGACGCCTGGACCTCCGGCTGGGATAGCGGATCCGTGACCAACAAACCCTTCAAGAAACTGGAAAGCAAATATTGGGAACGGGGAGTGGATATGGAAGATGGCCGCTCTCAATACGAATTATGTGCCCTGCAATTATTTAAGATTTCAGACACCTTACCCCCAGGGGATGATTCGGAACGGGCTAAACGCCTGGCCATGGAAATGTGTCGCTACCATGAAGGCGAAATCCCCTCCAATAATCGCCAAAAAGAAATTGATCGCTTTATGTCCCAGCAGGCCGCTAGAATTGCGCAAGCCATTGATTTTTAATGGCTTCTAAATTAGAAAAATGGAATAGAATCTATCAGAACAAGGACCACCCAGGAGACCCTGCCGAATTTCTGGTGAACCACGCTCACCTGCTACCTGAACAGGGAACAGCCCTGGATTTGGCATCCGGTTTGGGCGCCAACGCCGAATTTCTTCACCGGGCCGGTCTGGAAACACAGGCCTGGGACCTGTCGCCAGTGGCTATAGACAAACTGAAACAACGGCAAAGCAGCATATCCACCCATGTGAGAGATGTGGAAGCCCATCCACCCGCAGCAAACAGCTTCGACGTTATCGTGGTAACGGAATTTCTGTTCCGCCCAATCTGCCCCCACATAGTGGCCGCATTACGCCCAAATGGCCTGCTATTTTACCGCACCTTCCACCGGGATAAAGTCTCCAACAGCGGCCCCAGTAATCCAGATTACCTTTTAAAAAACAATGAGCTACTCACATTATTTGGTGATCTCCGGGTGCTGTTTTACGAAGAAGCCAACCGCTTCGGTCGCATCCACTGTGGAGAAAGAAATCGCGCCTCGCTTATCGCTGCCAAGCTAGAATAATCAATTAGTTAAAGTGGCAGCCAGCGTCAAAACACCTACACTGAGGTTATAGGGCATCCACTTTTTAGTCTACACGGAAACAATGGCGCTAGATCTGATTCAATACCACAAGAAACGCGTGCTGATCATCGAAGATCTGGCAGAAATGCGTTCCTCCATGAAATCCATGCTGGGTACTCTTGGGGTACAAAAAATTGAAACCGTCAATAACGGTGAAGAAGCCCTTCACAAAGTAGCTTACAACACCTACCAGATTATTTTTTCTGACTACGAATTAGGTCGTGGCAAAGACGGTCAACAGATTCTGGAAGAGATTCGTCATTCCGGTCTGATCCCCGCCACCACCGTGTACATTATGGTCACCGCCGCCCAAACCGTTGAGATGGTAATGGGGGCGCTGGAATATGAGCCAGACGGTTATATCGCAAAACCCGTCACACTGGACATACTGCGTACCCGACTAAACCGTATTATTCGTACCAAAGACGTTTATCAAGAAATCAATAAAGCCATCGACAAAAAAGACATCGATGGTGCCTTGGAAGCCTGTAATCGGCTGGCGGTTGAAAAACCCAAGTTTGCACTGCCCGCTTACCGCATCAAAGGTAAATTGCTGATCAAGGAAAATCGGCTGGAAGAAGCCGCTGAGATATTCGACACGGTACTGGGCATCAAGCGGGTGGCCTGGGCCATTTTGGGTATGGGCAAGGTTCAATATCTGCAGGGCAACTACAAGGAAGCCCAAACCCTGTTGGAAGGCTTAGCCAATACCAAGTCACAATATGTGGAAGCCTTTGATTGGCTGGCCAAAGTGTTAGAAGCACAGGGCAAGTTCAAAGCGGCCCAGGGAATCCTGGAAAAAGCCATCGTGGAATCCCCTAAATCCGTGTTGCGACAGCAAGAGCTGTCACGCTTATCGGAACTCAATGGTGACTTTGACACCATGTACAAAGCCTGTCGCAAAGCATCCGGATTATCCAAGAATTCCGTATTCAAGAGCGCTGACAACCAGATTCGCTACGCAAAGTCCCTTCAACCTAAAATTAAACATGGCAGTATGCGGGACCAAAAACACGCCGTGAATGAAGCCCAGCATGTGTTGCAACACGTGAAAACCGATTTTGAACTTAACCTGAAACAACTGGCAAAATGCGGCCTGGTAGAAGCCCAAACCCTATTCAACAGCGATCGAGAAGAAGAAGGGCGCTTAGCCTACAACGCCGTGCAAACCATGCTGGAAGAAACAAAGGGCCTCACCCTAGACGACAAATTGGACCTGTTTGTGGCAAAACTGCAGTACGAAGATGAAGACCACGCAAAACAATACGGCGAGCAGTTACTGCGGGACATGGAAGGGGACCGACGCCTACAAACCAAATATTATCGTATTTTAGATTTGCACTTGGTGGAGAACCCAGAACAGCGTTTGCAGATGTTAATGGAGCGGGGCAAAGAACTGATGGCGATTCCGGATTTTGAGGAAGCCTTCGATATTCTATCAAAAGCCTGCAAACTGCCCGGTGCCGACGCGGACTGCCAGCTGGAAACATTAAAAGCCGTGGTGGCACTGTATAAACAAGGCCTCCACGCCACTGAATACTTAACCCTGGCCAATGATCTCTTCCTCGAGTTACAGGACATGGACAGTGGGGATCCCCGTTACCCCACCTTGGAGAAACTGCGTTTGCAGTGGGCGGAGCAACAGG
The DNA here is from genome assembly GCA_964016105.1 of uncultured Ketobacter sp. Lineage (GTDB taxonomy): Bacteria > Pseudomonadota > Gammaproteobacteria > Pseudomonadales > Ketobacteraceae > Ketobacter. The sequence goes on from CAXHEX010000001.1 coordinate 239,439, forward strand.
AAAATGACCAACAATCCGCAGCTGGTTAATCAGCTATTAGCCGCATCTATTCACGAAATTAAAAATCGTTTCGGACTGATGTTTTCCCAACTGGATCTTCTATTGGCGCAAGTGGACCTGCAACCGGAACAGCTACATGGTGCCGATCTTGTCAAAAGCGAGGCGGATTTCATTGGCAGTGAACTGGTGCGGGTACTGGCCACCTACAAAGCATTGGAGGGTCAAAATGTCATTAATCAGCAACAACAATTCCTAGAGGACTTTCTGGAAGAGAAAGTGGCCCGTCACGCCAGCACCAGCCGTGCCCATAACATCACTATGGATTTTCAGTGCAATGAGGATCTGGACGGTTTTTTTGACGGCGCCGTAGTGAATATTGCAATGGATACCGCCATATATAATGCCGTTAAAGAAGGTGCATCCCAGATTCTGTTAAGCGCGGATATGGAATTGGGCTACCTATCCATTCAAATTCACGACAATGGCCCCGGTTTCCCAGCTGCCATGCTGGAATCCCCGATTCAGGCTGGAGAATTAAAGCAGGATAGCGCGTCCACCGGGCTGGGTTTGTATTTCGCCCAAAGTTTGATTAGCCAACACCAGGAACAGGATAAAACCGGAAAAGTCCTACTCAAGAACAGCCCCGTGCTGGGGGGCGCTTGCGTCAATCTACTCTTACCCCAATAGCTCAATTGGTGGGTTTCAGGGTATACTAGGCGCCTTTTTTCCGGCACCCGGTAGCTAAATCGCGATTTTACGAGTAGGTTTTTCATGAGCGCACAAACGCCGTCCACCACGTCAAAGGGCCTGACGTTCCAAGACATGATTCTGACACTGCAAAACTTTTGGGCATCCAAAGGATGTGTGGTGATTCAACCCTACGATATGGAGATGGGGGCGGGTACGTTTCATACCGCCACGTTTCTACGCGCCATAGGACCTGAAACCTGGAATGCAGCCTATGTTCAGCCCAGCCGACGCCCCACCGACGGCCGTTATGGTGAGAACCCCAACCGTCTGCAGCACTATTATCAATTTCAGGTTGTGCTTAAACCTTCACCCTCGGACATTCAAGAACTGTATCTGGAATCCTTAAGATTGTTGGGTATCGATACCGATGTCCACGATGTGCGTTTTGTGGAAGACAATTGGGAATCACCTACCCTGGGGGCCTGGGGCCTGGGTTGGGAAGTATGGCTTAACGGCATGGAAGTCACCCAATTCACCTATTTTCAACAGGTGGGGGGAGTTGAATGCTACCCGGTTACGGGAGAAATCACCTACGGGTTAGAGCGGCTTTGCATGTACCTTCAAGGTGTGGATTCCGTATACGACCTGGTGTGGACCGACGGCCCCTTTGGTAAAGTCACCTACGGTGACGTGTTCCATCAAAATGAAGTGGAGATGTCCACCTTCAACTTCGAACACGCCAACGTACCCAAGCTGTTCGAATTATTTGATTACTACGAAACTGAATCCAATCAATTAATGGAAAAACAATTACCTCTGCCAGCCTATGAAATGGTTTTAAAAGCCTCTCACACCTTTAACTTGCTGGATGCACGACGGGCCATTTCCGTCACCGAACGCCAGCGCTACATCCTACGGGTAAGAACCCTGGCCAGAAATATTGCCACCAGTTATTTACAAGCCCGTGCCCGCCTGGGCTTCCCCATGGCACCGCCAGAATTAAGAGACGAAGTGCTTACCAAGCTGGAGAAAAAGGAGGGTGCAGCATGAGTCAGCAGGATTTTCTGGTAGAACTGGGCACAGAAGAGCTTCCTCCAAAAGCGTTAAAAACCCTAGCGGACAGTTTAAAGAACGGCATAGTTAAAGGGTTAAAAGAAGCGTACTTGGAACACGCTTCCGTGGTTTCCTACGCAGCACCCCGACGCCTCGCTGTAATGGTTAAAGCGTTAGCCAGCCAACAACCGGATCGGGTGGAAAACATAGATGGCCCTCCCATGAAAGCGGCCTTTGATAGTGACGGCAACCCCACAAAAGCGGCTCTGGGTTTTGCCAAAAAAAATGGCGTAGACGTTAAGGATCTGGATCAAAGCGGCGAAAAACTTCGTTACGTCAAACAAGTAAAGGGTCAACCGGCAAAGTCTTTGTTACCCACTATTGTGAGTGATTCATTGGCAGCGCTGCCCATACCGAAACGAATGCGTTGGGGAGCTTCCCGAGTGGAGTTTGTACGGCCAACCCAATGGTTGGTGATGCTGCTGGGTAATGAAGTGGTGGAATGCGAGATCCTGGCGCAAAAAGCCGGTCATTCTTCCCGAGGACATCGCTTCCATCACCCGGAAGACGTAAGAATCAGTTCTGCTTCTACCTACCTTGAAGATTTAAGAGCAGCTTGGGTAGTGGCGGATTTTGAAGAACGACGCCAACTTATTTTGGATAAAGTTCAGGAACTAGCTAACCAGGAACAGGGTACCGCTATTATTCCAGATGAACTGTTAGATGAAGTAACCGCGTTGGTTGAATGGCCCGTTCCTTTGGTCTGTTCATTTGAATCCCGCTTTTTGGAAGTGCCCCAGGAAGCGCTTATACTCACCATGCAGGATAATCAAAAATATTTCTGTGTGTTGGATAAAGACGGCAAACTGCTGCCCCGTTTTATCACCGTAGCCAATCTGGAAAGCAAACAACCTCAAGCCATTATAGAGGGCAACGAAAAAGTGGTTCGGCCTCGATTAAGCGATGCGGAATTCTTTTTTAAACAAGATAAGAAAGCCACACTGGAATCACTCAATGAGCGGTTAAAAAACGTGGTTTTTCAAGCGGAACTCGGCTCAGTTTATGAAAAAGCACGACGGGTTTCATCACTGGCAGGCATCATTGCAAATCAAATTGATGGCAATTCAGAGCGGGCACAACGGGCTGGGTTACTGAGTAAATGTGATCTAGCTTCAGAAATGGTAGGGGAGTTTCCTGAACTGCAGGGGATTATGGGTACCTACTATGCCCAACACGACGGTGAAGATAACGAAGTGGCCGTGGCACTGGATCAACAGTACCAACCCAGATTCGCTGGCGATGAATTACCTGGAACCACCACTGGACAGGCACTGGCTATTGCCGACAAAGTCGATACCCTGGTGGGCATTCTTGGAATTGGTAAGCATCCCACCGGAGACAAAGACCCATTTGCTTTGCGACGGGCCGCCCTGGGCGTTCTCCGTATTATTGTTGGCAAAGAGTTGGATTTAGATCTCACTTTTTTGCAAACAGAAGCCCATAAACTTTATGGCAGTAAGCTCACCAATGAAAACGTGGCCAAAGATTTTCTCGAGTTTATGAATGGCCGATATCAAACCTGGTTTACCAATGACGGCATCGATATTGATATCGTGAAGTCTGTATTGGCCGTTAACCCCAGTAAGCCCTTGGACTTTTATAATAGGGCAAAAGCGGTGCAATCTTTTAAACGTTTACCTGAGGCCCAGGCTTTGGCAGCCGCCAATAAAAGGGTAGGAAACATTCTGTCTAAGCGCGATAAATCGAAACCACTGCCAGATATTCAGCAGGAATTGTTACAGGAAACTGAAGAACAGGTACTGGCTTCTGCTGTAGCATTACATCAGACTGATAAAGCCGATGATTATCCAAGTAGATTGCATTCTTTGGCCGCGTTAAAAGAACCCATTGATGCATTTTTCGATAAAGTAATGGTTAATGCAGATGATGAAGCGCTGAAGAACAACAGGCTCGCTCTTCTTAATCAATTACATCAACTGTTCTTGGACATCGCCGATATAGCTGAATTGCAATAGAAGGAAGCGATGAACGTACTACGGGGACTGTTGTTTAATTTATTTTATTCCACCAGCGTTCTCATATTTAGTATCTTAGCCACCCTGATCATGCCTTTTCTTAGTTTTCAGGAAAGGCAAAGGCTGTTACGGATGTGGCCCCTGGTGGTGATGATCCTACTTCGGGTTATTTGTGGAATCCGCTTCCAAGTGGAAGGCAAGGAAAATATCCCCAGCACCCCTGTGGTTATTGTGTCCAATCATCAAAGTAGTTGGGAAACCATCGCGCTGTTTGATTTGCTCTGGCCCATATGCACTGTGCTAAAGAAAGAACTCACTTACATACCTTTCTTTGGTTGGGCTCTTTCCTGGGCAAAACCCATTGTCATAGATCGCTCTAAAAAAGCCACTGCCCTAAAGGAAATCCTTCGCCAAGGAAAAAACCGGCTCAACAGTGAGCTTTCCGTGCTTATATTCCCCGAAGGCACTCGCGTTCCACCCAACGAAACACGGCCCTATATGCCCGGTGCCGCCTTACTGGCAGTGAAGTCGGGCGTTCCTCTACTACCGGTTGTTCACAACGCAGGCTGCCATTGGCCTGCCCACCAGATTCAAAAGATACCCGGAACCATCAAGGTAAAGATTGGCGAACCTTTAGATACCAAGAGTGGGGACCCTAAGCAACTCACAAAACAAGTGGAATCCTGGATTAGCAACGAAAAATCTCAGTTGGTTTGTAAGTAGTCAAAGCATCAGTACCCTTGCTGTATTTATTTAATCCACAGCTGTTGCAACTCTGAGTTTTCACTAGAGATCAGATTTAAGTTGTTCACAGATATCATAGTGTGTTACCCACCTGACCCATTCTATCCACAAGTACTCAGGCCAAAATGACCCTCGGCGAAATAGCAAGTGGGTTTAACACCAGCCATTATACCGATATAAATTATGTGTATATAAGTAACACCTTTGATATTAAGCTTTTCAGTGGTAGTAAATACTCACTTACTATTTCTTATTTTATTTTTGCTTCTATTTAGTTGTTCTCTTTGGTTTTATTTTATTTGTTTTTCTGAGATGTTCTGGGCTCATTATTGATCAAATTTTCTCAATTTTGAGCCCAATTACTATTTTAATCCCCAAAGTTATCCACAGAGTTTTAAACATCTAAATTAGTCACATTGAGTGCGTTGGTTTCGATAAAGTCCCGTCTCGGTTCCACGTTATCGCCCATCAATGTTGTGAATATTTGGTCCGCTGCAATGGCATCTTCAATGGTAACCTGCAGCATACGCCGAGTTTCAGGATCCATGGTGGTTTCCCATAGCTGGTCAGGATTCATTTCTCCCAATCCTTTATAACGTGAAATCACGTGGCCTTTTTTGGATTCTGCCATTAGCCAATCAAGGGCTTCAGCAAACTTATCAACAGGCTTGGTTTTTTCTCCCCGTTTCACATAGGCACCTTCTTCCAATAACCCCTGTAGACGTTGACCCATGGCTTTAATGGCCTGGTAATCGTCGGATTGAAAGAATTCTCTGGAAAAGCTGTGCTCCGTGGGTACACCATGAATAATTAAAGTGACCTTGGGAAGATATAGACCACGCTCATTGTCTTCCAGCACAGACACTTCGTAACGTTCTGACGCTGACCCTTCCGCTTTTAAACAAGCTTCCAGCTGCAAACAAAAGTCTTCAATTTTGGCTTTATCCGTTAAGTCCTGTTCTGATAAAGCAGGGGTGCTCAACAGCTGCTCTAACACGAATCTGGGGTAAACCCTAGACAGTCTATCAATGCGGTTGTAAACACCTCTGTATTGCCCCACAAGCTCTTCCATGGCCTCACCGGATATTCCAGGTGCATCAGCATTCACATGGAGACTGGCGTCAGACAAAGCCGCCTGAGTAAGATAACTCTCCAGGGCTTGATCATCCTTAAGATACTGTTCCTGCTTGCCCTTCTTAATTTTATATAGGGGAGGTTGCGCAATATACACATAGCCCCGTTCAATAATCTCGGGCATTTGTCTAAAGAAGAAAGTGAGGAGCAGGGTGCGGATATGGCTACCATCCACGTCCGCATCCGTCATGATAATGATGTAATGATAACGGCATTTATCAGGGTCATATTCATCCTTGCCGATTCCACAACCCATGGCCGTAATTAAGGTTCCCACTTCCGCCGAGGAAAGCATTTTATCGAAACGGGCTTTCTCCACGTTGAGGATCTTACCTTTAAGAGGGAGTATGGCTTGGGTTTTTCGGTCTCTGCCTTGCTTTGCCGAACCACCCGCAGAATCACCCTCCACCAGATACAATTCAGACATAGCTGGATTCTTTTCCTGGCAATCGGCTAATTTACCTGGAAGGCCCGCCACGTCTAGCACTCCTTTTCTGCGGGTCATTTCTCGTGCTTTACGGGCCGCATCCCGGGCCCGAGCCGCATCAATTATTTTGTTGCAGATGTTTTTCGCATCATTGGGGTTTTCCAGTAGGTAGGCATTCAGGTTTTCCGCCATATGTTGTTCCACAACAGGCTTAACCTCACTGGATACCAACTTGTCTTTGGTCTGGGATGAGAATTTAGGGTCTGGCACTTTTACCGAAACTATTGCGGTTAAACCTTCTCTGGCATCATCCCCAGAGGTGCTCACTTTGGCCTTCTTAAGCAGCCCTTCTTTCTCAATATAGCTGTTTAAACAACGGGTTAGGGCAGAACGAAAGCCGGCCAGATGGGTACCACCATCTCTCTGGGGGATATTGTTGGTATAGCAATAGATGTTTTCCTGATAGGAATCGTTCCATTGGAGGGCTACTTCCACTGATATGCCTTCTTCTTCTCTGGCGCCATTAAAGTAAAAAGCCTGGTTCAATGGTGTTTTATTCTTATTCAGGAATTCCACAAAGGCACTCAATCCACCTTCGTATTCAAACACATCTTCTGTACCGGTACGCTCATCAACCAGTACAATCCTCACCCCGGAATTCAAAAATGACAGTTCTCTCAACCTTTTTGCCAAAATGTCATGGGAGAACTTAATGTTGCTGAAGGTTTCTGCTGATGGCCAAAAATGCAGTTCTGTACCACTGGAATCGGTATCACCCACTGCTTTCATAGGCTCTTGGGGAACACCATGGTGATAGGTTTGCTCCCATATTTTCCCATCTCTTTTGATGGTTAATTGGAGTTTAGTGGAAAGGGCGTTAACTACGGATACACCCACACCATGCAACCCACCGGACACCTTGTAGGAGTTGTCATCAAATTTTCCTCCCGCATGGAGAACCGTCATTATTACTTCTGCCGCGGATCGACCTTCTTCTTCATGTATATCAACCGGAATTCCGCGTCCATTATCGGAAACACTAACGGATTCATCGGGATGGATAACCACTCGAATTTCAGAGCAAAACTTGGCAAGTGCCTCATCAATGGAGTTATCCACCACTTCAAACACCATATGATGCAGACCGGTGCCGTCATCTGTATCACCTATATACATACCCGGTCTTTTGCGTACTGCATCTAAGCCTTTCAGTACTTTGATATTCGATGAGTCGTAGGTGTTGTTGTCATCTGACATAATGTATTTGTGCTCCGAGAATTCGAACTCATGGTAGTGTTTTTATTGTTCCATGTTCCACGTGGAACATCGCATAGTCGTTATGCGAGTTAGGCTGGATACTTTCAATTTCAGACGAGTCAATAGCCGTAAGAAATACCTGACAATCAAACTTAACCAAAAAATCTAATATCTTTTTCTGGTTCTTTTCATCCAATTCAGAAGGAAGATCGTCTAAAAGCAGTATGGGACTCCGCCCGGTTTTAGACATCATATACTCAATCTGAGCCAGCCTAACCCCATATAATACCAGCTTTTTCTGCCCTCTGGAGCATATATCTTTAGCTTCTACTCCTTCGAACCGAACACTTAAATCACCCCGATGGGGACCTGCCATAGCGGATTTACGGAAAATTTCTGTTTCTGAATTATTGGTTAAGCAATCCAATAAAGAAGTGTATTTTTGGACATTCCAACCAGGGACATAATCAAGTGAAACCGCTTCATTCAGATTAAATTCATTCTGAATAATTCCATTCAGATAAGGCCCAATCTCACTGATGTATCGAACCCGGTGGTTGTGAATCGTCTCTCCAATATCGGCTAGTATTTTATTCCAATGATTTAAACTTGATTTATCTTTACTAGAGTATGTCCGGAGTAATGTGTTTTTTTGCAGAAGTGCCTTTCTGTAGGCTTGCATGAAACCGAGGTAGTTATGTTCCACGTGGAACAATCCCCAATCCAATACCGACCTTCTATTGGATGGGGCACCCTCTATAAACTCGAAGGAAGTGGCATCCACAGCTAAAGTAGGCAAAGAATTAGAAAGAACAGAGAGCTTATTTTCCCGTTGCGAATCAACTGAAATTTGTGTCGCACCTGTGCGAGAACGCTGAATACCTATGGGGACAACACGATCAGAAGAAGAGTGAACCACAGATCCAGAAATCACCAAATCATCGGCATGGTATTGAATGACTTTTTTGATGTCTCTGGTTCGAAAAGAATGGCCATTGGACAAAATAGAAAGGCTTTCCAGAAAACTGGTTTTACCGCTTCCATTTTCTCCAAAAATAAAATTGATGTGGGGATTTAACTTAAGATCGGCAATACCAAGATTCCGAACCCGATTTATTTTAACGGAATTGAGATACATGGACTGCCGCTATAGATAGATACGGTGGTGCCACCGTACGTTAATACGAAAATTACAATCGCATTGGCATAACAACATAGCTGGCAGTTTCATCTTCAGAATCAGTAATCAGCGCACTGCTGTTTGAATCCGCCAACTGAAGTTTAACCGTATCACTTCGAATAACATTTAAGACATCTAGCAAATAATTCACATTGAAACCAATCTCCAATTCCGGACCGGCGTAGTCAATGTTAATGGATTCTTCTGCTTCTTCTTGTTCTGGGTTATTGGCAACGGTAGTTAAATTTCCATCAACAAAACGCAGCCGTACACCCCGATATTTCTCATTAGATAGAATAGAAACGCGGGTGAAGCACTGTTTCATCTCAGATTTTTCACTTAGTACTGTCTTGTCACTGTTTTTTGGCAAAACACGAGCATAATCAGGAAACTTGCCATCCACCAACTTAGAAGTAAAACGGAGATCGGAACTCTCCACCTTTATTCTATTTTCGCTAAGAGTAACGGAAACGTCGGCATCCAAATCAGTGAATAATTTAGACAGTTCAAGCACCCCTTTACGAGGCACAATTGCCTGAATGTTGTTCTCAACTTCACAGTGAATCTCGGCATTACACAATGCCAGCCGATGTCCGTCTGTGGCAACAACGCGCATTAAATTAGTGGAAACTTCAAACAACATCCCGTTTAGGTAAAAGCGAACGTCCTGCTGCGCCATGGCAAAGCCAGTACGATCAATGACGGATTTAAGATAACCCTGATTGATCGCGAAACTAACGCCATCCTGGCTTTCGTCAAGATTGGGAAACTCATTGGAAGGCAGCGTTGCCAATACAAATCGACTACGGCCACTTTTTAAAATGAGTTTCTGATCTTCGGTAATAAACTCAATATGGGATTCATCGGGCAAAGATTTGCAGATATCCAACAGCTTTTTAGCGGGAACCGTGATATCCGCATTATCGAAGGAATTTTCTAAAGGAATTCTGGCAACCAATTCAACTTCCATATCCGTCCCAGTGAGGGAAAGGGTGTCGCCTTCTACCACCATCAAAACATTTGAAAGTACCGGTAATGTTTGTCTTCGTTCAACTACGCCTGCCACTTGTTGTAACGGTTTTAACAATTTATCCCGGTCAATGTTGAAATGCATAACTCATCCTAGATGAAGTAAGTACTAACTTACGTTGTTAATAGTCTCAATAAATTGGTGTAATCTTCCCTTACATCAGAGTTGGATTCGCGCAACTCTGCAATCTTCCTACATGCATGCAAAACAGTGGTGTGGTCTCGGCCACCAAACGCTTCGCCAATTTCTGGCAAGCTGTGATTGGTGAGCTCTTTTGCCAGCGCCATGGCAATTTGCCTGGGCCTTGCCACGGAACGAGTGCGCCGCTTCGATAACAGATCACTCATCTTAATTTTAAAATATTCCGCAACGGTCTTTTGAATATTATCGATACTAACTTGTTTTTCCTGGAGTGCTAACAAATCTTTCAAAGAATCTTTAACAAACTCCAGATTAATGGGCTTGCCAGTGAATTGCGCATTGGCAATCACTCGCTTAAGAGCCCCTTCCAGTTCCCGCACATTGGACCGAACCCGCTTTGCAACAAAGAAAGCCGCTTCGTCGGGCAACGCCACTTTTAACTCTTCGGCCTTCTTCATCAAAATGGCCACACGGGTTTCCAGCTCGGGGGGCTCCACAGCCACCGTTAAACCCCAGCCAAAACGAGACTTCAAACGTTCCTCAACACCGCTGATTTCCTTTGGATAACGGTCACTGGTGAGAATCATCTGCTGCCCACCTTCCAATAACGCATTAAACGTGTGGAAAAATTCTTCCTGGGAACGTTCCTTACCGGCAAAGAATTGAATGTCATCGATAAGAAGGGCATCCACAGAGCGGTAAAAACGTTTGAACTCATTAATGGCATTAATCTGAAGGGCCTTTACCATATCTGCCACAAATCGTTCTGAGTGCAGATAAATCACCTTGGCATTGGGGTTTTGGGAAATCATAAAATTCCCCACCGCATGCATTAAGTGGGTTTTACCCAAACCAACACCACCATACAAAAACAGGGGGTTATAGGCCTGGCCAGGGTTTTCCGCCACCTGGGTTGCCGCCGCACGGGCTAATTGGTTGGACTTACCTTCAACAAAGCTGGTGAAGGTAAAACCGGTATTAAGGTTGGTTTTGTGCCTGAGGGATCCGCCAACGTCCACCTCACGCTTTTTCTCGGGCTTAGACCGAACATCAGAGTCAAAATCAGGGGGCTTATGGGAAGTTTCCTTTGCGGCGTTAGTAGCGTGCTCCACCACCGTCACGGTGCGTCCAGAGGCACCTTTTGACGTATCTACCACCGATGGCCTGGGTTGAGTTTGACGAGATCCAATAGCAATCACCACATGAAGTGGTTCTTCCTCTATGGACAGTTCCTTCATCAACTCTGAAATACGGTTAATAAACTTTTCATTTACCCAGTCCAAGACGAATCGGTTGGGCGCCAATAATCGCAACTGGCCACTGCCAACTTCAGCCTGTAAAGGGCGAATCCACATATTGAATTGCTGTGGGGGTAGTTCTTCTTGTAATCGATCAAGGCATTGATGCCAGAGCGAACTTGCCACTTGGCGAGCCCCCGGTTTCATGAGTCAAAAGGAAATTAAGACTGCGAATGATATACCCCGAAGAATGACTTATCCACAGAGAAAAATGCATTTTTTCTTCTTTTTTAACTTGATCAATCGCAGATGTTTTGCTGTGGATAAAATAGGTACTAAAGGTAAATAAACTGTACTCAGATCATGGCATAACTGGGTCAACCTAGATATCCACAATTCTGTGATCAGCTTTTACCGCTTTAATACCTGATTATGACACACGGTTATTAATCAAATAAGTTATTGAAATAAGTAACGTAATAGAACTTATCCACAGAATTCATCAACACTAATAATAATAAACATAAGCTTTTCTATATATTTATATTATTTATTATTACGACCTGTGGAATGAATAACTTTTTGGCCCAAACTAACCGTTGACAGCAAGCCTCTACATCAATAGAATTGCGCCTCTTTTTGAAGAAGCTCCATAAAGCACCTTTAACTGAAACAATGGTTTTGTCATGAAAAGAACATTTCAGCCCAGTAATTTGAAGCGCAAAAGAAACCATGGTTTTCGCGCCCGTATGGCCACCAAAAATGGTCGTAAAGTATTGTCCCGCCGTCGTGCAAAAGGCCGTAAGCGTCTATCTGCTTAAGACGTTATTGGTGGCGTGACACAATATTCTTTTAAACGCCACCAAAGGCTACTTACCCCCAGCGATTTCCAGGCTGTTTTCGATGGCGTAGACCATCGAGTAAGCCACAAAGCCTATCTTATTCTTGCCCGCCAAACAGACCCATCCCAGCCCGGGAGAATCGGATTTGTGGTGTCGAAGAAAAATCTCAAGTTTGCGGTTCAAAGAAACCGATTCAAACGTCAGGTTCGTAACAGCTTCCGCCTTAATCAACAGAAATTACAGGGTCTGGACATCATCGTGCTGGCTCGGCCGGGAACCCCTAAGCTGGATACCAAGCTGTTGCCAAAAGAGCTGGAAAAAGGATGGCAAAAACTGTTGAGTCGATGCCATAATGCCGACCCAAACCGTAAGCAAAACTCTGGGGTGGCAGAATGAAACAGATTGCTCTGGGTCTACTATGGCTTTATCGCTACGCCATTAGCCCATTGATGCCCCCCCACTGTCGTTTCGAGCCCACATGTTCCTGCTACGCTCAGCAAGCAATACAACACTATGGCTTTGCTCGCGGTAGCCTGTTAACCTTGCGGCGGCTGTCCAAATGCCATCCATGGCATAAGGGCGGATACGATCCTGTGCCCGGTTGTGGCCATAACCAACCCCACACTCATTCAATAGACAGTAACTGAAGATGGATTGGCAAAGAACATTACTCATAGCTGCCATGGCGGTGGTGGCTTATATGATCATACTGCAATGGCAGGAAGATTATTCAGGCGCACCCCAAGCTCGCCAGGCCCAAGAGATGGCTCAGCAAATGGGGGACCAACCGGAAACCTTTTCGCAACAGGCCCTACAAAATCAAGACGTGCCTCTGGAAACCAAATCCGGTGCTGAAGATGTACCCGTGGCCCCGGTGGAAAATGCCGCGCAACTACCACAACAGATCAGCCAACCGGCCCAGGGAATTATCCACGTAGAGACCGATGTGTTTAAACTGCGCATTAATCCCGTGGGTGGTGATATCGTCCATGTGGGTTTAAAGGACTATCCCGTGTCCCTGGATCAACCGGATATTCCATTTACTCTACTGGAATCCAATGCAAGCCATACCTATGTGGCTCAGAGCGGTCTCATTGGCCCTAACGGCGCAGACGCATCGAAAGACGGTCGCCCCCATTATTCGTCTTCTAAAACCCAATACACCCTAGATGGGGACTCCCTCACGGTTGATTTGCAGTTTGAACAGCCCAACGGCGCGGTTATTACCAAATCATACGATTTCAACCGCGGCAGTTACGAGATAAATACCCGCATAACGGTGGATAACCGCAGCGCTGAAAACTGGCAAGGCGCATTGTACGGTCAAATAAAACGGGACAACTCCAAAGACCCAGGAATGGACAGTGCATCCTCTTTTGGATTGCCTACGTACCTTGGTGGTGCTTATTGGGATGTGGAACAGGCCTATAACAAAATCGACTTTGAAGACATGCAGGAATCACCTTTGAATAAAAAGATTCAAGGGGGCTGGCTAGCCATGATTCAGCATTACTTTATGAGTGCCTGGGTGCCAGACCAAAATCAAACCCACCACTACAACACTCGGGTGAGTAACGGTTTTAACATCATTGGCTTTACGTCTCCCAAGGTGACAGTACCAGCGGGTCAACAACATCAGTTTGGTGCCAAGTTCTATGCGGGCCCAAAAATTCAAGAAGATTTACAAGCCTTGTTGCCAGGTAAAGGCATGGATCTGGCTATCGATTTTGGGCCGTTGTTTTTTATCTCAGAATTGCTAACCAGCATCCTTAAGTTTTTCCACTCCATATTTAATAACTGGGGTGTGGCCATCATATTGTTAACGGTACTGGTAAAGCTGATCTTCTTCTATCCGTCCGCCATCAGTTACAAATCCATGGCGAAAATGCGCAAAGTGGCCCCGGAAATGACCCGCTTACGGGAACAGTGTGGCGATGATCGTCAAAAGCTGTCCCAAGAGATGATGGCCCTGTACAAAAAAGAGAAGATCAACCCACTGGGTGGCTGTCTTCCCATTTTGATTCAAATGCCCGTATTTTTGGCATTGTATTGGGCCTTGCTGGAAAGCGTAGAGTTACGCCAGGCGCCCTTCATGCTGTGGATTCAGGATCTGTCCGTGATGGATCCCTACTTTGTTCTGCCGCTGTTGATGGGCGGTAGCATGTTTGTACAACAGCTACTGAACCCTGCGCCGCCGGATCCCATGCAGGCCAAAGTTATGAAGATGATGCCCATTATCTTCACAGTGATGTTTTTATGGTTCCCCGCAGGCCTGGTTCTGTACTGGGTAACCAACAACATCCTTTCCATTGCCCAACAGTACGTGATCACCAAACGTATTGAAGCCGGTGGAAAATAACGACACCATAGCGGCTCAAGCCACGCCCCCCGGCCGGGGTGGCGTGGGTATCATTCGAATATCCGGGCCCAAAGCCCAGGTCATCGGCAAAACCATCAGCAAAAAAGCCTCACCTCTGCAACCGCGCCAGGCGGACTTCTGTCGTTTCCATAATGAACAGGGTGAAGTAATCGATGAAGGCCTGTTGATCTTTTTCCCTGGCCCCAACTCCTTCACCGGTGAAGACGTGGTAGAACTGCAAGGCCATGGTGGCCCTGTGGTTTTAAACGCGCTACTGAATCAAACTGTGGCCTTGGGCGCACGCATGGCCAGGCCCGGGGAGTTTTCAGAACGGGCGTTTCTCAACGATAAATTGGATTTGGCGCAAGCAGAAGCCATTGCCGATCTTATCGACTCCTCTTCCGAACAAGCGGCCCGCAGCGCGCTGCGTTCCTTACAAGGGGCTTTTTCCCAGCGCATTAATCAACTGGTTGAACAACTCATTGCACTTAGGATCTTTGTGGAAGCAGCCATCGACTTCCCAGAAGAAGAAATCGATTTTCTGGCAGACGGTAAAGTTCTGTCTGACCTTGAAGCCATCATGGAACAGCTGCAACAGGTGTTTAAAGAAGCCAACCGCGGCGTGTTAATGAAAGAGGGAATGAAGGTAGTACTGGCGGGCAAACCCAATGCCGGTAAATCCAGCCTAATGAATGCACTCAGCGGCAGGGACTCCGCCATTGTAACCGAGATTGCCGGTACTACCCGAGACGTTTTGCGGGAACATATTCACATTGACGGCATGCCCCTGCACATTACCGACACAGCAGGCCTGCGGGAAAGCCCTGATACGGTGGAGCAAGAAGGCATTCGCCGCGCCTGGCAGGAAATCCAACAGGCTGATCGAGTGATCATGTTGGTGGATGGTTCTCAGCTTTCTAATAATACTTCTAAAAATTCAGACTCCCATGCTTTATCCCCAGCTGAATTATGGCCCGAGTTTGTTGAACAACTTCCCCAAGGCACGCCGCTGACTGTGGTGATAAATAAAATCGATCTGGTCCAACATCAACCTGAACTGGTGAATGACAATAAAACCCATGTACCCGTAATTTGGCTTTCCGCTAAACAGGGCAATGGCATGGAATTGTTACGGGAACATTTAAAACAGGTGATGGGTTACGGCGGCGAAGCCGACGGCAGCTTCACTGCACGACAACGGCACATAGACGCTCTACAAAAAGCCCAACATGCACTTAATCAAGGCAGACTGCAGCTAACAGAAAATAGTGCGGGTGAATTATTGGCGGAAGATCTACGCTTGGCCCAGGATCATTTGGGAGAGATAACTGGAAAAGTCACGCCCGACGATTTGCTGGGTCATATCTTTTCCAGCTTCTGTATTGGAAAGTAATATTAAAAATCTAACTGCGGTAGTTGTCTTCGTTTTCCAAAAACCACTTGTAAGTTTGATCCAAGCCTTGTTTTAGATCAATTTGATAGCGCCAGCCTAGCTTAGCCAGTTTATCTGCACTCATCAGTTTGCGCATAGTACCGTCCGGCTTGCTGCTATCAAACTCCACTTTACCTTCATAGCCTGTGACTTCGGCTATAGTCTGTGCCAATTCCGCAATGGTGCAATCCACTCCTGTACCCACATTGATGTGAGATTGCATTGGTTCAGTTTCACGCTGATAGGTTTCATTATTCAAATTCATTACAAAAATTGAAGCCGCTGCCATATCGTCAACATGGAGAAACTCTCGCATGGGCTTGCCGGATCCCCAAACCACCACTTTGGGTTCCTGTGTAAGCTTGGCTTCGTGAAAACGTCGCATCAATGCGGGAATTACATGGGAATTCTCTGGATGAAAGTTATCGTTTTGGCCGTATAGATTGGTGGGCATAACAGAACGATAGTTACGGCCATACTGGCGGCTGTAGGATTCACAAAGTTTAATGCCCGCAATCTTAGCAATTGCATAAGGCTCATTGGTGGGTTCCAGGTAACCAGTAAGTAATGAAGACTCAGGGATGGGTTGTGGAGATTGTTTTGGGTAAATACAGGAAGAACCTAAAAACAACAAATCATTTACATCAGCCATGTGTGCGCTGTGAATGATATTACATTCGATCATTAAGTTCTCGTAGATAAATTCAGCGGGATATTCATTATTAGCGTGGATGCCGCCAACTTTTGCTGCTGCTAGATAAACCCTGTCGATGTTTTCTGATGCAAAGAATTGTCGAACTTGATTCTGATCTAATAGATCCAGTTCGTTGCGATCCTTTAGTACAAGATCTATATTAGGGATTTGCTCCAATTGCCGAGTTATGGCGGAGCCCACCATCCCCCTATGACCGGCCACGTACACACGTTTCATACTACCTCCCAAAATTATCCCTCCAAAGAAACGTTAATTTGATAGCCGTTAGCTTTTAAAAGCGCTAATTGTTGAGCTTGTTTTAAGTCATCAGCGACCATTTCGGCACACATTTCTTCCACCGTAATATCCGGGGTCCAACCCAGTTGAGCTTTAGCTTTAGCTGGGTCTCCAAGCAGGGTCTCAACCTCCGCTGGACGGAAGTAGGCGGGATCCACACGTACGATCACATCACCAATCTTGATATCCTGACAAATATCTCCATCAATATTTTCCACGATGCCCATTTCATCTACGCCGTTGCCTTCAAACTTCAGTGTGATACCTAATTCCTTGGCCGACATGGTCACGAATTCTCGAACGGATATTTGTTTTCCAGTTGCAATAACAAAATCATCGGCCTGTTCCTGCTGCAGCATCATCCACTGCATTCGAACGTAATCTTTGGCGTGACCCCAATCTCGTAATGCGTCCATGTTTCCCAGGTATAAACAATGCTCTAATCCCTGGGAAATATTAGCCAGGGCACGGGTGATCTTTCGAGTAACAAAAGTTTCACCTCGACGAGGCGATTCATGATTGAATAAAATACCGTTACAAGCATACATGCCGTAGGATTCGCGATAATTCACTACGATCCAATAGGCATACATTTTAGCTACTGCATAGGGCGAGCGGGGATGGAACGGAGTCTTTTCCGTTTGAGGTATCTCTTGAACTAGTCCATACAGTTCAGAAGTGGAAGCTTGATAGAATCGGGTTTTTTTGTCTAACCCCAAAAACCGTATAGCTTCTAGAAGACGAAGGGTACCCAATGCATCAACATCTGCGGTGTATTCAGGAGCCTCGAATGAAACAGCCACATGAGACTGTGCGCCTAAGTTGTATACCTCATCTGGTTCCACTTCCCTAATTATTCTTGTTAGGTTCGAACTATCTGTAAGGTCACCGTAGTGCATGAAGAAGTTTACATTTTCCTCGTGCCTATCTTGATATATGTGATCGACACGTTGAGTATTGAAAAGTGAAGATCTTCGCTTGATTCCATGAACTTCATAACCTTTGTCCAATAAAAATTCGGCTAAATAAGAGCCATCCTGACCGGTGACGCCGGTTATAAGAGCTACTTTTCTCGACATACGAACCCCAGTTACAATCTAAGTTTATTAATCCATTAAGGCTAAACATGTTACTTACTTTTTAATCTTAATGTCACTTGGTTTGAATAATTTCCTCATCCAATCTAAACCCATTATAATAACGCCCCCTTTACCAACCGGCCCACCCCTGGAGGCCTATTGTGGATTACCCAAAACACTACGGCGTCATTATTATCGGTGGCGGACACGCTGGCACCGAAGCGGCCCTGGCCAGTGCCCGTATGGGTGTGCAAACCCTGTTGCTGACCCACAATATTGAAACTCTGGGGCAAATGTCCTGCAATCCGGCCATTGGCGGTATCGGTAAGAGCCACCTGGTAAAAGAAATTGATGCCCTTGACGGCGCCATGGCCCGGGCCACTGACCGGGGTGGAATCCAGTTCCGTATTCTCAATTCCCGTAAGGGGCCAGCGGTGCGGGCTACCCGCGCCCAGGCGGATCGCATCCTTTATAAGGCGGCCGTGCGCGAGATTCTGGAGAATCAACCTAACTTGGATATCTTCCAGCAGGGTGCCGATGACCTGATTATTGAAGGCGATCAAGTTAAGGGAGTGCTTACTAACATGGGCGTTAAGTTTTACGCCCAGTCCGTGGTACTCACAGCGGGTACCTTTCTCGGCGGCAAAATTCATATCGGGTTGGAAAACCATTCCGGTGGCCGGGCAGGGGATCCTCCTTCTATTGCCCTGGCCCAGCGTTTGCGGGAATTGCCCTTTAATGTGGACCGCTTAAAAACCGGCACCCCGCCTCGCATCGATGCCAAGTCGGTGGATTTTTCCGTGATGAAAGAGCAGCCCGGTGATACGCCCTTGCCGGTGATGTCCTATTTGGGTTCGGTTGATGAGCATCCTCGCCAAATCAGTTGCTTCATTACTTATACCAATGAGAAAACCCACGATATTATCCGTGGTGGTTTGGATCGCTCCCCCATGTACACCGGGGTAATAGAAGGTATTGGCCCCCGCTATTGTCCTTCCATTGAGGATAAGATTCACCGTTTTGCCGATAAGGATTCCCACCAGATCTTTATCGAACCGGAAGGGCTTACCACCCATGAGCTTTACCCCAATGGCATTTCCACCAGTTTGCCATTCGATGTGCAGCTGGATTTGGTGCACTCCATTGCCGGTATGGAGAATGCTCATATCCTGCGCCCCGGTTACGCCATTGAGTACGATTATTTTGATCCCCGTGATTTGAAGTATTCTTTGGAAACCAAGTTTGTGGCCGGTTTGTTTTTCGCCGGTCAGATTAATGGCACCACCGGTTATGAAGAGGCCGGTGCCCAAGGTTTGTTGGCAGGTATTAATGCGGCCCTTCGTGCCCAGGAAAAAGACGCCTGGTACCCACGCCGGGACGAAGCCTATATTGGTGTGTTGATTGATGATCTCATCAGTATGGGAACCACGGAACCTTACCGCATGTTCACCAGCCGGGCGGAACACCGTTTATTGTTGCGCGAAGATAACGCGGATATTCGCTTAACCGAAAAGGGCCGTGAGTTGGGCGTGGTAAATGATGAACGTTGGGCGGCGTTTTGTGAAAAGCGTGACGCCATTGAGCGGGAAGAGCAACGTTTGCGCACCACTTGGGTGCTGCCCAAGTCTGAAATGGCGCAGCAATTGAACCCGAAATTGGGTAATCCCATCGGCCATGAATACAACTTAAAAGAATTGTTGCGCCGTCCTGAGTTGAACTACCAGGATATTGCGGCGTTGCATCCGGACCATATTGTGGATTCCGCCGTGGCGGAACAAATTGAAATTGTGGCCAAGTACGAAGGCTATATTGCGCGGCAGCAAGATGAAGTGGAAAAGCTGCGTCGTAGTGAAGACACCAAGTTGCCTGAAGACTTCGATTACGATGTGATTTCCGGATTATCCAACGAAGTAAAAGCCAAGTTGAATCAAGCGCGACCGGAAACCCTGGGGCAAGCGTCGCGAATTCCCGGCGTTACCCCAGCGGCGGTATCATTGTTGCTTATACAATTGAAAAAACGTGCACTTCAAAATAAAAAATCGGCCTGAGCGTGGAACAAATTAATTCAATTGAGCCCCTGTTGTTGGATGGATGTGAGCAATTGGGGTTAGACCTCTCGTCGGAACAGTTAAAAAAGATTCTTGCCTACCTTGAAAATTTATTGAAGTGGAATAAAGCTTATAATCTCACGGCGATCCGGGATCCCCGTGATATGGTGATCAAACATCTATTGGACAGCTTGTCTATTTTCCGCCACATTGCGGGCTCTCATATTCTGGATGTGGGAACCGGGCCAGGATTGCCTGGGATTCCAGTATCGATTTGTGATACAAACAAGCAATGGACCCTAATTGATAGCAACGGCAAGAAGACCCGGTTTTTATTGCAAATGAAATCTCAGTTGGCGCTGACCAATTTAACGGTGGTAAAGGGACGCATAGAACAGATGACGCCCAGCCAGCCTTTTGATGTTATTACCAGTCGCGCGTTTTCTTCTTTAGTGGATTTTGTTGGTGTGTGCTTACCCCTGTTGCAACAGAACGGTACACTACTTGCCATGAAAGGCGCGGTGCCAGAACAGGAAATTCAGCAGTTGGACCAAACCGAATTAGATATTCAAATACACTCGCTTGATGTGCCCTTCCTCAATGAAGCGCGGCATTTAGTGCAGGTCAAACGCAAGCCGAACGGCGAAGGAGTGGAATAGTGGGCAAAGTAATATCGGTGACCAATCAAAAAGGCGGGGTAGGTAAGACCACCACGTCGGTTAATCTGGCTGCGTCACTGGTGGCTACTAAGCGCTCGGTTCTGCTTATTGATCTGGATGCCCAGGGCAACGCCACCATGGGTAGCGGCGTGAACAAGCACGAATTGGAAATGTCGGTTTACGATGTGCTGGTGGACCAGACCCCAATAGAAGAAGTGTTGCAAGCCACCGATCCTGGTTATGACCTGGTGGGTTCCAATGCGGACCTTACTGCAGCGGAAGTGCAAATGTTGGATCTGGAAGATCGCGAGCAGAGAATGAAGCTGGCCTTGGCTCGGATCAAACACAACTACGATTTCGTGTTAATTGATTGTCCGCCGTCGCTAAACATGCTCACCATTAACGCTTTGGTTGCATCGGACTCGGTGATCATACCCATGCAGTGTGAGTACTATGCATTGGAAGGGTTAACTGCGTTGTTGAATACCATTGAACGCATCAAAAGCGGTTTAAATCCCAATTTGGAAATTGATGGTCTGCTGCGCACCATGTACGACCCCAGAATTGCATTATCCAATCAGGTGTCAAGTCAGTTGACTGATCATTTTGGTGATAAGGTGTATCGCACGATTATTCCCCGCAATGTGCGTTTGGCGGAAGCACCCAGCCACGGTTTGCCGGTGTTGGAATACGACCGTCGGTCCCGGGGGGCAGTATCCTATTTGGCGTTGGCGGGAGAATTAATTCGCCGCGCTGAACAAAAAGTACCAACTGCAGCGGCAGCGGAAACTTCGCCAGCGTGATTGAACAAAAAATCGTAGAACAAAAAATCGGTTTCGACCGATAGCTAATTGCTTGATTGAAGTTCAACCTTATAATGTGAAATCCTTCTCTTCCCTAGACGATAAGAAAGACGACTCATGGCAGCCAAGAAAAAAGGATTAGGGCGCGGACTGGACGCTCTACTAGGAAGCGCAACCATCCCCCAGAAAGAAGTGTCCACCGATTCCTCTAAGCCGGTTCAGGTGCCAAAAGAAGATTTGGATGGGGAATTAAAGCATTTACCCATCGAGTTTATGCAGCGTGGCCGCTATCAGCCGCGGCGGGATATGGACCCGGCGGCGTTGGAAGACCTGGCCAATTCCATCAAGGCCCAGGGGGTGATGCAACCCATCGTGGTTCGGCCCATTGGCAAAGACAGCTATGAAATCATCGCCGGTGAACGTCGCTGGCGGGCCAGTCAACTGGCCGGGCTGGAGAAAGTGCCCTGTGTGATTCGGGCAGTGGCCGATGAAGCCGCCATTGCCATGGCCTTGATTGAGAACATTCAGCGGGAAGACCTTAACCCCATTGAAGAAGCCAGCGCTTTGCAGCGTTTTCAGGATGAGTTTGATTTGACCCACCAGCAGGTGGCGGAAGCGGTGGGTAAATCCCGTACTACGGTGACCAATCTGTTGCGTTTAATGAGCCTCAGCAGCGAAGCCCGTAAGATGGTGGAGCACGGGGATCTGGAAATGGGTCACGCCCGGGCCATTCTCACGTTGGATCAGGCCCAGCAGACGGAAGCGGCCCGCACCATTGCCGCTAAAGGCTTATCGGTTCGTCAGACCGAAGCCCTGGTGCGACGCCTTCAGCAGCAAAAGATCGACACGGGAGAAACCCGCATCGATCCCGATATCAAATTGTTACAAGATAATCTGTCAGACAAGCTGGGGGCACCGGTGATGATTCAGCATGGCGCCAAAGGTAAGGGCAAGCTGGTGATTCGCTACAGCACCTTGGACGAGCTTGACGGTATTCTTGACCACATAAAATAAAGGCGGCGAAAGCCGACGAAAGCCAAAGTCACGTTATTGCCTGTTCCAAATAAAGTCTCTATAATCGGCACCGCCTTACACAGGCACCTACAATCAGCGTCGAGCTGGCCCAAAAGGTAATTGATCCGCTGATTGAGGGCATACAGATCACTGTGACAAAGCCAAGCACCCTAAACAAACGCTATTTAGCTGTTTATTTGGTCGGTTCGCAGGCCCTCGCTTCGATACTGGTACCTGTAGTCGTGTTGGTAGCCGTAGACAAAAACGCCGCGTTGTCGGCGTTGGTTGGCGCATGGATAGCTACTTTGGCCAATCTTTATTTCGCTCTACAAGCTTTCCGATACTCTGGGGCACGCTCCTCGCGCCAAATGGTGCGGGCTTTTTATCGCGGCGAGTCTGGGAAATTTGTCATCGTAATGCTGCTATTCATAGCCGCATTCAAACTGTTGCCAGGTGTCGGTGATAACGCCGCATATTTATTTTCAGCCTTCTTTGTCGTTTACGGGATCGCTTGGATCGCCGCTTTTGTTTTGCGGGCGAGATGAACGCGAACCTGAGCTTGAGACCCCGTGATTAGCGGAAAGCAAAACAAAAGAAGGTAAATTCCGACTTAGCATTAGGGTTTTGGAACATTATGGCTGCTGACTCTTCAGAATATATCAAACACCATTTGACGAACCTGGTATTTGGTCAACATCCTGATGGTACTTGGGGTATCGCGCATTCTGCGGCGGAAGCGGCAGAAATGGGATTCTGGAAATTTCACATAGATACACTGGGCTGGTCCATTGGTCTGGGTGTGATCTTCCTGGTGTTGTTTGGTTTAGCCGCCAAGCGTGCTTCCACCGGTGTTCCCACCGGCTTCCAAAACTTTGTGGAAATCCTGGTTGAGTTTGCCGATAACCAGGTAAAAGAAAACTTCCACGGTCGTAACCCTTTGATTGCACCCATGGGTCTCACCATCTTCTGCTGGGTGTTCTTAATGAACCTGATGGATTTGGTGCCTATCGACTGGATACCCGAACTGGCTAAATTGATGGGTATTCACTACATGAAGATAGTGCCTTCCACGGATCCTAACATCACCGTGGGCATGTCCTTCTCTGTGTTCTTTTTGATTATTTTCTACAGCATTAAAGTGAAAGGTATCGGTGGCTTTGCTGGCGAATTAACCTTGCACCCCTTCAGCAGTAATAACATTGTCGTCAAGCTTATTCTGATTCCGGTTAACCTGTTCTTAGAAACCGTCAACTTAGTGGCTAAGCCTATCTCTCTCGGTCTGCGTCTGTTCGGAAACATGTACGCAGGTGAAATGATCTTTATTCTGATCGCATTGTTGTTCAATGCGGGTATCGTGATGGCGCTGTTTGGTGGCGTACTGCAGTTAGGATGGGCAATCTTCCACATCTTGGTAATTACCCTGCAGGCATTCTTGTTCATGGTGTTGACCATCGTGTACTTGAGCACCGCCCACGAAGATCATTAATCAGAAACGGTTTTAACGAGTTCAACCTTAACTTTTAACTTTAACCAAAAATAGTAACACCAGGAGATAACATGGAAACTGCATCTGCACTTGTATTGATCGCCGCTGGTTTGGTAATCGGTCTGGGCGCATTGGGTACCGCAATCGGCTTTGGTCTGTTGGGTGGCCGTTTGTTAGAAGGTACTGCACGTCAGCCTGAAATGGCGCCAATGCTGCAAGGTAAAATGTTCCTTATGGCAGGTCTGTTGGACGCGGTTCCAATGATCGGCGTTGGTATCGGCATGTACATGATCTTCGTATTGGCTTAAGTCCATCGCTTCGTAGAAAGTACAGACATACATTTACTTTAACGAGCGAGGTTTGGTATGGATATTAACGCTACCATTCTGGGACAGTCAGTCGCATTTGCGGTATTTGTCTTTTTCTGTTTCAAATTTGTTTGGCCGCCACTTATAGCTGCTATGCAAGAACGGTCAGAAAAGATTGCAAATGGGCTACAAGCAGCGGATCAAGCTGAAAAAGATCTGGATCTGGCAAAAGAAAAAGCAGCCGAAACGCTGCGCGAAGCTAAGCAGCAAGCTGCTACTTTGATTGAGCAAGCCAACAAGCGCGCCAATCAAATGGTAGAAGAAGCAAAAGAGCAAGCCCGAGCTGAGGGTGAGCGCTTGAAAGCTGCAGCGCAATCGGAAGTGGAACAGGAACTGAACCGTGCGAAGGAAGCTTTGCGTGGACAGGTTGCCACCCTTTCAGTTGCTGGCGCAGAAAAAATTCTTGGTTCGGCCGTCGACCAGGGTGCTCACAGCGCCATGCTCGATAAGCTGGCTTCAGAACTGTAACGGTATCGGATATGGCAGAACTAACAACAGTTGCCCGGCCTTATGCGAAAGCGGCCTTTCAGTTTGCTGACGAAAGTAACAGCTTAAACGATTGGTCCGATATGCTTGCCTTTGCTTCTGCGGTTTCAGTTGATGAAACCGTGCAGGGCTATTTGCAGAATCCAAAAGTCACCTCTGCCCAAAAAGCAGATGCATTCACTCAGTTGTGCAGCGACAAACTGAACGAGCAAGGCAAGAATTTCATCGCATTGCTTGCGCAAAACAAGCGCCTGTCGTTACTGCCAGAAATCGTAGTACTGTTTGAAGCATTTAAGTCACTTAAAGAGCAAAGTGTGGATGCCTACATCACATCCGCGTTTCCTTTAACTGATGAGCAAACGTCTAAGCTGGCTGCTTCCCTGAAGCAGAAGTTGGGCAAAGAAGTGAACGTCACTACGTCAGAAGACTCATCTTTGCTTGGGGGTGTCATCATCCACGCAGGGGACATAGTGATTGACGGATCCGTACGCGGCAAGCTCGCTAAACTGGCTGATAAATTGAATTCTTGAGTTTGAGGACATAAGCAATGCAGCAACTCAACCCTTCAGAAATAAGCGAGCTGATCAAACAGCGCATCGCGAATCTGGATACAACATCCGAAGCGCGCACCGAAGGTACTATCGTAAGTGTATCTGACGGTATCGTGCGCATTCATGGCCTTGCCGACGTAATGTACGGTGAGATGATCGAGTTTGCCAACGGCACATACGGAATGGCTCTTAACCTTGAGCAAGATTCTGTGGGTGCGGTTGTCCTGGGTGATTACCTGGGCTTGGCGGAAGGCCAAAAAGTAAAATGTACCGGTAAGGTATTGGAAGTACCCGTTGGCCGTGAATTGCTCGGCCGCGTAGTAGACGGCTTGGGTAACCCCATCGACGGTAAGGGCCCATTGGGCACCACTGAAACCGACGTTGTGGAAAAGGTTGCACCCGGCGTAATCGCCCGTCAATCCGTTGACCAACCCGTACAAACCGGTTTGAAATCCATCGACGCCATGACCCCAGTTGGTCGAGGCCAGCGTGAGCTGATCATCGGTGACCGTCAGATTGGTAAGACCGCCATCGCCATCGACACCATCATTAACCAGAAAGATTCTGGCATTAAGTGTGTGTACGTGGCCATCGGTCAGAAGCAATCTTCTATTGCTAACGTGGTGCGCAAGCTGGAAGAGCACGGCGCCATGGAAAACACCATCGTTGTGGCAGCAGCAGCAGCGGATCCCGCAGCCATGCTGTTCTTGGCGGCATTCACCGGTTGTACCATGGGTGAATACTTCCGTGACCGTGGTGAAGACGCATTGATCGTATACGATGACTTGACCAAGCAAGCTTGGGCTTATCGTCAAATCTCTTTGCTGTTACGTCGTCCTCCCGGTCGTGAAGCTTATCCTGGTGACGTTTTCTACCTCCACTCCCGTTTATTGGAGCGCTCTGCACGAGTCAGCGCAGACTACGTAGAAAAGTTCACCAACGGTGAAGTGAAAGGTCAAACCGGTTCTTTGACTGCGTTGCCTATCATCGAAACCCAAGCCGGTGACGTATCTGCGTTCGTACCGACCAACGTAATCTCCATTACAGACGGTCAGATCTTCGTAGAAACCAACCTGTTTAACTCCGGTATCCGACCTGCAATGAACGCCGGTATTTCGGTATCTCGTGTGGGTGGTGCAGCACAGACCAAGATCATCAAGAAGCTGGGTGGCGGTATTCGTCTGGCACTGGCGCAGTATCGTGAACTGGCGGCATTTGCTCAGTTTGCTTCTGACCTTGACGAAGCAACCCGTAAGCAGTTGGAACACGGAACTCGCGTAACCGAGTTGATGAAGCAGAAGCAATACGCACCGCTTTCCGTTGCGGAAATGGGTCTGATTCTGTACGTGGCCAACGAAGGTTACCTGGAAGACATCGAAGTGGACAAGATTCTGGACTTCGAAGCAGCACTGCTGTCTTACGCCAACGCGGAAGCTTCTGCCCTATTGGCAAAAGTGAACGAGAAAGGCGATTGGAACGGTGACATCGAAAGCGAGTACAAAGCACTCGTTGAGAAGTTCAAGTCCACTCAGACTTGGTAAACAAACATCGGAGCAGGGCGACCTGCTCCGTAATCTGAATACGGTAGAGCTATGTCAGGCGCAAAAGAAATACGTGGCAAAATTTCCAGTGTAAAGAACACGCAGAAGATCACCTCTGCCATGGAACTGGTTGCTGCAAGTAAGATGCGTAAAGCGCAAGATCGAATGGCGGCGTCCAAACCCTATGCGGAAAAGATTCGTCAGGTCGTGCGTCACTTAGCGGATTCTAACCCTGAATACAAACACACCTATATGACCGATCGCGAAGTGAAGCGAGTGGGCATCATAGTGGTGTCATCCGATCGCGGCCTTTGCGGTGGTTTGAATATCAACCTGTTCAAAAAGACCTTGAAGTTAACCAAGGAATGGCAGGGCAAAGGATGTGAAGTGGATCTGGCCTTGATTGGTACCAAAGCCGTGAGCTTTTTCCGCTCAGTGGGTGGCAACGTGACCGCCACCAAAACCGGCTTGGGTGATCAGCCTGCAGTGGAAGATCTTATTGGTTCGGTAAAAGTCATGCTGGATGCGTTTGAATCCGGCAAGATCGATCGTTTGTACCTGATGTACAACGAATTCGTGAATACCATGACCCAAACCCCAACCAGCATTCAGTTGTTGCCATTGGAATCCACCCAGGAAGAACAGTACCAGCACCACTGGGATTACATTTATGAGCCAGAAGCAAAAAGCATTCTGGACTATCTGTTGGTGCGTTTTGTGGAATCTCAAGTATACCAGGGCGTGGTAGAAAACAACGCCTGTGAGCAAGCAGCACGAATGGTTGCCATGAAGTCCGCTACGGACAATGCGGGCAACCTGATTAACGACTTGCAGTTGGTGTACAACAAAGCCCGTCAGGCGGCGATCACTCAAGAGATTTCAGAAATCTGTAGCGGTGCGGCAGCGGTTTAAGAATTCAGGTTTTAAACATTTTACGATTTAAGAGGATACAAACATGAGCAGCGGACGTATCGTACAAATCATCGGCGCGGTTATCGACGTAGAGTTCCCGCGCGATTCTGTACCAAACGTGTACGACGCACTGAACGTGGAGAACGCTCCTACGGTTCTTGAAGTTCAGCAACAGTTGGGTGACGGTATCGTTCGTACCATCGCCATGGGAAGTACCGAAGGCTTGAAGCGTGGCCTGGGTGTAAACAGCACTGGCGCCCCCATCAGCGTACCGGTAGGTACCGAGACTTTGGGTCGCATCATGGACGTGTTGGGTAACCCCATCGACGAATGTGGTGACATTGGCGAGCAAGAGCGTGCTTCTATTCACCGTAAGCCACCGACCTATGCTGAGCAATCATCTTCTACCGACCTGTTGGAAACCGGTATTAAGGTTATCGACTTGATCTGTCCTTTCGCTAAGGGTGGTAAAGTAGGTCTGTTCGGGGGTGCGGGTGTTGGTAAGACCGTTAACATGATGGAATTGATCAACAACATCGCAACCGAGCACAGTGGTTTGTCTGTATTCGCCGGTGTAGGGGAACGTACTCGTGAGGGTAACGACTTCTACCACGAAATGCAGGAAGCGGGCGTTGTTAACGTTGAGCAGTTCGATAAATCAAAAGTGGCCATGGTTTATGGTCAGATGAACGAGCCTCCCGGTAACCGTCTTCGTGTTGCACTGACCGGTTTGACCATGGCGGAAAAATTCCGTGACGAAGGCCGTGACGTACTGTTGTTCGTGGATAACATCTATCGTTATACCCTGGCGGGAACGGAAGTATCCGCACTGTTGGGTCGTATGCCTTCTGCGGTAGGTTACCAGCCCACACTGGCTGAAGAAATGGGTGTACTGCAAGAGCGTATCACCTCCACCAAGACCGGTTCTATCACTTCTATCCAAGCGGTATACGTACCTGCGGATGACTTGACTGACCCGTCTCCAGCAACCACGTTCTCTCACCTTGACTCCACAGTGGTACTGAGTCGTGATATCGCTGCTAAGGGTATCTACCCTGCGGTGGATCCTTTGGATTCTACATCTCGTCAGTTGGATCCATTGGTTATCGGTACCGAGCATTATGAAGTGGCTCGTGGCGTTCAGACTAACCTGCAGCGCTACAAGGAACTGAAGGACATCATCGCCATCCTGGGTATGGATGAATTGTCTGAAGAAGACAAGATGGTGGTATCCCGAGCACGTAAGATTGAGCGATTCCTGTCTCAGCCTTTCCACGTTGCGGAAGTATTCACCGGTTCACCCGGTAAGTACGTATCCCTGAAGGACACGATCCGTGGCTTTAAGATGATTCTGAGCGGTGAGCTTGATCATCTGCCCGAACAAGCCTTCTACATGGTGGGTTCTATTGAAGAAGCCATCGAAAAAGGCGAAAAAGCGTAATTACCTTAGGGAGTAAACACCATGGCGATAACCGTACATTGTGACATCGTAAGTGCAGAGAAATCCATTTTCTCAGGCCTGGTGGAAATGGTTGTTGCTCACGGCCAGTTAGGTGATCTGGGTATTGCCCCAGGTCACGCCCCTTTGTTAACGCAATTGAACCCTGGTCCAATTCGCGTCATCAAGCAAAGTGGTGAAGAAGAGGTTTACTACGTATCCGGTGGAATGTTGGAAGTGCAGCCCGATTTGGTCACTGTACTGGCGGATACGGCTCAACGAGCAGATGATGTGGACGAAGCCGCAGCAAAAGAAGCTGTGGAAGAAGCCCGACGTCACTTGGAAAACCAGTCTTCCGATATCAATTACTCCGCAGCCGCCGCCATGTTGGCAGAAGCTGCAGCGCAACTGCGTACCATTGAAGCATTGCGTAAGAAAATGGGTAAATAATCACCGGTTGCCGTGAAACCAACGTGAAAGCATGATAAAAGGGTAGCTACTGCTACCCTTTTTTCGTTTTGAGAAAGAAACCAGTTTGAGAACAAAGCAATGGATCTGAACGTCGTAATTCTCGCGGCCGGCAAGGGCACGCGCATGAAGTCCAGCCTGCCCAAAGTGTTGCAACCCCTAGCAAAGAAACCCCTTCTCGCCCATGTATTGGCAACCAGCCTTCAATTGAACGCGCACAAAGTGATTGTGGTGTATGGCCATGGGGGCGATCAGGTAAAAGCAGCAATCGGTGAGTCATTTCCCGATGCGCCCATAGAATGGGTTGAACAAAGTGAGCAGCTGGGAACGGGTCATGCGGTGCAACAAGCGCTACCGCATTTAGAAACCAACACCCGTACTCTGATACTCTACGGTGATGTACCGCTTACTAGTGAAGACACGTTATCTCGCTTTTTGAATGAGGTACCACCCAGCGAGTGTGGTGTGTTAACAGTCAAACTGGATAACCCAACGGGCTATGGTCGTATTGTGCGGGACCACTCCGGCACGGTTCGCGAAATCGTCGAAGAAAAAGACGCTGGCATTGAAATTCGAAAAATTAACGAAGTGAATACCGGTATCATGTTGGCGGACTCAATAGATCTTCAACAGTGGCTGCCCACCGTAAAGAATGCCAACGCCCAAGGTGAGTATTACTTAACGGATTTAATTAAGATTGCAAACGATCACGAGGTTCCCGTAGTGGGATGCCGAGTTAAAAACCCCATAGAAGTGGAAGGGGTGAATGATAAGAAACAACTGGCACGGGTGGAGCGTTTATTCCAGCTGCAGCAGGCAGAAACCCTTATGCAACAGGGAGCAACACTGGCCGATCCCAATCGTATAGATATTCGCGGCAGCGTAACCGTGGGTCAAGACTGCTTTATCGATGTGAATGCGGTGTTTGAAGGTAACGTAACCCTGGGTGATCACGTTCATATTGGCCCACATTGTTGCTTGGTTGATTGTGTTATTGAAAGCAATACTGAAATTAAAGCCTATAGTCATATAGAGCAGGCTCACGTGGGTCAACAATGCGATGTGGGGCCCTATGCCCGATTACGCCCAGGCACCGAAATGAAAACCGGTTCTAAGGTGGGCAATTTTGTAGAAACCAAAAAAGTGGTGTTGGGTGAAGGTGCAAAAGCCAATCATTTAACTTACCTGGGCGATGCTGAAGTGGGCAAAGATGTAAATATTGGTGCCGGTACCATCACCTGTAACTACGATGGCGTCAACAAACACAAAACTCAAATTGGCGATAATGCGTTTATTGGATCCAACAGTTCTCTTGTGGCTCCAGTGATCATCGGAGCGGGTGCCACCATTGGTGCCGGGTCCACCATAACCAAAAAAGCGGAAGACGGTGCGTTAACGCTCACTCGTGCAAAGCAAATGACATTAAAGCAATGGCAGCGGCCTAGTAAAAAATCCTAAGGAAATATTATGTGTGGAATTGTAGGGGTGGTATCCACCCGTGATGTAACACCTATTCTATTGGAAGGGCTAAAACGGCTGGAGTACCGTGGCTACGATTCCGCAGGAATTGCTCGCTTTAATGAAGGTGGCGCCATAGAACGCATCTGTCGCGTGGGTAAGGTGGCGGAACTGGAAAATGCCGTTAAACAATTCCCAGGCAAGGGTACCTTTGGCATTGCCCATACCCGCTGGGCAACCCACGGCGCCCCTTCAGAGAACAATGCTCATCCCCATATTTCCAATGACAGCGTGGTGATTGTTCACAATGGAATAATTGAAAATCACGAAACCCTGAGAAAGGAACTGCAGTCGGAAGGTTACAGCCTATATTCAGAAACCGATAGCGAACTGATTGCTCACCTTGTTCATCGGGAATTAAAGAATGCAGAAGATCTTCTGCAAGCCGTAACGGCAGCCACCCAATTAATGCACGGCGCCTTCGCTATTGCGGTGATGAGTATTGATCACCCTAGGGAATTAATAGCGGCAAGAAAAGGCAGCCCGTTAATTATCGGTGTGGGATTAGGTGAAAACTTTGTTGCATCGGATCAGTTAGCATTATTACCCGTAACCACGCGCTTTATATTCCTGGAAGAAGGGGACATTGCCCGGGTGACGCTGAACGAAGTAGAAATCTTCAATAATGGTGAACCGCAACAACGGCCCATTAAACCGTACACCGGAGGGGACGCCAGCTCCGATAAAGGGGAATACCGGCACTACATGCTCAAAGAAATATTTGAGCAGCCCACCGCCATACGCGCCACATTAGAAGGTCGCAGTGCATCAGGAAAAATCGAGCCAGAGGTATTTGGAGAAGATGCACCGACAGTATTCCCAAAGGTAAAACACATACAAATCATTGCCTGTGGAACCTCATTCCATGCGGGCATGGTGGCCAAGTATTGGTTTGAATCTTTAGCAGGGTTACCCTGTAACGTGGAAGTGGCCAGTGAGTTCCGCTATCGTCCCACCGTGGTTCAAGATGGTAGTTTGTTTGTCACTATTTCTCAGTCCGGTGAAACCGCAGATACCCTAGCGGCACTCCGAGACGCCACAGGCTACCTGTCATCCCTTGCGATCTGTAATGTTCCCACCAGTTCATTGGTACGGGAATCCGCCATGTCTTTTATGACTAAAGCGGGCCCCGAAATTGGTGTGGCATCCACTAAAGCCTTTACCACCCAGCTTGTGGCTTTGTATTTATTAGTGGTAGCCGTAGGTAAATACCACCGAATAGACTCTGAAAAAGAATCACAATTATTGCAGGGTCTACAACAGTTACCGGATTTGGTACAAACCGTATTGCAACTGAGCGACCCCATAGAACAAATGGCTGAGGCTTTTGCAGAAAAACACCATGCCTTGTTTTTAGGGCGCGGCATTCAATACCCCATTGCCATGGAAGGGGCATTAAAACTAAAAGAAATCTCCTACATCCACGCGGAAGCCTACCCCGCCGGCGAACTAAAACACGGTCCTTTGGCATTGGTAGACGCTGATATGCCCGTGGTCACCGTTGCGCCATCTGATAGCCTATTGGAAAAACTCAAATCAAACCTTCAAGAAGTCCGTGCCCGTGGTGGTGAGTTGTTTGTATTCCAAGATACCGACGCCGCCATGGAGAAACAGAAAGATCTTCACGTGTTGGATCTACCTAAGGTACCAGAAGAGCTAGCGCCCATTGTTTACACAATTCCGCTGCAGTTGCTCAGTTACCATGTGGCGATTATAAAAGGTACCGATGTGGATCAGCCGCGGAATTTGGCGAAGAGTGTTACGGTGGAATAGACGGGAGTTTAGTGGGGGCAAATAGATCATTGCCAACTATCTGCGGCGATCCATTTTCTTTCAAATGTTCTATTTTGACGAGCAGCCTCCACTATAGGATTTAGAAAACTAGCTACTGAGTTAATGATTTCAGCGAAGTGTTTGGGCAAATATTCTTGATCTAAACGTTTACGAAATGCTGTCCATTGAATTTGTTTTTCTTTGATAAATGTTTCCTGGAATGCTATGACATCATTTTCTATTGATGTTCCACGTTTCTCAAAAGTTAAGTTGATGGCTTTTGCCAGGTCATTTCCATTGAAATCGAACTGCCTGGACAAAAGCCAAATGTCATAAAAGTCCTTCATACGACTGTTTAGGATTCCGAGTTTGACCATGGCTTCGAATTTCTCAGCGATTGCACTCTCTCTGCTATAACAGAGTAAATTCGGAGCAGCGAAATCTAGTATCGCGGGCATTTCTGATATTTCGGGATCAGGGTAAATAATGTCACCGAAACCAATATCAATCTGCATGTTGACTCTCGCCGAATCTAAAGTACCGAGAAAACGAATACGTATTCCTTGATAGTCGGCCTCTTCGGTTATGGATTCAGATTTAATTGAGTCAATATCGAAGTTTAAGCCATCGGGTTCAACATCTACATGAATAACGTCCAATATCATAGCAACAATATTCGTTTTATCGTTGCTTGTTATTCCAAGCATATCAATGTCCATCGTAGGTCTGAATTCAGATGACTTCCAAACACGTAACATCAGCGCGCCTTTTAGAATAAAGCTTTGCGCATGAGGAGACTGAGACAATCGAAACAAAAATCGTTCCATAGCATAATACTGAAGTAATTCGGCAAAGGGTCTCTTTTCTTTTCGCGCTTTATTCAGCAATTTTTGGCGTACTGAAGCTGCGATATTTTTAGCTGCGCTCACAACATTGCCTCTAGATAAGGGCGCATTACGTTTTCAACTCGGCAAACGCCTGCGTACTTCATCAGATTCTCGAGATCGAAATTTTTGCGTGTCTTATACAGCTTCAATGCTTCTAGTACGATATCCATTCCTAGTTTGTTTCTGAATTTAAAGCAATCAGCTAGCGTTTTTTCTGGACTAAAAATTCTAACGGCAACGTTATCGATGTGATGTATTTCCGCCCCTGCTATTAGTGCAGCATCTGAAAATCTATACGCTTTAAGTGGCGGATAATCCAATCTTGGAGTTTTCGAGCCTTTTGGTAGAGCTATAGAAACCGCATGAGGGATTTGAGTAGTAATTTCGTGATAGGCCAGTGCGGATGTTAGGCAGATAATGGCCTGCGGTGCTCGTTTGGCTACTATTACCAAATCTGGATCAGATAACTGTTCCAGATCTCTAAGACGGTACACGCCTCGAGAAAGGACCTCAATTTCTCCAGAATCTCTAAGATGATACAGCGTTCGGGGGTGGACTCCTTTCTGAATAGCGTCCTTGGTACGAATGGTTCCTCCATTCTCTTGAATGGTTTTGATTGCTTTTTGATAGGCTGTATTCCTATCAGGCGAGTTAGTCATGGATAGATATAGCTATATTTATCAATATATAATGTCAATTCTATCCCTGAATACAGGCAGAGGCAAGCATCTGAATTGAGTTGGATCATAGGTAAACTCGCTGCTCAGTTACCATGTGGCGATTATAAAAGGTACCGGCGTGGATCAGCCGCGGAATTTGGCGAAGAGTGTAACTGTTGAATAATATTTAAGTATTTGCGACTTCCCATTAGTTACAACTCCTTTGATCTGCCTCAAAGATGGTTGAATGGGATAGCTTGCTGGCATAAATAACCTTTGTTAGTGTGTGGATATAGAGGTTGTTCCAATCTGCCAGGGAGGCATGATGAAAATATCATTGATCAATATTCGTCTTTTGGGCTTGGTGTTCTTACTCATTTTCATTTCTTCCCGAGCCTATAGCTTACCAACCATGCTTGATGCATTTGATATGTCGCCTTTCCAAACCCTCGATCTTGGAAAGCATTGCAAAACTTTATTTGGTGCAGAAGCTGAAGTTATTCACCCAACGAAACTCGCTGCGGACACGGAATGTGTGAGTGGTGATGATACCTACCCGCTTACAGTCATGGATTTTGAAGCCGCCTGTAATTTGCAATATGGTGAGCTCAGTGGCGCTGTATTGTTGGATTTAGGTATCGGTGGTTGGCATTGCGCTGACTGGACAAAGGTAAACCATAAAGTGACTCCGGTTGTGATTATTGCCCGCGATAAATTAGATGATTTGAACGCAGCTTCAATGGGGGTGACAAACGTTGGCAGGGTCATGTCCGCGACACGAAAGTGGTACGGCTATGGAATGGATCTTTACGGCAATCGCACCTTCCAAGTGGTGCAGCCCATAGTGGTTATGTCACAGTACACTTCAGATCAGTGGAAGGAATATTCCTGCCGCACCGCGTCTAAAAGATACAGGCCGCCAGAATGTGATCCATCGTTTGCCGAGGCCGATGGAACTCGATACTTGATGTATGAAAATGCGCTCGATGAAGTTGTTCCCTACTTCAGCGATGCGGCAGCGCAGCCCATATTAACCTATGTTTCTGTGTTTATTTATGCGGGCAATGATGCAGACGCATTTTGGTTGGGTGCGGCCGGTATGTATGTTAACCCAGATGAACATTTAACGGGTGTTTTTTACAACGTGCAACCTCCCAATCTTGCAACCTGCGATGGGTCTGACCCTTATTGTGGAATTTACGCAGTAGGTCACGAACTCGGTCATAATTTTGGTTTAGGTCATAGTTGTGAATTATATAGTCCGCCCCTGTGCTGGGATTCACTAATGCAGAACCCTTCACGTAATTTTGAACGGGCTATTTTATTACCCGAAGAACAATTGCTGTTGAGTCAATCTAGTTTTCTTGGTTCTGGGTTCTCAACTACCATTCAGTCGGAATCTCAAGTTTGGGACGCTGGTGTAGTGGAAAGTGAACATGGTGGTTATACCGGAGCTGGTTATTTAAATACCAGGAATGTCCTGGGTACTTCGGCATACGCGTGGATGATAGTCCCAAAAAGCGGTTGGTATCAGATTGATGTTCGCTATGCTCATAAAGTTGAAGATAGAGCTCAGGGTATAGAAGTCAATGGCGTGCGTGTTTTGAATAGTGTTGCCTTTCTTAGAACAGCCAATTGGGATCAATGGCAGGATGAGCGTTTTACAGTAAAGCTGGAGGAGGGATTTAATGATATTCGCTTTATCTCGTTAGCCGATGGGGGTGCTCCCAACCTCGATCGCGTTGTTGTTAGCGATACTGACTTGCTGGAGTTGCAGGCTGAGCATCAATGGTGGGATCGGGGGACTGTTGACACAGAACATGAGGGCTTTACTGGTAGCGGTTTCTTAAACACGCAAAATAAAATATTGACGGGTATAGATTGGAAAGTACCCGCAAACGGACACGGTTGGTACGAGTTAACTGTGCGCTATGCACATCAGATATCAGATAGACCGCAAGCCATTTATGTGAATGATAAGCTGGCGGTAGAATCAGTACCCTTCCTTAAAACTGGAAGTTTTGAACACTGGCAAGAGCAATCTTTTCTTGTGACTCTGGACAACGGAATCAACAATGTTCGTATGGAATCACTAACTGCTGGTGGAGCTCCGAACATTGACAGAATGATAGTCAAACCCCTGGAAGTTCTTGTTCTCCAGGCGGAAGATCAATCATGGGACAAAGGCAGCGTAGATAGCAGACATGCTGGATATAACGGTAGTGGCTATCTAAATACACAAAATAAAATTGGCACCTCTGTCTACTGGGAAACAGATATACCAGAAACAGGCACATATGAAATTGCGGTACGTTATTCCCATGGGCTCGATGACCGGGCACAAGCGATCTATGTCAATGGTGATAAAGTGGTCGAGTCCGTACCCTTTTTCGCCACAGGAGCTTGGGGGCTTTGGTGGGATGAGCACTTTACCTTGGAACTGAAGGCGGGCCCAAATGTAATCAAAATGGTTTCGTTAACCAGTGGCGGTGCACCTGATTTAGATCAGATGCAAATTAAAGCGTTGGGTAGGTGACGCTCCACTGATCGAAGGAGAACTGATACCGAATCTGATGTTAATCATGATTTGATAAAAATTAATGCCATGGCATGGACTGCTGATTCCTTTTCGCCGGAGAACTACTAGGCTTTTTCAATAATATTGACCTTATGATTATTTGATATGAAAATCCTTTTTTTCTGAGTCGGATTAAATTTTCATCGATATAGTTAAAAGTCAGTGTTGTAGCTTTTATGACAATTGAGTTCTCAGTAATTCCGGTTCTTTACTTGTTAGGCGCTGCCCATGGCGTATTTTTGGCGGTAGCGCTGTTAACCAGTAAAGGTGGCCCCAGGCGGGCAAATTGTTATCTGGGTTGCTATACACTGGTATTTGTATGCGCGCTTTTTGATTATTTTTTAGATGATACTGGGTTGGTTTATCAGTACGTATTTGCCAGAACTCTGCTGTGGCCCAAAGAGTTTCTGTATGGTGTGTTGATTTATTTCTATACGCGCGAATTAACCCAACCGGCCCAATTCCTTATTACCCGGCGTCAATGGTTACATTTTGTACCGGCTATTCTTCATGTTTTGGTTACCTGGCCTTTGTTGACCATGGATTCCCCGTTCCAGCTTAGAATATTATGGGCTCTCCTGCAGGGACGCAAATTGAGGCTATATGGTCATTATTGTTGGGCGACGTGGAGCTGATTCTGGCGGTGATACATGTTTCCATCTACATAGTGTTGTCCCTACGCTTAATTTTGATTCATCATCGCCGCTTGCTTAAAAATTACGCTAATTTAGAGCATATTAATCTGGTTTGGCTGAGGAATCTGTTGATTGGCACCATTATTGTTTATCTCTGTTGGCTGGCCGAAGAGTTTATTGATCTGGATGATCCGGTGGCTACCTGGTTGGATGCCACTCTGGGCTTAAGCATGGTAGGGCTGATTTACGGCATGAGTCTGTTGGGTCTTAGGCGCAGTGAACCGGTAACCAAAGGGGCTTCCAATCTGCAATTGCCCATGGAGCTAGTGGCGCAGGAAACCCCAAGGGAAAGCGAGCAGCGATATCGTTCTTCCGCCATTTCTGAAGCCATGAGTCTTCAATTGTTTGAGGATTTACAACAGCAAATGGAACGTCACAGGCTGTATGGTGACAATAGTTTGTCTTTACCCAAGTTGGCTGAAATCATGGGACTGTCGGTGAACCACCTTTCTCAGGTAATCAATCAGCAGTCGGGGCAGAACTTTTTCGACTACATTAATCGTCATCGCGTGGCTGATGTGCAGCGCTCTATGCGGGCGGGTTCCAGTTCTACCGTGCTGGAGCTGGCCTTCGATGCAGGCTTTAATTCTAAATCAGCGTTTTACAGTGCGTTTCGTAAATACACCGGCCAGACCCCCACCCAGTTTAAAAAATCTATGTAATTCAAGGGTATAAATATTGGTTTCCGACTTCCAGCCAATGTCCTGATTCCTATTTCCCACAAATAAAGGGTTCGTTTTTATAGAAAAAGACGACCCCATCGCGTCCACATCAAATAATGGCTCCACATACAAACAACCGGAGCTTAACAATGAAAACACGCCTCTCATATCTCATTGCCTTACCCCTGACGCTTGCTGGATGCGCCAGTACTAACCCTGATATGTACCCTCAACTTTCTAATGCAGCGGATCTGAAACCGGCTACGGTGCTTGTTTACCGCACTCACAGTCTGCAAGCCACTTTGGCGGATGCCTTCATTGGTGTGGAAGAAGGTTACTTTACCAAGCTCAGTGAGGATCAGTTCACCCGTTTTGAATTAGACCCCGGTTTTCACTTATTTCGTACTGGGGCCAGAGGCAGTGTCTCATCGCAAACCCATATTAAAGTGAATCCGGGTGAGACCTTGTGTATTGAATCCCGGCCCAATTACGAAGAGCTGGAGTGGCTGATGGTGCCATTCCTTAATGCCCTTATTCCCAGTTTCGTGTTGGAAGAAACCCCTTGCCCAACGGAAGAAACCCTAAAGCAGTTAACAGCGATTTAACAACACAGATTAGGAGGAGTGGTGATCATGAAAGGTTCTCTCCCAGTGGCGGTGGTGTTGCTGACATCTGCTGCTTTTTTGACCTCGCTTGTGCCCGGTGGTCCCATTGAAGACAGGGATTTTTCCCATATCCATGGCCTTATCCTTATTGGCTTCAATCTCTTTCTGACGTTGTTGGTTCTGGCTTCCCTTATTTTGGGAGTACGTTGGATAAGAAGTTCTACGTCGGCCCTATGGCCTTTGTTATTGGGGGTGGGATATCTGGCTGTCTATTTATTGGACTTGTTAAAGCTCTTCCCCGTATCCCCTACGCCCATGAATCAAGCGTTGTGGACCATTGAAATGGCAGGGCTGGTTTTATCCATTGTGCTGATGGTGCTCAGCCTTTTATGGGCGATAAATCATCCCGAACCAAATGCATGGGACAGTCATGTGCCCCACTGGCCATGGCTATTGTGTATAGGCGGATTGGTGGTGGCTTATGCAACCTATTCCGCTGCGGGAATATGACCTCTCCCCGTTGCTGCTTTTAAACAATCTATCCATTTTCTCATGTCTAAATTAACCGGAGTTAAAAAATGACTCGATCTAGCTTTGCCTTGATGAAGCCTTTACTCATTGTAACGTCGACCTTAGTGGCTCTGGCCGGGTGCGGCAGTGATTCAGATGAAACATCCAGCCTGGGTACATCTTCTACCCAGGGTACTTGGGATAAGTTGGGATACGGTGACTTGATTCATATAGAAGGGCGCATCGCCAATTATTACCAATACAATTCCCAAACCTGTGTGTTGGTGGACAGCGGCTCTGTTGAAGACCTGCAGTTGTTAAATCTGGTGCTAAGCGAGGACGGTGATTCCTTGTTATTACCTGGTGCTTCGCAGCAGTTCCACAGTGTTTATAGCAGGGTGGAAAGTCTACCTGCTTCGTGTGTAACGCCGATTCAGCATGACAAACAGGCGATGTTTGAACATGTATGGCATACGTTTAATGAATACTACGGGTTTTTTGCAGAACGGGGTGTGAATTGGCTTATGCAGTATGATGAGATTGCCCCCACTATATCCAATCAGATGAGTGACGAAGCCTTTTTTTCCGCATTGGCGCTCATGCTACAACCCGTAGATGATGTACATATAAAATTGATTGCCGAAGATGCTGCGTATTCTCCAGGTATACCCAAAGGTTTTTATCAGGCGTTTTTACAGGAATTCAACGAACAATCTGCAGTCAATGACATCGACGCTTATTTTGCTCAGGAGTTGACCAAAACACAATTGATTATCGAACAAGTTTATCTTGAGGAGGAATACCAATCTTCTGGTGGAATCAATGACGATCTAATACGCTGGGGTACCATTGGAGGCGAGGTAGGTTATGTGTCCATTGGGGCGTTCATATTCGATTTTGAATCTAGCCTGGAAAATCAGTTGTCGCGCTATGATGAAATAATGGGGCGAGTACTTACGGATCTGAGCCAGACGAGGGCACTTATTGTGGATATTAGGTTATGCCCCGGTGGAGCTGATCCCATGGCGTTGGCTACGGCTGATTATTTTGCAGACGATTCTCGTTTGGCGTTCACCAAATCTACCCGAACAGTCCAGGGTGAGAGCGCCCCTAGGGAGTTTTATCTGAATCCAAAACCGGATTTCGGTGCTTATACCAAACCCGTGGTGGTGATAACCAGTGGATACAGTGCAAGCGCTTCGGAGGTGTTTACTCTCGCTATGCGTGCATTGCCCAATGTGGTCCACATTGGAGAAGTGACTATTGGTGCTTTGTCAGATGCCTTGGAAAAAGAATTGCCCGATGAATGGTCGTTTCATCTATCCAATGAAGTCTATCGTGATGTCAACGGAGAAGCCTATGAAAATGTGGGAATAACCCCTCATATTGAAGTAGGTGCATTTGAAAAAAGCGCGCGTGATGCTGGGCAAGATTCTGCGTTGGATGTGGCTTTAGATTATTTAGAAACCAGGCTATAGAAAACCGTGCACTGGAAGTCTAAGGTTATCAGATAGTTGTGGTTATGGAGCTTTGGACGCTTAACAGAGCTAATGCAGTAAGGTAATCAATACATAAAAACACCGATTAACTTCGATTTTATGGCATTAGGTTTCTATACTGATTAGAGCCTTAATTAAATATTAGCCCAGGAACATAGGATGTTTGACAAGAAACTCAAGCTACAACTGGAGCAGCTCAAAACTGAGAGCGATCAATCCCGTTTTCTCACCGATGCCATCAAACGCAATGTGGGTTACGTGGAGTTGAGCAGTGACGGAAATTTGATATTCGCCAACGACTTATTCCTGGGTTGGGTGGGTTATTCTTTAAGGGAAGTTGAAAACAAGCACCATCGTACTCTCTGTCGGCCAGAATACAGTGCATCCAATGAATACATGCAATTTTGGCAAACCCTGAATAGTGGTCAATCCATCTCTGGCAGTTTTGATCGGGTTGGCAAAGACGGCAGTATTGTCTGGCTGGAAGCGACCTATTTTCCCATTAAAGATGATCAGGGTAGGGTGACAAAGGTGGTTAAGATAGCCTCCAATATCACCAATGAGCATTTTCAGAATGAACGTCAACAGGCCATGTTGGCGGCATTGGATAAATCTACCGCTACTATCGAATTCACCCCGGATGGAACTATTCTGGCGGCTAATGATAACTTTTTGCGGCTGATGGGTTATAACTTGGAACAGGTCCAAAACAAGCATCACCGAATATTCTGTACCGATAAATTTTATGAATCGCACCCCAATTTTTGGCAGGAATTAGCTTCTGGACGTTTTCAATCGGGCCAGTTTGAACGTCGTAACAGCCGTGGTGAATCCGTATGGATAGAAGCCACCTACAACCCCATTTACAATGTGCAGGGTAAGGTGGAAAGAGTGGTAAAAATTGCCACGGATATTACCCAGCGGGAAATTCGCAATCAAGCTGTGCAGAGAGCGGCTGAGGTGGCCAGTGCAACCTCGGAGGAAACCGATCAAATTGCTCGAAGGGGAATAAGTACGCTCGAGGAATCAGTAGAAACCACACGGGCCATTAATGATCAGGTTTCTGACACAGTTCATACTATTTCCCAACTGAGCGATCAGTTTAAAAATATAGAGAGTATTGTGGTAACCATTAAAAGCATTGCCGAGCAAACCAATCTATTGGCCTTAAATGCGGCAATAGAAGCAGCCCGCGCTGGAGAGCAGGGCCGAGGCTTTGCAGTGGTGGCGGATGAAGTTCGGACCCTGGCGGCGCGAACCAGTGAATCCACCAGTGAAATTGCCAAGGTGGTGGAAACCAATGGCAGTATGATGGCAGATATCATTGCCCGTATTGAAGAGGTTTCGGCTATATCTGAAAAGGGGCTGGAGAAAGCCACTGCAGTGTCATCCATTATGGATGAAATTCAAAAGGGCGCAGAAAACGTCTCCAATGTTGTGAATAATTTAAATAACCGTTAGTTTCTGCTCAACAACTATTTTTGTGCGCGATGGACTAATTTTTCCAACTCGGCATAGGCGATGGGCTTACTGAAAAGAAAGCCTTGAACCAGATCACATTGATGCTCTACTACAAAATTATGTTGGTGTTGGTTTTCCACGCCTTCAGCCACCACCTTTAGATTCATATTGTGAGCCATTGTTATGATGGTTTTTACCAAGGTTTCATCGTTAACGTCATTACCCACATCCCGTATAAATGTGCGATCAATCTTAAGCGTGTGCAGGGGTAGTTGCTTTAGCCGACTGAGCGACGAATAGGCTGTTCCAAAATCGTCTATGGATATTTCTACTCCGAGATCGTTGATGGCAGTTAATTGCTCCAACACGTTATCCGTTTCTGGGCCAAACAAACTCTCCGTAATCTCCAATTCCAACTTGTGACCGGGATACCCGGTCTTCTCCAGTATCTTAGCCACATCTTTGTAGGCATCAGGATAGGAAAAGTGTCTGGGAGAAAAATTCACCGAGAGTTGTAAATCACTAAATCCCTGCTGATGCAGTTTTAATAGATCGGTACAGG
Organism: uncultured Ketobacter sp.; assembly: GCA_964016105.1. Lineage (GTDB taxonomy): Bacteria > Pseudomonadota > Gammaproteobacteria > Pseudomonadales > Ketobacteraceae > Ketobacter. Next base: position 282,255 of record CAXHEX010000001.1, read on the forward strand.
CTTGCTCCATCACCCAAAGATCAATATCGATGATAAGTCCGCAGTCTTCCGCTAGCGGTATAAATTCCACGGGAGAGACTTCTTCTTCACCGTTATTGCGCCAGCGTACAAGGGCTTCTACCCCCGTTAAACGATGGGTGTTACAGCACCATTTGGCCTGGTAGGTTACGGTAAAACCACTTTCTTGAATGGCCTGACGTAGACGATTCTCAAGCAGTAGCCGTCGTTCGACCCTCGTATTCATATCGGCAGCATAAAAAGTAATACGATTGCGTCCACTTTCTTTAGAACGGTACATGGCCGTATCGGCATTTTTTAAAATGGTAGCGGCCTGATCGCCATCGCTGGGATAAACTGCAATGCCGATACTGGTACTCATTTGTAAATTATGTCCATTTATCTCAAGGGGCATACATACGTTTTGCAATACTTTAGAGGCTACTTCTCCTGTGTGCCCTGGATCCACATCGGTAAGTAAAATCGCAAACTCGTCTCCACCCAAGCGTGCAAGGGTGTCGCTGTCTCGAAGACATGCTTTCAATCTGCCCGCCACTTCTATAAGTAGCTTGTCGCCTGCATCATGTCCTAATGTGTCGTTTACCATTTTGAATCGATCCAGATCCAAAAACATCACTGATAGCGGCCGACTACGTCGGGTTGCTTGAGCAATGGCTTCTCGCAGACGATTATCAAAGGTGATACGGTTAGCCAGACCGGTAAGTGCGTCGTGGTATGCCTGATGTTCTAGCTTGTGTGCCAGCGTTTGCAGTTCTTTGGTCCGTTCTTCTACCTTTTCCTCCAGCAGTTCTTGAGCTTGTTTCAGATCTTCGTCCCGTAATTGTATTTGCTCAAGCATCTGATTAAAGTCAGATGCGAGGTGGCCAATTTCATCATCAGATAAAACTTCTGCCCGTAACCGATAGTCTTTCTGCTGGGTGATGGTTCGGGCGGTTTTGGCCAGGGCCAATACCGGTTTGGTGACCAGTTTTTGGAGCCGTGATGATATAAATAACGCCAGCATCAAAGAAAGGAAAATAAGCCCGAAGGTTAGCATCAGTCTGAACAACTGAGCCTGTAACCACTGGCGATGATCGGCCAGCACTAAAATATGACCTAAGTGTTCTTCGGCAAGTAAAATAGGGAGCTGTTTGTACAGAACTCCTTCATCCTCTCGGCGTGTTTGCTTTAACGGTTGACGGGGTAATAAACCGTCCTTCTTTTCAAAGCTGGCAAACAACTCGCCTTTGTCGTTGTAAAGGGCTGCTGCAATAATATTATCTTCGCTTTCCAGACTGGTCAGGGTGCGGGTGGCCGAGTCCACATCATCAAATGTGAGCGCCGCAAGGCTGTTATTCGCTACGATAGAGGCTTCGGCCCTTAATTGCTCAAACAGTTGACGTTTTGAAGCAAACCAATCCATGGCGGAGAAACCAATAATGGCCACCAACAGCCCGGAGCTGCTGGCGGTGAGAATAACCAATCGAAGTGTCTGCCGAATCGAACTGCGTCGAAAGATATTCATGGTTTACTCATCGCCCCTGACAATTCGAGCAAGCTTGAGAAACTCTGAGCTGATTTTTAAACCGGATTTTCCCAGTTCACTCAAATGCACTTCAAAAGCGATGCGGGTGCCTTGTCGAACCAGAGCTACATGAACACCAGTATGTGCCTTGCCCTTTGATGGCCCCTGTGTAAGGTCAGCTATAACCAGAACGGGCTTGTGTGGGCCGTGTTTCACATCCAATTTAAAAGCCAATAGCTTGTTTGCTTCAACTAAGAGCAAATTACAGTTGTCTGCCTCAGGCCATGTGTTGATCTCTTTAGTTATTACTGAATTTGGCCAAAGTTTCTCACGGTTAAATTGATGGCTTTCTTCATTTAAGATCGGGTTCTGATAGAGACAAACAGTAAATTGGTTTGCTGAGGGAGTGTGATCTGGCCAGCTGACAAATTTAGCAATCTTTAACACCACGGCAGCTTTAATAGAGCGCTCCTTTTCGGCTCTACTATCTGCCGCCCAACTATCGCAATGGAATCCGTTGGTCCATGCCATAAGTGCAGCCACAGTAGTTAAGCAAATGGAACGAGTAGACCGCGTCATTATAAATCCGGAGTCCAAATTAGTTTTAACCAGTATTGCCTTCTGGATTTTTCCACATTGTGATAAGAACCGAAATCCGCAGCGGGATCCATATAGTGTTCATCCAAGACGTTTTCTATACCTATTTGATAGCTTAATGAGGGCTGAAGTGCACCACTCAGGTGTAGATTCAGTAAAGTAAAGTTATCTGCGTTGTCATCGTCGTAGGCGTTGTCGTCGGATCGATCATCATTAAAAACGGCGGTAGCACCAAGCTGATGTTGGGCGTTTATGGCATAGTTGAAATGGACGCTACCACTCCAGGGTGCAAGGTAGAGCATGTCGTAATTGTTCATGCTTTCTTCTTGAACATCCACGTAAGCCAGGCTGAAGCGCACGTTCATTCGATCAGAAATGACGTAGTAAAGCACGGAGTCTGCCCCTGTTGATACTACCTTACCTTCCACATTGGTGTAGTATTCGTCGGCGTTGTCGGGTGTAGGTACTTCGCGAATAAAATCCCGCAAAACATTGCGATAGAATGTGACACTGAAATCCCAGTTACCTAGTAGAAATTGATAATTCAGTTCCAATGACCGGATTCGCTCCGCATCCAGGGGAGGCGACTGAAAATCCGTGGCTTCTAATACTTTGAGATACTCCCGTAATGTGGGCTGTCGGATTGCGGTTCCATAAAGTAGCTTCCAGGTGTGGGAATGGCCCACTTTGTAGACCGCTGCCCCACGGTAGTTAAGGTGGTTTTCAAACTTGTCGAATTTGTCATAGCGCAGTCCCAGGGTGAACTTAAGCTGGTCACTCCACTGCCAGACGTCCTGTAGAAGTGCTGCGTAATCATGGTTGCTGATACCCGGGTCAGCTAGCAGCTCTCCACTGATGGGCTCATCTAAAAACCCGCTATCAAACCGGAAAGAACGGTAATAGCGCATCTTATCTGCGGATTCCATTCGCCAAACGGTGCCCAGCGCCAGGGTGTGATTTCCGAATTCCCGCAGGCCAGTTACCGTTGCTCCTGCCATGGTGGCATTTTGCAGCTCTTCGTAGCCCAGAACTTTGGTCACCTGCTCCAACTCGTATTCTCTGGTTTGATCGTCCTGGTAATAGAGATTCAGCTCCATACGGCCCGTATCTAAGCTGCCGGTCTTGTAATCGAGCGCAACATTCCAGGCTTCAGAATGAATGAAAGCGTTTTGGCTGGACGGGATGAAAAGAAAGGGAGTACTGGCTTCTTGATAATCAGCCATTAGCGTCATGCCTGGGATGGGTCGTGCTTTCACGGAAGCGTTTTTATACTGTTCATCCAGGGGTTGGAGTACCTCACCGCCAATAAATGAAAGCCGGCCACTATCATAGGGAGCTTGCTGATCTAGGTAGCTGCCGAACAACTGTAGCCATGGATTGCTGTACTGCGCGCTTGACTTTAGCCGTGAAAAGTTGCCGCTCTCCACGGTCACACTGGTTTCTGGCTGATCGGTAAACCCCTTGGTTGTGATTGAGATCAAGCCACTGAACGCGTTTGCTCCGTACAGGCTGGAAGCTGGCCCCAATATGATTTCCACCTTGTCCACGTTTTCCAGGGGTAAGCTGTCGTCTGCAGAAAAGTGGCCATAATAGAGTTGTTGGCGCCGGATACCGTCAACCAACAGCACTAATTTATCATTATATCGATTGACTCCGCCCCTGGCCCAAATTGAGCGGTGGCGTTTGCGGTATTGATTTATTTGGAATCCGGGAACCAATTGCAACAGGTCGTTGAGACGGCGCACACCAAACCGTCGGAAGTCGTTTTGATCAAAACTGTACACGGTGGCAGGAGCTTCTCTAGGGTCTTCCGGTAATAGGTTCGCAGATTTGAATACTTCGATTCCAACCAGTTCTTCCAGTGACAATTCCGCCAGGTTGGAATTAAGAATGGGTTGAGTGGAGTCCGGTGGTGAGGCGTTAACTGAGCTAAGGGTGGTGAGAGAGGCAAAAACCATGGAAGCAGCCAGTGCGACCTTCCGCAGTAGTTTCTCCGTATGTGGTATTCCAATCAAATAAGATTACTCCCACAGTATGACTCCCTCCCTGTTGTCCATACCAGAATGTCAAACTTTTTACCTGTACAAAAAATAGTACAAAACAAGTGTATTGCCAATATTTTACAAGCAATCACGAGCCCAATATTCATTACCGTGATATCCGCGGGTCACACAAATGACACATTAAGTTTCTACTTTAGACAGCCGCAAGCTGGCCCTTTTTGTTAGTGGGCTTAAAACAAATTAATCAAATATTGTTGGGTGAATTTTAACCAATATTTTTATCCGATCATACCGAGGAGATATGTTCATGACCGATCCTAAAGATTTTTCTGAAGCCTGGGTGGACGACGGCGAGGCAGATGTATTGCCGGGTACTGCGGCACGGCCTTCAGCTGGTGAACCCATTCAAAGTCTTATTAGCCGCAGGGGAATATTAAAGGGTACCGCCGCTGCCAGCGCACTGGTGGTTGCCCCCGCAGCTCTGCTCGGTTCAAGTGATACCAAAGCTGCCTGGGGTGGACGCGGTGGACGTTTGGGATTTGAAGCGGTGGCGCCAGGTAACGAGCCTGATGTGGTGGTTCCAGATGGCTACAAGGTGGACGTTATCTTGCGGTGGGGTGATCCAATAACCCGTGATGCACCTTCTTTCGACATTAACAACCAGACTCCTGAAGCTCAGGCAGAACAATTTGGTTTTAACGCCGATTTGGTTCTCTGGTATCCGCTTCCTGGGGTAATTCGTCAGGCGGTAAAACGCGAACGTCGTTTAGATGATGTGGTTAATTACTCCTTAGGTATTACTTATCCCCATTTGAAAGATGAATTCAGCTACCGTGCTTTGGTTGTGGTTAATCACGAATACACCAAGCCCAGCGATATGTTTCCAGACTTTGATACTGCCACCTATCCCACCGCGAACCAAACACGGGTTGAAATCGAAGCCCATGGTTTCTCCGTGGTTGAATTGGTTAGGCATCCTAAGAAGGGTTGGACCTTTGATCGCTCCTCCGTTTTCAATCGTCGAGTAACGGGTTCCACTTTGATGGACATATCAGGGCCTTTACGTGGTCATGACATGATGAAATCTGAAAATAACCCAAGCGGGACTGAAGTTCGCGGATGTTTAAATAATTGTGCCGGCGGAAAAACCCCCTGGGGTACGGTCTTAACCTGTGAAGAAAACTTTGATCAGTATTTTGCTAACTTTGACGCGGCTACAGCGGATGTGCGGGCGCTGAGTGAACGTATCCCTGCCAACAGCGGCAGCAGCGGTCGCTGTTGGGAAAAGCATGTGGGTCGCTTCGACCTGGCCTTGGATCCCAAAGAGTACAATCGCTTTGGCTATATTGTGGAGATCGATCCCTATGATCCCAGCGCGCGTCCGAAAAAACGCACGGCCATGGGTCGATTCAAGCACGAAGGCGCCGCGGCATCTGTGGCAAACGATGGTCGTGTTGCTATCTACAGCGGTGATGATGCCCGCTTTGAATACGTGTACAAATTTGTGAGTGATGGTGTCTACGATAGCCACAACCGCAAAGCCAATCTGGATCTGTTGGATTCGGGTACTCTGTATGTGGCTCGTTTCGATGTGGGTGAAAAAGCCGGTGACGACATGGGCGATGGTGTTTGGTTGGAGCTGTCTCCTGAGGTAGAAGCACTCAATGGTTGGACCATGGAAGAAATCTTGCTCAATACCCGTGGCGCTGCGGATGCTGTGGGCGCAACACCCATGGACCGGCCTGAGGATATTGAAGTTAGCCCCCAGACCGGTAACGTGTTTATTGCCCTGACCAATAATTCCAGGCGAACCGAACCCAACGAGGCTAACCCTCGGGTGGATAACCAACACGGCCACGTAATAGAGTTGATTGAAGACGAAGGCGATGCAGCCGCGCTCACTTTCCAGTGGAATATTCTGGTTCGCTGTGGTGATCCTTCTGTTCCGGAACACGATACCCGCTTTGGCGATATCAAAGACCCTGTTGCTGCGGGTGTTAGCCCCATCTCTGACCCAGATAATCTGGTACATGACGATGAAGGTAATCTATGGATTTCCACCGATGGTCAATATTTCAGTGACAGCGTGGGCTTTGGTCAAAATGACGGTGTCTTTGCTGTGCCCGTGGAGGGCAGCGATCGCGGTTTGTTGAAGCAGTTCCTCTCCGGTGTTCCCGGCGGTGAGGTGTGTGGGCCAGAATTTTCTGGCGATAACCGCACCTTTTTCTGTGCTATTCAACACCCTAACGACGGCGAAGCATTTGAAAAATTTTGGCCAGTGGATGAAGCGGAGGGTGATCGTGTATCCAAGCCCAGCTTGATTGCGGTGACCCACAAATACGGTCGTAAAATAGGTTATCGATAGATCGTTTTTATTGAGGCTTAGACTTCCATTATTAAAGCGCCGCTCCACACAGCGGCGCTATTTTTTGTCATCGAAAGCCATTATGGAACCATGGTTTCATAATGGGGCTGCTCCAATTCAGTAGACCAATAAGTTGCATTTTCATCCATTCTGAACACACAATATGCTTCATGTCCTATACTTACTCAATTAGGTAATGAAGGGGGATGGAATTCCATGTCATTCGACTCGCACATACTCATCGTGGACGATGTGGCTGATAACATACAGGTGGCCATGAACCTGCTACGGGAAGACGGGTACCAGTTTTCATTTGCAAATGACGGTAAAAAAGCGTTGTCCATGCTTGATAAAAATGGCGGCCAGTTTGACCTTATATTATTAGATGTGATGATGCCGGTGATGGACGGTTTTGAAGTTTGTCGTCATATAAAAACAAAAACACCGTGGAATGATATACCCATTATTTTTTTAACGGCAAAGTCGGATGTGGGTGCCATCGCTGAGGGATTTGAAGCTGGGGGTGTGGATTATGTGACGAAACCTTTCCATGGTGCTGAGTTGCTGGCAAGAGTACAAACTCAAATCCAATTGTTTCGATCCAAAAAGATATTGCAGCGGGAAAACTTACAACTGGAAAATAAATTACTCCATTCCCAAACTAGGCTGCTATCGGAACTTGAAGATGCGCAAAAAGAACTAATCTGGATTTTAACCGAGTTAATGGAAGCCACTTCCGATGAAACTGGCAAGCATATTCGTCGCCTTGCGGAAATTTCATCCACCTTGGCTCGCTTGCATCCCACCCTCAGTGACAGTGACGCTATTACCTTATTTCACGCGTCTCCCATGCATGACATTGGTAAAATGACCATACCCCATGAAATATTGCACAAGCCGGGGCGCTATGAACCGGATGAATATGAGGTCATGAAGGCTCACACCACAAATGCCTATAATCTGCTGGCTAACTCCAGACGTAAGCTCACCAAAGCGGCTGCCATTATTGCCCACCAGCATCATGAAAAATGGGATGGAACCGGTTATCCCATGGGGTTGAAAGGGGCAGATATCCATATCTACGGGCGGATAGTTGCATTGGCGGATGTGTTGGATGCGTTAACCCACAAACGATGTTACAAGGATGCCTGGGAGCTGGATGATGCATTGGACTACATCAAATCCGAACGGGGCAAGCATTTTGATCCGGAGCTTGTGGATTTGCTGTTTGAGCACATAGATCAATTCTCTCAAATTGTTCAGCAAGAATAGGTTTTACACGTGTTGCAACAGGCTATAAAAAGTTTTTTTATTGTCTGGTTTTTGACTTTATGTTCGTTTGCCCAGGGGCAAGGAAATGTGTTTGAGTCTGAGCTGGCTGTAAGCTTGACCGAAGAAGAACAAACCTGGATTGCTGAAAATAGCCCAATAATCGTAGCAGCAGAACTGGACTGGGCACCATTCGATTATGTGGATGAAAGTGGCCGTCACCAAGGTATTGCTCGGGATTATTTAAAGCTGGTAAAAGAAAAAACCGGATTGGATTTTATCGTCGAGATCAATTCCTGGCATAAAATCATTGAGCGTTTCCAGGAGGGCAAGATTGATCTATTGCCTGCGGTTTATCTCACTCCTGAACGCAAGCGCTATATGCATTTCACCTCTCCCTATTTTCGAACTCTGGATTATTTTTTTATTCGTCAGGATATTAACGCGTCCACCATGGAAGACATAGCTCAACTAAGGGTCGCTATTCCTAAAGGTTATGCCAATATCGATTACATCCGTAGCCAATTCCCCCTAATGACCATAATTGAAGTGGACAGTTTAGGCGCGGCTATAGATGCGGTGGTGGAAACAAAAGCTGACCTGCTTTACGACACCTATGCTGTTATTGATTTTTGGTTGCAACGGGATGGCATCAAACAAATCAAGCCGTTTCTATCCAGCCGTGAGCAAGACAAAAAATACCTTTATATGGCTACAGCAAAGAACTTACCCTTGCTTAACTCCATAGTTCAGAAAGGTCTTGACGCCATATCCACAGAAGAAAGGCAAAGGATTAATCGACGCTGGATGCTGGCGCAGCCATCAGGCAATAGTCATACTCCTTTTGTATTGTCAGCAGAAGAACAACAATGGCTTAAGCAGCATCCCGTTATTCGTTTCGCCGGCGATCCTAACTGGCTTCCATACGAGGCTTTTGATGACGATGGAAACTACGTGGGTATTGTGGCGGAGTATCTTAAGCTCATAGAAAAAAAGCTCAATTTTAGCTTTGAAAGAGTGCCCACCAAGACTTGGTCAGAAACCCTTTTTCGGGTTGAGCAGGGTGAGATCGATGTGATCTCAGAAACCAGTGATTCCAGTTTGCGAAAGCAGTTGCTTTTTACTCAAACCTATTTATCCAGTCCTATCGTTGTGGTTATGGCGGATCATGAATCCTATGTGGAAAGCATAGAGGAAATTAAACACAAGCGGGTTGCTATGATCCAGCAGTATGGTTACATCGATACGATCCGAAATGCCCACCCTGATGTGAATTTTGTTGAGGTGCCCAGTATTCAATTGGGTTTAACAGCGGTGTCCACCGGTAAGGTGGATGCGTTGATTGCAACCTTGGCCCAGGCCAGCTATCACATTTCTGATCTGGGAATTAATAACGTGCGCATTGTGGGTAAAACGGAATTCAGTACACGACTGGCATTTGGTGTTAAAAAAGAACATCGGCCCCTGGTAACCATGATCAATCGAGCTTTGGCCGATATTTCACTTTCGGAAAAACAACAGATACTGGATAACTGGGGTCGATACAAGTTTGTTTCCCGGGTGGACTACAGTTTAATTATTGGTTTGGTCGTGGTCTTCGTAATTTTTGCTGCATTGATTCTCTATTGGAATCGTAAATTAGCAAGAGAGGTCTCTTTACGTAAAGATGCGGAAGCTCAGACTAAAATTTTGCTAGATAATATTCCACTTCAGATTCTGGTAACCAATCAGAAAGGTGATTTGCTCACCGTAAACCCTCAAGTGTTGTCGGACCACGGAATGTCCAGCAGTGAACTTATTGGCTATAACATGCGCGATTTTTACGAAAATGATGAAGACCGTCTCGCGGTGTTGGCAGAGTTAAGCAAGCATAATAGGGTCAAGAACCAAATTGCAGGTTTCAGGCGCCTAAATGGTGAAGTACGACAGATGATGACGTCTATTGTGCCTATTCGCTATCAAAATGAGCCTGCCTATTTAGCCATTGCGCTTGATGTGACCGAGCGCATGAGAATGGAGCTGGATCTAAAAGAAGCGAAAGAAAGAGCGGAGGTGGCAAACCGGACAAAATCAGACTTCCTAGCCAATATGAGCCATGAAATTCGCACACCCATGAATGCCATTTTGGGTTTTACGGAGCTTTTGCACCGCAAGGTGACCGATAAAAAACTGTTATCCTATCTCGATACCATACAGTCTGCAGGCAACGATTTGCTTCTGTTGATCAATGATATTTTGGATTTATCAAAAATAGAAGCCGGTAAGGTAGAGCTGAGTAAGACCCCAGTGAACCCCCATTACCTGTTTGATGAGCTAAAACATATATTTCAGCTTAGCGCGGACAAAAAGGGATTAAATCTGTTAGTAGAAGTAGATCAGGAAATACCAGAAAGCGTAATGCTGGATTTGCCGCGATTGAGGCAGGTGTTGGTAAACTTGTTGGGCAATGCCATAAAGTTCACTGACCAGGGTTACGTGAGACTCCATGCCAAGGTCGCCCAGAAAGACTCGGTGGGAAGTAAATTAGATTTATGTATAGAGGTGGAAGATACGGGCAAAGGCATTCCTGAAAATTCAGTTGAAATTATCTTTAATGCATTCCAGCAGGTGGAGGGCCACCATGATTATTCAATTGAAGGTACGGGTTTGGGGTTGTCCATCAGTCACAAACTGGTGGCGTTGATGGGTGGGTATATCGGGGTTGAAAGTGAAGTTGGTAAAGGCTCGATTTTTTCTGTTTATCTGAAAGACGTCGATGTGGCGTCCATTACTAATACGACCTGTTCCATGGACGTGGGCCGGGAGGGTGATGAATATCATTTTGAACCAGGAATGGTACTGGTTGTGGACGATATAGTCGACAATCGCTTTTTAGTGAGAGAAAACCTCCTAGGTACGGGTTTGGATGTGGTGGAAGCGGAAAATGGTCAGCAAGCAGTTGAGCTGGTAATGAAACAAAAGGTTGATTTGATTTTAATGGATTTGAGAATGCCGGTTCTGGATGGTTACCAGGCTGCGGCGGAGATAAAGAAAAATTATTCTACACCCATTTTGGCGTTAACAGCTTCTGCAATGAAGGATGAATTTGATCGGCTCAAAGCTGAGAATTTTGAAGATTACCTTCATAAGCCCGTTAAGCGCGGTTTATTAATTGAAAAGATAGCAAAATTTTTGCCCCACCGAGTTGAAGCTACAGTGCAAAACAGTAGCGAACTGGTTCTCTCAGAAACGGATCTATCCCGATTGCCTGATGTGCTTGATGGGTTAGAACCCCTTAGGTATCAATGGCGGTCTATCCAAGATAGCAACAATATTTCGGCAATTGAAAAGTTTGGTCAAGAACTCAAAAGCTTGTCTAATCAGGTGGGAGGCTTTGCTCCTTTGGATACCTACGCTGACGAATTGCTTCAGGCGATAGCGGTTTTTGACATCGCGACTGTAACCCAGAGCCTGCTGAAATTTGAGGTTCTGTGTGATCAGCTGGCCCATCAAAATAATCACGTAAATATTAAAGGAACCGCCGAGTTATGACTGTAACTGATCCCCTGGATTTGCAAGGCCAAATCGCTATGGTCACAGGAGCCGGACAAGGGGCAGGTAAAGCCATTGCCTTGAAATTGGCTCAACATAATGCGGGTGCAGTGGTAGTCAATGACTATGTTTTAGAGCGCGCTCAAACTGTAGCGGAGGAAATTCAGCAATTGGGAGTGGATGCCATAGGAGTGGCTGCGGATGTGGGGGAATATGAAGCGGTCTGTGATAATTTTAATCAAGCGGAACAGAAATTGGGCCCCGTTACTCTTTTGGTGAATAACGCGGGTAATGCTGGGCCCAACGCAAAAATGGGTCTGTCTCCCCTGTTCTGGCAAACCCAGCCACAAGATTGGTCGAGTTTTTTTCATACTAATTTAACTGGCGTTATGAATTGCTGTCATCGGGCTTTACCCCATATGGTGGATCAAAATAAGGGTAAAATCGTCACGGTGATTTCCGATGCGGGCAGGGTGGGAGAGCCCCGTTTGGCTGTCTATGCCGCATCAAAGGCAGGTGCTGCCGGGTTTATGCGCTCCCTTGCCCGTGAAACGGGCCGTTATAATATAACCTGTAACAGTATTTCTTTATCCACATTGGAGCCCCTGCTAAGCGAGCCAGAAAAAACTCAGTTTTTACAGAGCGAACAGGCCAAGAGCCAGCTAGCCCGTTACCCTTTGCGACGTTTTGGTAAACCTGAAGATGTGGCAAATATGGCACTGTTTTTATGTTCAGATGCGTCTTCCTGGATTACGGGTCAAACTTACCCTGTTAATGGTGGTTATTCGGTTACTCAGTAATATAAACGGTGTTAAGCTATTGCCGTTTTTCAGCAAAAGAGTGATTCAATGTCTGATACTGTATTGTTAACCGGCGCTTTTGGGAACCTGGGATTTCATACTTTGAATGCGTTATTGTCCCAGGGGAAAAATGTGGTTGCATTTGATCTGGATAATCCCAGTAATCGCAAAAAAGCCGAAAAACTAGGCGAGACGGTTCAAATATGCTGGGGCGATATAACGGACAAAACAACTTTGCAGGCCGCGCTGGAAAATGTGGATTCTGTTATTCATATGGCCGCTATTATTCCACCTTTCTCTGAAATCAGGTCCGATTTAGCTCGGCGGATAAATGTGGATGCCACCGACACCTTAGTTAAGCTCATGGAACAATCTGAAAATACTAAAAGATTGGTGTTTGCTTCTTCCATTGGCGTGTTTGGAAAACCGCAGGATCGCGAACCGCCCTTAACAGCGGATAGCCCTGCCCATCCCGAAGACCAATACGGACAGCAAAAATTGGATGCGGAAGCCAAAATAAGACAATCGGAATTACAGTGGAGTATTTTAAGAATCTGTCCTTCACCACCTACTCAAATATTTAACACTTCGTTTGCCAACCTGGAACCGGCTTTTCAATGCAGTGCCGACGCCCGAGTGGAGTTTGTTCATCCCGCTGATGTGGGGCTTGCGTTTGCCAATGCCGCCAGCTGTGATCAAGCCATTGGTAAATTGTTGTATCTGGGTGGCGGGGAGACTTGCCGATGCAGTCATTATGACTTTACCAATAGCCTGTTCCGCTGCCTGGGCATGGCAGATTTACCGAGATCCTTATTCAAACAGTCAGCCATACCGGAATTCTTCGGTGATTGGGTAGATACGGAAGAGAGCCAGCGCCTGTTAAAATTTCAGCGTAATAACATGACACAGCTTACCGAAGAGATGCGCAGCAATGCGGGAATATTGCCTTACCTCATTAAACCCATCGGCAAGCCAGCCATGTGGATCTTATCCTTTTTTATACGCCGTTTGATGGCGAAAGCGGACGGCTGACTAACAGCCTACAAGGTCCTGTGGTAGGCTTGCAGGCTAAATTACCCTAACCACGCTGGAGAGCGGATCATGAAGCTGGCAATACTATCTTGTGGACCTAAGTCTTACAGTACAATGCGCTTGAAGGAGGCGGCGTTACAAAGAGGTCATGATGTCAGCGTCCTCAACACGCTCAAATTTGCAATTGATCTTCAGCGTGGTATTCCCGACTTGTATTACCGGCAAAAGACCCTGGGTGACTACGATGCGGTATTGCCCCGCATAGGCGCTTCCATAACCTACTATGGCACGGCAGTGGTTCGTCAATTTCAAGAAATGGATATCTTCTGCGCTAATACAGCCCATGGGATCAATAATTCCCGGGATAAGTTACGCAGCTTACAAATTCTAAGTCGTCATCATATTGGCATACCCAGAACCACATTTGTCAGGGATAAGTACGATGTTTTACCCGCTATCGAACGGGTGGGTGGTGCGCCGGTTATCATTAAGTTGATAGAGGGTACCCAGGGTATTGGGGTGCTGTTAGCGGAATCGGTGAAAGCGGCGGAATCCATAATCGAATTATTGCAAAGCCAAAAGCAGAACGTGTTGATTCAAAAATTTGTGGCTGAGAGTAAAGGTAAAGATATACGAGCACTGGTGGTGGGAGATCGGGTGGTAGCCGCCATGAGACGAGTGGCCCAAGGTCAGGAATTTCGCAGTAATGTTCATCGTGGAGGGGTAGCGGAAGCGGTGGAATTGTCAGACGACTACATCGAAACCGCAGTACGGGCCGCCCAAATTATGGGGCTAAGCGTGGCCGGTGTGGACATGCTGGAAAGCAAAACCGGGCCCCAGATTATGGAGGTAAACTCTTCACCGGGATTGGAGGGAATTGAAACCTGCACCGGGTTGGATGTGGCTGGCGCCATCATCGAATACATAGCGGCTCAGGTGGACTTTCCGGAGATTGATGTTCGACAAAGGCTTACGGTGAGCAAGGGCTATGGGGTGAGTGAGATCTATATTCCCGATGGTTCCAAATTTGTGGGTAAAACCATCCATGAGACCGGATTGCGGGAGCAGGATATCAACGTATTGACCCTTTACCGTGGTGCGAAAGTCATTCCCAACCCCAAAGCTGAACGGGTACTGGAGGCGAACGACAAATTACTCTGCTTCGGCAAGCTGGAATCCATGAGAGGTATGATACCGGCAAAAACCCGACGTCGCCGTCAACCGGAAGTCACAGAACTACCCGCAGATTTACCTGAAGGAGCAGAGCACGATGGTAACGATCTTCAGTTCAGCGACCTGGATGGCACCCATCCCCAGAGCTGATTAAATAACGCTATACAGCTTCTGATTGCTGAGTATACTGACGGTGCTTAGGACGATACTAATTCTGAGGAACAATACCATGAAAAAATTAGGCTTAATTGTTTTGGTGGGCATGTTCGCCGGTGCCATCACCGGTTGTGAAACAGCACCATCCCTGTCGCAAGAAGAAATAACCCAGCGCTACCCTGGATTGGTGCAGTTGGGACAACAGGTTTTGGATGCCAAGGACAAGGAGCTTGATATTTTGTCGCCGAAGTTATTCTTAGAAGCCAATGAATATTATGATCAAGCATTGGCCCATGCCAAGACCGGTGACCCTGAAACGGAAGCGTCGGCCCAGAGTGGGTTGAAAGCGCTGGAGCAGGCATCCAAAAATGCCACCAACGCCCAGGATGTGCTAGAAGATGTGTTACAAGCCCGTTCGGATGCCATTCGGGTAAATGCGTCTTCCATGTCCAGCGAGGGCTTTGCCAAGGCTGAAAAAGAATTGCTTAAGCTTACCGGTTTGATGGAGTCGGGTAGCACCAGCAAAGCCAAGGCAGGACGCTCTGAAGTGATGAAGGCCTACCGTTCACTGGAGCTCAAAGCGGTGAAGGGCAATGTGGTGGATCAAGCCAAGAACGCCATTGCGTTAGCGGAAGAAAAAGGCATCCACAAAGTTGCCCCGAAGACCATGCAGTTGGCGCGGGAAGAGTTGGATTTGGCCTTGAGCACCCTGGACGTTGATAAAACAGCGGTGGATAAGGCGTCGCGGATTGCCGCTAAATCCCTTTGGAATACTCAGCGAGCCATGGAGATTGTTGAGGTGATCAACATGTTTGAAAACTCCAAGTTTGATGAAGAAGACAAAGTGCTTTGGTATCAAGATCAAGTGAGTAAAATCGTTGATCCTGCGGTTGCGGATGTTCCTTTCAATCAACCCAACAAGCAAATGGTAAAAGACCTCCGGTCGTCCATAGCGGATCTGCAACAGGTGAAAGAAGAATCTACCCGTTTAGCCCAGGAAAAGGCGGTTGAATTGCAGACCGTGAAAGAAATTTCCGAAGCAGAGCGCAGCAGACAAGCCGCCATAGATGCTAAGTTTGGATTTATTCAAGCGCTGTACACGGATCAGGAAGCGGATGTGTATCGGCAGATGGATAATGTGCTGATCCGGGCCCATGGGTTTGCATTTGCGTCTGGAAAGAGTGAAATTGAAGCCATCAACTTTGCTTTGATGAACAAAATCATCGAATCTTTAAAAGAATTTCCGAAATCCAAGATTGTGGTGTCCGGTCATACGGACAATCTGGGAAGTGCAAACTTAAATCTGGAGCTTTCTGAAGCCCGCGCCAAGAAGGTGGCTGAATTTCTTACTCAAGTGGGGCGCATTCCGGCGGAACGGATTCAATACGTGGGTTACGGCAAAGGCCGGCCAGTGGCGTCCAATGATACGCCGGAAGGCCGAGCGGCCAATCGTCGAGTAGAAGTTCTTATTGTTAACAACCGCGTAAATTGATCAGACCTTCACGTTACCGATACCCTGCTTAATTAAGGGTATCGGTAGTTTTTCATTGTTACTTGTATTTAGTAGCTTCTTCAATTACTGATAGTGCATAGAGCCAAGCGACGCTGACATATCATCCCATCCTTTGCAGGCGATGACCCTTGCCCACCTGCGAGAGTTTATCGGCGGTGTCCGGTTTGCTAAAGTAAAAACCCTGAATGGAATCACATCCCATATCCCGCAGGTAGCGCCACTGCCAATCGGTTTCTACCCCTTCGGCTACGGTCTGTAAATCCAGGTGCTTGGCCAGGTCTAGAATAGAACGTACGATGCTTTTATCTTTGTCATCATTTTCCAGATTCATTATAAAAGCGCGATCTATCTTTAAGGTATCAATTGGAAACTTTTTAAGGTAACTCAGAGAAGAGTAACCGGTGCCGAAATCGTCAATGGCCAATCGAAACCCGAGATCCTTTATTTTTTTCATGGTCACCACACTATGCTCAACGTTTTGCATGATTAAGCCTTCGGTGATTTCCAACTCGATGCGTTCCGGGGAAATGCCCTGTCGGATCAATGCATCTTGAAGTTTGGTAATGAAATGTCGATGTTGGAACTGTCGAGCTGAGATATTGATGGCCACATTAATATCAATATTTTCTCGTCGAAACTGTGCCGCCTGACGGAAAGATTCATCAATGACCCATTCTCCAATTTTAATAATTAAACCAGTTTGCTCTGCCACCGGAATAAAAACACCGGGCGATATGGGTTTGTTTTCTTTATCAAACCAGCGAATCAGTGCCTCAGCGCCGGTGACTTCCTGGCTGTTGGCATCCACTTTGCCCTGATAGAAGAGGGTGAACTGGTTATCCTGCAGTGCATTTCGTAAGCCCGATTCAATGGGTAGCCAAGACTGCTTCATAGCATGGAACTTTGAATCATAGGTCTGGTAGTGATCGCCAATGGATTTGGCCTGGTTTAACGCCATATTCACATTTGCGATAATTTGATTCGATGTGTCTGCATCTGTAGGGTAGTGACAGATACCCATACTGGTTGTGAAATAGTAACGGTGTTCTTCCACCTCCAGCGCCTGGTCCATCTTCTGTTGCAATAATTTTGCTACCCGTTCGCCATCGGATTGCAGTTCGGATTCAATAAGAATACAAAATCGAGTGCCTTCCATGCGATAAAGAGTGGCGCATTGATTGGTTTCATCCGTTACCTCAAGCAGCCGTTTTGCCATGCCGTCAATGATCAAGTCTCCCATTTCATACCCCTGGGATGATTGCACCAATTCAAAGCGATCCAATGAAATCAATAACAGTGAGAAAGGCGCATTTTTCGCCACTAGTTTATCCACTGCTTCCTGAAAACTGCGTCTGTTGGGTAGCTTGGTCAATTGATCATGGTAAGCTTGAAATTCCAGCTGATCGAAAGCTTGCTGACGATGACTGATATCTTCTATGTACAAATGGCAGCTTTCAAGATCCGGTAAAAGGGAAAGATCAAAATTAAGTGTGTGTTGATCTATCTTATAGTGAAATTCTACATGGGTTTTATGTTCAGCTTGCCAGGTTTTCAATTTATTTAAAAAATGGGGCGGTATAAGGGTGTCGATTCTTTGGGGGCTGCCAAAGATTTTTTCAATCAATAATGCACAGGCAGGGTTGTGGTAAATAATCTGCCCACGCCAGTTTAAACTGATAACGGCACTGGGATTCCGTTCAGGAAACTGAGCCAATGTTTTTCTCTCAGCGGCTTGTCGGATATTGATTTGGGTAAAGTAGCCTACTAATGCTGAAGCGATAATTACGGCAACACTGAAGATGGTAACCATTTGGGTCATAGCGGCAAGGCGTCGGCTCGATTCCCCGCTTACCTTTTCTGATTGTGCAGCAATTTCATTATGGATTTGTGCGAATATGGTTTGTGCCTGTTTGCCGGTCTTTGTCAGGTCCTCCAAATGGGTACGGGCCAAATCCCAATGGGTATTTTGACCTCGAAGATTCACATCCAAGCTGTTGCGTAGGGCTTTTAACTGATCAAATAGGGCGCTCAGTTGCAGTGAAAGTTCACCGCTGGCCTGGTCAAGAATAATAAAACTTTGCAGATACGCTTTTTCAGCTTGCTGAATTTGGGGCCAAAGTCTGGCGCGATCTTTTGAAGCATAGTATTCATAGAGCAAGCGTTCATGCTCGGATATGGCGGATGCCAGACGCTCGGTTTGGGCTAGCCTGGGAATTTGAACTTCTACTAAATCTTTGGTGACGCGAGACACTTTCTGGCCTGAGACGCTAATCACCATGGTCAACGTAATGCCAACTGCTAATACCAGCAGAAAACTTGCCCATACGCGCTTACTTACTGTGAACACTTACCACTCCGCACAAGGATGTACCCCGTAATTAAGCATAGACAAGTTATCTATCGTTGGGGGAAATATCCCTACTACATAATCCAGTTAGGTGCTGTTGCATTTCACTAATCGGGTTTGCTTCATGTCGACAGAATCTGGACAGCCATTGTTCGTTGATTCTGAAACTAGCTACTCTTTAGACCGTAGATTTGTGCTCTCGGGAGGACTGAAGATGTATCGACGGTTTCAACTAGAAAGTGAGTTGCTTGACCAAGACGGTGACGAGAGTGAGGATATTCATAGCGCCATTGACGACACGTCTGGTCAGTTATTCGATTATAGCTGGACTCAAGAACAGGTTCACAGTGACAGGGATGATATGGACCTGGAATCTGAGCCTGGCGAAATCAAAATACCGGATAGCAGAAGCGAAATAGGCAGCCTTGGTGATCATGATCTGTTAACGGCTGAGCAGGAACGAAACGCTGCGCGAAGGTTGGTTAAAGCGGTGCTGGAGATGGCAATTTTGTTGTCTGAGCGACCTCGGTATTGCGGTTTGTTAATGGAATCCATTGAGTCCCAACACCTTGAATCGGTTAAGAAGGGCGAAACAGGTGTGGACTGTTTTGACGAGCTGGTGGCCCTGCATACCACCATGAAACTCCATCACTGGATGGGAACATCCGAAGACAGTGATCTGGCGGCCAGGGCGCAGCAGTGTTTTAATCTTTCATTGCGTAAGGTGCAGTTTGACCGGGATAGCGTGATCGCTCTGGCTCAGCAAGCTCTGGAAGAAGCGCTAGAAATGGGTTCTTGGCTAAGCCGGCTTGAAAGTCAATATAACCGTTATCTTGCTGCTCGCGACACACTGGTTGTGGCCAATATCCGTCTGGTATATCACGTGGCCCTGCGATTCCAGAATAAGAGTTTGGATCTGGATGATTTGGTGCAGGAAGGTATTCTGGGTTTGATTCGAGCGGCGGAAAAGTTTGACGGCGAGGCGGGATTTCGGTTCTCCACCTACGGATTTTGGTGGATTAAGCAAGCTGTGCGTCAGGCTCTCGCCAACCAGCGCTCCAATATCCGATATCCGTTTCATTTGAATACCCAGATAACCCAGCTGTATGCTTTCGAACAAGACTATGTTTCCCGTTACGGCAGTAAGCCCAGCGTTACCCAAATGGTCAAGGGCACGGGTTTGAGCTCGAAGAAAATTAAGGATCTCAAAGGCTTGTCCAATTTTTGTGTTTCTGCAAACAAAACCCTTTTTGAAGATGGCGCTAAAACACTACAGGACGACCTCACCTATGAGGATGGGCAGTTGTCGGTATTTAGTGAGTACAGGGGCCTGGAGCAATCAGATCAATTGCGTAGGGCTATGGCCAAACTGACCCCCCGGGAATCCACTGTCTTAGCCATGAAATTCGGTATCGGCCACAGAAAAGCCTACTCATTAAATGAGATAGCCCCGCAAATGGGCGTTAGCCGTGAGCGGGTGCGGCAAATCGTTGAAGAAGCCGTAACTAAACTGCAAATCCTGCTGAGCAAAAGGGAATCAGAGCTTATCTAGGTTGATACCCTCTTGCTCAAGTACTGAGTGCATCAGTGTTTCCATGATGGCTCGGGCTTCTGCGGTCTTCAGATAAATATGATGATGCAAGTCCTGGGAAGCTTTATCCATATTTTCACAGCGAGCGCTGTAGGCTTCGAAAGCGGTTAACCCTTTGATTATTTCTGCCATATGTTGGGGGCATTCGCATTCTATGCTGGATGTTAGATTAGCTGCTGTATTCAACTGTTTATCATTGAATAGTCGAGACGGGGCGTGAATCGGTAACAGAGATGTATTGGGTTTTTTCACTTCCAAAGATTGCAGTATCAAGGAATGCAGATATTGAGGATCGAAGGGGGCTTTCAGTGGGTGTATGCCCACGGTCTTCAGGTAGGCGATATCTTGCTGACGGGCATAGCGGTAACATATTATGGCCTTGCGAACCTGAAGGGCTTTTACCTGCCTGCCAATGAGCCTGGCTTCTCCCTGTGTGAGGGAAGGCATATCCAGTATCAGCAGATCTATAGTGCGTTCGTCCTCGTTTTCCAGCAAATCCTCGGTGGATTCGTAGTATTCCACCTGGAAGCGTGAGCCTATTGTATTTAGGGTTGGCTGGATCAAGTGTCGACCGTCGCTGCCCACCACCACAATTGAAATGCCTGGCTTTTTAGCGCTGGTTTTGGTTTGGGGTTCACCTAGCTCTGCCAACAGCTGTTCCAGCTCTGGGTTTTCACAGGCTGCGATGGTGCTGATGGCCATGCCGCTGTCCACACACTGTTTTAGCAGGGTTAGGCGCTTTAGATCATCTTCGCTGTAGAGGCGACGGCCGGAATCGGTGCGTTCAATCTCTATGGCGCTGTAACGCTTTTCCCAAATACGGAGGTTGTGTACCGACAAGCCTGTGGCCTTGGCAATGGCACCAATCTTATACAGTTTCTTCCCTCCGTTTATGTTTTCTAGGTTGCTTTCCATGTTTTGCTCCTGATGTGTCTAGTTGTATAGGTCATATATAGAGTTTTTTAAATAGAAATAAAATAGACAAGATAAAATAACGGCAAAAGTCTATCTATTGTCTATATTATTGGGGTGTATAAAGTATGGAATTGCCTGGTTTTAGATATCCAATGGAGCGTCCTGTTTCGCCCCAGTATCGTGCTCAATTAACTGAACTTTGTGCAATTTCAGCGCTTAATTGCTCACTTGCAATTAAGCTTTCATTAACGCACAGTAGGCTCCTTATTCACATCTTAGGTTCACATTTAATCGGGCGGAATTATGAGTATTGTTCATTTTATTGGCGGCGAAAAAGGCGGTGTAGGCAAATCGGTTTTTTCGCGTCTGTTGTCTCAGTATTTTTTGGATTCCAGTATGCCTTATGCGGGATTTGATGCGGATCAGTCTCACAATACACTGACTCGGTTTTATGAAGATTATACTCAACCGGTGAACCTGGATGTGTTCGAGAGTACCGATAAGATCATGGAAACCGCTCTGGAGAAAGACTGTAATCTTCTGGTGGACTTGCCCGCCCAAAGCGAGCGATTTTTGGATCGCTGGATCGAAGAGAATGGCGTTATCGATTTGTGTGATGAGATGCAGGTGCCGTTTATTTATTGGTATGTGGTGGATGACGGAGTTGATTCTGCCAAACTGCTGAAGCAATTTATTGAAAAGTATGGCAATGATCTACATTGTGTTGTGATTAAGAATAAAGGCTGCGGTAGCAATTTCGCTGCAGTGGATCGTATCATTGATTCGGCCATTGCCAGTGGTGCAAAAAGGCTTAACCATTTTGTGTTACCGGCACTGCACGCTGAGACCATGCGAAGAATTGACCAACTTAGCTTCAGCTTTTGGGGAGCGGAAAATATCAAAGATGGTAAACTCCCGCACTTGAGTCTTATGGAGCGTCAGCGTACCCGTGTTTGGGTTAAAAAATCCTATGCTATCTTTCGGTCGGTTTACGATGACTTGTCAAAGACTAGCGCGGTTGAAGATCCAGTTGCGGTTCAGGATCAATATCAGACGCAATCACAGCCAGAACCCATATGAATGGATAAAACGGTTTTTACAGGCTGAGTAGTATGAAAACCAAAGATAAAATTCTCAAGGTGAGTCTTGATCTTTTTAACCAGCAGGGAGAGCGCAATACTTCCACTAACCATATTGCGGCAGAGCTGGGAATAAGCCCGGGTAACCTCTATTATCATTTCCGCAATAAACAGCAAATCGTTTTCCAGCTGTTTTTACAGTACCAGGAAGAAGTGGAACGGTTTATGGGGGTGCCAGAAGACAGAGCCGTCACTTTTCAAGATAAAGTTCGTTATCTTGAAGGCATTCTTAATAGCATGTGGGACTATCGATTTCTGCTTCGGGATCTACCCCACATCCTGCAGGAAGACGAAGAATTTCGAACCCTGCATCAAGAGTTTTCCGCCCGCACCCTTGAAGCGGGCCGTTTGATCCTGCAGCGTATGGCAGACGCGGGTGTTTTGATTGCTAGCCGGGAGCAATTGGATTCCCTGATGCTCAACATCTGGTTGGTGGTCATGTCCTGGTGGTCTTTCCTGCAAACAATGGAACCCCAAAACAATCTCCAAGACGGGGCGAGTAAACCCTATTTGGAGCGGGCAATCTATCAAATTATCGCTATGGAAGAGCCTTATATTTGTGAATCTGTGCGCCCGCTGTTGGTGGATTTAAAGCGACGTTACCTGGGTGGCGTCAGCACCAACCCGTTGGCTCTATTCTCAAATATGCATGACCCATCCACGGGTTCACAGGGCTTTTTGCAGAGTAAACGCACCTCTTAAATCCCCTTTCTTGTAGCCCGTAGCCTTATCTTCAGGATACAGGTCTTGCAGAGTCTGTTTGACGCCAGCAGATAGATGTTGTCCGTGGCAGTTTAAACACACATCCGCCACGCCGATGGGCTTCATATAACGATAAACCTGCTTACCGTTTTGGGTCACGATCTGTGATGCCTTCAGTGATTGGAGTGGTGCTCCCTGGCTTAATTGCTCCTGCCATTGAGTCAGTATTCGAGCTTCCCACAGGTCGGCTCGATTAGAGGGATTGCGTAGCTTTGTGCTGGTTCTTGCCACCTCCCAGCCGTGGCTTTGTCTCACCTGTTGTGCGATGGCAGGTGCATTCATTTTGCAGATTGAAATCGCATTCTCCGGCCCAGAACTGATGATGCTGCTCTGCAATAATGCCTTCAGCTGCCCACCAAACTGTTTGGTAATAGTTTGAGCTTGCTGCTCCAGTGATTGCAGGCTTTGCTGCTGAGGTTGTGCCTGGACTGAGGCGCTGAGAAAGGTGGCAAATGCTAATAAAAAGGCTCGATGCTTCACAGTGGTTTACTCTCTTGGCTCATTACCCCTGCATAGTAGCGAACTAAGGAGCATAAGTATTGATTCAGGTCCATGGAAGGGCTGCAACCCCCATAGCCCGAGCTTACTAGTCCGATCGTTGCTCCAGCCACTGGGTGGTAATGGCCCAGGTATGGTCTTGGGCTTTGCCCCCTGCAAAAACGCCAGCGTGACCCCCAGGCACCACCTTGAAGGTTTTGTCTTCACTCTGCACAAGATCCATAATCCGCTGGGCTGCATCAATGCTGACAATTTTGTCGTCCCGGCCCGCAAAAGCCAGTAGGTTAGCTTCTATGGTTGTAAGATCAGCAACTCTATCGCCCACGTTCATTTGGCCTTTTGCCAATTGATTGTTGATGCCGAAGTCAAACAGCAATTTTTGTACTATGGCACCGGGGTAGTCGGGCATGTTATTGAACCACTCCCGGGTGGTGAGGTGGGCAGAGACGTAATCCCGATCGGACATGTGGCGGACCAAATCAAAGTAGCTCACCACACCGGCTAAGGGGTTGGTGAGTTTAAACAGCAGAGACAACATGTCCCCTGGCAGATGAAATCGCTCAGGTGGTGATAGCCATTGGGGCTTAGCTAGACCTTTGGTGTGTCGCTGAGTCCAGCCTAATATCTTGCCGTAGATATGGCTGGCGTGGAAATCAATGGGGCTGGCGATGGTCACCAGATTGCGAATTTGACCACGGTCGTGGGCACCGCCATAGAGCAGAGTGAGCAAACCTCCCATACAGTAACCTACTAATGACAACTGGTTTTCGCCGCTGTGCTGTAAGACCTGCTTAACCGCGCTGTCCAGCCACTGATTGACGTAAGTATCCAGTGATAAATGGGCATCCTGTTTAGATGGAGCACCCCAGTTAACCAGATAAACCTGAAAGCCACGGGCGTTCAGGTAGCGTACCCAGCTGCGTTCAGCCATGAGATCATAAATCCAATGAAACACCCCAAGGGGTGGTACCAGCAGTACTGGGGTTTTATGTTGATGGGTTTGGGGAGTGACCCGATCGCCATCCAATATAAAGCTGTTCTGATCTTGCTGGGGATAGAACCGCAATTGCATCAAACCATCGTTGAGTAACACCTCATGAGTGGTTCGATCTGACACAATAAATTGGTCTGTTTTGGTGCGACGCTCCACCGCGTTACGAACAAAGCGCTGGGATTGTTTGAACCACCCCGTGTTGCCGTCAAGAAGTTTTGCCATTTACTGCTGTGCCTTCGCTGGAATGGGAAGTCAGGTAGCTCACCATGATGATGGCGAGAGTGGATACCAAAAACCCTGGAACAAGTTCATAAAGCTCGAATATTCCACCTTCGAGGTTTTTCCAAATTATAACGCTGATAGCGCCGCTACATATTCCCCAAAGGGCACCTTGTCGGGTGATGCCGGGCCAATGTAATGACAATAAAATAACAGGGCCAAAGGCCGCCCCCAATCCAGCCCAGGCGTAGCTAACCAAGCCCAATACGCTGTTGTCCGGATTCAATGCCAGTAACATGGCCACCACGGAAATAATAACAACGGAAATACGTGCCACAGTGGTGGATTGGACGCCGATTCCGGTGCCGGGTTTTAACAGGTCTTCCGCCAGAGCGGAACTGCATACCAGCAATTGTGAATCGGCGGTGCTCATCACGGCCGCCAATATGGCCGCCAGCAGTAGGCCAGCAATCCAGGGATTAAACAGCGCATCCACCAGCGCCATAAAGACGGTTTCAGGATCCGTAAGGTGACCACTAAAAAACATAGCACCCGCAATTCCCGTGGCCATGGCGCCCAGCAGGGTCAGCAGCGTCCAACCTACGGCGCAATACTTGGCTCTACTTAGGGCCTCAGGATCTTTGATGGCTTTAAAGCGGGCCAAAATATGGGGTTGACCGAAGTAGCCCAGGCCCCAGGCACACAAACTCACTATCTGAATCCAGGTAAAAGGTTGTCCCAACTCATCGTAGGAAAAGTAAAACAGGTCGCTGCGGGTAAGGGCGTATTCTATTAAATTGGATTGCTGTTGCACGTTGTAAAAAGTTAAAACCGGTACCAATAACAGTGCTACCAGCATGAGCAATGCCTGGGCCACGTCACTCCAGGATACCGCCAGGAATCCCCCCACCAGGGTGTAAAGCACGATAACCACAGTCCCTATGATCACCGCAACGGGGTAAGGAATTGCAAACACGTTCTCGAATAATTTGCCTCCGGCCACTAATCCAGAGCTGGTATAAAATACAAAGAATACCAGTATGATCAGTGCGCTAAGGGTTTGAAGGGAGCGACCTTGGTGGTTGAAACGCTGTTTAAGGTAGGCCGGAATCGTTAAGCTTTGCAACCGTTCACTGGCAACCCGCAGTTTTGGCGCAACCCAATGCCAATTGAGCAGGGTGCCCAATAACAGACCCCCAGCCAGCCAGGACGCCCCCAGACCAATGCCAAAGGCCAGACCTGGCAATCCCAACAGCAACCAGCCACTCATATCCGAGGCCCCTGCACTCAGGGCGGCGCTGTAAGGGCCTAGCTTTCGCCCACCTAGTATAAAGTCTCCATGGGAATGGGTTTGGCGCCAGCCCACCACCGCAATGACAAAAACAACAAACAAATATAACCCGAAGGCGAAATACAAAGCTGCACTCGGCATGATTGCCCCTACTTTCTCTAGGCTGGGTGTAATGTACACCAAAATAAACTATAGATTCATCTGCCCAAGGATTCGATTCCTTTTACCCAACAATTGTCTAACAATGGAGGAAATGAGCATCTATTCCTATATTTAGTGGGCTAAGATCCCACTTAGGTGTACCTAATTTTGACTTTTAAGGCTTTTCCGGCCCCCTGGCTGCTCTTTCTTCTATTGCTTGCTGTCATTCCCCACAGTCAAGGGCAGGTACTGTTGTTGGACCCGGTTATACAGGGTAAACCCTTGGGTGAATATATTGGTTACTGGGTGGATGAGTCCGGAACAGCAACGATCCAAGATGTTCAAAATAAAACCGGATGGCGTCATGTTAACGTGCCTATACCTAACTATGGAACCCAAAGCCAGGTATTTTGGTTTAAGCTGGATGTTCAATCAGCCAGCGACACCGACAAATGGATAATGGAAATAGGTTATGGGTTGCTGGATTTTCTGGATATTTACCTGGTGGATCCAGAGGGTATCGTGCTGCAGCATTACGATCTGGGCGCTGCCCGTCCACTTGAGAACCGTCCCCTGCGTCATCGCTTCAATTTAATCCCTATGCCCAATTCCGATGTACCCAACTTCAGCATCTATCTGCGTGTTCGTAGTTATCACTCTTTACAGTTACCCCTGAGTGTTTGGTTGGAACCAGACTTTGTGGCCCATGATGCCATATCGAATTTGGCTTTGGGTCTCTTGTTCGGTTGTCTGGCGGTGATGCTGCTGTACAACTTCTTTCTCTACACCAATCTGCGTGATCCGTTGTACCTCACCTACGTGGGGTTAGTGCTGTGTTTTATGCTGCTACAGGCCTCTATGGAAGGGCTGGGCTATCGCTACATTTGGAATAATGCCTGGAATTGGTCTTCCGTCTCCGTCTATTTTGCGGCCTACAGTGCCGCTTTTTTTGGAACCAGTTTCGCCATTCGATTTCTAGAGTTAAAGCAGCGTAAGTTTCGGTTTTTTGGGTTGTTGAGTCTCATGCGCTGGATGTGTCTGTTTTGCGCGCTATCGATTTATTGGATACCCAAGGAATGGAGTCTCAAGATATTGTCAGTGTTGGTATTTGGGATTGTGCTGCTGGGGACCATTGCCCTGGTTACTTATTATCGAGGTAATGATCGCTCGGTTCGAATATTTACTACGGCTTGGGCTTTATTGTTGGTAGGGGTTGTTTTATTAATTGCCAATAAATTGGGAATGATGCCCGTGAACTTTTGGACTGAGCAAACACTGGCCCTGGGCACGGTTCTGGAAATGGTGCTGTTTTCCATGGCGTTGGGGGACCGTATTAATCAAGAAAAAGCACAAATACTATTGGCCAAGTCTCAGTATCTGCATGCATTAAACCAGGAGCGGGAAGCCAATCAATTGAGCCTTGAAAATGAAGCCATGGAGCGTAAAGCGAAGGAATCTACATTAAACCTTCAGCAACAAAAAAATGAAAGGTTGGAACAAGAAGTACAAGAACAAACCCAAGAGCTGCAGCATGCAACGGAAAGACTCCAGCAACTCATTCGAATTGATCCGTTGACCAATGTATTCAATCGTCACTATTTCAATGAGCAGCTACAAACCTATTGCAGCCTTGATCCGGGGCAGGACAGTCAGTTGTGCTTGATGATGGTGGACATTGATCATTTTAAATCAATCAATGATCGCTATGGCCATCGGGTGGGAGACCAATGTATTCAATGGGTAGCGAACACCATTCAAACATATATTGAAGATCATAATGGCACCGTGTTTCGCTACGGAGGTGAAGAATTTGCTGTTTTGATTCCTGGCATTGATATGGATATTGCTAGGGATTTGGCGCAATCCCTGTGTGGTGATATTAGTGAAAAGCACCTACAGATTGAAGATGGTCCGTCCGGGATCACGGTCAGTATTGGTGTGCTCAGTGTCCAGACACCGCATGGGGACAACCCACAGCAGTTGATCAAGTTAGCGGATAAAGCCCTGTATGAAGCCAAATTTGCTGGCCGAAACCGTATCGCAATGTCGGATTACAAAGTGAGACAGCGTCATGGGTAGGCGATGGTTATGGCCGCTGTTTATGCTCCTGTTCAGCACCTGTTGTTTGGCCTATGAGGGTTCTGTGCCGGTGCGATGGCATTACCTGGAGGATCGTGGTTATAGCTTGGATCAGGTAAGAGATATGAATCAGGAGTGGGTCGCTTCCAAGTGGCAAACACCCAATTTGGGTTATACCCAATCCGGTTATTGGTTTCGGATGAATTTGTCTGACTCAATGATTGAACCTGGCCCATGGATATTATCTATTCGTTATGGTCTGCTGAATAAAGTCCATTTTTACATGTTCAGAAATGGGCAGCTCGTTGAGCAACAGCTTGCGGGTACCGACTATCCCAGAAACAAAAAAGCGCGTAATTATCGATTTCCCACCATTGCTTTTGATGTGATGGAAGATCGGCACACTGAAATCTATATCTGGTTAAAAGCCGACGTACCTATGCAATTGGCGGCGGAGTTATTTACTCCAGAAGAATTTATGCAGGCAAAACAAAATCAAGACACTTTGTTGGGCCTGTTTTTAGGTATTTTAGTTGCCATGATACTCTACAATTTGGTGCTGTATTTGAGTGTGAGGGATCGAGCGTTTCTTTTCTATGTGGCCCATTCTTCGTCTCTATTGATATTTATGTTGGTGTGGCAAGGAATTGGGATAACCTATCTTTGGCCTGACCAGATAGGGTTGCAGAAAGGGGCTATTGCTTTTTCTACTTTCTTGATAGTGGCATTTTCCTTGTGGTTTTGCGGCATTTTTCTGCGCCTTGAAAAAACCAGCGGGCTTTTTCAGCGAGTTTTTTGGGGGGTTAGAAACAGTGCATTTTTAGGCTGCTTGCTGACCTATTTTATCCCTGCCTATTGGGCGATTCTTGCCTGTTCCCTGTTGAGTGTGGTGGCCATGTTGTTAGTGGTGCTCGCCATGTTTCAATGTGTCTCTCTTTATTATCGTCCCACTCGATTATTTTTAATGGGGTGGACAGTCTATCTGCTGGGAGCATCCGTTTTGGCCCTTAATAAATTTGCCATTATTGAAAATACTCCCATAACAGAAAATCTTTTGCTGTGGGGTTCCATAATTGACATGGTGTTACTCTGCATAGCGTTAGGAGATAAATTTCATGAGGAAGGTAATTTAAAACTAAAAGTACAAGAGCTTTCCATCAAAGCAGTACAACGGGAGAAGCAGGCCAAACAACAGGCCATTGAGAATCAGCGCAAAGCACAGGTGGCCCTGGAGCAAGCGGCACAGATAAAAGAAAGCTACACCCGTGAATTGAAATTGAAAGTTGAACAGCGTACCCGTGAACTGACCAGCGTGATGCAAAGACTAGAAAAAATCAGTGAACATGATTCCCTTACCGGGCTTAAAAATCGACGTTTTTTTATGGATCATTTGTGCCCTGGCATGGTTCAAAGTGTGGAGCAATCTATTCCTTTTAGTGTTTTGATGGTAGATATTGATCACTTCAAAATGATTAATGACCGTTATGGCCACTTGACAGGAGACGAATGTCTGATGCGGGTAGCGCAGGTTTTAAATCAACAGCTTACCCGGCCTGGAGATGTGATTTGCCGCTATGGGGGTGAGGAGTTCATTGTTTACCTTGCCAGCACTGAGGCTGAGAGAGCGTTACAATTGGCAGAGCAAATGCGTTTAGCGGTGGCGCGCAGCCCCATGCTCTGCGGTGATCAGCGCATCATGGTGACCATCAGCGTGGGAGTGCTCAATGTGAATGGCCAAGATGTCCCCGGGCAGCCGGATCAAATGATTCAATACGCTGATCAAGCTTTATATCAAGCGAAAGCTATAGGTCGTAATTGTGTTTATGTAGCCTGCTAGCTGCTAGTGTCCTGTCGGGTTAAGAATTTTCATACATAATTTTTCTTACCAACGAACTTCATACTAAGAAAATGCAATATACAGCTGCTGTGTTGACTGTTATTTGTTCAGCACGAATTGGATGTTCATTTTGTAAGTCCATGTAACCGCAAATATTTACTGTTTTATCCACAAGCCCGTCTTTTTCCCGGTGACAGTTTCATGTCAGTGCATGATTGATCATAGGCATTTTGCAGTGAGTATTTTTAACTACACTGAAAAAGTTTCTGCTTAATAGATCACTGTCATCGCCTTCAGGGAGCACACATGAATACTCGTGTTTGCAGCTTTTCTTGTTCCAAAAAGATAGGTTCTAAAAAAATGGGTTCCAAAAAATCCTTCTTCATTTCCATCTTAATGGTGCTCAGTGGCCTTTTAACGGCCTGTAGTGACAGCAAAAATGTCACTGCGGTTGCCACCGTGGGCGCCACTGATAGCAACATTTCGGGCGGTGGGGTGGATGGGCCCCTGGCCTTTGCCACTGTGACTTTATACGACGTTGACACCAGCCGCGACGGTTTTAAATCCAGTGCACCGTTGGGAGAAGGCAGTACCAATGGCCGTGCGGAAATCACTGGCATAGAAAAGCCCGACGCGGATGGCGCACCCTACCTGCTGGAATTCACTGCCAGTGAGGATACCCGCGATCTCACCGCGTGCAGTGATGAAGCCAGTGACGGTGGCAACGGAGACGGTGATATTGATGTGGCCGATGAGTGTTTGCCTCCCGTGGTGGGTACCCTGCGCACGGTGGTTACTGCAGAAATGCTAAACAGTGATCGCCCTGTGTATGCCACGTTACTTACCACCATGGCCACAGACCTGGCCATTAAGAATGCTGACTTTGATGGTGACAATGACAGTAACGGTTCTCTGTTGGATGCCGGTGACAAACCCGAATGGGGAGACCGTGATGGCGATGGCAATATTGATTCCGACCTGGGGGATGGCACCGCCTCGGAAGCGGAACTACTCAGTGCCTTACCCATCGCTGCAGCCCAAGTGAAATCCACGGTGGGATTTGGGCTGGGTGCTGACACCGATATCTTTACCACAGCCCCCATTTTGGACAGCGAGACCGATACCCAGGAAGAACAGGAACAAGTAGCTGCTTACCGTTCTGCAGTGCAGGCCCTGGCAGCGGTAGTGGATCAGATTTCTGATGCGGTAGGGGGGGCTGACCCCGCAGACGTTCTAACGGTCATGACCGAAGATTTGTCCGACGGTGAAATCGATGGCCAGGTGGATGGCACCACTTCGGATCTGTTTGATGGTGACGGTGATGGTAGCGGTGATAGCAGTGGTGCTGCGGCGGCGTTGCAACTGCTGGATCAGGATCCCGACAGCTTGCCTGTTCCCAATGACCCCCAAGGCCGCACGGTGGGCGATATGAGTGCCATCCTGGTGGATGAAATAGCCGATACCGGTAACGAAAACGTAACCGCGCAAATAGACGAGAATACCGAAGTTACCATGAAGCCGGCACAAAAAGATCCTGACCTGGATGACGACGGTACCCCTAACGACAGCGATGCCTTTCCCAATGACCCCACTGAAGATACCGATACGGACCGTGATGGCTTGGGTAACAACGCCGATACTGACGACGATAACGACGGTGTAGCAGACAGTAATGATGATTTTCCTTTAGATCCCGATGAAACCACGGACACCGACGGCGACGGTGTGGGTAACAACGCCGATGACGACGATGATGGTGATTTGGTGGCCGATGAAGATGACGATTTTCCTTTGGATAGTTCCAAGTCTGATGCCACGGATGTGGATGGAGATGGCTGGCCTTCGGATCAGGATGCCGATGACAATAATGCCAGCGTACCTGGTACCGCTTTTGTGGATACGGACAACGACGGTATCGGTGACAGCACCGACGATGATATGGACGGCGATGGAGTGGCAAACGCTGATGACGATTTCCCACTTAATGCCAATGAGCAAACCGATACCGATGGTGACGGTTTTGGCGATAAGTCAGATGATGACATAGATGGTGATGGTCGTCCCAACCACAATAACGGTGACAACGTTGCTAACACGGCGGATGCTGTTGCCACCAGCAATCTGGATCGTTTCCCTAAAAACAGTGGCGAGTGGTTTGATACGGATCTTGATGGCTTAGGCAACAACGCCGATGCGGATGATGACAATGACGGCCTCAGTGACAGCGATGAATCCGACGCCGGTACAGACCCACTGCGACGCGATAGTGATGGTGACGGAGCCCTGGATGGCGTGGATGTCTTCCCGTTAAATCAATATGCGTCTTTTGATTCCGATAACGATGGTATTCCCGCATTGCCCGCAAAATTTGATCGCACTGATCCCGCCCTGGATGGCCTGGTATTCGATAACTGTCCCGCCACCACCAACCCGGACCAAATCGACACGGATGGTGATGGTATTGGTAACAAATGTGATCGGGATGATGATGGTGACGGTGTGTTAGATCGTGATGATGCATTGCCGCTTAATCCTAGCGAAACGGTGGACACGGACGGCGATGGCGTTGGTAACAACAGCGATGAAGATGATGACAACGACGGTACTGCCGATATCCACGATGCTTTTCCTTTGGACAATACGGAAACCCTGGATACGGATGGTGACGGTATCGGTAATGCCAGCGACACCGATGATGATGGCGATGGTGTGAACGACAGTGAAGATGACTTTCCCCTTGATGGCAGCCGTTTTACTTTGACCGATGCAGATAACGACGGCTGGCCATCTGATGAAGACCCCGATGACAATGACCCCCAGAACCCGGGCACCCAATGGACCGATATTGACGGCGATGGTGTGGGTGATGATGCCGATGCCGATAAAGACGGTGACGGAGTACCCAATGACGAAGATGATTTGCCGGAAGATCCACTGGATTCTGTGGACAGCGATGGCGACGGAGTGGGTGACCAGAACGATACTGACATCGATGGCGACAACGTGCTCAATGACCAAGATGCCTTCCCCTATGACGGCACCGAATCTGTGGACAATGATGGCGATGGCATTGGCGATAACAGTGATACCGATGACGATAACGACGGTATAGAAGATCTGTTGGATGCCAATTCCACCAATCCCGATGCCGATGGTGACGGTGTTTATGATGGTGCGGATAACTGCCCCGCCGTTGCCAATCCCGATCAGAAGAATACGGATCAGGATACCAACGGGGGTGACCTCTGTGACAGCGACGACGACAACGATTCTGTTGAGGATAGCGTTGATAACTGTCCATTTGTGAGCAACCCGGATCAAGAAAATTCCGACGGCGATGAAAAAGGCAATGCCTGTGACCGTGACGACGACGGTGACGGGGTGGTGGACGCTTCTGATAATTGTCCCGTATTGGAAAATCCGGATCAGTTGGATTTGGATGGCGACGGACAGGGAAATGTTTGCGACCAGGACGATGACAATGACAGCTTGCTGGACAGCACTGACAATTGCCCTTTGATCAGTAACGTTGATCAGCGAGACATGGACAATGATGGACAGGGCGATGCCTGTGACTCGGATATGGACGGTGACCGCGTTGCCAATGACAACGACAATTGCCCGCTGGTGGCTAATACCGATCAAGCAGACAGTGACGCTGACGGCATTGGCGATGTGTGTGAGTTAGCCCCTGCGGAGGTGGCCGGGTTCTGGTTGGCTTCTATCACTGCGATAACGGAACAGGAAACCGGTAGCCTGCCCGATGGCACGGACCTGGCGGAACTGTGTGACATAGATGTGGGAGATCAGCATGCTGCGGTGGTCTACATCGATCAGGAAACCAATCAGCTCATGTTCCGCTTTGGCCATGAGAAAGAGGGTGTTAGTGGCAGCATTAATGGCGATGGTGAGGTGCAGTTCACCGAACGCGACGAGCCCTGGGAGCATTACGATTACAGCAGCAGCGTACCGCAACTGCTTTACCGTGTGCAGGAAAGCTTTAGCTTTAGTGGCACCTTAGACAGTGTGGACACCCCCACAAATATCCTGGGCAGCACCATTTCAGAAACCATTACGCTGTACGGGGCTGATGACCAAAGTACCGTTGCCATTGCCAGTTGTACCTACAGCTATGAAGGTGGTTTACAACTGATGCCCCAGGTGGACGATGCAGCAGCATTGTTGAGTGCGAATGGCGCGGATCAAGGTATTGGTTTCACACGTTCCCAGCGTTGGTATTTCTACAGCACCGGAATGGATCTGTTTGAATTTGGCTACACCGCCGTAAATGATATTGCCAGCGAAGAATTTGAATGGACTGGCAGCGAATGGGCGTTACAGGATGAACAGTCCTGGATGCTCACAGGATCCGGTTGGACCAGCATGAATATCAGTCCGTCGTTGGCCAGCAGCGATGGCGCTGTTGCCAATATGACTCGGCAGGCCAACGGAGAAGTGGGTAGTCAATGGCAGGTACAGTCCTATTCCGCGTCCGTGACGGGATTGCCCATGGGTGAATTTGTGGATGACGACTGGGACGAAGGTATGGCCGATGATGAAGCGCCGTTCGTGGCCAGCGCTGCGCAAGCATTGGGGTTCATTGTCACGGCGCAAATGGATGAGTTTGAAATCCACTGCGATTTCCCCATGCCCGTGGACAACCTGCTAAGTTGTCAGAACTGGATTTGGAATAGCTTCCCCGCCAGCGGCGATTTGAGAGACACCCAAACCTCCGATCTGGCCACTGAGCTAGGGGATGTTATCCATGACAGCGACGCCACTCCAACCGGTTTGATGCAAGGGGTAATGATTGGCCAAACCGTTAACGGTGGCGAAGTGATTGCCTGGCTCACGGGTACTGACAGCAGTGGTGACGCGGGCACCCGTGGCGACGTTGCATTTTATGTGAATAGCTCTGTCACCGGTGCCATGGAAGCCCTTACCCATCTCAGTAGTAGCTGGCAAATTTCCGATCCCACTTCTGCAGGCGATCTGGTGTTGACCTTCCCACTGCCAGAAACCCTGGAGTTAGCCCAGTCTTTCTTCGATGTGGAACAAACATCCCAGGTGGCGGTGGCTGCGGTGGCTCTGGATGACAGTTCCCCATTTTTGCGCTTGGGAAGTTACCGACCCGCAGGCACCGTAGAGCATCATGTGGGCGTCAATGGTGTCGCTTTAACTGAACTGTTGGCCGGTTTTAGCTACAGCAAACCGGACTCCGATGAGGATGGCATTGCCGACGACGAAGACAATTGCCCCACCCTCTATGATCCCACCAATGTATGTGATGATGGCGGTACCAGCGTGGATTCGGATGGTGACGGTATTCCCGATGACAGTGACAACTGCCCAACTGTCTACGATATCAGCAACCAATGCAATGGTGGTGTGCTCGGCGGTGATGCTGACAGCGACGGTGTTCCCGATGATGAAGACGCTTTCCCCAATTCCGCTGCGGAACAGTTCGACAGCGACAGTGATGGCGTAGGTGATAACAGCGACCTGTGTCCCTATGTGAATAATCCATCCCAGTCTGCATCTGACTGCGCTGCCCCTGGTGTGAATATGTCTGGCACCTATTTGCTCAGTTGGACCGCCAGCGGCCAGGAGTACGACGATTCCAGCCAGGGCTGCATTGCTGTTACTGAAACCGCTGGCTTAGAAAAAGTGGTGATCACCCAGCTGGGCAATCAGGTCATCATGAGTGGTGAAGATGAAGACGGTAACTGGCGGGATTTCGGTACCATTGATGCCAACGGTGGTTTTGTGATTACCAACCCGGAAGATGATTTCACCCTCAGCGGTGACTTCACGGCCGGTAGCTTTAGCGCCACCTTCACGGAAAGCCAGAATGGCTGCGAATCCGGTGGTAGCGCCATCTTTGATCCCGGTAGCGACGTGGTGGAGGCGGATGTGGCCAGTGCCGGTATATCCTGGTTCGAGTTGGATGATTTTTGGAACCCCAGCACCCAAGCCGAAGAGTTTGTATTTGAGTATGGAACCGTGGGTTTCGACATTCCGGAAAGTTTCCACGAGTACGACCCCAGTAGTGATAGTTGGGTAACCATCACTGAGTTTGATGACGCCTTCTACATCACCAGTTCCGGTGTGCAAAACTTACTGGATCGTTTCATTATCAGCGGTTTTGTGGACAGCAATGAGATTGCCATCGTTAGCCCCATGGCCACGGATGGGTCGGTATCTTCCCTGTTCACTTCCCAGGTGGAACTGCGGGAATTGAATGTGGAACAGTTGCCCATGTTGGCATTCCTTCCTCCGCCCTACGAGCTGGGTATTGCTGCCACCGCATTGTTTGAAACCGGTGCCAGGGCTTATCTGGCCACCATCACTGAGCAAAATGATATTTACGAGTTTTGGTGTGATGATGACTGGAATGATTTTGTGGCCGGCAATTATGATTGCGCCAACATTGTGGCCAAATCCTATGCTGACTTGAACGGCGATGGGGTGGACGACCCGGTTGCTGCCACCAGTTTAGATGAAGTGGTCTCAACCCCCACGGAATTTAGTGATGGCACAGCTGCTGGCACCGGCAGTTGGGTTGGAGACGGATTCGATAGCGGTGGTGACTTCTCCGTTTCTGCCTATCTGGTAACGGACACGGGCAGTGCGGATGGCTCCCAGGCTACGGTGAAAATAGTGAAGCACTACAACTCTGCCACGGATTTTTGGGGTGACAAGATTGTGATGGACGAAGTGAATTTCACCCTGGTGACCCTGGGTGGTATCAATTTGCTGCAGTGGGATATCCCGGAGTTAACCGCCCGATTGGTGCAAATGAGGGACGAAGAAGGAACGCCGTTTCTGTTCCAAGAGTCCAGTTTGGATGGCGAACCCCTGGTGCGCCGGGGTGAGCGTCGCCTGGCTGGCCAGGAGGAAAGCCTGTTGTTGTTCAACAGCAGTGCCCAAAGTCAGATAGAGGCGGCTTTTTCCATGGGTACGGCGTTTTAATGAAATTGAGTAAATAAAATTCAGAGGCAGGCGCGTGACTGGGCAGACAATAGTCAGACTGTAACTATACTTACTCTGATGGAGTGAATAATAGTCGATATTAATGGTGTCCAGCCCGATACGCTTGCTTATTTTGGCACTGCTCGGCCTGATGGTTATGGGAACCTTTCATGGGCCGGGTTTTGCTGCCGTTACCGCTGTTGCCAGCCCCAATACCCAGGCACTGGAGCTGTCTCAGGACAGCCGCCTACTGGTCCCTGGGCAGCATGTTGAGTACTTTGTAGCTAATAAATCTATAAGCAATCATCAGGTTCTATGGGGGTTGGATCAATCTCAATGGCAGTCGCTGCCGTCCAAGATCATTAATCTGGGCAGTAACCCGGGTCCTGTGTGGATTCGTTTTTCCGTGACAAATCAGTCTGGGGAACCCCTGGAACGATTGTTGGAGCTGCGCTGGGTGCATCTATCGGAAGTGGATTACTATTTGGTAAGAGAGCCAACCCCGGATAATCCCGCGGAGAAAATGGAGCATTATCCAGCGGGGTTAAAGCGGCCGGTATCCAGCTATTATCGGGATAGCCCCAGTTATCTTTTCCCCCTTCAGTTGGCTGCCAATGAAACCGCTGAGATATATATCCGCGCCAAAACCAGCTTTCGGGCTTTTTTGCCCCTGTTTCTGTGGGAGCCAAAAGCCTTTGAAAAAGCCCAAAAGACCAAATCCATAGTCTATTGCCTGGCCTTTGGTGTGTTAGCGGCCATGGTGGTGTACAACCTGTGTTTGTATTTATTCACCCGTGATCGTCTGTTTCTTCTGTACTCTTTTTACGGCATCAATGTTGTATTCTTCGAACTGGCCCAATCGGGCATTGGTAATTATTTAGTTTGGGGTCATTCCGATTGGATGCGCCAGCACGGATATAGTGTTTCTATTTACAGCAGCTTTTTGGCTGGCACTCTGTTCTTCCGAGATTCTGTGGGCTTGGTCCAGGAGCGGGGCTGGCCCCTGAAAGTGAATAATGTGCTGGTGGCGTTTTGGTCATTTGGTTTAGCAGTCGAGCTACTGGGTTTGCATATTCTGCGGGAAGTGGCAGGCGCTCTTGCGGCGGCGGCGGTGATTGCCATCTGGGTGTCTGCATTGGCGCTTTCGTTACGCGGCAATGTGGCGGCCCGTTATTTCGCCCTGGCCTGGACCTTTATGACTATTTTCACTTGCATGAATATTCTCATGATGGAAGGCGTGATGCCCTACAGCAATACCAGCTACTACGGGCAATTGTTTGGGTTTGTCTGCGAAATGCTGCTGCTGTCATTTGCCCTGGCCCACCGGGTAAACCTCATGCGACAAAAAATGGAGCACGCCCAGCAGCGGGCCCTGGCGTTGCAGCGTGCGGTAACCTTAGAACGGGAAAAAAAGATCGACGCCCAGGATCAGCTGCTGCAATTGCAAAAAGCCTCCACCGCCGCATTGGAGCTAGAGGTGGAAGAGCGAACTCAGGCATTGCAAGTGACCATGGAAGATCTGCAACGGGTCAATCAGACCCTGTCCACTTTGAGTATTACTGATTCCCTTACGGGAATCCACAATCGCCATTTCTTCGACCAAATCCTGGTCAATGAGTTGGCCAGAAGTCTCAGTTCAGGGTGTCCTTTGTCGCTAATTCTGGTGGATGTGGATCATTTTAAGCGCTTCAACGACCGCTATGGCCATTTGGCCGGCGACGATTGTTTGAAGCTGGTGGCCAGGACATTACGCAACAGCGTGGGCCGAGATAGCGATTGTGTAGCCCGCTTTGGGGGAGAGGAATTCGTCATTTTATTACCGCAAACCAGTGAGCTCCAGGCTTACGGCCTGGCAGAAAAAATTCGCATGGATATTGCCAACCTAGTGCTAACGGTTCAGGGAGAGAGAGTTCGTATCAGTGCCAGTCTTGG
Source organism: uncultured Ketobacter sp. (assembly GCA_964016105.1). GTDB lineage: Bacteria > Pseudomonadota > Gammaproteobacteria > Pseudomonadales > Ketobacteraceae > Ketobacter. The sequence continues at coordinate 320,933 of CAXHEX010000001.1, forward strand.
AGTGGCGGGGAGAGTGGCTACCGATACGGATTCTGAAAAATCCCTCATCGCCGCAGCGGACAAAGCCCTGTATGATGCCAAGAGCAACGGCCGTAACCGTTGTGTGTCTGCCCAACTGGCTGTGAGTTAACGATCCCCGTTTAAAAAGGCGGATTCGTTAATTGGAGACCTTGGAAATGTTGTTCGATCAACCCCAGCTTGCTTGTCCTGAGTGTGATGTTCTGTTGAATACTGCGCCCGTTAAGGTGGGTCAAAAGTTAGAATGCCCCCGCTGCGGATTCGTTTTACGGCGCCCCCAAAGGGACGTGATAAATCGAGCTTTGGCACTCAGCTTAACCACCCTTATCCTAATTGTGCCTGCCAATATCCTACCCATGATGTCATGGAGTATGTTGGGGTTAAATAACGTGGACACCATGGTGAAAGGGGTAATGCAACTTTACTTGCAGGGTTACTGGTGGATGGCTTTTCTAGTGCTGGTTTGCAGTATGTTGGCCCCGCTTTTAGAAAGCCTGTTGGTGGCTGCCATTTGTATTATGGTTAAGGCCAACCTGTTTAACCGGTTGATGGCGCGTATGTTGATATGGCAGGCACACATACGACGCTGGGCTATGTTGGAAGTGTACATGCTGAGTATTTTGGTGGCTTATATCAAAATGATTGACGAAGGAGATATTGAAGTGGGGGTGGGTTTGCTTTGTTTTACTGCCATGTTATTGGCGGTAACCCTGAACACCTTATTGTTTGATACCCATTCGATTTGGGAACGCATTGGTAAGCACCGTGAGCCACAACTATAAAACTGCCAGATCCCAGGGATTGGTGCTTTGCCATGACTGTAATCTGTTGTCTCGGGCATTACCCAATCAGGCCAGCCAGTGTCCCCGTTGTGGTGGCACTTTACATTCACGTATTCCCAACAGCATCGGCCGAACCTGGGCCTTGGTGATCAGTGCCTGGATTCTGATTATTCCCGCAAATGTTTACCCCATAATGACGGTGGTTTATCTGGCGGATGGCGAACCGGATACCATTATGTCCGGGGTCATTAACTTGGCAGAATCCGGCATGTTACCCATTGCCATACTGGTATTTATTGCCAGCATTGCCGTGCCCATTATTAAGTTGGTTGCTATTATGTTGCTGTTGCTGGTAGTGCAGCGGGGTTGGAAGCTAAACAAACGCTATTGCACGATACTTTATCGCGTGGTGGAAACCATTGGCGCCTGGTCAATGCTTGATTTATTCATCATTTCTATTTTAGTGACTCTGGTAGACTTGGGTTCCGTTGCCACCATCAGCGCCGGCCCGGGAGCCACGGCCTTTGCCACTGTGGTGGTGCTGACTTTATTTGCCGCACGAACATTTGATCCTCGATTAATCTGGGATTTGCAGGATACAAACCATGACTGATTCCGAATACCAAGATCCATTGGTAAAGCAAAGCCAATCCTTTTCCATGGTCTGGTTGTTACCGTTGATCGCCCTGGGCATAGGGATTTGGCTGTTGGCAAAATCCGTGATCGAAGCGCCGGTGGAAATTACCATCAAGTTCCCCAGTGGTACCGGTATTGAAGTGGACAAAACAAAAGTCATCTACGAAGGCATTACCGTTGGTACTGTGAGTGATGTGCGCTTGGATTTGGAAGACCTTACCGGCGTGATTGCCATTGTGAAAATGGACCGCAGTCTGGAAGCCATGCTGAGGGAAACCACCCAGTTTTGGTTGGTGAAACCGGAAATCAGCCTGAAGGGAGTAACCGGCTTAGAAACCATCGTTACCGGTAATTACATTGGAATTAAAGTGGGCCTTACGGGGGCGAAAACCAGTTACTTTGAGGCCCTGGAGGAAGCACCACCGTTGGATAGCGAAGTGCCAGGATTGCATTTGCAGTTAGTGGCCACTGATTTGGGGTCCATTCATAAGGATTCCCCCATATTGTACAAAGATATTGTGGTGGGCAACGTCATTAACTATGAATTGCAGACAGAACAGGACAGGGTGGTGATAGGTGTGCATATCATTCCTGAATATGCCCACTTGATTACTGAGCAAACCCGTTTTTGGAACGTTAGCGGCTTGGAAGTGAATGCGGATTTAGGGGGGGTGAATGTGAAAGCCAAATCCCTGATCAGTATTGTGCAAGGGGGAATTGCTATCGATGTTCCCGCCACCAGCGATAGCAACCCCCCGGCCAAAAACGGCGATCAATTTACTCTTTATAATGACTACATTGCAGCACAGCGGGGGCTGGAAGCCACCATTGCTTTCCCGTTGGGAGAAAAACTCAACTCCGATAAAACCAAAGTATTGCACAACGGTTTGCAAGTGGGGGTGGTGAAAAGTGTGGTTCCCGATCCTGACCAGGATCAACTGTTGGCCACGGTGTTGTTCCAACCTTCTGCTGAACCTTTCCTCACTAACAATACTCGCTTTTGGATGATGAAACCCAAAGTCACCGTGAATGAAATCACTGGGCTTGATACCTTGCTGGGTGGCGGTTATGTGGTGATGAAACCCGCCAGTGGTGAACCCAGCCGACAATTTATTGCGTTGGTTCAGGCCCCGGAGGTGGATTACAGCAAACCGGGCCTCCATATCAAAGTGGAAAGCGATGACATGGGCTCACTGTTGCCGGGATCTCCTATTTTGTACCGTAAAGTGAAAGTGGGTGAAGTGGACGCCATAGATTTGGCGAAAAATCGCGATACTGTGATTGCAGAGATAACCCTGTTGCCCAAATACGCCCATTTGGTGAATAGCCATTCCCGGTTTTGGAATGCCAGCGGGATTTCCTTTAGTGGCTCCCTCACCAAAGTTAATTTTCGGGCGGAATCCCTCACCAGCATCGTGCAGGGGGGTATTGGCTTTTATAATCCCGAGGGTTTAGATAAAGGTAAGCGCGTAAGCAATGGCCACCTTTTTCCCCTTTACAAAGATCTGGCCATGGCGGAAGAAAAAGGCCTGATGATTCGGATTCATTTGGATAATACCGATGGCGTGAATGTGGGTACTTCCATTAAATACCAAGGCTATCCCATAGGTGAAGTGAAAAAAATTGAATTAAAGCAGGATTTGTCTGGCTTGATCGTTCATGCAAAAGTACAGGAGCAAGCCCATCGTTTTGCTGTGGAAGGTTCTCGATATTGGCTGGTTAAACCGGAGCTGGGGTTAACTGGCGCATCTAACCTGGAAACCTTGGTTACTGGCCAGTATTTTGATGTGGTGCCCGGAGAGGGCCGCGCTAAATATGACTTTGATGCTGAAGTGAAGGCGCCGGCTCAGTTGCGCCTGGACAGCGGGCTCAATATCACCCTATACGCGCCCAGGTTAAAATCCATCAAGCCCGGCTTGAGTATTTTCTATCGCGATATTGCCGTGGGCAAGGTGACCGGTTACCAGTTGGGGGCCGAATCAGATAGGGTGCTCATCTACGCTAATATACAACCGCCCTATGACCGTCTAGTCCGTCAGGGTACTCAGTTTTGGAACGCCAGCGGTGTGAATATCAACGTGGGGCTGTTTTCCGGTGCCAGCATTAAAACCGAAACCCTGGAATCCATTTTGGCTGGGGGCATTTCCTTCGCCACTCCAAGCAACGGGAATGAGCTTCCTCTGGTTAAACAGGGAACCGGGTTTACCCTCCACGGAGAGATGAAACAAGAATGGGCCAGTTGGTCTCCCAAAATAGCATTGCAGTGACAAACCGTGATCATTGGCTCTGGCGCTCAGGGTTTAGGTCGGAGGGGTCTGGTTTGCCATGGGGATTTTTGAGATCATCCCGATACCTCTTGTCCCTAACTTAACCTACGACTCTGCTGTAACTATGAGTGCCAATACTGCTAATAAAAAGACAGCCCATAAACAAGTTTCCCTTACTGAAATTGGTTCAGGATTGCTCAATGCAGTGCCTGAAGTACCTGCTCTGGGTAAAGGGTTACTCACCATGCTTAAGGCCAAGCCCGAGCGCAAAATGTCCATCGGATTGTTGCTGGAAAAGCAGGCGAAAAGGTATCCAGCCAACCCTGCCCTAAAGTTTGGCGATAAAGTCTGGACCTACGTGGGATTTAACGCCTGGGTTAACCGAATAGCGGCCCTGTTTACTGCCCATGGGGTGCGCTCCGGGGATGTGGTGACCATTTATTCTGAAAACCGGCCAGAAATGCTGGCCTGTACCGCTGCTGCCGCCAAATTGGGTGCCATCGCAGGCATGGTGAACTACAACCAAACTGGCGATGTACTGACCCATAGCCTGGGACTGATTAACCCCAAATTGATTGTGGTGGGCCAGGAAAATGTCGATCAGTTAAACGAAACCAACTACGGCGTCGGTGGCAATACTTCCGTCACCCATTTTTGGGTGGGTGAAGAAGGCAATCTGGCCCCCCCTGGGTATTTAGACCTGGAAAAAGAATCGGAGCTGTTGCCCAGCCATAACCCCGATTCCACTGGGCAAGTGAAAGCCAAGCAACCTTGCTTCTATATATTCACTTCCGGCACCACCGGCATGCCAAAGGCATCGGTTATGTCTCACATGCGTTGGTTGAAGGGGGGCAGTGGCATGGGTCTGCTCACAGCCCGGCTCAATCGCAACGACGTGTTCTATGTTCCCCTGCCCTTGTATCACAATAATGCCCTTACGGTGAGTTGGGGTTCTGTACTGGTGAGCGGTGCCTGCATGGCCCTCACTCGAAAATTCAGTGTGTCCGCTTTTTGGGATGAAGTGCGAAAATTTGAAGCCACCGGCTTTTGCTATATCGGTGAACTGTGCCGGTATTTATTAAACCGTGAAGCCAGCCCCAAAGACCGGCAACATCAGGTGCGGGTGGTGATTGGTAATGGTCTGCGCCCGGAAATCTGGATGGAGTTCAAGCAGCGTTTTGGTATTGACCGCATATGTGAGTTTTACGGCGCCAGCGAATGTAATCTGGCGTTTGTGAACAGTTTCGATGTGGATTGCACCGCAGGGTTTTGCCCCTTGCCGTTTTCCGTGGTGAAAGTGGACCCGGAAACCGAGGAACCCCATCGAGGCCCCGGTGGCCATATGGTAAAAGTGGATACCGGCGAAGTGGGCCTGTTAATTACCGAAATTAACAAACTGGCGCCCTTTGATGGCTACACCGATGAGGCCGCCAGTAATAAAAAGATCCTCAAGAATGTATTCAAACAGGGGGATCAATGGTTCAACACCGGCGATCTGGTGCGGGACCAGGGCTATTGGCATATTCAATTTGTGGATCGGCTGGGTGATACCTTCCGCTGGAAGGGTGAGAATGTAGCCACCACAGAAGTGGAGGCCGCCTTCAAACATATTGATGATGTAGAGCAGGCGGTGGTGTATGGGGTGCAGGTTCCCAACACCGATGGCCGTGCGGGTATGGCCGCGGTTACTCTGCATACGGATCACAAAGAATTCGCCGTGGATGATTTGGCCAAAACATTAAAAGATAAGCTACCTGCCTATGCCATTCCCCTGTTCATTCGAATCCGTGACGAGCATGAAATTACCGGTACCTTTAAGAACCGTAAAGTGGAGCTGAAAGACCAGGCTTTCGATCCGGCTAAAGTGGAAGAACCCCTCTACATGTACGACAGCAGCAAAGCCACCTACGTGGAACTGGATCAAGCCCTGTTCGATCGTATCAACAACGGTGACATTCGCTTTTAAACTCATCTATAGTGGTACCCAGTGCAATGGCATTGGGTATGGCTATGTTGGTGATACGGTTAGCGCAACTATCGGATTTGGATTCCATTGCCGCCTTGGCAAAGACCTCCGGTGGCGGTTTAACCAACCTGCCCGATGACAGGGATGCACTACTAAAAAAATTGCAGCGTGCTGTCGCCAGCCAAAGCCAGGTTCATGGCCCGGGGTTGCTCTGGTTTGTACTGGAAGACACCCAGCAACAGCAGGTGGTGGGGGTGAGCGGCATTGAAACCGCCATTGGTTTGGAAGAGCCCTATTATACCTACCGAGTGGGTACCATCGTTCATGCTTCCACCGAGTTGAGCATTTACCATCAGTTTCCCACCCTGTTTTTAACCAACGACCACAGTGGCTGCAGTGAACTCTGTTCGCTTTACCTGCACCCGGATTATCGCCACAGCAAAGCCGGTCCATTACTATCCAAGAGCCGATTGCTTTATATTGCCCAGAACCGGGATCGATTCTCAGAAAAAATCATCGCGGAACTGAGGGGGTATCTAAAGCAAGATGGTACCTCTCCGTTTTGGGAAGGGTTGGGCAAACATTTTTTTGATATGGAGTTTTCCCAGGCGGATTATCTGTCTGCCCTGGATAACAAACGCTTTATAGCGGAGCTGATGCCGCGATACCCTTTCTATACCAACTTTCTGCCAGAAGAAGCCCAAGCCGTAATTGGTAAAGTACATAAACAAACTGTGCCGGCGAAAAAGTTATTGGAGCATGAGGGCTTCCGTTATGAAGGCTGTGTGGATATATTTGATGCTGGCCCCACCCTGGAATGCTATGTAAGTCGAGTTCGTGCCGTGCGTGACAGCTACTTGGCGTCGCCACTGCAAGTGGAAGCGCTCCAGGGCTACCCCATGCTGGTATGTAACCCTAACCCAAGCAACTTTCGCTGCGGACTGTTGTGGACAGAAGACAGCCGTCACCACTGCAGTGATGTGGGCGAACTGTGGCAATTGTTACAGTTGGGTGACGGGGATAAGGCTCGCTGTGTGGGTTTGTATCGGGGGGAGTAGTGGGGGGTGTAAATCATTTGGAGTTGTTGCTAGAGAGCAACAACTCCAAATTGAATTATTGAACGTGCAATTAAAAGAACGTCAAACGATAAAGCTTACGGGTTACCTTTAAATATGGCTAGTTTGCGCATCTGAGGATAAGGTAGCTATTGATATACAACAAAGTACTTTTTATTTAGACTTGTTTCCTAGAATTTAATGAATATCTTAGATTGGCTTACGGTTTTTTAAAGAAAAAACGCTAGTTTTGATCAATATTAACTAAAGTTTTGAGGCAAAAATTAGTAGCCGCAAATCATGATGTCTGGAGACGTTGAGAGAAGGGGTTATCTGAATGGTATTAATCAGAAGATCCTTTCACTATATTAAATTATCGTTTGACTTTTAAAGCATCGATATTTAAGAGGGATATATTATTTATGGCCAAGAAAGCCCATGACATCCGATTCCTATTATATTCAATTAACTATGCACCTGAATTGACTGGTATTGGTAAATACAATGGTGAAATGGCAGAGTGGCTTGTTGAGTCTGGTAGTAGGGTTGATGTCGTTTGTTCCCAACCACATTATCCTGAGTGGAAGGTTCACAAAGGCTATTCAAAATATTTATATCGCAGAAGTATTGAGAATGGTGTAAACGTAACTCGATGCCCTACTTATATTCCATCACACCCCCACGTAATAAAAAGGCTCGTACATCTTGTTAGTTTCGCTCTTTCTTCCAGTATTTCGATTTTTGGTAAGTTCTTCAGGAAGCCCGATGTGGTGTTTGTTGTGCAGCCCACTTTGTTTTGCGCTCCTATAGCCCTTATCTTCGGTAAGTTGGTCGGGGCTAGGACTGTTTTGCATATCCAAGATTATGAAATTGATGCAATGTTTGGATTGGGTATGGCTAAATCATCGAATATGAGTGTGAAACTACGATTGGCAAAAATGGTAGAGAAATTCATAATGAGGAGATTTGATGTTGTTTCTACCATTTCACACAGTATGATAAGAAAGGCTAGAGATAAAGGTGTAGATCCAAATAAATTGATATATTTCCCCAATTGGACCAATACAAATAACATTTCACCTTATATAAGTGGTGAGTTATTCAGACAAAAATGGGGAGTGAATAATAATCAGAAGATGATTGTATATGCTGGCAATATTGGGGCAAAACAAGGTTTAGAAATTCTAATTCAAGCAGCAGAACAATTATCAGATATGAATTTGAAAATATTCATAGTAGGTGAAGGGGCGCACTCCAATCGATTAAAGCGAATAGTTGCTGAGAAAAATATCACGAACCTAGAATTTAAAAGTCTTGTTCCTTTGGCCTATCTTCCTTCAATGCTTGCTGCTGCTGATGTTCATGTAGTAATTCAAAGAAAAGGTGCAGCAGATGTGGTTATGCCATCCAAATTGACAAACATTTTAGCTGCGGGTGGCCATGCGGTTGTGACTGCTTGTCAAGATACCGAATTGGGCCGAATTGCTGAGAGTAATCCTGGATTATACTGTTTAGCGAAACCTGAAGATTCGGATGATCTAGTGAAAGCTATTTGTAAACAACTAGACGTATGTGAGTCCCAACCAATTAACAATACAGCCAGAGCCTATGCTGAGAAATATATTGAACAGAGCAAAGTATTGGAACGTTTTAAAAGAGATGTAATATTGAATAGTAAAACCTCTAACCAAGGATTATTAAGCAAAACATAATCTTTTACTATTCAAGGTTCCAAATGAAATATATTTTGAGGTGTACTGACAGATGCTTCAAATCTTTAATACTTCAGGAGATTGGCACCAGTTAATTAAGCAAAAATCTGTCGATTTAGTAAGAAACCCATGGATTTTAGATTTATATTTTTCAGATTGTGCTACCCCGATTATTGATGTTGTATATTATCTAACCAAATTTAAATAAATGAACTCTCCGCAGAGATAGAATTGTTGAAGGTAAAGCTCATAATTTGCAGATATCTGACCGAGAAGGAACTCAAAGTTATGGTGCATTTGGTACTATCGAGAAACGAGACTATATTCTGCACCCTTTGTATTAACTCAGGTATAGTATGGCAATATAAATCCGAAAGTGACATGACAGCAATGTGGAAAATGCGCAATTGTATGAAATTTATAGGCACTACGACACTTTCCTTCATGAATTTGCGGAAGGCTTGAATTTAATATGTAAAGAGAAAAGTAGATAATAAATCGTTGCTGACGAGCGGTGTTGGAGAAGTATAGATATTAATGAAAGCGATGACGTCGTCATATGACAACTTTTAATTGTGAAAGTAATTTAATATACATTGGTTCAAAATACTTTAGAAACAATTCCGCAACATTTTGAATATAAAGAATTAAATTTGTGACATATCATAACTATGACGAAAAAATCAGTGGAGGAATCGTTAATATCACTAGCCTCAATAAGGCTCTTACTGAAAATATCTGGCATAGCAATAACAAAAATTTTTGCGGCACTTACTTCATTTGCCATCACATTAATAGTAACTCGTGAACTATCAAATGAGGAAGCGGGGCTATTCTTACTAGGATTCACGATGATAGCGGTGTTGTCGAGTATTTTTCGATTAGGCCTAGATAATGTTGTTCTTAGATTGTTGTCCGCGCACGGAGCTGATGATTATGGTCAAGAAAAGCTGAACCGAGCTTTACTTTGGGTGGCAACCGTAACGATACCAATTGCACTGTTGATAGTAGGCCTTAGTGGGCCTATTTCTATGCACATATTTAATAAACCTAAGCTAGCAACTGTCCTGAGCACGGTAATACCAGCTTTACCTGCTTTTTCCTTGTTTTTTATCTTGTCCTTCGCATTTCAAGCTCAGCATCGTTTTTTACTTGCCACGATTTGTCAGAACCTCGGGGTTTCGATACTGTTTCTCATGTGCTTAGTTTTCTTTAAATACGCTGGCGGCTACGAGATAGGTCTATTACTAGTCACAAAACTCTATAGTTATTCCGCGCTTATCATTCTAATTTTCGCATTTATTCTCTGGTTCACGCAGAAAAATAATTCCTTTAAGCTGGTTTCGTATAGAGATAAAGAAATGGTATCGGCTGCTTCAAACTTATTTGTAGCAACAATAATGAGTTTGTCAGTTCAGTGGTCAGGGGTGTTAATTGTAGGAGTAATCCTTTCAGCAGAAGATGTGGCACTTTTATCAGCTGCTCAGAGAACAGCTCTGTTAGTAAGTTTCATATTGCTGGTTGTAAATTTGGTGATATCACCGATATATGCTCGACTTTGGAAAGAGGGGGACATAAATAAAATAAGATTTCTTGCTAAATGGTCCACTAGAGGCATGATAATCGTAGCGCTCCCAATAATTACACTCATGATAATTTTTAGGGAAAAGTTAATGGTCTTGTTCGGAGCAGATTATGCTTCTGCAGGTTTTCTCCTAGCGATAATGGTGTTAGGACAATTCTTCAATGTTGCTACAGGCTCTGTAGGTGTTTTGTTGAATATGAGTGGCCATGAACGAGATTTTAACCGCACTACTCTTGTTTCAGGCTCTGTAACAATATGCTTGACATTTGTATTGGTGCACTACTTTGGAATTGTAGGAGCAGCTATTGCGTTTACATGTGGTATAACGTTACAAAATATTTTAGCTGCATTGTTCGTAAAAAAGAGACTTGGTTTTGTTCCGTTCGGCTAAGGCTTGGCTTGAAGGTCTCATTTTGTGAGTAGGTAATGGTCAAGAAAGAGCGCTTAGTATTATTACTGATCCGTTTTTGTCTTGCTAACGGCTATTATCCTCTTAAATGCTACACTAGGGGAGAATGAAGTATCTGTTTGTATGAGAGGCTAATATCGGAAAACAATAGTCAGTTTATCTAATGATTTTCTGAGAATCGGTATGTGTTGTTAGTATTTGCCAGTATGGAGTGCAATCAATAGAATAAACTATTAAATTCTCCATCTGATAAAATTGTATGTGTAAAGTATAGTGTATCTAACAGCCTAATCTTATCTGTTAGTTATATGATTTCCGATGGCAAAATCTAATCGCCATCGGTTCGACTGGCCCTAATTATGAAACTAGTCAAACGATCTCAAACATAGTTAATGGAATTATTCGCAATTACTCTTTTAATTTTTTAGACCAAAGAATTTGATGAATCAATCTCAAGAATATGGCGTACTTGAATAGAGAATTATTTTAATTTAAGACAAATCTAATGGCTTCACATGTGAAAGATAAGATATATGTAGTCGGATACCCCCGATCAGGAACAACGATGATGGCTGGAATTCTATCTGCGAATATATATTCGGAAGCTGCTCCGGAGACTAACTTCATTAATGATTTTTTGGCACGTAGAATTTCGCGCTTTAACCTCCAGTTTTGTTCTGCAGATGTGGCTTCTTATCCTCGAATAGCGGATATGAATATCAATCTTCCGAAATCAATTAATTCTTCTTCAGGTTATCTTTCAAGCTTTGAAATTCTGCTAGATAGTTTTAAGGGTGTTGAAAAAGTTAAATATATAATCGAAAAAACTCCACGGCATTATGAATACATCGATATTTTGATTGGGTCTCCGACATTGAGGAAGATTGTAGTCGTGGTAAGAGATCCTAGGGCTACTATACTTTCTAATATAAATGCAGAATTTCGAGATAATAAAGATGCATCGTGGATGGCGTTAGATTGGGTGTATTTCTCGAGACAAATTAGAAATTTCTCGAACTTGGATGTAGTTGTTCCCGTAAAATATGAGGATGTTGTAACTTCTCCAGATACAGTAATCACTTGGTTGTATAAACAATGTGGATTGCCACCAGATAGCTATGATATATCCCAATCAACTGGTCGACATATTCCAGAATGGGAGTGTGCATGGAAATCAAAGACAATACATCCTGACTCCAAATCACTTTCTTCATGGAAGCGTGAGCTGAGTTGCGATCAAATTCGTAAAATAGAATCCATTTGTGCCGACGAAATGAAATACTGGGGTTACCACAGCGAACACACTGTAAACCGAGTAAAAAAATTTTTAACGTTTTTCTCCAATAATCTTTATTTTATTAAAAGATTGTATAAGTTGTGCTTAACTAGAACGGTTGTGAAGCTGTGGCGATGAACTATGCGCTCAATATTTCTGAATAAACTCGCATTTGGCGAACTAAATATTAGAGCGCTTTGTTCTTTTATTTTTGTTATATACGTTTTTACAATTTCCTGTGAAATGGTATTTACGATTTCAGTGCCAGGGTTAGGTAGTGTTTCCCTTTCACGTTTAACTGCTCTTGCGCTTCTTGTAGTCTTCATTCTCTACTTTATGAACTCAAATATGAAAGTTGTGAATTACTCTTGGAATTATATTTGGCTACTTGGACTTGTGCTTTCGTATTTTATATCGTGTTTAATGGCTGGCGAAATGGATATTGTTAAATTATCTACATACCTAAGTTTAGTATTAATCACGTTTGTATCTATGCAATTTATTCACCCTGTGAACTTAAACTTAATATTACTATTTTATGGGCTTGGAGGAGTTGTTACGGCTTTTGGTACGGTATTGGGATTTCATTTCTGGCCAGAATTGCTAACAGTTGATGCTGGATATGGGCGGGTATCTGCATTTGGTTTTGACAAAAATGATATGACCATGATATTGAATTTGAGTATGCTCTGCCTTCTTTTATCGTTCTCGAGACTCAATAAGATTGTGTTTTTAACTTTTTGGGTGCTTATCGCATACGCAATAATTTTATCTGCCTCTAAGACTGGATTCATCACCTTGATGCTAAACTCAATATTAATTGTCTTTATCTTATCGAGAAGGAATATAATATTTTTACCAGTGTCTGTTTTTGTTTCTATATTAGCTCTCTACCTAACTATTGAGTCCGGGCTTTTACCAGAGTACAGCGTAAATAGACTAATGAGTATAGCTGGCTCAATAAGTTCGGGAGACTATACTGGCCGTGAAGTGTTATGGTCGAAAGCCATAGAATATTTTTTTAGTGATATTTTTAATATACTATTCGGTGGAGGTGTTGGCCTTTTCAGGCAGGCTGTAGATACTGGTATGAACATGAATCCCCATAATGTTTTTCTGTCGACACTTTTTGATGGGGGGATTTTCGCGCTTATTCTGATAATGTGGGCAATCTTGATTATGGGAATAACCTTTTTTAAACAAGGGCTGATATTCGTGTTCATTTTTTTGAACATTTGTATATCTGCGATGATGTTAAACTGGGAAATCTCTAAGACACTATGGTTTTTTTTTGCAGTGGGATTTGTTTTAAACAAGAGTGGCGCTGTTGAAGATTGTACATATTATAAATAGGTTGTTTCCAGGAGGGGCCGAGAATATGGTGCTTGCAATGCACCAGGCATTCGGTGAAAAGTCTTCAATTATCACGCTATATGAAAGCCTAGATCAGTACAAAGGGAAAAGCGTTCACTGCGTTGATAAATCAAACACGTTTGATATCTATGCGACAATGAGATTGTACAAAAAAATTCTAACTGGAGGATATACTGTAGTTCATTGTCATCTATCCTCGTTTATGCATGTACTACCAATCATTATTCTGATCAGATTATTACGAATTGACGTTATTTATACTCTTCACAATTTAGCTGAATACGACGTCGGTTATAACCGGATGAAAATCAGGCTGTTTCAATTTCTTAGTGATATGAAACTAGTAAAATTTGTCACAATTTCGCCGGAAGTTACGAATTCATTTGAGCGATTAATTAAACGAAAGCCATATTGTCAGATATATAATGGGGTTGATGTTGATCATCCAGCTAACAAAATAGCATCTGAAAAATCAGACGTGTTTAATATGGTCTGTGTGGCTAATTTCAAAGAACAAAAACGGCATGATAGGTTGCTACAAATAGCGGCTTCTTTGATTGGTGAGCTTAAGTTTCATCTTTATCTTGTGGGTGACGGCAGTTTAAAGCAAGATAGTATAGAGTTAGCTAAAAAATTAGGTCTATCTGATTTGGTCACTTTTACGGGTTCAGTTAGTTGTCCCAAAAAATTTTACGAAAAATCAGATATATTTGTTCTTGCTTCTGATTTTGAGGGGCATCCGCTTAGCGTATTAGAGGCTATGTCGCATGGGCTTCCGGTCGTTTCAACTCCAGCAGGTGGGGTTTCTTCCATTATACAAGACCCTGAAACAGGGTTTATATGTAAAGATGTTGAGAGTTTCCGCAAAACGATTTTAAGACTTGCAGCTGATCCATATCTTTTGAATACAGTTGGTCGGGCTGCCAGGTTTCGAGTTCAAAACGTATTTTCTGAAGAAGTAATGATTAGTAATTATCGAAGTTTATATGAGAATTCTCTTCTTTAGCTTTTTTTATAAGGGTGCTAAATTTAGCGGTGGCCCAATATACTCTGTTTCTTCGTTGGCTGAAAGGTTAGCGGATCGTGGTCATGAAGTTCATGTTGTGACTAGTGATTATTGTAGAGAATTAAGTAAGTTATTCTATATAGATAATGGTGTTACTATACATGTTTTCAAGACAAGATCACTTGTACCAGAATGGTCACCAGTGAAAAGCGAAATGCTCCGAACTTATGTCGGATTGAATGATTGGATAGAACAGCACAATGATGATTTTGATGTAGTTATAGTGAGAAATACATACCATCCTCATTTAAGTGACATAGTTTGCAACTTCAAAAATGCCAAAAAGTTATATTACGGAGCGGGTGAGCTTAATTGGAATCGGGTTTTGATAGGTAAATGGAAAAAATACCTTTACCTCAAATTTATCGAAATTCCATCGATTAGAAAATTTGATTACATTGTTTGCTTAACCCCAAGGGAAAAACATGACTACAAATTTTGGAAATTGAAAAACGATACCGTCATCATTCCTAATGGAATCGATGTTCCAAGCGACTTTAAAGGGCAATATACATCTGAAGAAATACGGTTTTGTTATTTTGGAAGAGTTCATTCTTCGAAAGGTATCTACGAGCTGCTAGAAGCATTTATGTTGTTAAAAAAGTCAGGTATAGAAGGTTGGTCACTTCGAATCGCCGGAAGTGTTGAAGAAAGTGAGGTTGAATTTTTAAATTCGAAGATTGAAGCGATAGACAGTCATTTAATTCAATTCAAAGGTTGTATAACTGATCCGCAAGAGAAAGCAGATTTTCTTCAGGCTAGTGATGTTTTTCTCTTGCCCACTGTTGCAGAGGGTATGTCAGTTGCAATGCTAGAGGCCATGGCTAATAGGAATGCAATTATAACTACGGAAGGATCAAACATGGGCGAGTATGTAAATCGCGGTTGCGGAATTATTTGTGAGAAAAATGCTGAATCAATATTAAAATCTATAAAAAGTATTCTACGAATGAAGCCTGCTGATTTAGATAAAATGAAAGAAGTTTCACATAATTTAGCATTGTCAGAATTTAATTGGGGGCGAGTAGTTGATAAATTTGAGATTCTCTCTAATTCTACCTTCCTAAAAACATGAGCATAGCTTTTCATTAACGGCCAAGATTCAATGTCAAATCCCAGTCTTCTTTCTTAACTTGATTAAGATAGATTTCGAGGTTAGTGTATCCTGAATTAGTAAATTCTTTGCCGTCTTTAGGGTCGTGTTGATTCAGTCCGTATTTTTTTTCCCAGTAATTTGGAATTCCGTCTAAGTCTGTATCCCTTTTTCTCAGAGTCTCAGACGACATTTCCCTGGAATTAAAATCTATCCACCCCCCAACTTCTCTTTGTGAATCGATTATTTGGCCGCTTCTATTTATGACGTCTGAAACTATGCGTTTATCGATATCGTCTCGTTTGGGCAGTGTTGCTCCGGCGTCAGCTAGTATGAGATTCTTAAGTTTTGCTTCATTTGTTGTTTGTTTAATGTTGTTGACTTTTATATGTGGCAGTTTAGAGAGGTATGGTGCTTCTCTCAAGTCTTCATTGATTTTGATAAGGTAAGGATCATCACCAGTGTTTTTCGATAGGTAAATTACACTTTCGAGTGGTTTCTTATCAGCTTTGAAGAAATGCCCCCTAGAAGAAGGACCCCTTAGAAAAATATTTCCAATCAGATTTACATATACAGGTTTTTGCGTGTAATTGATGGAGAAAGCAAATCCTCGATCTCCCCAGTTATAAACTAGATTGTTAACAATGTCGCACGTGGCGCCACCCTTTACTGTTGCTGGAGAGCGTGCGTTATTGTGCGCAAAAAGATTGTGGTGAACGGACACTTGCTTTGAATTATCACCTATTAATAACCCCATAGAGTGTTTTCCTTTGGGGTGCTTAGAGTAATTAAGTGCTTCAGAAATAAGGTTCCATTGGATGGTTATATTTTTTGGTTCGTACCAAGTTGAAATATTCTCATCGATTGCCCAAGATACAGACACATGATCAACAATTACGTTATTGGCTTCTTGCCCAATAGTAATACCGTCTCGGTCATCTGGGTTTGGTTTACCTTCGAGATCACCAGGCCGAATTCGAATGTGACGTAATATAACATCGTGAGTCATAATGTAGATTCCGCCTTGCTTGATTGTGACACCGTCGCCTGGCGCGGTCTGACCAGCAATCGTTATATACGGTGATTTAATGATTAGATCCGATTTTAAGGTTATTGATCCAGATACCGCGAATAAGATGTTACGGGGTATTTTGTGGTCTATTGCATCACGCAAGCTCCCAGGTCCGCTATCATTTAAGTTTGTTACGTAGATAACTGATCCACCACGTCCACCTTTAGCGAAGGCTCCGAATCCTTCTGCGCTGGGGAAAGCTCTTTGATGGACTTGTCCGCCAAAACAATTAATTGAGATGGCTATAATTGATAAAAACTTGTATGTAAATCTCATGTAAATAGAGTAATATGATTAACTTTTATATTCAATTATACAAGTGTAGCTATAGCGATTTATAGCTGTGGTACCTTGTGGCTTGAGAACTCCCAGCTTTTGTCTTGGCCATTTCATTTGGAAAAAGGTTTTTCTGGGTTTTGGATAGTAAAAATAAAGTTTAAAAATGAAAATTTAAGCTGGAGACTATCGTTAAGGCAGGCATAGTTAACTCGATATTATAAATTAAATTTGATTATGCTTTGTTTTCTCTATCAAAAGTCTAAAGTTTATTTATGACGACCTTTCTAGTGGAAATTGGTGATTTGGTTTTAGAGTATGGGCTTAGCAGTTATGTTTTAATTGAGTTCATAGCTGAGTATCGTGATCCTTAAATGAAGTTTATAAATGTCAGTGGTGTGTAGCTAGGCTTAGGAAAATTGGTTGGCGAGGCGCCTCAATATCGTGGTTTCTTCAGCTAGATTGGGAGTTGGGCTTTTGTACAGTTTTTCCATTTAACTATAAGTAATACTATTGGCTGTGATGATTGTGCTCCAGGAGATTGTGTCGATTAGAGTGGAAGGAGTATGCGGGTTGTGATTGAAAAGTATCATTTTTGACCTGACTTTTGCCTTGTAACGTCAGTTTAATAACAATATACCCTATCTAGTTAAGATAACCAGGTTGTACCTTAGTATTCGAAAAATATGAGTGCGATAGGTTTAAGAATCGTAAGCTTACAAGAGAATTAAAAATTTGAGACTGTGATAAAGGTGGAATTGAATCACGTTGCTACAAGTTAGACTTTTGTAGCTTGAAGCTCTAATCCCAATATGCTGAGAATTAAGAGTTAGTGACTTGTAGTAGAGAAAATCATTCATGCAATATACTAATGCTTATGTAAAGTTAGAAAATTGTTTTTGGAACGTCCCTATCGTGGTGATGAGAATGTGCGAATTGCATAGTCAGGGTTCGAGTCATTGAAGATATGAAAAAGAAATTAGTGTTTCTATTGTCCGTTACTTACATTCTTATGCCCCAAATTGCTCATAGTAAAGTTCAGGATCCTGTTAGGCTTGATCTATTTGGTTTCTTTGTTACGCCTGAACTAATGATAAATGAATCTTATATTACAAACCTCTTCTATCAACCCGGCTCGAAAGTAAGTTCGAGAAAAACGGTGATTTCACCATCTTTTGAAGTTAACACAGTTTTAGGAATAAGTGACATAAGGCTGTTATTCAAAAATGAGGCTGGTTTTTACAGCTATAGCCCTGAGGATGATTATGTTGATAGTGAGCTACATTTTGAATCCAGTGCAAAATTAAATCATCGCAATCGTTTGGGTTTTGGGGCTGAATATGCGTATTTGCACCAAGAGCGCGGAAAGGGCTTGAGCGAAGGGTCCAGTTTCAATCTATACGATGGTCCTATTAAGTTAGAGAAAAAAGCGTATTATGCTGACTATAGCTTTGGCTCAGATTTTTCTAGGGGATTAATAGTCTTATCAATGGGGCATGCAGGGGTTCGTTTCAGTAACTTTCGTGATTTGACCAAACATGACGATTATTCGATCAATAGTGCTTCTGCCCTATTTTCATTGAGATTGGGCGCTAAAACTCGATTTTTAGTGAATGTGAGACAGGCAGAGATTAATTATAATCTGGATCCACCTCAATTAGTAGGTTTGCCCGACAGTCTTGACAGACAGTCAACACAAGTACTCTTTGGGCTTGATTGGAAAATAGCGAACAAAACTAACGGGTCCCTCAAGTTAGGGCGAGGAAACATACGCTTTGATGATCAGGACCGGCAGAGATTTAGTGGTCCTAGTTGGGAAGTAGATTTTTCTTGGCAGCCTAATAGCCATTCAAAATTTAAGATTACGAGTGCTCAAGAAGATCGTGAGCCTTTTGGTGATGCCAATTTCATCGAGGCATCTGAAGCGAGTATTGGGTGGGTTAACTATTGGTCTAAAAGATTTTATAGTTCAATAGAATTAATTCACTCGAACTTACAGTATGTAGGAAGTACTACAGAGCGCGTAGATCGCACTACCTCTTACGAAATAAGTTTTAATTATATAGCGAGGCGGTGGATTGACTTTGGGTTTATGGTCAAGTTTGAAAATAATAATTCGAAGATAAATATTTTCGACTATGAAAGAGGCGAGATTGCATTTGACGTAGAAGTGAGTTTATAAAATCTCGAACAAGAAGATATTGAATATTGAGGTTAGCTCGGAGCTATTATTGGCATTATATACTAGTTCCACAGTTAAATATGGGTGGTGAATTGGTCTATTGGAAGTTAATAGTTTATATTTCTTTGAAAATAAGTTCAAAGAAAGGCTATAGATTGACTAATAAATTGATATCTTCCGTTAGTTCTTAGTTTTGTTACCGGGTATCTTGATGAGGTCGTGTGGTCAGGTGGGGCCGTAATGGAGCATTGTGAGAACACTGATTTCATAAAGTGGATACGAAGCTTGGTAAACCAACTGGGCGAAGAAGCGGATTGGTGATAATCATCTCAGGAAAGGACTGCATCTCTTAATGTGTACGAACATGAATTGTATTTGTATAGCCATGTTGGTTAAATAGATTTTCTGATGTGGAATTAATTCTTCTATAATTCGGTAAGTTCGTGCTTAGTTGCACGATTAAAGATGGTCTGAATTACTGAGTCATTATTGGTGGTTTCTGGTTGTACGATCAATTTATTAAATTCGCATGCTCGCAGTCGGTCCGATTGGTTTGATCGGCACTAGTGACAGTTTGTATTCAGCGATTAAAGCGATTTTACACAAATGGGTTATTTGCTCTAACTTTGTACCACCGAATAACCTAACTAATGATTTATTGTAAAGCAAGTCCACAAGGTATGTTCTGATAATGGCGAAATATAGTATAGTCATAAAGCTGTGCGCCTTTGTAATTTTGTTTCTTTCTTTGATCACACCGATCAACGCTGCCACACCCTATGAGACTGAAAAGTTTAGTGAATCAAGTTATGTGCTTGGGCCGGGCGATGTAATTCGGATTCTAGTGTATGACGAACCAGACCTTTCATTTGAGCTCCAGCTCAGCGATTCTGGTACAATCTCCTATCCATTCTTAGGCGAGTTGAGATTCGTGGGTTTGACTGCTGATCGCCTGGAGTCAAGGATAATACTTGGCTTGAAGGGAGATTATCTGGTAGACCCACGAGTAGCAGTTTCGATTTTAAGGTATAGAGATTTTTTTATTAATGGAGAAGTTAATCGACCCGGAGGAGTGTCATTTCAGCCCGGCCTCACTGTAAGAAAGGCTATCTCTCTAGCAGGGGGATTTACTGAACGGGCTTCTAAACGTAATATCTTTTTGATATCCGATAGTGACCCAGATAAAACCCCTAAGAAAGTTGCTTTAGATTTTCCTGTTAAACCAGGTGACATAATCACAGTTGAACAAAGCTTTTTTTGAAAGCCTGTGGCTTTTAAGTATAGATAGGCATTAAATTTATGAAATTGAGTGACTTTGACGTCGAGCGAAGTGACGGTGATGTAATTGATTTAAAAAGATATTTTCGAATATTGATGCGTAGCAGATGGCGGATATTGATCTTAAGCTTATCGATTACGCTTTTAGCGGCAGTCATAGTATTTTCTTTGACGCCTATCTATGAGTCTACAACGACGGTCCTTATTGAGAATCAGCAAGCAAGAGTAGTTTCAATCGAGTCTGTCTACGGGTTAAATGCTAACAATCGGGAGTATTTCCAAACACAGTTTGAAATCTTGAAGTCAAGGGAGCTGGCGGACAGAGTAGTTAAGCAATTGGGATTGGCGTCTCATCCATTATTTGATCCAAAGAAGAACAAATCAAAGTTCTCCTTAGCGGAGTATTTGCCCTTTGAATCTGGCGGTGAGAGCCTAACGGAATCTCAAATCCACCACATGACAATTGATCGATTAATAGAAAACTTGTCAATAGTTCCAATTACAGATACGCAGCTGGTTAAAGTAAAGTATCGATCAGCAGACCCGAAGTTAGCTGCTAAGATCACTGATACAATGGCTCAAGTGTTTATCGAAAGTTATCTTGAGGCAAAGCTTGACCTCACAAAGACGGCTGCAAATTGGCTTGGTGAACGATTAGGAGGGCTCAGGGAAACACTTCAGGAGTCTGAAAAGCGGTTACAAAAGTACCGAGAGGATGCCAATTTAGTTGATATTCAAGGTGTTCAAACATTCAGTGCTGGAGAACTCCATCAGATTACCGAAAGGTATGTTGAAACATCAAATTTGCGTTCTAGAGCAGAAACGCTATATCGCCAAATAGCTTCGCTAGGAGAGAGTCCAAGCACAGAATCTCTTATGTCAATACCAAATATCTCAACCGACCCCGGAGTAGCAGATTTCCTTCGCGCGCAGGCGGCTTCTCAAAGAAAGGTTGCTGAGCTCGAAAAGCGCTATGGCCACAAGCATCCCAGAATGATCGCTGCTATTTCTGAGTTGGAAACGGTCAATCAGCAACTTCATACTCAGGCTTCAACTGTCGCTGAAGGGATTAAATCAGCTTACCTTGGGGCGCTTCAAACCGAGAAAAGGCTTGAGAAGAGAATGGGTCAAACTAAACAGCAGCTTCAGCAAATTAATCGGAAAGAGTTTAAATTGCTTGAGCTAGAGCGCGAAGTTGCTACGAATAGACAGCTCTATGATATGTTTTTGACAAGGTCCAGAGAAACTAACGAGTCAGAGGGGTTTCAAGCCGCTCATGCCAGAGTAATTGACCCTGCTGTGGTGCCGACCATACCAGTGAAACCTAATAAATTACTAGTTATTATATTGGCTGCTATTGTTAGTAGTGTTTTTGGTGTGTTGGTAGCGATAGTGTTGGATATGCTTAGCAACACTATTCGAACACCAGAGGATATTGAGGAGCAACTAAAGTCTACAATGCTCGGTTTCCTGCCACTTGTTAAATCCAATAAAAGTAGTTCAGCCTATGAGGGGTTTTTGTCTGATTCAAAAGGCAACTTTGCTGAGTCAATCAGAACTGTACGAACCTCTTTGGTCTTATCTAATCTTGATGACCCACATAAAATAACTTTAATTACCTCTTCTGTACCCAGTGAAGGTAAATCTACCGTTTCGATCAATTTGTCAGAAGCATTAGCTCAGATGGAGACCGTCTTGCTAATTGATGCTGATATGCGGCGACCTTCTATCGGAAAATCACTGGGGCTACCGAGGAATTCTCCTGGTTTATCCAATCTCGTTGCAGGAACTGCCAGTGCGAATCAATGTATACATAAGATTGAGGGAACCTCTGTCAGTGTTATGCCAGCAGGTGTCATTCCAGCAAACCCTTTGGAGCTGTTGTCTTCGAAAAGGTTTGAGGCAGCTTTGCAGAAATTGAGTCACCATTTTGATCGGATAATATTGGATTCTGCACCCACGCATTCTGTTAGTGATGCGCTAGTCCTTTCCACCCATGCTAATGCCGTTATTTATGTGGTGAAATCAGACTCCACATCTTCTCAACTTGCAGCAAAAGGGATTCGGCGCCTTCGTGATGTGGATGCACCAGTGGTGGGAGTGGTACTTAACCAAGTAGATCTTGATAAAGCTAGTAGTTATGGCAGCTATTATGGGGATTATTACAACAACTATGGCTACTATGAATCTGACAAAGAGGGCGTTGATGAGTCGAAAGTGACGCCAGCTGTTGGATGATCGATTTACATTGTCATTTGTTACCGGGGATTGATGACGGCCCGTCTGAAATGGCTGTTTCTCTTCAACTAGCGCGGCAGGCTGCTGAAGACGGGGTTGTTTACTCAGTTGTAACGCCTCATATTCATCATGGCCGATGGGAAAACACCATACCAGGAATCAAAAATACGCTTAATCGTTTTAAAAAAGCATTAATGGATGCAGATATACCACTGTCAACGGCAATGGCTGCAGAAGTTAGGTTAGGCCCCGAAATAATGGCTATGTTGCAAGCAGAGCAAATTCCATTTTTAGGTGGATGGAAAGGGTATAAGGTGATGCTGTTGGAGATGCCTCACAGCCATATTTTGCCAGGTACGGATAGACTCATCGAATGGTTGTTGAATCGCAATGTGCTTCCTATGATAGCTCACCCTGAGCGTAACAAAGATATAATGCGCAAATTCAGCAAAATTGAACCTTTAATTGAATTGGGCTGCTTGTTTCAAGTCACCGCTGGATCATTGGTGGGTCAATTTGGTGAAAAAGCGCAATATCGTGCTGAACAATTATTGGACAGGGGGGTTGTAACTGTGCTCGCTTCGGATGCTCATAACCCGAAAACTCGGCCAGTAAACTTATCTGTTGGTTATGACGCTGCCTGTGATTGGTTTGGTAAGCAAGAGGCTGATAAGCTAGTTAAGTCTAACCCAATGGCAATTCTTCGAGGCGGATTGTCGAAAAAAAATGGGTAGTAACCTTCTAATATTTCGTCTTTATTTAGTATTGTTGGTGTGGCTTCCTTTGCCTTTGGGTAGTAACCGGCCGTGGGCCTGGAATTTATTCGAGCTGTCAGTGTTTTTGATGTCTGCGGGGTTGATATATCAGAGCCGGTCAAAAATTGATTCCAGTGTTGGCTCGTTGAACAAGGCAATTCCATTAACGCCTGTTTTTTTAATATTGGCGTTCGCCGGTATAATTTTTGTAAGGGTATTTTTTGAATTATTAGGTTGGTTACCCGAGGATTCTCGCTTTGATTTAACCGCGCAGCTTGTTCATATGAGGACCTCCTTAGCTTTTGCAGCTTTTGTGTTCTTGACACTCCGTTTAGTGAATTCGGTAGAGCGATTAAAAACGTTGGCACTGGTAATAGTGGCAAGCGGTGTTTTTCAGGCTGCCTATGGCAGTTTTATGGTTCTGAGTGGCGTGGAGTATGGGTTTTTTATTAAGAAAGGGGGTTATAAAGATGTTGCAACAGGCACATTTTGGAATCGTAACCATTTTGCTAATTATTTAAATCTTAGCCTAGCTATTGGCACAGGTTTATTGCTTTCTCAACTCTATTCAAAACAAGCAAGTAGCCGAAGAGAAAAGCTAAGGCGCTTGTTTACTACATTCCTCAGCGTAAAATTTGTGATTCGGTTAGGTCTTGCAATCATGGTGATCGCTTTGGTTTTATCTAAATCCAGAATGGGCAATTCAGCTTTTTTCTTTAGTTTGTTTGCTACATCTATTTTGTGGTTGGCGCTAACCCGCAATTTTTCCCGCAATGCGGTTTTATTGTTGGTGAGTTTGTTCGTAATTGATTCCTTCATAGTTGGTACCTGGTTTGGAATTGACAAGGTGCGGGAGCGGGTGCAAACAACCAGTTTTGTGAAAGAAACGCGAGATGAGGTAAATCGGGATTTAATCCCAATGTTCAAGGATCATATGGTTTTGGGTACGGGAGCAGGAACATTTTATACGGCGTTTCCCCAGTATCGTGGCGCGGATATCGATCTTTATTATGACCATGCGCACAATGATTATGGGGAATTCTTTACAGAGCACGGAATCGTGGGGATGGTGCCTCTGATACTCTTGGTATTGCTGGCATACTACCACGCTCTGCGTGTGCCATTTGTGCGGCAACGAACCTTATTTAAAGCGTTTTCATTTACGGTGATAATGGGGCTCACTGCCACCCTTATTCATGCCACTGTAGAATTCAACCTACAAATTCCAGCAAATGCTGTGATGTTTTTGCTGGTAATTTCTCTAGCGTGGACTATTCGATTTATGCCGGGGAGCGTGCCATCGAAACATCGACATAGGGAGCGTTCGAAATGACATCTGGCTTGCGCTGGTTGGTTATTGTTTGTTGTGTCACGTTGGCCTTAACATCATTAAGCACTATGGTTTCAGATATTGCCGCGCACCAAGCGACTCGTCAGGAACGCAAATGGCAAGATGGGCAACCCGTCAATGAAGCTGACTGGATAAAAGCGTTTGACCAGCTTGAATTTGCAACATGGCTGTTTCCGTGGAATCCGGATTATCTGCAAACTCAAGGCCGTTTGGCCTACTGGGCTGCTGGCAGTGGTGACAGGCTCAACCTTCCACCCGCCAGTTCTGGAATCGAGCCACTAAGAAAATCACTTAGGGTCCGCCCTCAATCCCCCTATGCTTGGGCAGACTTGGCACTGGTCAAGGGCATGGCTGGTCAATACGATCAGGAATTCAACCAAGCGTTACGAAATGCCCAAAAATACGGCCCCTGGGAACGCCCGGTATTGATTCGATTGTTGACCACCTATTTTGCTTCCTGGGAGAACCTAACGCGAGATCAGAAGTATTTTGCCATGCAGCAGTTTAGTCATGCCCTGTCCATCGGTGGTGGTTTAGAGAAGCAAGCCTTGATATTGGCTTTGTCTAGCCCAATAAGCCTTGTGGTCTGCGAGAGAAGCGCTGATTTGGTGCTGAAGTATCGGTTGAGCAATCTTTGTGCGGGGATAGGTGTACTCAGGGCTAATAATTAACCAGTAATCAATGAATTCTCCCATTATTTACAGTTCTTTACTTATCGGCGTTGACTTTAGCCGCCATACGGGGTTGAATTGGATTAGGTAAATTCGGGGTGGACTCTATAAGAGTTCGACATAGACTAGGGAAAAGTTAAATAAAGAGGCTCGATATGAACAAGGTTATAGCGTCATCCGTGCTGGCTGTTTTGATGGTTGCTGCAACTTCCGCTCAGGCGTACGTGCCTGGATATGATAAGTGGTTGAATAAACTGGATAACCAGTACAACTCGTACATCAACAATCTTGCTCGATATGATGATGTGCGAAGCAACTATGTTGAAACTATTGACTCGTT
The DNA here is from genome assembly GCA_964016105.1 of uncultured Ketobacter sp. Taxonomy (GTDB): domain Bacteria; phylum Pseudomonadota; class Gammaproteobacteria; order Pseudomonadales; family Ketobacteraceae; genus Ketobacter. The sequence goes on from CAXHEX010000001.1 coordinate 346,335, forward strand.
GAATGTTCGAATTGCTGATGCCGAAGATGATGGTAATAGCAAGCTCGTCAAAAAGTTAGAGCGAGCTGTTCGGAACTATGAGCGTAAGATAGTTAAAACTGACAAGCAGACCGATCGTTTGGAAGGTCAGGTTGATAAGGTGTTCACGCGGGTTGAAAACTCCTCAGTTACTCGCCAGGAGCTGTGGGTTTATGGGCTCGATTATAAGGTAGATAGTGCCAACGACATCCTGTCGAGTAATATTGCGAAGCGTGACGGATATTTGGATACCCTTGCATCTCTCAACGAAGATTTGGTTGCTGCTCAAGAGTCCGGCAAGAAATGGTTGATACGAAAGATTGAAAGGAAGATCAAAAAGTTCGATAAGAAGGTGGCGGCTGTTGAGACCACAATCGACCGTGTTCATTACAAGATTGACCGTTACGTAGCTCATATTGATGAAGCTTGTTCTTTCTTGCCTCCGGGTTCAACTGGCGGTGGATACTGCAGCGCTTCTGGCGGTTGATCGTCTCCGTTGATGACTAACACCTCCAAGAAAACGGCCTTCGAGGCCGTTTTTTTTGTCTCAAATTACTGCAGCGGTGAATAATCCCATAGCTCGAAAGGAAGTGAATTTTGACGGCTTGGTGGGCCCCAGCCACCATTATGCCGGGCTGTCTCCCGGGAACCTGGCCAGTGCGCTGCACGCCCAGTCTGTTTCCAACCCCAAGGCAGCTGCGTTACAGGGGTTGGAGAAAATGGCTTGGATGGTGAGCCAGGGAATACCCCAGGGTGTGTTTCCTCCTCAGTTGCGGCCCAATTTTCCGTTGCTCTATGATTTAGGTTTCAAAGGTTCACCCCAGAAAGTACTGGAAAAGGTCTATAAATCCGCCCCTCAGCTGCTTTCCATGGTGAGCTCGGCATCGTCCATGTGGGCGGCCAATGCTGCCACGGTGGCACCTTCCAGCGATACGGAAAATGGCAAAGTCTGTATCACGCCTGCTAATTTGGTTTCGAATTTTCATCGTAGTACGGAAGCAGCCGCTACAGAAAACCTGTTCCGATATGTGTTTTCTGATCAACACTATTTCCAAATTAATAAACCCTTGCCTTCTGCTTCCCACTTTTCAGATGAGGGCGCAGCTAATCATATGCGAATTCCAGCCACAGATTTCCATAGTGTGCAGCATGTGTTTGTGTATGGAGCCCAGGAAAATCCAGCCCAGGCCCCCAATCATTTCCCCGCTCGCCAAACCCTGGATGCCAGCCATGCCGTGGCCCGTTTGAATTGCCTGCCAGAAAATAACGTACAGTTTTTTCAGCAATTACCCATGGCTGTGGATAAAGGGGTGTTTCACAATGATGTGATTGCGCTTTCCCATAAGGGGCTGTTGTTGTGTCATCAGCATAGCTTTGTGGCGCAACAGCAAAAGTTAAGGGAGCTCAAACAGGGTTTGGGCCATTCTCTGGCTGTAATAGAAATTCAAGAACAGCAACTTAGCCTGGAACAGGCAGTGGGTTGTTACCTGTTTAACAGTCAGATTGTTACTTGTGGAGACGGTCAAACACGGATGCTATTGCCCATGGAATGTGCAAAGCAGGGGGCTGTGAAACAGCTGTTGGAAGATCACGTTCAGCCCCAAGCTCAACTGGCAGAGTTGAAGTTTATGGATCTTCAGCAAAGCATGCGCAACGGTGGAGGCCCAGCCTGTTTGCGTTTGCGAATGGATCTCACGGAGGGGGAGCTTGGTGCAATCCAAGGTAAGGTACTGCTGGACCAGGAAAGAATTGCTGAATTGAAAAAACGGGTGGACCAGTATTACCCGGATCGTCTAACGGTTAAAGATCTCAGTGATTGGGGAGTGGCTCGAGGGCTAATAGAAGCCGTTGAAGCTATCTACCAACTTTTGGATTTACCCCAGAACTTAATTCCAAATATCGAGTAATTAACTGGGGTTATTACTCACAGCTATATCCCAATTAATTTGGTAGGGGTTATGTATCTGTATATGGGCGATTTTCTCATATTGGTCTAAGGTTTAGTCTGTGTAGTTTATAAAGAAATTAGGAAGGTTCATGAGCTATCGATCTTTAGTGTTAGGTGGTGCTTTGCTCCAGGCGGGGATGGCTCACGCTGTTGGTTTAGGTAACATTCAGGTGGAGTCTTTCCTGGGCGCGCCTTTGCGGGCATCTGCCGATCTGGTGTCCACCAAGGAGTACGGCGTCAGAGAAATAAAAGCCAAGGTTGCCAGCATCGAAGTGTATGATCGTTTCGGAGCCCGGTTTGAGCCCCAGCATAATCACCTAGAGTTCTCCATTAGCACTGATGCCAACGGTGACATGGGTTTAAAGATTCGCTCAACCAGTTCCATCACTGAGCCGTTCCTGGATATTGTGGTTGAACTCAGTTGGCCTGAGGGCACCACCTATCGGCGTTATAACCTGTTACTGGATCCACCCCAGTACGCCGCTAAACTAAACCGTCTGCAACCCCAGCTCACTCCGGTCGAAACTGCCACCTCCCTTATTGTGCAAGATTCAAAAGCCCGGTCTGTAGATAAAAACAATACTGTGGAAACTCACATCCAATTGGGTGAGAGCTATGAAGTGCAGAAAGGTGATTCTTTATGGAAGCTGGCTAAGCACAGTCGTAGGGCTGCAGGGCTTTCCCAGCATCAGATGATGGATGTGTTGTTTCAGAACAACAGCGATGCCTTTATACGGGGCGATAAGTCAAAATTAAAACTGGGGGCCGTGATACAGGTTCCTAATCAAACCCAGATCGCGAATCTGGAAACCCTATCCAACGCAACCTACGGTAATCAGGTGGCCAAGGTGGATATGGCCGTTTCTCCTGAGTTGGTAGAGTCGCCCTCGGACTCCAGTGCTGCTACAATACCGCCGTTGCCTTCACTTCCTGTTATGGGCAAAACTTTACTGCAGCAAGATCTCAGTAAAGCCACGGTGGCTGATATTGACTCTTTAAAGAAAGAATTAGCGCAGTTGCTTAAGGAGCGGGAACAACTGGTCCAGCATCAACAGGAGTTGAGGCAATTATTGTCACAACAAAAATCTGACAATAGCCAGCAACGTTTGCAACAGCCAGAGCCAGCCCAGCCTGTTGCAAAACTGGCGGTGGATGATTGGGCGGAACCATTAAATGAAGCTGACCAAAGCCAAAGTGCGGCGGATAAGTTGGCTGAATTGGTAAAAGAAGCCAGTGCGCGAAATCAGAATGAGGGCCCTGCCGCTACGGCGGCCATGGATCTAATTGCCAACCGTGATCTTAAAACCAATAACGGTTTATTGGCGTCAAAAGGCCTTTGGTATGCGTTAGGCATGTTGCCATTGGGCATGTTGTTGGCCTTGCTGGGAATGAGGGTCCATCGGGTGCAGGCGTTAAAACGAGATGAACAGAGCACCGGAGAAGATCTTTATGATCTGGTATTCGGAGCCAAGCGTGACCGTGCAAAAACAGATTCACCCGAGCAAATCAAAAAGGCCATGCAACAGATTCGTAAAAAAGCGGATCAGTTTGAAGATCAAACTGGGAACAATAATCCCCACGAGATGGCTAGGGAAAGTGATGATGTTTCAAAAATGATTGAGGTGTATTTGGTATATAGCCAATACCAGAAAGCCCTTAACGTTATCCTGACAGAAATTTCCAAACAACCCACAAGAAAAGATCTGCGACTCTATCTAATGCAAGTTTACGCTTTCATGGAAGATTGGAAAGCGTTTGACGAGCAACTGGTAGTGTTGGAAAAAATGGGAGACCCGGCTTTGGTTGCTTCTGCTGTTAGTATTCGCAATGAAGCAAGCCGGGCCTAGCAGCTTGCAGGCTGCTGTAGGCAACTAAGCAAGATTGCTTATTCACCTCTACCTAGAATAGGATCTCTTACGCTTTCAGCTACCGCTGCAGCTTGGGCGATAAGATCATCGGGTACACCCAGTTCCACCAGGGTGGCTCCCAAGTCTTCCACTACGGCATCGAAGTGGCTGTCATCCAGACCTTTTTCTTCAACCAGCTTTTTGTGGGCAGCGGCCATGCCTTTGCCGGTGTAGTTGTTTGGGCCGCCGAATGCGAAGGTCAAGAAACCTTTCTGCATACGGTGTTGCTTTTCCATATCAACACCTTCAAAAAAATGCTTGATACGATCATCCGCCAGTACTTTTTTATAAAATAGATCTACGGCGGCATCCACCGCGGCTTCTCCCCCAATCTGATCGAACAATGTAGTCATAACTGTCTCCTCAAGATGAAATTCAATAGCTTGGTATAGCTACGGTGCGCTGGTTTAGAAAGCAACAAGAATGCCAGGGTGTTCCGGGCCCTTGGAAACAGTGAGATAGCTGGGGTTTTGCTGTATGCAGGCACTAAATTGACGCGATATTTTCCCCAGGTGGGTTTTAATTGCACCAGTAGTTGAAGGGTTTTTGCTGTGGCTGCACGGGGGCGGTGCAAAAAACTCAACAGGCCCTTGCACCTAAGATAACCTGATGTACAAATTCAAGTTTGGATTTAACCGCCTGGTTGAGCACAAAAGGATAAAGGTCCGGTTGACCCATGCTGCGATTCAGACTGTTCACCGCAAAGGTCAGGGCAATACATCGCTGGGCAATATCGTCAAAATTATCGTGTAGGTAGGGGTCGATGTCGGCATTCATGTTAATGCTGGATTCCGCGGTGGAAAACCCTTTGTCAGCATGCAGGCTCAGGCCAAAAGCGTGGGCGGTATCCAAGGTATCAATAATATGAAAATAGTGAGCCCAGGTTTCCGCCCAATCTTCCCAGGGGTGAGAAGAAGCGTAAGTGCTTACATACTTTGTGTTCCAGTCATTTGGCGCGCCCTGTTGATAGTGTCGTTCCAGTGCTTGGCTGTAGTCTGCGGTTTCATCGCCAAACAGGTTGCGATAGTCCTGTAATATTGCAGGATCGGGTGCAATAAGTTGATCCCAGTAGTAATGGCCCACTTCATGTCGAAAGTGCCCAATCAGGGTTCGGTAGTCCTCATTCATATCCTGGCGCATTTGTTCCCTTTCGGCTGGATTGGCTTCGGACATATTGATGGTGACCTGGCCCTGGGCGTGGCCGGTGGTGGCCTGAGCACCCGCTGGCAGGGGTTGGGACGGATCAATGAAATCGAAGGCGAGCCCTTTCTCGGGCGCATGGGTTTTCGGCTGCAGTGGCAATTTTAGCCGAAGCAAACTATACATTAGCCGATGCTTTGCCTGCTCCATATCCTGCCACGCCTGCTGTTGATCTGGGTCTGTGGGGGTGGGAATGTAACGGTTAAATTGGCAGGCGACACACAGGGTTGAACCGTCATCTTGTTCCACCATCCAATTACACACCTGGTGCTGATGATTGGAACAGTAATGGCGATTTTTCGGTGGATTGGCTGCATCTCCCAGGGCGACCCAGGCGCCGTTCTGACCCGCTTTCAGAGCAGACAGGATGTTCAGTTCAGGTAGATAGCCAAGGGAAGAACCACACTGTTCACAATGGGTGTTTTCAAAGAATATTCGATGGCCGCAGTGTTGACATTGAAATAACTTCACCTTTGAAATCTCCGAATGGGAATGGGTTATGGTTGTTGCTATTATACTTGGCTGGTTAAGGTTAGATGTTTTGACATGAGAGATGTTCCGGAGTTTGATCAAGAAACTGCTTTGGCAGCGGCCCAGGCTTTAGAGCAGGTATTGCAACAGCGAACCCACCAGCGCAAGTATTTGGGCCAGCTTTATACCGTTCCAGGGAGTTTGGGTAAAGCATTGAATCTACCCAAGATCACAACCATGTTGAAAAGCAAAGTGATGGCCCGACGCGATGCCGGAGTGGAGCAGTTTGAGGAGCTCTGGTATACCCTTTCAGAAGACACTAAAGACAAAGTATTGCAGGAGTTAGGCTGGTACGACCCCAAGGAGCTGGGCTGGGATGATAAGCGTTCCAATCGCAGACCCACTGACCTATCGTCTGCACCTACCGATAAAAAGAACTAACTTTTTTTGATTTTCTCCATAACGCTCGCCACTTCATCATCGTTTGCCACGGGGCTGGGTCGGCGTTGACCAAAATTGCGGGTGATCCTTAGATGTCGAATAAAACGTCGGCAGTAGTGGCAAATAAACAGATGCACTACCACAGACAAACGTTGCCTCCAGCTTAAATTGTGGTCAATGTAGTCACTTGCCTGCTCGGTTACCTCTTTACATTTCAGCATTCGCCGGTTTCCTGGTAACGATCGATCACTTGCATCAGTTTCACCCTGGCTCTGTGTAATAACACCCTTACATAGGATTCAGTTACTTCCAAAATGTTACAGATTTCCGACAGGGCTTGTTGTTCTATATCCCGTAGCATGAAAACTGCTTTTTGTTGATCGGGTAGGATGGCGAGGGTGTGATCAATGCACTTTTGCAAGTGCTGTTCTTCCAGCAGTTGGTCCGGTGACTCAAGGTGCCAATCCGGCGGCGGTTGTTGCCAGTGGCCGCGACCGTCAAAGCGTTGATTTCCAAGGTAACCTTCGCTGTCACCGCCACTGATGTCTTCCAGAGCCACGCAACGTTTGTCTTTGCGCAAGCGTGATTTGGCTTCGTTAGTTACGATGGTATAGAGCCAGGTTTTGAGGGACGACTGGCCTTTGAATTTGGGTAGTGCTCGATAGGCCGATACCCAGCCTTCCTGAACCACTTCTTCGGCCTGACTTTCTCCCACAATGGCTCTGGCTACGATCACCAGTTGGCGATGATGCTGCGCCACCAACCGTTCGAAGCTGGTGTGGTCCTGTTGGCGTAGCTTATCTAAATCGAGTAATTCTGCTGCGGCTACCATGGGGAATCATATTGGTTGGGTTGGTTAATGATAACCCTATGATCGTCCCGCTGTCATTTGATTCCTGCTCTGGTTTTGCAACGTGGATTGAGCGGTGGCGCATCGGCTTAAGCGATAGGATTCAAGCCAGGTTTGTTGAATGACGTAGGCGTCGAAGCTGGCGCGATGTCGCTTTTGGTTTTGGGTTTGCAACACTTTGGTGCGGGTGTCGTCCCAAACCATGATTTGTTCTTCCGTCATCACCATTTCAATGGGCGACAAGGTGAATTGCGGTTGTACGCCTACGGCAAAAAACAGCTTCATTAACCAGGGTTTGTCCACCACCCAACCATCGCTGTACACCGTCATTCCCCCTAAGCGTTGATTCAGTTCCCGGGTTAACTCCAGGGGGGACTTGCCCAACTGAAGCAGTGTGTGCTTGGTAATGCCATGGGCTTTTTCGGCACTGTCGCTCCAATGGGTCCAATCGGGAAGCGGTTTGATAAGGTTGCAAAAACGCGAACCATCGGAGCATATACAGCCAATTTCGATGGGGTAACTGTCTTGGCCAAAGCCGGAGGCTTCGATGTCCAGTATGGCTGGTGGGAATTGCTCTGTGTACTTCCGCATGTAAGTGCTTCGATGGTCATTTTAATTAGTGGAGTCCAGTGGCTTAAGACTAGTGTATTTTTGCGAAATAGATATGAACAACTTTGGTAAAAATACACAGTTTTCAAAATTATTCCTGTAACAGTGGAGCTGAAGTGGCCCAATTGGGTGGAATTGGGGCAAGCGGCAGTCCTTGGGTTTGCCCATAGGTGGGGTCTTTGTTCAGTCTTAAGTTCAACCCGCTTAACCAACAATAATAAAACCAAGAGGAAACCGCGTTGAGCTCAAGCCCTCCTTATCCCTCCACCGCCCGCGCCTGGACCACGGTCGCGATCCTGATGTTGGCCTACGTTCTTTCTTTTGTGGATCGACAAATTCTGAATTTGTTGGTGGGCCCCATAAAACGGGATCTGCTCTTGTCTGACACCCAGATGAGTTTACTTATGGGATTTTCTTTCGCCCTGTTTTACACCATTTGCGGCATCCCTTTGGGGCGCCTGGCTGATAGTACCAGCCGTAGGGGGCTGGTTGCGGTGGGAATTCTGGTGTGGAGTTTTATGACCGCGCTCTGTGGTATGGCCAAATTGTATTGGCACTTCTTATTGGCCAGGGTGGGTGTGGGTGCGGGCGAAGCAGCGCTTTCCCCGGCGGCCTATTCCATGATTGCGGACAGCTTTCCTCCTGAAAAGCGGGCTACCCCCATGAGTGTGTATTCCATGGGGATTTATTTGGGGTCTGGGCTGGCATTTTTAGTGGGTGGTTTGGTGATTCATTTCGCGTCTGCCCAGGGCAACGTGAACTTACCGTTGTTGGGTGAGCTGCGCCCTTGGCAATTGATTTTTGTGGTACTTGGAGCAGTGGGGGTGCTTTTTTCCGCCTTGATGCTGCTGTTGAAAGAACCCCAGCGACAGGGGGCGGGCGCTCACGTGGCGGTGTCGTTTGGCGAGGTGATGGCCTACATTCGGCAAAATAGAACCACCGTTTTGCTACATAACTTGAGTTTTGCCTGTTTGGCATTTTGTGGTTACGGCGCCGCGTCCTGGGTGCCCGCCTTTTTTATGCGAACCTATGAAATGAGCGCCTCCGATGTGGGTTTTATGTATGGCTTGCTGGTGGGATGTATGGGGTCTTTAGGTATCGTTAGTGGTGGAAAGCTCAGCGATGCGTTGACTAAAAAGGGCTACCAGGATGCCCCCATGAGGGTGGCGCTATTAGCCGCATGCATTGCGCTGCCAAGTTACGCTGGTTTTTTGCTGAATGACCTCAATTTGACAGTCATTGCCGTTGGCGTAGGCGCGTTTTCCCTAGCCATGCCCTTTGGTGTTGCCCCTGCGGCCATTCAGGAAATTATGCCTAACCCCATGCGTGGGCAAGCGTCTGCCATGTATTTATTTATTGTGACCCTGGTGGGCTTGGGTGTGGGTCCCACGGCAGTGGCACTAGTAACGGATTTTATTTTTCAGGATGAAAAGGCCGTGGGATATTCCTTAGCTATATGCAGTGCTTTTGCAACGGTGATTGCCATAGTGTTGCTATGGAGCTCTTTGAAACCCTATCGTATGAGTTTGCAGCGCTTACAGCAGTGGAGTGACATTTCGGCAAACAATTGAATAAATCTTGCCAGCGCCCTTATACTCCTATTGTATACTTGAACTGCTAGAGTTTATGTTTCATTTATAATCAATAGGAAAGGCATTTGAATTACAGAGTCGGTGTCATGGCGTTGGCAATATGGTCTTGTCTCAGTGTCAGTGCACATACCAGTGCCAGTGAGAATAATAATGACGAAGCATTTAGTGCTTGTGTGAAGGATTTGTCGGAGCGCGCGCGGGCAGAAAATATAAGTCAGAATGTGATTGATGAGGTGTTGTCCCAGGTACAATATGTGCCGCGGGTCATTGAACTGGATCGCAGGCAACCTGAATTTACCCAAACCTTTCACGATTACTTTGGCCTTAGAATCAATGAACAACGGATTCAGACCGGCCGTGAACTATTGCTGCAACACCAAAGTCTGTTGCAAAAACTCACCCGTGAATACGGGATTCCCCCTCAATATTTAGTGGCATTTTGGGGCATGGAAACCAACTTCGGTTCCTATCTGGGAAAAATGAAAGTACTGGATTCCCTTGCTACCTTGGCCTGTGATACTCGCCGCGGAGAATATTTCACGATTGAATTAATGCAGGCTCTGCGCCTGGTGGAAAAGGGCGTTGCTAATCACGCTAGCATGGTGGGGTCTTGGGCCGGAGCCATGGGTAATATGCAGTTTATGCCCAGTGCCTATATTCAATATGGCGTAGATGGTGACGGTGATGGCGTTGCTAACCTATGGAAAAGTATTCCGGATGCATTAACCTCTGCGGCCTATTTTTTACAGCAATTGGGTTGGCAAAGGGAGTTACGTTGGGGTAGGGAAGTGTTATTGCCAGATGGTTTTGATTATGCACAAACGGGCCGCGTCAACGCCCGGCCTCTACGGGAGTGGGCCAGTTTAGGCGTAAAAGATGTATTCAAGAACCCATTGCCGCCATTGGATTTAACTGCTTCGGTTTTGTTGCCTTCCGGCCATAAGGGCCCCGCATTTATTGTTTATGATAATTTCAATGTGATTATGAAGTGGAACCGCTCGGAATTTTATGCCCTTTCGGTGGGTGTTTTAGCAGATCAAATCAAGGGTGTTCGAGGATTACGGGTTGAACCACCGAAAACAGATCCCCTATCAAAGGCCATGGTCACTGAAATTCAACAGGCATTGTTGGATTTTGGTGCTGATGTAGGGGTTATTGATGGCGTGTTTGGTTCTAAAACCACCGCAGGATTGCAGGAGTTCCAACGCCAGCGGGGTCTAGTAGCCGATGGTTTCCCGGATGCCATCACCATTAATTCACTCCTGGTTAAGACGCAAACTCAACAATGACTAGACTGATTACTATTTTGCTAGCTCTGCCACTTTGGTTTTACGCGGCATGGGTTCAAGCGGCAGCGGACAATGCACCAGCGGACAATGCATCAAGATTGAAGCTGGAGTCATTGAAGTTACAGGGGCAATATACCCAAGGGGGAATGTTGCGAGGGCAAGTACCAAAGGGTAGTACTTTACGCTTAAACGGTAAGAAGCTAAGTCAGTCCTCCACTGGTGATTTTGTTATTGGCTTTGGTCGGGATGATGCTCTTGAACAAAAGCTGGAGTTGATCACAACCTCCGGTAAAACTGTGACGATTCCGTTTAAGTTGCAGCCACGCACCTACAAAGAACAACGAATTGAAGGTGTACCCAGTCGCACCGTGAATCCTGATCCAAAGCATTTGCAGCGAATTCGAGAAGAAGGTCGGCAGGTTTCCCAGGCCCGTTGGGCTAATAGTGAAGAGAAAGGTTTCTTACAGAATTTTATTTGGCCTCTACAAGGCCCTATCACGGGTGTTTATGGTAGCCGTCGGGTTTATAACGGTGAACCGCGACGACCCCATTATGGAATTGATATTGCTGCACCAGAAGGTACGGAAATTTTGGCTCCAGCGGATGGTGTGGTCACCATGGCCCATGGGGATATGTTTTTTTCTGGTGCCACCATGGTGATTGATCACGGCTTGGGTATTAACACCAGCTATTTGCATATGAGCAAAATGCTGGTGAAGAAAGGCGAAAAAGTGCAGCAGGGGCAAGTGATTGGTTTGGTGGGCGCCACTGGGCGCGCCACCGGTCCTCATCTGTGCTGGCGTTTGAATTGGTTTCAAACCCGTCTTGATCCACAGCTGATTGTGCCCGCCATGGCCAATTAACGTTACAGCCAGCGTTTCAGTTTTTCTTCATCGCTTACCTTAAGAAACGCCGTATTTGAAGGTGCCGCTTCCAGAGTCAGTGAAAATATCATCAGCTCGTCGCGACGGAAACCTACCAACTCGACGGCTTCGCCAATGTCATATTGCGCTATTAAGGGTTCCAGATTTTGGTGGTCCACTTTAATTTTATCAAAAGCGAGAATGACATCTCCGGCGGAGATTCCTGCACTGTGGGCACTGCTACCATTTAATACGTTTGCAACTTTTGCCCCCAAGGGGTCGGGCCGAGTGTTCATGCCCAGACTGATTCTGTTTTGGACCTGTTTATCCGTTCCGCCCTTATCAGAACTGGATGCAGGTTGTCTTAGATTAAATTGAATGCCCACTTGGGCAAAGAGATCTTCGAAATCGAAATCATCGGTTTGGTAAAGGGCCTGTTGAAAAAAATCGTCCAGTTTATTTTTGGCTTGTGGCCCTTGAGTTTGATCCAGAGCGTCTGCCAGTAGGGAGTTGCACAGATTCTGAATGGTGAATTCTTCCACGGGGGTTTTAGTTTGGCCATAATCTTGCCATAAGCGAACCATAACCTGATCCAGATTCACCTTTTGGTCACTGAGGGTGCGCAGTTGTAAATCCAACAACACAGCCACAATCGCGCCTTTGTTGTAGTAACTTGTGATAGCGTTAATGGCATTCTCATCCTGCTTATAGAATTTTGTCCACGCATCAAAACTGGAATCCGTCACGGTTTGAATATGGCGCCCCGGTGTCCGCAACAGGTTGGTGATTTGTTTGCCCACAACCTCAAGATATCGCTGTTGGCTTAGTAGCCCAGTTCGATAGAGCACTAAATCATCATAGTAAGATGTAATGCCCTCAAACGCCCAAAGTAAGGGGGTGTGATTTTCACTGGCAAGATTATAAGGGATGTCTGGCTGAATTCGTTTAACGTTCCAGCTGTGAAAATATTCGTGGCTGCACAAACCGAGGAAGGTGGCGTAGCCTTCGCTGATTTCCCCCGTCTCATTTTTCCCAGGGAGATCATTTCGGTTGCAGATTAAACTGGTGGAAGCGCGATGCTCCAATCCACCATAACCATTGCCCACGGCCCAGGTAATAAAAAGATAGCGCTCAAAGGGTGCAGGTTCACCAAATAACCGAATTTGATATTCACAAATTGTGGTGAGGTCTTTAGCCAGTCTGTCTAGATCTGCTCTGTGGCGGCCAGTGACCACAAAATCGTGGGGTACGCCGCAGGCTTCAAAACTCACTAGATCAAAATCTGCAATTTCCACCGGATGGTCGATTAAATCTTGATAATTTTCAGCATGATATAGCCCAAATCCATAGGCAGGTGCACCTTTTCTGGCAAGGGTAGTGGCCACTTTCCAATTTTTCGCCTCAGCAATGGGAGCGTTGTTGATTTCCACCGTACAGGGTAAGTGGCTTTGACCCACTACCTCCAAAAATACGCTGGTGCCGTTGAAATAGGCGTGATTTTGATCCAGGTGGGCGGACCGCACCGACAAATCCCAGGCGTAAACCCGATACTCTACTTCCACCGCCGAATCACAGGGAGACAGTTGCCAGGTTTGTTTGTCAATCTTGGTCAGTTGCAATGGTTTGCCGTTGGAGTAGGCTTTTATATCCAAAATGCCTTTGGCAAAATCCCGCACCATATAGCTACCGGGAATCCAACTGGGTAGAGTAAGTTGTTGACCACCAGGGGCGGGAGCGTTTATTTTAAGATGTACGCAGTAAACGTGGGCATATGGATCATTTGGGGTGATTCTATAATGGATTTTGGCATCATCGGGGCGCGACATAATAAAAAAGACCTATTTCAGAAAGCACATTCAATAACAATAACCATACATTGTATTCAGAACGATGTGGGTTGAAAAACTATAATGTAAGTAACAAGCCCCGTTTTGGATTGTAAGTGAGCTCAAATAATAATTATAAGCATTGGTTACTGGGTGTGCTGTTGGGTTGTGCATGTTGCTGGTTTTCGGGGGTGGTCTGGGCATCCTCTGCAGAGCCGGTTCAACTTTCGCAACAGCAGATTCCCATTTATTTAACGCCGTCGAATGTTCAATATGTGGTGGAAGCCCATCCTTCTGATGGGCAACGTGTATTGCGTCAAGATGACAGTTTGCAGTGGCTAAATCCCAACAAACCATCAATTAACCTGGGCAAGTCTGAGCGGCCGTTTTGGGTGCGTTTTCAAGTAAACAATCCATCTCCCCACCCCATGGAACGCACCTTGGAAATCCAGTGGATTCACCTTGCCAGCTTGGAAATGTATCAAGTGTCTGAGCAAGGGGAGCTAGTGGCCCATCACAAAGCGGGGCTTTTGTACGACCCGGCTCAGCATTATCAACATAGCGATACCATTTTATTACCCATTAAACTGGGCGCGGGTGAAATGGCCACCGTGTTATTGAAGGTTGAAACCAGTTTTATTGCATTTCTCCCCATGGTTATTTGGCCGGAAGATGCGCGGCTCGATGCAGAGTTTTCTAAGTACGTTTTGTACGCGGTGGCATTTGGCATTCTGGTGGCCATGATGCTGTATAACGCGTCGTTATTCGTATTTACCCGTGACAAGTCCTATTTCTATTACTCCCTCTATGTGTCTGCAATTATTGCGTATTTGCTGGGGTCCAGCGGCATTGGTGTTTATTTGATTTGGGCTGACTCCCAATGGATGCGGATGAATGGTTACGGATTTTCCATCTACTTCAGTTTTATCTGCGCTGCGTTTTTTGTGCGCCATTTCCTCGATTTAAAAGAATACGGCGGTTGGTTATTGCATTTAAATACAGCCGTTATTTTGGTTTGGGGTGTATTAATCCTTGACCTGTTTATGGGGTCAAACCTGCGCAGCCTTGCTGAACTGTTATCGCTTGTGACCTGCGTATTGGCTTCCTACACTTCGGTTTATTTGTGGTTCAAAGGCAATGTCTCCGCCCGTTACTTCACCATTGCCTGGTCTTTTCTGATCTTTTCCACGGTGTTAACGATTCTCATGATTGAGGGGGTTATTGCCCAATCGCTGTTAACGGAATATGGTCAGATGGCAGGATTTGTTTTGGAGGTGTTAATGTTATCGTTCGCCATGGCGGAACGAATCAACAGAGAGCGGGTCTCCCGTGAGCATGCGCAGGCGGATGCGTTACGCTATCAGGTCATGATTGGAAAAGAACGGGAAGACCGATTGGCGGCCCAGGAACAGCTGTTGGAGATGCAAAAGAGAACCAATGAAAAATTGGAAATTCGGGTTAAGCAGCGCACTGAAGAGCTTGAGCGCACCATGACTAACCTGGAAATTGCCAACAAAGAGTTATCCAAGCTCAGTATCACTGATCCACTCACCAAGGTGCACAACCGTCGATATTTTGATGAAGTATTGCAGCGGGAAATTCAACGGGCCCAGCGCACCGGACAACCTTTGTCACTGATATTAGTGGATATCGATCATTTTAAGCAGTTCAACGATCGTTATGGCCATTTGGTGGGTGACGATTGTTTGCGACTGGTGGCTTCCGTTCTTAGCAAAGAAATTCATCGGGCCTCTGACTTGGTGGCACGTTTTGGAGGAGAGGAGTTTGTGATTATTTTGGCGGACTCCAGCGAAGAAGAAGCTATGGAATTGGCAGAAAGGGTACGTATCGCCATTGCGGAGTTGCAGTTTATCTATGGTGGGAAGCGGATTCCCATCAGTGCCAGCATGGGGGTGGCAGGCAAAGTTCCAACAAGTACCTGTACGGCCAGATCGTACGTTGATGCGGCAGACCAGGCGCTGTACAGAGCTAAAGAAGAAGGCCGTAATTGCTGTGTTCAGGCAAAATTTACCTGTGTTTGAATATCGCCATAATCTCGCACGTATGTAACGCTGGGTTACATTATCTTGGCCGAGATAATAGCAAACCTATTTTGAATCAAGATGTTAGAGCGCGGCCGTTTGTTTTTGGTTAAATCATTTTAATAACACTAATCCAACGCGATGTATCAGTTGGGTAGGGGGTTGCCGCTATACTTAAATAATCGTTTTCATGTTAGGAATACGGCGAAAGTGAGGAAATTAACCTCTCATCTATTTTTTTGCCTTAGTGTTTTTTGGCTGGCTTCTACGGTAAATGTTGCCGTGGCCTCTTCCGCCACGGTGATATCACTCTCTCAAGAGCAGGCCTCTGTCTGGTTGACTCCAGAGCATATCCAGTATTTGGTTCAAAATGAAGATTCAATGGGCGATAGAATACTTGGCGGAGATGAGAGTTTACCCTGGCTGTCTCCCCATAAGCCTTCAATTAATTTAGGAAAGTTCAAAAATCCCGTATGGGTAAGATTTGAGGTTAAGAATGAATCAAATCATTCAATTGAGCGCACCCTTGAAATTCAGTGGGTCCATCTTGCTAAACTGAATATGTACCAGTTGAACAAAGATGGTGATGTACTAGCTCAGTATAAAGCGGGTTTAACCTACGATCCCCACGAGCACTACCAGCACAGCGATAAGATACTCTTTCCTATCCGTCTGGATGCGAATCAAACATCACACATTTTGCTGAAGATTGAGACCAGCTTTATAGTCTTTCTACCCATGCAGATAATCCCAGAAAACTTACGGGAGAAAGAAGAGTTTGTAAAATATGTTGTTTATTCCGTAGCATTTGGCATTTTGCTGGCAATGGCACTTTATAATGGTTCGCTATTTGTTTTTACTCGTGATTCAACCTATTTCTATTACTCCATTTACGTGCTTGCAATCATTCTGTACTCCATGGGGGTGAGTGGTATCGGTGTTCGCTTCGTTTGGCCCGAATCCTATTGGTTACGTATGAATGGCTATGCGCTTTCGGTTTATTTAAGTTTTTTGTGTGCAGCAATCTACGTGCTGAAATTTTTAGAGATTAAAAGCTATGGAGGTTGGGTCTACTACACCACACTGGGAATAATTGGTGTTTGGTGTGTCATCATAGCAGACCTTATTGTTGGCCCCTATTTACGTAGTATCACTGAACTGATATCTCTTGTAACCTGTTTATTGGCTTTATTCATTTCAATTTATCTTTGGTTTAAAGGCAATATATCTGCCCGCTATTTTACCATTGCCTGGTCGTTTCTTATTTTTTCCACGGTAGTGATGATTCTAATGTTGGAGGGAGTGATAGCTCAATCGTTCCTAACACAGTACGGGCAGATGAGCGGCTTTGTGATGGAGGTATTGATGCTGTCATTTGCCATGGCTGAACGCATCAATCGTGAGCGTGAAACCCGCGAGAAGGCACAAGCTGATGCCCTTCACCTTCAGGTGGTTATTGGTAAAGAGCGGGAAGATAAGCTGGCTGCGCAAGAAAATCTGCTTTCTATGCAGCAACAAATTAACTCAACGTTAGAGCAAAGAGTAAAGCAGCGTACAGTGGAATTGGAGCGAACCTTGTCCAGCCTGGAAAGTGCCAATAAGGAATTAGCCAAATTAAGCACCACGGATCCTTTAACCAAAGTACATAACCGCCGTTACTTTGATGACGCTTTACAAAAGGAAATACAAAGGAGCCAGCGAACCGGTCAACCTTTGGTGCTGGTGTTGGTTGATATCGATCATTTCAAACAGTTCAATGATTGCTATGGCCACCTGGTGGGAGATGATTGCCTCAAATTAGTTGCTTCGGTGATTAAAAATCAAGTGACTCGTTCATCGGATATCGTTGCCCGTTATGGTGGGGAGGAGTTTGCAATAATTTTTGTAGGCGCTACCGAAGAGCAGGGCATGGAATTGGCAGAATCAGTGCGCAGCGCCATTGCCAATCTACGATTTATTTGTGGAGGGGAACGAATACCGGTAAGTGCCAGTTTTGGGGTGGTTGGCAAGGTTGCTACAATTGACTGCACACCTGATACTTATATCGAAGCTGCGGATAAAGCGCTTTACCAGGCTAAGAGGCTGGGGCGAAACTGTTGTATCTCATCGGCCTATTCTAGCCAGCAGAGCTAGTCATTAGGCTATTTTTGCGACTCTGTCCTTTTTCAGTTGATTGCGGGTTTTTGATTCTTCCGGTGTGATGAGTACATTGTGGGAAATAAGACCATTGAAGCTGTCGTTGATGATCCCCATGCCCGGTATATTGTAATAAGCAAAAGTAGCGCCGCGATTGGCGGTTACATAGAGCATAGCCGTGCGCTTCCATCGCGGCTGATTTGTTATCCCCAGAGCTTTGGCATTTGTATCGCCCAGGGTAAGGTGAGCAAGCTCTTGAATCAATTCAAGGGGTAGATTTAGAGCCATGTCATTGGCTATGGCATTTAAAGATGCATCCACCATGCGCCGGTGCTCGTTCAAAGGGGCAATAGTGGTATCAAATAATTGATTATAAAGCCGCTGCTGCATTTCAATATCTTGGCAAAGGAGCTGCTCGTCAACCCCGTATATGTAGGCGCAGTAGCGCCAGTAATGCTGAACTGCCTGGCGGTCTTTGCGTTTTAAATGTACTCCCAGCTTTTCCATTCCCTCGATGGCCAAATGACTGAATTGCAGCATCTGGCTTGCCATATCCAGTTGATTAACGGGCATGTTGGCCGTAGGTTCACCCCGTTGTCTGGATAGGAGGCTTTTGCGTAGCATGGCGTTTGAGAGACGAACTTCCGCCAGTATTCGATGGGCTTCAGAGCCTGGCTTAAGGCCATCTTGGCCGTTGATACTGTGAATAATCCGATTGGTTTCGTGCACTCGGCGAAGCAGCTGTTGCGCCAGATAGCCCCGCCGAACCAGCCACAGCAGAGATTCATCTCTACAAATTTCCAGGGGCATACTGTAGATGAGTGTGGCAATGGAACGAACGTGATGGAAACTGGCTTGAACCTGCCTACCACGTTCGATTTGTTGCCAATTTACCCAACTGGGAACGGTATTGAGCTGATCCACGAATTCCTGGAATACGCCCATGGCGGACTTTGCCAAGAAATAAACTTCTTCCAGCATGTTTGAGGGCCGCCTACGATCAATTCGAAGGGCAACCGCATCGGCTAATGGGTCGCCGGTGGTGGCCATGCGCTTTTTGGAAAATTCACTCATTGCGCTGTTGGTCTCCCTGCCGGGAGCAGGATTATTTGCGATCATACTGACTAATTCTGATTGGATGGTGCTAATTGTTATTATTATAAGTTTTAATAAGACCACCTTATAACGTCAGTAAATGTGATGCAATACGCACTTTTTAATCTAAGTTAATCTTGTTAGGTTGTTTTGTTGACAATTTATGTTGGAGGGCTGCCCTGTTTCCCTCTGGGTTTGGCTTTTTCTGTGGCTTGTGCCAATTCTGGCTGTTTTGGCCAGTGGTGTTTTGGGTAGCGACCGCGCATTTCTTTGGCGATGTCTACGTAACTGCCCGCCCAAAAATTCGGTAAATCCTGAGTGATTTGCAGTGGTCGCCTGGCCGGTGACAGCAGCTGTAACCGAATGGGAACTCCGTTGGGCAGGGTGGGGTGCTGATTTAGACCGTAAAATGCTTGCAGGGGCGCACTGAGCAGGGGGCCACCCTGATCGCTGTAATCTATCCGTTGTGATCGCCCCGTCGCCAATGGCCAGTGACTGGGGGCTTGCGCATTGAGTTGCTGTTGTTGGTCCCAGGGGAGAATATTTATTAGAGCCGAATGCAGATCCAACCCAGCTAGATCCTTGTAGCTTGAACACTCATTGAGGAAGGGGGATAGCCAACGGCCGGCAGTCTCAATTAATGTCTCCACAGAGGCATCTGGCCACTGCTCCGGGTGTTGTTGATGCAGCCAGCGAATTCGACTGAGTAGCTGTTCACTTGCATCGTTCCAGGGAAGGGGCTCAAGCTGATCTACGGTAATGGCCTGTAGCAATTTTTCCTGTGCTTGATTTTGAATGGTCAAAGGCCAGGGTTTGGGGACGGGCTTTTGGCTCAGAGACAGTTGCCCAAGCTTTTCCAGGTTTTGTGCGACCACTTGTTTTTTTTCTGCATCCCAATCCAATCTGAAACTGGATTGAATTTGATGGGATAGACTCTGGCGTAGCTGTGCTAGATCAATTGGGCATGCCAGCTTCACGTAGGGCTCTCTGGGGTCACCGTCACAATCCAGTACCACTAAGAATGGGTGCTGGCAAAGGCTGTCACTTCTAACGAGCTGCACCCCTTTGCCATTTGATAACAGATAGCGATGGCTACCGGGTTGCCTCTGTTGGGCGATGCGGTCTGGAAAGGCCAGGGCCAACGCCTGGGACAAATGGTGACTGTCAGTGGCGGTGTTTTTGGGGTTGCTGTCTGTAACCAGCTGCCGTAATTGCTTACTGATTTGGTTTACTCTTTTCAATCGATGGCTTTGCCCATATTGATCATTGTGCCGCTGCAAGCCAAGCCTCAGGTCCAGGTCACTTTGAAACTGGTCACCAGGTAATGAGAGGGGGTCACCCTCTGATAGCACGGCGGCGATAAAGCAGCAATCCGTAAAATGGGAGTACCCCCTGCTGCGCCAGACCAATGCCCCTAGCCGTGGTGGTAGAGGTAAGCTTGAAAGCGTTCTACCTAATTCCGAAATAGTAAAGTTGGTCTGTAGCGCACCCAACTCCAATAGGAATTGCTGCGCTCTTTCATACATGTCTTTAGCAGGCTGATCTAATAACATTAACTGGGTCCCATCGGTTACTCCCCAACGGGCCAGCTGCAATACTATGGGCGTAAGATCATCAGTGAGTATTTGTGGATCGCCATAGGCTTTGAGGGATTGCTGTTTGCTTTCTCCCCAGATTCGATAGCATATGCCCGCTTGGGTTCGGCCCGCACGGCCGCTGCGTTGCTCAGCGGATGCTTTGGATATGTGCTCGGTGATAAGTTGATTAAAGCCCCTGCGTTCGTCGTAGCGGGAAACCCGCGCCAGCCCACTGTCAATCACCACACGTACATCTTCAATGGTGATACTGGTTTCTGCCACATTGGTGGCCAACACCACTTTGCGCCGCCCGCTTTCGCAAGGCAGGATGGCCTTCTCTTGTTGCTGTGCCGGAAGCGATGCGTGTAATGGCAGTATTTCAACAGTGTCGCCCAGGGCCATTTGCTCCAATTGTTTTTGAAGTTGTCGAATCTGTTTCATACCGGGTAAGAAGATTAAAATATTACCCGGTTCCTGTTGTAGGCAGGGTGCCACTAACGCGGCGATGAAGCGTTCCAAATATTGATCTTTAGGAAGCGGTTGATAATAAGTTTGCACGGGAAAGCTACGGCCATCTGAAACCAAAAGAGGTGCTTGTAGCCATTGCGACAGATGCTCGCCATTGAGTGTGGCGGACATAACCAGAATATGCAGTGGGTCATGAGCATCCCTAAGAGCACCTTGGGTCTCCAAAGCAAAAGCCAGACCCAAGTCCATATTGGTGGAGCGCTCATGAAATTCATCGAAGATCACCACGCTGATACCGTTGAGTTCAGGGTCGTTCTGGATTTGATTGACAAACAAGCCATCGGTGATCACTTCAACCTGGGTACGTTTGCTCACCTGTTTATCATAGCGGGTTCGGTAGCCCACGGTATTTCCTACTGCTTCACCCAGGTTCGAAGCCAATTGCCGAGCTGCACTGTAAACTGCCAGACGCCGAGGTTGAATCAAAACGATC
Organism: uncultured Ketobacter sp.; assembly: GCA_964016105.1. Lineage (GTDB taxonomy): Bacteria > Pseudomonadota > Gammaproteobacteria > Pseudomonadales > Ketobacteraceae > Ketobacter. The sequence continues at coordinate 367,160 of CAXHEX010000001.1, forward strand.
TTGCCCTTAGGGCTGATACGTTCCAGTAACGCTAGGGGGATGCGAGTGGTTTTACCCGCACCCGGAGGGGCTTGAATCACAAGCCGTTGCTGTTGTGAAAACTGCTGAATTAACGAATCCAGAATGGCTTCGATGGGTAAGCTCATGGGTTCTCTTTATTTTAAAAAAGCTTTTGTTCAGATGGATGTCAGGTACACTGTTGATCTATTCTCTCTAAGCTCTTCTTCTGGAGAAGGACTGTTATTATGGATGTTATCACACTTTATCAATTCAGCCCCTTTTGGGGGTTACCCAATATCAGCCCCTTTTGCATGAAGCTGGAAGGTTATCTGAAGCTAGGGGGAATTGATTACAAAATAAAGCCACAGAACGATCCTCGCAAAGGCCCTAAGAAGAAAATCCCCTACATTAAAATAGGTAATCGGTATATGGGGGATTCAGAGCGCATATATGATTATTTAAAATCCCAAGATTTAATTGATCTGGATAGTCAGTTAACGGATGAAGAGCGCGCCATTCACCATGCCATGGGGGTGATGTGTGATGATGCTTTGTATTTTGTTCTTATCTACAACCGCTGGGTGGATGAAGTAAATTGGGATACGTTTAGCAATGAGGTATTTTCATCCCTACCGAAAATGGTACGGATGTTTGTTTCCAAGCAGGTGCGTAAAAAGATGCAAGGGGACATAGTGGCCCACGGCTTAGGACTGCATGCCAAAGAAGAAATCTACGCAATGGGGGATAATCATATCGCCGCCTTGGGTGAATACCTGGGTGACAACACCTGGTATGGTGGTTCCAAGCCCTCCAAGTTAGACGTTTGTGTGGTTAGCTATGTAGCCAATATTATTAAACCCCCGTTGCAAAACCCCCTTAAAGCCTCGGTTCAGAAATGGCCGAACCTAATAGCTTTAGCGGAAAAGGGGCTGAAAGAGATCTATGCTTAAACCCTAGCCTGATTGAAAATGCAGTAGAGAATGTAAATATGGATGTACCACTGATTATTTTTCACAGCAATTGTCTGGATGGTTTTGGCAGCGCCTATGCGGCCTATGTTCATTTCAATTTGCAACACCAGCAAGAGGCGGAATTTGTTCCCGCGGCCCATGGTGATTTGCCACCAGCGGCCGCGGGGCGCACGGTTTACTTGTTGGACTATGCCTATAAACGCCCCCAGATGGAGAGCCTGTGTGCAGAAGCGGAAAAGGTAATTGTGTTGGATCACCATATTACTGCGGTGACTCAGTTGAGCGGTTTGGACCAGCAATATTCTAATCTGTTATTACACCTGGATATGGATCGTTCTGGCGCTATGATGGCTTGGCAGTACTTCCACCAAAGTCCTGCCCCCAAATTAATTCAGTGCATTCAGGATCGTGACCTTTGGCGGTGGGAAATTCCAGATAGCATGGATCTCAACACAGGCTTGATGTCACACCCGTTTGATTTCGATCGTTGGCATCAATGGGCTCACCATGAAGAAGACTTTCAGCGCTTGGTGCAAGAAGGCGCCGCTATCAATCGTTTCCGTCGGCAAATGATTGAACAAAACAAGCGATCAGCCGTGATGGGTAACATCGCTGGCTTTACGGTTCCCATCGTGAATTGTCCTCGGGCCATTGTCAGTGAGCTGTTAGGGGAATTGGCAGAAGGCCATCCCTTTGCTGCGGGCTATATGGATAAGGGGCAACGTCGAAGTTGGTCTTTGCGTTCCACAAAATCCGGTGAAGACGTGGCAAAAGTCGCCGAGCTGTTCGGTGGCGGTGGTCACCCCACTGCGGCGGGTTTTTCCAGCGTTATTCGCGATGAAGATCATTTTAATTTAACTGCAGGCAGCTCTTAATTTAAATGCGGTCGCCTGCTAGGGCCGTCGCGCTTTACGCTGAATATTCTTGCTAGATCGCTTTTTCTTGCTGCTGTTGTTCCCCGCCCTGGGTGGTAAACCGGTGTGCTGCGTAAGAATGCCACCTTTGCGTGCTTTGGGGTTCCCCTTCCTTTCACCGGTCTTTTTTGCGGAGTGATGATTGGCCGGTTGCGTGGGAGGCACCAAATGTTTTTTACCGTAGCCAATCAAGTGGGCTTTACCCATACGTTTAAGTGCTTCCCTTAACATGGGCCAATTATCTGGATCATGGTAACGCAAAAATGCTTTGTGTAAGCGTCGTTGTTTTTCCCCTTTTGGAATAAATACCTTGCCACTTTTGTAATTTACCCGGTGTATGGGGTCTTTGCCTGAATGGTACATGGTGGTGGCCATGGCCATGGGCGACGGATAAAAGTTCTGAACCTGATCGGCTCTAAAGCCGTTGTTCTTCAGCCAAAATGCCAGGCTCAACATGTCTTCGTCGGTGGTGCCTGGGTGGGACGCAATAAAATAGGGAATCAAATATTGCTCTTTACCGGCTTTTTTTGAAAAGTGGTCAAACAATTCTTTAAAACGATCGTAGGTGCCCATGCCCGGCTTCATCATTTTAGACAGTGGACCTGTTTCCGTATGTTCCGGGGCGATCTTCAGGTAGCCACCCACGTGATGGGTTACCAGCTCCTCCACGTATTCCTCATCCAGGATAGCGAGATCGTAGCGTAAACCGGAAGCTATCATGACTCGTTTTATGCCAGGAATGTCTCGGGCTTTTTTGTACAGTCGGGTTGTGGGGGAGTGATCCGTTACCAGGTTTTTACAAATGGTGGGAAACACACAGGAAAGCCGCCGACAATGGGCATGTATCTCTTCACTGACACAATTCAGTTGATACATATTGGCGGTGGGCCCACCCAAATCGGAAATGGTGCCGGTGAAGCCCGGTGTCATATCTCGAATGCGTTCGATTTCCCGTAACACGGAGCCTTCCGAGCGGCTTTGAATAACCCGCCCCTCATGCTCGGTGATGGAACAGAAAGAACAGCCACCAAAACAACCCCGCATGATGTTCACGGAAAATCGAATCATTTCGTAGGCGGGAATACGGGCATCGCCATAGGCCGGATGGGGTACCCGTTTGAAGGGCAGCTCAAATACATCATCCAATTCCTGGCTTTCCAGGGGAATGGCGGGCGGGTTCACCCACACATAGCGGTCACTGTGTTTTTGCACCAGAGTGCGGGCGTTGGAAGGATTGGTTTCCAAATGTAAAACGCGGGAGGTGTGGGCGTACAGCACCGGGTCTTTGCTCACTTTTTCAAAGGCGGGCAACAGAATAAATTCCGGTTTGCTCCCCGCTGCTGGGCGTATGTGAATAACCTGGGCTTCGTCCTGTTCCACCGTGCCATTATTGTTTACGCAAGGGGCTTCCATGGCGGCGTTGGTTTGTTCCCACTCGTAGGGGTTTTTATGGCTATCCAAAGGTCCTGGCTGGTCGATTCGGGTGGAGTCTTTTATAGCCCAGTTACTGGGTAATTCGGTGATCATACAAGCGCTTCCTCGCACATCCCGAATTTCTTTCATGGTTTGGCCCGCTGCCACCCGGTGTGCCACTTCCACCACCGCCCGTTCTGCGTTGCCATAGACCAGCAGGTCCGCTTTGGAATCCTGTAATATGGATCGACGAACCTTGTTAGACCAATAGTCATAGTGAGCGATGCGTCTCAGGCTGGCTTCAATGCCGCCTATGAGTATTGGCACATCTTTGTAAGCCTCGCGACATCGTTGGGAGTAAACAATTACTGCGCGGTCGGGCCGTTTGCCCCCTTCATTATTGGGGGTATAGGCATCGTCATGGCGAATCTTATGATCGGCGGTGTAGCGGTTGATCATGGAATCCATGTTGCCCGCGGATACCGCAAAAAATAAGTTAGGTTTACCCAATTGGCGAAACGGCTCGGCGCTGTTCCACTCCGGTTGCGCAATAATACCCACGCGAAACCCCTGGGATTCCAATAACCTACCGATCACCGCCATACCAAAACTGGGGTGGTCCACATAGGCGTCACCGCTGATGATAATGATGTCACAGCTATCCCAGCCCAGTTGATCCATCTCCTCCCGGGACATGGGTAAAAAGGGGGCCGTGCCATAGCACTCCGCCCAATAGCGGGGGTAAGTAAATAGTGATTTAGCTGGCAACATGGTTTGCGGACAACAGGTTGGTGGGACGAAGTGCAATTTTAACGGATTGGGCGTAGATGACCAAATGGAGCTTTTAACCTCACTATATAATACCGGCTTCCAGACTGGCTGCCACGGTGGTGCCCAGTTCCCGGCATTGATCTACAAACGCTTCCTGCCACTCGCCCCGACACACCAGTGGTTCCTGAACCGCTTTCCAGCGCAGGCCAGTGGTAATGGTTTCCACGGCACGGCAGGTGCCGGTTCCGTCATGACCGGCACGTACCACCAACACGTAAGGCAGCCCCTGTTTTTGCTCCAGGCAGGGGTAGTAGATGCGGTCAAAAAAGTCTTTCAGTGCTCCGCTCATGTAGCCCAGGTTTTCTGTGGTGCTTAATATGATCCCGTGACAACTCATCACATCTTCCGGCTTGGCCTGCAAAGGGGCAATGCACCTTACATCGATATTCTCCACCGCGGGGTCGTTGGCACCCTGCAGTAATGCCTGGGTCAATTTTTGGGTGTTGGGAGAAGGCGCGTGACACACCAGCAGTAAGTTCTTCATGTTTCTTAACCTTAAGGTTTCTGTGGCAATAGAGCTTTGCAGTTAAGTATGATAGTAATATCCCATAACTAAAAAAATAGCTGCTCATATTGGAGTTGATGATGAAGGGGAAAACCGTGGTGATTACCGGTGCCAATAGTGGTATCGGTAAAGAAACAGCAAAAGCGTTAGCCATAGAGGGCGCTGAAATCGTTATGGCCTGTAGAGATTTGGATCGGGCGCAGGCGGCCAGAGCGGAAATTGTGGCAGCATCTGCCAATGAAGCGGTTAGGGTAATGCAGTTGGACTTGGCTTCGCTGGCTTCTGTAAAAGCATTTACGGATAATTTTAACAAGGAGTTTGATCATCTGGATGTGCTGATCAATAACGCCGGTTTGTTCCCCATGAAAAAACATATGAGCCAAGATGGTTTTGAACTGCAATTTGCGGTAAATCATCTGGGTCATTTTTTATTAACCCAACTACTGCTTCCCCAGCTTCAATCCAGTAAAAAGGCGCGCATTATTAACGTGGCCTCCATGTTACATAATCTGGGTAAGATTGATTTCCATAGCTTTCGCGGCGAGAAAAAATACAATCCACTCATGGCCTACGCCCAGTCCAAGTTGGCCAATGTACTGTTCACAAGAGAGTTAGCAAAACGATTTCAGGATACTAATATCAGCGCCTATAGCCTCCACCCCGGTGCCGTGGGTACTAACATTGCCGGGCGCAGTTTTTGGCGTCGTACCGTATACAAATTAATGGGCGGTGTACTAACGCCAAACCGGGGTGCCCGCACGTCAGTTTACCTGGCCCATACTCCGGATATTGAACGTTTCAGTGGCGGCTACTTTGATGAGTTCTGCCGTTTAAAATCAGGTTCCAAGCGGTCTCAAGACAGTCAAGTTGCAGCGCAGTTGTGGAGCGTGAGTGATGAGCTGGTAAAACCATTCTTAGAAAGTGGAGTAAATGATAAAACAAGTTTGAAAACGCAGTTGAGCCCTGAAGCTGAATACTGATTTAATTCAGTTGACCCATCTTTACAATCCCATTGCTCTTGTTATAGCGATAATCTGTGGCTTGTTTTATTACCAATAAGTTACCTCAATACGCATTATGAAATATCTATTCGCCACTGTTGTTTGCATGCTGTTTTTGGGGTGTAAATCCAGCGACACATTGGTTCAAACAAGCTATGGGACCGTAGCAGGAAAGCAAACAAGCAAAGTTAAGGCTTATTTAGGCATACCCTATGCGCAACCGCCAGTAGGGGATTTGCGCTGGGAAGACCCGTTGCCTCCGCAACCATGGCAAGGAAATTTGGCAGCTCACTCCATGGGAGATGCTTGTACACAATATGGATCAGGCTTACCCATCTTTTTTGAGAGTGAGGATTGTTTAACTCTAAATATTTGGGTACCAAAAACCCCCGGTCCCCACCCGGTGATGTTCTGGGTTCACGGAGGTGCTCAAATGAGCGGGTCAAGCAGTGAATGGCAATATTCCGGTGCGGCCCTTGCTGCGGCACAAAACGTGATTGTGGTGAGTGCCAACTATCGCCTTTTGGTGTCAGGGTTTTTTGCCTTGCCTGCCACCGGTAGCCTTCCACCCATCAAGGGCAATCAAGCCATTAAAGATTTGATAGCCGCATTGAAGTGGGTTAATTCTGAAATTAACCAATTTGGTGGTGATTCGGAAAATATCACGTTATTTGGTGAGTCCGCTGGTTCTACCAACGTTTGTGCCTTGCTGGCAACCCCAAAAACCCGAGATCCGGATCTGTTTCAACGGGTCATTATGCAAAGTGGAGCCTGTGATACTTTAGGAGTGATGAGCCCCGAAAGGGCACAACAGGAAGGATTAGCCCTGTTGAATACCCTGGGTTGTGGCAATGCGGAAGAACCGCTCCAATGTGCTCGCAATATGCCCATTGAAGCTGTACGTAAACCGGTTAAAGGCAATCTGTTTGGCACATTCTCTCTTAGACTAGACGAGTGGCCCTATCAAATAGGGCTGGTGATTGATGGTGACGTTTTTCCTGAAAGCCCCATAACGCTTTTGAAGAATCACCCAAGATCAAATACGCCGATTATGTTAGGCAGCAACCACCATGAAGGCAGTTTGTTTGCGGGTTTTATGGATCATCCAAAGGATAAGCAGGAGTATCTTTCTTTTCTGGATGACCGCTATCCTGGCCGGGGAGCCACTTTGGCGCAACACTATCCCTTATCGAATTACCAAAATGCCGGTGAAGCTCACGCGGACCTCCGGGGGGATATGATTATGAAATGCCCCGCGCTTAATATGGCTCGTCTTTATAGCGCCAATAACCCGGTGTGGTTTTACTCATTAACCCATATACCATTTAGTCCATTTTTTGAGATAGTTGAGTTTGGTTTCGGTGACAATGCACCAGAATTGGGTGTGTTCCATAGTGCAGACGTCGGTTTCTTGTTTGAGTTTCCTTTTCTCACGGCATTTTTTCGACAGTCTGATCGGGACGTAAGAGATTTTATGCAACAAGCATGGGGGAATTTTGCCAGACATGGTGACCCTAATGGCAATAGCTCTATGGTATGGCGAAGATTTGATATAGCTGATGATAATTATTTAAATATAAAACCAAAGCCCGTTAACGAAGTAAAATTCAGACAAGGTGCTTGTGATTTCTGGTTTGATAGGGGCTATGGATTTTAGCCACACTATAATTTTTGCTTGTTTAGATCGCCTTCTCTCTTTCTAGATTAAAGTTAGACAGAGAGAAGGCGTTATATTATTGCTGAATGAAATTAAACTTACTCAATTTCGATTTTGAGTTTCGCTTTATTTAGCATAGGGCTTGTCCTGTTTTAAGAGTGGCTTGAGACGAGCCATTGTCTGGTTATCGAAGTTGCCGGAACTAACTGGGCTGAATTGCTGTACTCTTTCAAGTGAAACTGTTCCGTCTTCAGCAACGACAAAGTTGACCACATGCCAATAGCTTTGAGAGGGATCACCAAATGCTTCATTTGGAGAGAAGATTTCAATGTCGCCGTTGAAATTTAGAGCCACTCGAGCCGGGGAATCCTGAATATTAGAAGTTCCCGCGTAGTGATGCACCACGTAGCGATAAGTTCCGGGCACTGGGAAGCTTGGAATAGTAATAATCTCTGGGCCAAAGCTGGATACATCATCCACATCCAAAGCGATAACCGTTTCGCCCAGAATAACCTCTTTGAAGACAAAGTAGAGGAGACCTTCAGATCCATCTTCGGTTGGATAGTATAAGTGAGAATCCAAATCGACTGGGTTTTCTCCCCAGGTTAACTCCAGCGTGACTGAACCCTCTGATAAAACCAGGCATTCTTCTACTGTAAGTGTTGATATGCCTGAATTTATAATTTTAGTTCCGCTTTGATTGCCATCTGTAGCTGAAATCAATATTTCAGAATTCGTTCTAACAGTAAGGTTGAAAAATCCTGCTTCATCGGATAGCCCTGTGCTGCTACCAATGTAATCCCTGCCTGTGCTAGTAACTTTTGCTCGTGCCACAGGTTGATTGGTTTCATTAACAATACAGCCGTTTATGTCAATGGACTCTATTTGCAGGTCGGCATTCCAGGTTCCAAGCTGACTGATTTCGCCCTGATAGGCCACTATCCCGTTTTGGTTTGTCAGCGTAGCAAGGCCTTGTTGCTCCCAAAGTCCTGTTTCAGTGTCGAAATAGTATAGGGGCATAGAATCAAGCAGGCTTTGACTCAGCGCGCCTGATGCAACTGGAATATTAATGAGGGCAGAAACAGTGTCACGTAATTGCAAAGGATTGCCCTCTGAATCTAGAAAAATATAGTCGACTGCGCCAAAACTTTGAATGCCCACGATATCCCCTGTGGCTGGGTCGGTTGCGAGAAATTCACCTGGCATAATTGAAGGGTCGCTGGAAGGGTCAATCACCGTAATTGTGGCTGAAACCAAACCAGTAAACGGAGTTCCGTCCATGTTTGCAAAAGCATTCTCTGGAAGACTGATCACGACAAGTCCACCGGCTTCCAGTTCAATGGCAGAGGTAGAATCGAACGTGTCAGTATTGTCTGCGTTTAAAACCAAAGGACTGGCGACGATGTTTGGATTGCTATCGTCATTGCTAACAATAATTGAATTTCGCCCGTACTGAGAACTGAATGCTGACAGGACGAATCGATCAGAAATACCGATACCTGTGATTGTAAAACTGCCATCGCCATCCGAAACTGTTGATTCTATGTTAATGGTTTCCTCCCCAGATTGGGCGGTGAGGCTGACTTGGATATCGGATAGTGGCTCACCATTGTAGTAGTTTCTAACAGTGCCGTTAAGTATACCTAATGGGCCGCAGTTAATGTTCACGTTTATGTCTGATTGAATAGCTATTTCATTGGCCCCTTCAATTATACAGTTTTGCCTGAATGGGCTGTCATCCACTGCGATGTTCACCGTAGTGCCGGTAGTAAAAGGTTGAGGAAATTCAAAGGTGCCGTCTTCCCCTATATCCAAACTCTGATTGTTTGCACTTACGGTTAAATTACCCATGAGCCCAGCTACATTAGCAGTGACTGAGTAATCTTCAGTTAATGAATTATCTTCAACGTTCTCCGGAGAATCGCTGCTACTTCCTCCGCAACCGAATAGCGTTGTGATAAATACGAATGAAAATGATTTTAAATAGACGTGCCTCATACCAATCACCCTGTTGAAAGGAATATGAATGTTTAAAAAAAAAAATAATTTAAAGAAATAAAAATGGTAAATATCTCTCGATCATGGACGCATTAAGAGGTGCCATGATTTAAGTAGACATGCATAAGCTATAGGAAACTCGATTTTGATTCCACAATAAATTATTTTTTTTCAAATCCGTGCAAAGATTCCTGCTCTCGTCTTATGGCGGATAAAGCCGAAGCAACAATCCCCGTGGGCACAGCGACTAAACCCAATCCCACCATTAGAATTCCGAAGGTAAACAAACGGCCTCCTAGAGTGACGGGGTAAATATCACCGTAACCCACCGTAGTAAGCGTGGCCACTGCCCACCACAGGCAATCAAATATTGAACGGAAGACCTCTGGTTGAGCTTGGTGTTCGAAATGATAGATTCCGACCGCTCCCAGGTAAATGAGTATCAAACTGGCGAAGGTAAATATGATTAATTCTTCTTTCGCCAGGTAGATGGCTTTACCAAACCGTTGAATCGCTCTGTTATATCTTGCTAGTTTTAATAGCCTGGCCAGCCGAAGTAATCGCAGTAACCTTAAGGTGCGCAGATCGACGGTAAACGCCAAATAGAAGGGTAAAATAGCCAGCAGATCCACCAAGCCATAGAAACTGAAAATGAACTTTAGCTTGTTGGGGGCTGAATATATACGAAACAAATATTCCAGGGTAAACACGGCTACCACAAATATTTCCGCATAATGAAGAAACAGTTTGGTTGATTCGCTTAAATTAGGTAAGGTCTCCAAAGAGTAGCAAACCACGGAAAACAGTATCAATCCGGCGATGCACCAAGAAACTAAGGGGCGCTCTAATAGTGTCGTTTGGTTCATAATGCTGAAAAATCCCTTCCGTGAAAACCGTTTACGTATTTGGCTCTATTATCTTCGGTTTTTCATGGGCAAACCAGTTAAATCCAAATTGGGTTATTCCAGCAATTTGTCCGTCTATTGGATCTAAGCCAAGTCTTATCAATAGGAGAACAAAGATGATCAAATTTGCACTTAAGCTGGGGTTAGTGGGTATGGGCGTCATTGCGGCAGCGGGGTCAGGACTGCAATTCGATGAATCAGATATGGAGCCTGGTGGTTTAAAGAGTGCTGTGAGCACTTGGAATGCCGGTTCTGAATGGTTGCACTCTTACTTTGTTGATCATGATGAAGAAATTAAAGAATTAACCGCCTCTGCGGTTTCTAATGCCGCAGATGTCGCTGTGTCAGCGGCTTCAAAGATCGGTGAATTTGCCGATGAAAACAAGGATGAGATAAAAGAATATGCAGAGGGAGCTGGAAGAACCTTTGCTGAGATTATAACAAAAGATTCAGAGTAGTGGGAAAACCCTCTACATCCAATAAGCCTCGGGCTTTATCTGATAGATGAAGCCCGAGGCATTTCCATTTTGTTTCCTAACCTAATCGTACTGTCAAAGTATTTTTGCATTATAAAGATTGTTTCAATCCTGTCTGGCTAAAGCCTTCATAACCTAACAAATCTATTTGGTATGTTGAGTTCTAGGTTATTCGTATAAAGTAACCACGGACTAATTTCTTTTGGAAACAAAGCGAGCAAGATAAATGATAAAAGTAATAATAAGTACGATTATTGCACCAGGTGCAATGGGATTATCCTCGGTAAGATCTTCAATAAACACGAAAAACGCTTGGGCAAAACGAGGAATTACTTCTAAAAATTCCCCGAAGCCCCCTCTTGTCAGAATCTCTTTCATGACTTATCCATCCTTAAAACGCATCGAAATTTTTCGATTGTTTATTGTCGTATATCCACTGGGAATTTTTCGTATACACCTTTTTCTTCCGTTTCCAATAATAAGAACAGGGTGGTGTTAACCTTGTTGGATTTCTTATCAGGGTCGGAGTTAATGGCGGGTATACTTGCTAACAGATTCACAGGTACGCCGGGGCGGAATGAGGTTGTTGAAATTTTGCTATTCTTTATCTGATCTTCACACCATCCCATTTCGTTGTAAATTGTATTGTAATATTGACACATTGTTATGCCTTTAATATGTGTGTGGTTTGTTGTAGCAAACATATTATTATTGTCGTCAATGGCTGTTACTTCTGGCCCCACTAAAATCCCATAAATAGTTTCGTTGGTAGAATTGGTTAGTGAAATGCCCAGCACTATTTGATCGGTTCCTTTCCGTCCACTGGTTTCCCGCTTAATAGACAATAGATTCCCTACTATTTTACCCCCGACTTGTGCCGCCGGTATTTTTGGCGCGGGTGCAGTGGCTACTGGCACCGGTTTAGCAACAGCAACTGCAGGAGCTGATTTAGTTACTGCGGGAGCAGCAGGAGTGGCTTTTGCCTGTGTTAAGCGGGCGTTTTCTACTTTCAGAGTTTCAATCTGTTGAGTAAGCTTTTGATTGTTGGCTTCCAACTTGCTCACTTGCTCGTTGAGTACTGACACCTTTCCCTCCAACTGCTTGGAGTATAAAGCGAAATTTGCTGCAGTTGTGGCAGTCTTGCTTCCTTTACTGAGTTGAGCTTTGAGTAGATTGTTTTCTTTTTCTAGCGCTGAAATCTGTGATTGTTTTTTGTCCAGTTGAGACAGCTGAGATTGGCAGCTTGCGTACTTGTCTTTTAGCGGTTTAATGGATTCCCGTAGGGATTTTAAAAGCATGGTGGATTTTTCGAGATTTTGTTTACAGCAATCCCCCAGCTCGCAATCCATTTCGTCGAACAGACGCTGGGAATCACTGGGGTCAGCCGCTAGAGCTGAGGTTGCCAACATGGCGCTAAGCACCCCGGCGTGAAGAGCTTTCAGTTTCATGGGTCACTCCTTGAGGATCTACGGTGAAAGGCAAATAGTTTTCAATAATTTGTATGTTTCTTTAGACGGACACTAGGGTACGGGTAAACAGCAAAAAAAGGGCCGGAAAGACTATATTGCTTCCCAGCCCCGCGTTCAACTTAGCCCCCGAGTGAAAACTCGGGTTCTCTCTTAGTCCAGGTTACCGTCTCCATCGGCGTCTCTGTATACTTTGTCGCCAATCAGTAAGCCTGGTAACTGATCACTGGTTCCGAAGTTCCAGACCGGTACTTCTTCTTCCGTAGTTTCAAGTAGCCAAGGATCAAATTTTGTATCCCAAAGGTTATAGATAACCCGATCTGAGCAGGTGATATTACTCGCTGCTGTGGGGCATTTGAGTTCTTCTAGAGAAAAACCTGCCACGTGAATTGAAGTATCGGTTCGGCTTACTTGAATTTCAGTAAATAGATCATTCCCTGATTGATTGGCAACAACCTGATTTTCATTGAATGTATCTTGGATGCTAGAATCGATAAAAGCAGCTGACTGCCCTTCAGTAATGATATTGATATTTACAAAATTCGAATCAAATTCACTAACTGAACTACTGCCCGCTAACCCGCCGACTGTTTTACCTCCTAAAACTTCGCCAGAGACAAAGACAGAAGACACCGAAGTAAAACTAGCGGTACCAATACCGCCACCAATGGTGTCTGATTCTGCTTCAATTTTGCCAACAAACATGGAGTTTGATAATGAACCGTTAAATAGGGATCCCACGATGCCTCCGGCAAGCGCAGCGTACCTGAAGTTTCCTTGTATAACTTTGCCAGTGAACACAGTGCCCGTTAGTTCACTTTGGTTAGAAAACCCCGCGATACCTCCAAGTTCCCTCGTACCAGAAACTTCTCCATCAGCCATGCTATAGGAAAGAAAGGAATAATTATCAATGAATCCAACGATTCCTCCCACCCGTTGCCGACCAGTCACTATGGCATTTACAGTACAACCATTGATCGCAATGTTATCTCCATTTCCTGTAATTCCTCCAATATGATCTGCCTGACTTATTACAGAACCTTCCATTTTAGAGTTTTCAATTACAGCTGTAGATGAGTAGCCAACCAAACCGCCTACGAAGGAATCTTGATAAACATTCTCGCGCTCCTCATTCATAGTTGTACTCGAAGTTACACTGCCGGCGAAGCTGGAGTCTTTAATTGTTCCTACACTAAGACTGCCCACTAGGCCACCCAGAACTGCTGAAGCAGGATAACCAAAAATGAAAGGAACGATAGCTTTAACTTCACTTGAGACTTGGATATTAGTAAAATTCGCCAGGTTAGACGTTCCAGCAACTGAACCTATACCACCTCTACCAGTGATACTACTCTGGCTACCATCAAGAATAAGATTACTAATCTGAACTGGCTTTTCTTGCGTTCCGGAAATAGATCCAAACAAACCAATCCTGAATCCGTCAGTAGAGGTAGATTCAGATGACGTTCGCTTAATGTACAGATTACTAATTCTATGGTTGTTTCCTTCAAAGTTGGCGGCAAAAGGCTCGTCTTCAGTTACACCACCAATAGGCAACCAACCTTCATCCCTCAAATTATTACCATAATCAAAGTAATCATCGTTTCTATCTAATACACCGTCTCCATTGGTATCGAAATCCAGATCCGCAATCAGCTCGTATCCGATACAGCCGTCCACGGGGCAGCCTTCACTGTTAGATACTCCCTGGTTATCGGTTAAAGAAGATCCTGTTAAATCGTTTCGAACCCAGTCTAACATCGCCAGTGAATCTATCTCGATTAAGCCATCGCCGTCAGCATCCACATCAGCTGCGTCCAGAACACCGTCGTTGTCGGCATCGTCTACGGAATCACAAACGTCACCCACGCCATCCAGATCGGTGTCCGTCTGATCCGCATTGGCATCGGTTGGGCAGTTGTCCACTTCATCACGAACGCCATCTCCATCGGTATCAGTATCATCCTGGGTATCGCAGGCGTTACCGACTCCATCATCATCAGAATCTGCCTGATCAACATTGGCAACAGCTGGACAATTGTCGCTTTCATCAACAATGCCGTCTCCGTCGCTATCGGTGTTATTAACTGAGTCGCAAGCATCACCAACGCCGTCTCCATCGGTATCCGTTTGGTCGGGGTTGATTTCTGCGGGGCAATTGTCTAATTCATCCAGGACCCCATCACCATCGCTGTCTAAATCATTTTGAGAATCACACGCGTTGCCTACACCATCATTGTCGGTGTCGGCTTGGCCAGGGTTTGAAATCGCGGGGCAGTTATCAATTTCGTCTCGGATGCCATCACCATCGCTGTCTAAATCATTTTGAGAATCACACGCGTTGCCTACGCCATCATTATCGGTGTCGGCTTGGCCAGGGTTTGAAATAGCGGGGCAGTTATCAATCTCGTCTCGAATGCCATCGCCATCGCTGTCTAAATCATTCTGAGAATCACAAGCGTCACCAGCGCCATCACCATCGGTGTCGGTTTGGTCAGGGTTTGAAATAGCGGGGCAGTTGTCTGTGGCATCGGGTACTGAATCATTATCTGAGTCAACCACTACTACGCCTTCACAGGCGTCACCTGTGCCGTTGCCGTTGCTATCAGCTTGACCTGGATTAGCGGTGGATGGGCAATTATCCACTTCATCACGAATGCCATCACCATCGGAATCCGTATCGTCCTGCATATCGCAAGCATCGCCAACACCGTCTCCATCGCTGTCCACTTGTTCGGTATTAACTACGGAAGGGCAATTATCGATTTCGTCTCGCACTAAATCGCCATCGGAATCGGTGTCGTCCTGCATATCGCAGGCATCGCCCATACCGTCAGCATCCGTATCTTCCTGGCCACTGTTACTTACTGAGGGGCAATTGTCTGAAGTATCGACAATGGAATCGCCATCGGAATCTTCGGTGTTTGCATCTGGTGTGAGATTAGCCGGGGGTGCGTCATTGCCACCTCCACCTCCACCACCACAGGCGGCTAAGGATAATGAAAAAATCAAGGTACAGACAAGCTTGTTGATATGCATGATAACCTCCGAATGTCTCATGACAATATTGGGTAGTTGGCGCGGATAGTCGCCACATGGGAAGTAGACGGACAGGGAGGCAAGGAACTACAGAATGAATTGAACAAAAAAACCGGAAAGGCTAAGGGGCAGCCTTTCCGGGGCAACGGTTACGCCTTGTATTTCGGCATACGCGTAACCACTTTCTTCAAGTAGTTTTGGGTTTCTTCGTAAGGTAGATTTTTGATCATGTGATCGTAAACCTCCTGGGGTGATTTAGAATTGATCACCGGAAGAGCGTTACCCAGTTTCTTAGTGCCGATAAAGGCTTTGGATACGTTGCCAGCACCGGTGTTGTAAGCGGCAATAACGCAGTACAAACGGCTCAAAGGATCTTTCACGCCTTTTAAGTAACTAAAATACAGAATGTTCAGGTAAGTGGTGCCCACTTCAATATTTTGATCACGGTCGTATAAATAAGAAGGTGACAGGATGCGTCCCTTACCAAACAGTTTTTGTGTGGCGTCCATACCCGCTGAACCGGGCACGATCTGCATTAAACCAAAAGCCGGGATGGGGGATTTGGCCATGGGGTTAAACGCAGACTCCGTTTCAATAATGGCGTACACCAGCTCGATGTCTATATTGGCTTTTTTGGCGAATTCCGCCACGGGGCCGGAGATCTCCTGGGCTTTGCGGGGCAATTTGTTCACCCGATGATCTGCCATAACCTTAGCTTTGGGAATGGGAATCTCTACGGTGACTACCTTGTTGGATTGCTTCGCACTTTTTTCCACAGTCTCCTTTTTTCCTTTTAGAAGATCGTCCACGATTTTATCCACTTTTTTCGGGCTGGGTTTGGGGTCATTGGTAACCAGCGGCAGCACGATGGGAGTGGGCCGTACCTGTGAAGTTTTAACCAACTTGAGCTTTTCCTTGCTCTTTTTTTCCACCGCCTGGGCCACTTTATCTTCCTTAAAGGCCTGGGCCTGATTTTGTAGAATCAGCGCCCTCAGTTTCTTGCGCAGTACCTCATCAGCCAGGGATTTATCTTTACCAACCTGGGTGGAGATGGTGATCGTCTGCTTTTCGAAATCCACCTTATTCTTGGTTTGCTTATCTTCTGAATAGGTTACCCAGGTTTTCTTGGTGGAAAGCTCCGGTTGATCCCAAACGGTACCCAGTTCTTTTTGGTAGCGTTCCGACTCCACTTGAGAGATTTTTTTGAATTCGTTGAATTCTTCCAGCAACGCCTGTTTGTAGTCTTTTAACTCCCCCAGGTGTTGCTGCTTGTACGCCTCGAACTCGCTCATGGTGGATGCACCAGCTTGGGCCCCAGGCGATGAAGACTGTCCAGTGGTGACGGATTCCAGCTCCGCAAAGGGATCCGGTACGGCGTTTTGTGCTGTAACAGCCAATAGGCCGCCCATGAGTGATAGTGTTATAAGTGGGTGTTTCATATTGCTGTATCCCGTTTCAATTAAAGCGTGCCAGAGGCACCCCATTATTGATTGTGCTGTTCTTGCTCTAACTCTTTCTGGGCATTACCGACCATAAATTCTTTTTGAATTTCCTGCGCTAGGTCATTTTGAGCAATACTGCCCATAAATTGCTCATAGAGTACGCTTTCATGTTGTGGTGAAAGGTTGGCACCGGACTTTTGCACCACTTGCTTAAACAGGGTGTTCGTAAGCTCAGGTGATAGGGCGGTCATCACACAAAAGTTTTGTTCGCCACCGGGTAAAGTGATGTAATCCATTTGAATGGCGCGGCTGCCCGTGAGCACCTGCTGTGAAACTTGCTTGGAAACCGATTCAAAGGTGCCTCCCACTTCCTGACCTTGGGTGGTATCCGTTAGCCGCTGGTAGGTTTTGTCCATGGCCTTTACTCTCACTTGTATTTGCTTACTGAGATCCGCTCGAGCCAGGGTTGTGGCTTGGTTTTTCAAAATACTCATGCTGGTATTGGGCTTAGCCAGTACACACTGTGTATCCGCGATACCGTTTTCCACCACAGGGTTCATTACCCAACCAGGTAAAGTAGAGGCGACCGAAGTAGCTTGCTGAGCTATTGGTTGCTGGGCTGCGCAGCCAACCAAGGTGGCTAGGGCTACAGTTGTTGCTAAGGTTTTTAACGTTTGTACAGGTTTCATTTTTTACCCCTGGTTAATTTTGGATACCGTTGCGGTTGGATTAGACGGACAGATTTTTCAATGAAAACGGGTTAAGTTGAATTGATCTGTACTTAGTTTTGGGAAACAGCCGCCGCTGCGGGGATGGATAACCATTAGGGAGACAGAGAAGAGGCTGTTCGGTAAGGGGTGTTTCGAAATATTGAATAAAAAATACCGGGATCTTTGATAGGCAAACTTTCTACACAAAAGGAAAACAAAAAGCTCGATATATAGGCTGTTGGGGGTGTTGAGGTCTTGTGAGAACAATTATATGGTTACCCATTCCTACGTTTTACAGTCCATGGGCATTTGCTAGTGAATGTTCAGTATTAAGGGGCGGAAACGATGGGGAACTGCTTCTTCATAAAACTACTTTTGCTTAAATTATTTTGTATAGAAAACAGTCTT
This sequence comes from uncultured Ketobacter sp., assembly GCA_964016105.1. Lineage (GTDB taxonomy): Bacteria > Pseudomonadota > Gammaproteobacteria > Pseudomonadales > Ketobacteraceae > Ketobacter. The sequence continues at coordinate 384,896 of CAXHEX010000001.1, forward strand.
TTTGTCTGGGGTTGGAATAAATTTCATTTTCCAAAACCTGATGACTGTCCGTCTAAATTGGATGAAGCATATCAGTTCAAGTGTCGATCAATATTTGGGGATACTAGTAAAATGGTTAGGTCTGGTTATAAAAGACTATCACTGGCGTTTGCGGTGGTGGGCATGTTGGCAATGTGGAGCCATTCTGCCATGGGGGTTGTTCTCAGTCAGGTTGAGATTGCAGAGCTCGAGCAGCTCCATAGCGTTTATGCCAAGAAGAAAAAACTGATAGATGATAAGCACATGGAATTGGCTAGGCTGAAAGTTACTATAGAGTCGGCGCACGGTCAGTTGGCCCGTTACAAGCAAGATCGAGATGTTGCGAAGAGTAATTTGGAGTTCTGGCAGAAGGTGACGATCGAGCAACCTGGTGAGGATATCGATCAAAAAGTGAACGAGAAGTCGCAAATCTACCGAAAAGTCAACGCGGGGTTAAAGCAAAAAAAGAAAGAGTTCAGTGGATACCAGCAGCAAGTGTCTGCAATAGAAACGGATATCAAAATACTCAGCTCTGAGTTGCGAGCCGCACAGGACCGTTATGATTCCAGGCTTCTCAGGTACCTGGATGCTCACGTGCAACGCAGGCTAAAAGATTTTCAAACAAGCTCCGTCATTGAAGTAGAAGCTCAAGAATTTTGTGGAGAAGATATAACACCTAGAGCTTGTGAAAACCAAACGATGATGAAAGCGGAAAGAAAAGCAAAAGATTCCGGATCAGTGGTGCTGATGGAATCGGTCACTGAAGTTAAGAACTTTCAGTTAATTAATGACGAAGTGCGTAAGGAGGTAAAAGCCCAACTCTCAAACCGCAAAATCCTGGAGAATAAAAGAGGGATTGGTAAGCACTACGTAAAGATAGCTGTGATGGTTTCACCCGCCTTAACCCCGGCATTGAAGGAATCGCTTTCTGATCGAGCGGCCCAGGAGTTTAGAACCTATCTGCGAGAGGCTATTCCCAATATTGCTTATTGGCCTTCTCCCAAGAAACCCAGCAGGCCAGTATACACACCGCCGTCTCCACGCAAGACTCCCGACGGTGCGAGATCTAAACCCATGATGGTTAAGAAAGACACATTTTCTAGCGAAAATAGAGCAGTTCAAACACCGCCTCCTGCTCCGCAGCCAAAGGCTCAGACAGTTGTACCTCCAAAGCAAAAAGAAAAGAAGCCAAGTCGGGTGATTTTTGGGAATTTTTAAAAGTTTGATGGGTGATTATTTTTACTCTTAGTATTTTGTTTTTTTGAGACTATTAGGATTATTGGAAATGAAGAATGGAATAAAGCTTGGTCTATTAGTGAGCGGTATAGTATTTGCTCCATCTGTATTTGCTGAACAGGTACAAGTAAAGCCTTACGCCAATCTGGGACTTCAGAAATATGAATTTACCATCGTTGACCCAAATGGCCCAGATGAATCGGAGACCGAGGTGGCTGACTCGAATTATCTTGCAGTGGGCGGTGGTGTTACGGTTTCAAATGGATCGTTATATGGGGATTTGAACCTATCTACCAGTGTCGCGGCAGAACTTGAAAGTGCCGATGGGGATGCCGATTTCACTCGATATGATATTTCATTTGCAATGGGTTATTTGTTGGAGGGTGGTTTTTCTGTTTTCGGTGGTTACAAAATAGGTACCAGCGAAATGTCTGAGTTTAGCAACGATGCTTCCATACCTGATATTGAATTCAAAGCAGATGGATTCTTTATTGGTGCCAGCCAGGGCTGGAACGTGGATGAAACCACGCTTTTAAGTTTTAGCTTGGCCGCAGCATTAATGAAGGGGCACTATACCTGGGAAAATGAAACCATTAACAAAGTTAAAGTGGAATCCGATTCTACCGTGGGTGTTAGTGCAGGCTTGTCAATGAGTAAGCTGATCAATGACAACCTCAGCCTAACTGGATCGTTTAAATATCAATCCTATACCTATTCAGATTTCGATGGGGAATTTGCCGGGAGTATATTCACTGAAGAGTTGGCCGGGCTTGAAGTTGACGAAGACATTCTTACTTTTGGTGTCACGCTGAGCATGCACCTCTGACTTTGAGGAGATTGCATTATGATCACCTCAAATAGCTGCAATTTTTGCTTTTCTGGATTGTTGTTGAATCTGATTTTAGTGGCTGGATGTGCTCAGTCAACGCCCACTACTTCATCTTTTCAGACAACATCTAACGTTGTACCAATGGAATCACCTGTGAGTAATAAGCCAGATTGGGTAACAGCGCAACCGGCTGCTTTGGGGGACGGTAGTCTTAGCTTTACTGTATCGGCCCCGCCTCAAAATATGGGTGGAATAGAAGCCCAGCGCAGAACCGCAATGCTTTTGGCTCAAAAGGAACTGGCCAACTATCTAAGCTCTCATGTTGAGTCTGTGGAGGTGACCAGTCAGGGGACTGGTAAAGGCGACGCGGATTATCAGCAATATGCTCGTGTCAGTTCAAAGGTGGGTATAAGCGCGCAACGTTATAGGGTGGATAAGGAATGGCTCGACCCCATCACCGGCGTGTTTTACCTCCGTTTGTTATTTCCCAGCGGACGATGAGGGGTGTTGTCCGTCTAAAAAAACACACATCAAAAAAGGAATCGGATAATGAGGCGCACCACATGCACAGTCGTGCTTCTATGCGCATTAACCAGCGTGCCTTCCCATGGGGTGGTGCTGGAAGGTGTTTGTTTAGAATTGATCAAGGTATTAAGCAGTCACCTGTTTAAAAACTATCTTGAAAACCGCCATGAAATTAAATTGCGTGGTGCGCCAAAATGGTATTACAAGCCATTGGATGATCAACATGTTTGTGTTTTTGCCACCGCCAAAGGCGATATAGAAGCGGTTGACAAGAGCAGGGAAAAAACACGTAACGCCATGATAGTTGAAATTAACAAGATCATGACCTTGGTGGCAGAGGAGCAAGAGAAGCGTGTCATTGTAGACGCAAAAGACAAACAAATTGTGGAAGCGTTCAAGTTTGATTCTGAAGTAAGCAGTTTTGTGGATCGTCATTTGGAAATAGATCGAATGGACTATCGCGATAAGATCGAAAGGGCCTTTACCCGTGGCTGTGTCCCCAAGCAGGCGATTCTTAGTTACGAAGAAAAGCGGATGCATGAGCTTCAGATTTCAATCATAAACAAGCGGTCTTCATCAGCTTTTGATGAATTGGATTCATTTTGAAAGAGGAATTGGGGTAATAGACAAAATAGGGATGCATCAGGATATAGAGATTGAATTGCAGTAAAAAGCAGGGGGATTAACCCTGTATTTGATAAATACGTTGTGTATTAAATTTAAACTTGGAGTTAAAAATGAACAATGGAACAAAGATCGGATTGTTATTAGGAACAATCGCATTGTCTACATCTGCATTTGGGGAAGATATTCGAGTTCGGCCTTATGCTTCACTGGGCTATCAGATGTATGAACTTACGGCGACCCAGGGCAATCAAGAGTTCAGACCAACAGAATCTGACTACGTATCACTTGGCGGTGGAATAAGCGTTTCAAATGGACCGATTTATGCGGATATCAACATAACCACTAGTTTGTCGGCGGAATGGGAAGAGCCTGGTGATTCTGGAGATTTAGAGAGAGACGACTTGTCATTGGCCGTGGGTTATCAGATTGAGGGTGGTTACTCAGTATTTGGTGGCTATAAGACTGGAACCACGGATATGTCACAAATCGAAGTAAATTCAAATCCAATAGGTACTGCCAGTTTCGAGGCAGATGGTGTGTTTTTTGGCGGTGGTTATGGGCAAGCGATAGATGATTCGCTCCAATTTGGCGTGAGTCTCGCCGTGGCAGTTTTGGATGGTGAGTGGAAATTTGGAGACGGAACAACTAATCTTGTCTATGACTCTGACACAACAGTTGGCGTGAGTTTTGGTGGGTCTTTAACTAAATTGCTATCTGATAATCTTAGCCTTACTGGATTTGTTAAGTTTCAAAGTTACTCTTTCTCCGACGGTAATGTAAAAGTCAATGGGGTCGATGTCAGTAACACAGACGCGTTCAGAGACTATGAAGTAGATGAGGATCTCACTTCATTTGGTGTTTCTCTGAATATGCATTTGTGATGTAAAAATACTTATTAGTTAAACCTTAACACCAAAAACCAGTAGTGTGAGAGTGCTACTGGTTTTTTCATGTAAATGACTCGTAGTCACATAATCTAGCTATTGTCTAATCTTGATTACGATTTGAAGGGATAGAAGCAACAACAGTGAGGCAGGTATGGGTTAATTTCCCGTAGGTCGGTGAAACATCCACAATCTGCTCATGCTTCAGTCTGAGTAACCAACCAAACATACACTTTCAAGAAGGGCCCTTTGGTTTCTTCAAAATGAAACCGTTGTACACGGGCTTTTAGATTGACGTTGGTGTCTTGGGTAAGGTTGCGAATATTGATTAAGCCACCTTTGCCATTGGTAACCACAATCTCATCGCTTTTTACGATGGCCTTCTTTTCGAAAGCCAATGTTTTGGCTGCCCGTTCAATGGCGATTTTGATTTGGTCTGATACCAAGCCGCTGGCGGCAGGTTTTTCTGCGGATCCAACTGCACCGTCTAGGCCATGGGCTTTGGGGTTTTTCATCCAGCTCAGGTCTAGATGTTCACTTTGCGCCACTACGGCGTCGCCATTGAAAACGATCTGACTAAATAAGGTATCGTTGCTGCGGCATTGTTGTTTCACGTGGTGGGACAATATTTCTTTGTCTCCCGTATCCACATTGCCTTCCTGGGTAAGAATGGTAAAAGCCTGGGTGCCCACTTGCCCCTGCAGCATTTGCGCTTTTGCCCACACATCAACGCCGTATAAAAATTCCGCTTGATACAAGCCATTGTTGATGGAGAGCTTATGCTGTTGGTCTGGGGTTACCGCCCGGTAACTGATACCTAATACCGTGTTGTCCTCGCTTGCTGTGGCATTGCATAACCATTCAGGCTTGCACTGACTAATGGAGCAGGCTAAAGGTTCACATTGTTTGCTGTCGGCGGGGCCGTAGCTGGCGTAGCTGTGGACGTAGCCATTGTGACGGTAGTAATCAAAGTGCAACGGCTTGCCAAATAAACTCTTGTTCTCATAGGCATCGGTAAGGGTCTCGTTTTCACATACTTTGCCTTCCATGCCGCATAATCTTGCAATGGCTCTTTGTGCGCTCATTTGTTCCGGCTTTGGTCCACCAATCCACAGGTCACGGGCCACGCCCACTTGCCCTTTGGCGTCGCCATTGACCGGTGTTTCAAGCCAGCAGGGTTGCTCCGCTTGAGCGTTAAAGGCCACCAGGCTGGTTAATACGGTGATTGAGCAGAAAGATGCAGTTAACGATTTCATTGGCCAAAGAAGCTGGAAAATTCAGCCCCCGTTAAAATACTGTTTTGAATCAATTCTATTGGCAGAGTGCCACGGCCAAAGAAGTTGGGTTGCGCTTGTTCTCTTAACTCAGTTTGCGCTTGCAAAATGGATTCATCACTGCCGTTAACTTCTTCACCATAGAGTTTTATCAATAACTGAGAACCCTGCATGGAATTGATCGAGACATTGCCCAGGTAATTATTTAAAAACAATCCGGCACTACCGGAGTCCAGGCTTTCCAAGTAGTAACTGGTGGTTTTGGAATGATCCACCAAATACTCTTTGGGATTGGCAGGAAATTGAGCATAGGTGTTTACCATGAGATCCCAGTCACCTTCAGCGTATTCTGCCACAGTGGGATTGAAATCCTCTTCCAGGGGTACGTAGTAATAGGCGGCTACGCGGCTGTCTTCAATAAAGACGGTGAGCAAAAATTTTTCTGTGTGGTAGTAGTTAGCCACTATGTCATCGTTGATTTTGCGAGAAACCTGTGGCTCCCCCACCAGTTCAGAAAGGTATGCTTCCGTATTGCTGACATGAATGTGGGAAAGCAGATCGTATTCCACTGTATTGGTGAAACGGGAGCGTAATGAATTCACGCCGTCTTCAATAAGGGTAACGGCTTCAGAAAACTGGCCCAATGCCATAATGGCCGCAGCCACAGCAATAAAGGAACTCTTAAAGCGGCTAAACTGAACCCGCTCTCTAACTTCTTCATCCACTTCTTCTTCGATTTGTTCAGCGATGTCGTCGCTCAACTCTCGCATTAGTTCTGACTTAAGTTCTTCGTTACTTTTGCTCATTTACCTGCTCAGCCATTCAGAATCGTTAGATTACGCCTTGTATTTTGGCATGCGTGTGACCACTTTCTTCAAGTAGTTTTGGGTTTCCTCATAGGGAAGGTTTTTGATCATGTGATCATACACTTGCTGAGGAGACTTAGAGTTGATTACGGGCAATGCGTTACGCAGCTTCTTCGTGCCGATAAACGCTTTGGAAACATTGCCTGCACCGGTGTTGTAGGCGGCAATGACACAGTACAAACGGCTTAGGGGATCTTTAACACCCTTAAGGTAGCTAAAGTACAAAATGTTCAGATAGGTGGTGCCCACCTCAATATTTTGGTCGCGATCGTACAAGTAGGATGGTGATAAAATACGGCCTTTACCGAACAGCTTTTGAGTGGCATCCATACCGGCGGAACCTGGCACAATCTGCATTAAACCAAACGCCGGAATGGGGGATTTGGCCATGGGATTAAACGCCGATTCCGTTTCAATAATGGCATAGACCAATTCAATATCTACATTGGCCTTTTTAGCAAATTCCGCCACGGGATTGGATATTTCCCTGGCTTTACGGGGCAGTTTATTGAAGCGCTGGTCTGCCATTACTTTTGCTTTGGGAGAAGCTTTTTCCACTGGCTTCACTTCAGCGGTCTTGGTGGGGGCTTTTTTCACCGGTTGTTTCTTGATGGGTTCTTCCTTGACCGGTGGAATGGGGATTTCCACTGTGACCACCTTGTTGGTTTTCTTCGCACTTTTTTCTACGGTTTCCTTTTTCCCTTTTAGCAGATCATCCACGATCTTATCCACTTTTTTCGGGCTGGGCTTGGGGTCATTGGTCACCAGAGGCAGAACGATGGGTGTGGGCCGCACTTCCGAGGTTTTGATCAATTTAAGCTTTTCTTTGCTCTTCTTCTCCACTGCCTGGGCTACTTTATCTTCTTTAAACGCCTGGGCCTGGTTTTGCATAATTAGCGCACGTAGCTTTTTGCGCAGGGCTTCGTCTGCCAATTTCTTATCTTTGCCCACTTGGGTGGAGATAGTGATGGTCTGTTTTTCAAAGTCCACTTTGTTTTTGGTTTGCTTATCTTCGGAATAGGTCACCCAGGTTTTCTTAGTGGACAGCTCAGGTTTATCCCAAACAGTACCTAGCTCCTTTTGATAGCGTTCCGATTCCACTTGAGAGATTTTCTTAAACTCGTTGAACTCTTCCATTAACTGTTGCTTGTAGCTTTTAAACTCGCCCAAGTGTTGTTGCTTGAATTTCTCGAATTCACTCATCTCTGATGATGAACTGCTTTGGGCTCCAGGGGCTGAAGACGGTGCAGAGGTGGCAGAATCCAGTTCTGCAAAAGGATCTGGCACTGCATTTTGAGTTGATACAGCCAGCAAACCGCCCACCAGTGATAGCGTTATGATCGAATTTTTCATGGCAATAACCTATTGATGTTTTAAAAAGCTACAAAGCGTAGCGGGGTTGCCAAATAGCAACCCCAATTTACAGACTAACTAAAACAATTACTGAAGCTCTTTTTCCAGTTCTTGTTGGGCCTTGTGGGCCATGAACTGCTCATAGAGCACACCTTCGTTTTGCGGTGAAAGCTGTGCACCGGACTGGCTTACCAGCTCTTTAAACAAGGTATTGGTAAGTTCAGGTGATAGTGCAGCCATCACACAGAAGTTTTGCTCTCCACCAGGCATGGTGACATAGTCCATTTGAATAGCTCGGCTACCGGAAAGGGCTTGCTGGGCTACCTGCTTGGATACGGACTCAAAGGTGCCCCCCACTTCCTGGCCTTGGGTGGTATCTGTCAGCCGCTGGTAGGTTTTATCCATGGCTTTAACCTTCACGTTTATCTGCTTGGCTAATTCTGCACGAGCCAGGGTGGTGGCCTGGTTTTTCAAGTAGTTCATGCCGATTCCGGGCTTGGCCAACACGCATTGTGTGTCTGCAATGCCGTTCTCTACCACAGGGTTCATTACCCAACTGGGCAGTGACGAGGTGGCTGGAGCAGGCTGTTGCGTTACAGGCTGTTGCGCGGCGCAGCCGAACAGTGTGGCTAGAACCACAGAGGTGCTGATTGTTTTTAGAGTGTTTAGTGGCTTCACGGTGGATCTCCTTAGATGTATTGAGTGTCACTGTTGAGGGTTAGACGGACAAATTCCATTAATACACAACGGGAATCACTTCCGGCAGAGTATTTTTTAATTTGGGCATCACATTCCCCAATGCAGCATTGATGTAGGTGGGGTCTGCTATAACGTATTTTTTGCCTTGATGGGTTATCAGATGGTCTCCAGGGCGCACACGGGTGCGAACCGCCAAGGCCACGTGACCGGGATAATCCAGAGCGATGGTTTCAATATTCAGAATCTTGCGCAGCATCCAAGCCAAAAATATGGAGCGATCCTCGCAGTCATTGGTGCCATAGTACAAACTTTCATCTATTAATAAGTATTTTTCTTGTTCGAACTGTTCAGTATCGGTTTGATAATCAAACATGTTTTGCGTGATTTGCAGCAGTAAATCCACGGCCTGCCTTTCTGGCAAATCTCTCACTAAAGGTTCAAGTTGGGTGGTGAGGCTTGCATCGGTAGGCAGTTGAGGCTCCGTTGCAAAATACCACTTCAGTGCGATTTGTGGATAGTCTTTTAAGAAGTCGCTTAGACCGGAATCAAACACAATTTTAAAATTCTGGTTCTTGGATTTAATAGGGTAGTCAAATGCCAGCTCTGTAATCTGTGCGGACGTTTTGATTAGCTTGTTGAAAGAGAAATTTAATGCCTGTTGATCAGGCGAGGAGGCCACATCATCGTAAGTATATACTTTGCCCTTGGCCTGTTTATTGAGTATGTAGTAGGGCTTTTTGTCTATGGAAATATAATCCCTGCCAAATACCTGGTGTTCCACTGGCATTAATAGAACCACTTCGTTGCTGGTGTAGCCGGTCCGAATCTCGTACTGCAGTCTATTTAAAATGAACCAGGCATAGGCCCTTCGTTGGTTTCGGTCAGAGAACTGTCGCTCCAACAGATGCTCCACCAGCTTAATGGTGCCCCAATCCCCTAGATCAAGATCGGCTTGTGTTCGTTTGAGTTGCTCTATGGTTGATTCATGATCCGTTTCGCTTAGCTGCTGCCATACAGATTTGAGCTTTTTGTTTGTCACTGTGGAGAGTTCAGGGAATTGTTGCGGCCCCACCGGGAATGAAATGGTATCTATTGAATGGCCGAAAAAGCCTGAACCCTGGTTCACCATGCGATAGGTTCGCTTTATGGCCAGTTTCGATTGTTCCGTAGGTTGCAGTTGGGTGCTTCGGTTGTTCCTCACTGCGGGTGGGGTTTTGATTTTAGGTGTGGTGTCGCGCACTTTACCCTGGTACACATCGAACGCTTCCCAATGTTTGTCCAAATAGCTAATAAAGGCACGGTCATACTCGGTTTGAAATTGGCTAAATTCTTGATTTTTTTGGCGTTTGAATTTTTCAAATTCTGTCTCGCCATGGGCTTGGGGGCTATCCAAAATGATAGGTGTAACAAACAAGGTGGCGATGATAAATGAGAGCAACCTGACGCGGGTTTTATTGATGAATCGAGAAACCATCTAAGCGAAATCCCCAATTTATTCATGACCGCAAGCAGCTAAAACTTTGGGTGTCGGTCATGAAAATCTTGAACAAAAAACGTTCACAACAATGTGAAACAAAAAGTTGAAAAAACGATCAATGTGACGGTTGTGCTCTGGCACAAACAACTATATGGTTATGTCTATTTTTACCCACGAACCGTTTAGACAACTGCTGCGAACTATATCAAGCAAGCTATTTATCTGCGAGTGCTTTTTATGGTTACACAATCTGGGGACAGTTTCGCATGGAAGTTGAATGGCCAAAGGTTTTCTTTGGCGAAGCATTTTATGGCCAGCTACAAGCTGAAATAAATAAAAAAATGATAGACGAGGTTACCGCCGAACAGGCCTTTAACTTCGTGCTTGATAAGGTTTCTCATAATAACTGGGAAAAGTGCGCCGCTTTCAAAGGAATGAGTAAGCCGGAAACTTTTTTATTTAGAATATGCAGGAATCTGGCTCTTGATTACTCTCGCTCCATTGATGGCCGCCCCAGGCCCAATAAGTGGATTCGCGACAATGGCCCCCTGTGGGAAGAAATCTGGGAAGATCTTTGCGTGAAGCGTAAGGACCCTAATGAGGTGGTTCATAAACAATTGCTGGATGGAAGTTTAGATGAAGAGGCAATCCGGGGCATTATCACGGTAATTAAAACCCGATTGCCCAAGTGTGGTGAGCGTAAGGTCCATGTGAACATCGATGACCCGGATTTCCCCACGGATTCCGTCGAAGAGTTGGCCACCTCCGGTGATTGCTCTGACTGTAACCACGAGGAGCAAGAATTGACAATGATCTCCACATTGCTGGGTGAAGATGTGGATTTGCACCAGCTCAGGTATGTAGATGAGGCTAAATTGTGTGAGATTCGTTCGAAAATCAGGGAGTTAGGCATAACGAGCGAAGAGCGCATAATACTTCAGTTATTCTATGTCAAGGGTAAAAATTACACTGCTATTGCCAGACAAATGGGTTTAGAAAAACATCAACCCGTCCGTCTAATTGAGCGTACATTGAAAAAAGTACGACAATTGTTACCGGAAACGGACTAACCTATCGCGAAACAATTCGTGGTGTAACGTATAGTTGATGAAGCGGGATTCACATGGCTGCAGCTAGTAAACAACATTCAAACCGAGAGCTGGCGATTGCGAACCTTAGCTTAAACTGTGGAAATTATGACCCAGAGGATCTGGGCCCAGCCATCACCGATGAAGAAATGGCCGTTTTGGCAGAAGGAAGAGCTGACCAAATATTGGGCGCAAAGCGCAAAAATCAGTTGCTGGCCCAGATCTCAAATGATCCCTCATTGCTAGAAGAGTGGGTTAGGCTTTACGAATTTGTTGTTGAAATGGAACAGCTGTCTCAACCTGAACCGAAACCTGAGCCCAAGCCTGAAGCCAGTGCGGGATGGCTTGCGAGTATTAAAGACTGGTTTGAGCCCATTTTGGTGCCTCAGACCGCCATGGTGACCGGATTGGCATCCCTTGTGGCGGTTGTTTTCACGCTCCAGTTCACGGGGCCAAGCGGTGACCCAGTTGCCTCGGCAGTGCACAGTGGAGAGGCGTTGCCCAGCAGGGCGAGCACCGGTACCTATTCACCAGATCCCGGAGCTGAACTTGAGCCGGAGGTTGATCAGCCCGGGGCCACGGTCGTCCAAAAGGTTGCCCAAGTGATGAATTGCAGTGACACTCAAGTCGAATCGCAAGTCCAATCGCAAGGCCAATCGGCCCGATGGCTTTGTTACAGTAATACGTCTGACTTACAGAACTGGTTTCTTTTGGATTCGAACAGCAATGTGTTGGCAACGCCAGCGCCAGTGGATGCTGACAGCGTGATGTCCTTACAATTCGCCGGTGCCAAATTGTTGATTGAGTACGTGAAAGGGGCGCAATTTCATTTAGGCGTTCTGGAGATGGAGACAAAGGGAAGTACCGCCCAATTTAAATTGCTTCACTCAGATCAGGTGGAGGGCGGTTTTTTTGAGGATATTCAATTTGGGGATGGCAATTTGAGTTACGTAATTAAAAGAGACAATGGGGATGTTGAGCGCAAGGCAGTGGATATTAAGTAGGTCACCGAATAACAAGAAATGGCGAACAATCCTGGTATTTGCGCTGGGATTTTTGCTGTCTGCATGTTCACAAAAACAAGCACCGATTCAATCACCCCAGGCTCAAATGTACCACGAGCGCCTGGTGCTTCAGTCCCAAAATCTTAGCCCAACCTACATCAGCCAACGCAATCAAGCGCTACATTACTATCAATCAATCGACGATCGTCTGGGCCAATGGCAAGCTCACCTGGGTTTGGCCAACGGCTATCTTGCGGCATCAGATAGAGATCAAGCCCTTGTACACGCCCGGGCCGCCCACCGGCTATCACTCACGTTTAATAACCCCTCGATGCAGTATGCGTCCGATTTGCAGTTGGGTCAGTTAAGCGGTGATCGTCAGTTGATTCAATCTGCCCTGGAAAATGCAGACACCACCTTAAAGCAGGCGGTGTGTATGGCGCTGTTACAGCAGTTTGATGGTTTGGAATCACTGTTAAAGGAATTGCCCCAACAAACACTGGATAATTCGAAACAGCTGGGGTTTGTTTTTTATCACTGGGGCAAGCATCAGAATGATCTTGCCAGCTTGAATCAAGCGCTGCATTTTTACCGGTCAGCGGGGCATGCTTCAGGCGTGGTGGATACCTTGTTTGTGTCTGCGAAAATAGCCCAGCAGGAAGACCCTCAACTGGCTCAACAGTTTGCGCAGAGAGCGTTACTGGCCGCCATTCAGTTAGAAAATGATCCTCGTCAAGCGCGTATCAAAACCTGGATTCAGCAAAACCAGGGGGATCAGTGATGGTGCTGGTGGAAAAGCTCTGGTTTGGCTTTTGGTGGTTGGTTGGCCAGCTGGGCGCCTTTGTAAATCACAAAATCCAGCATGGTGCTGAACTGCTGGGTTTGCTGACCCTGTCTTTGCGGCAAGCCTCGCATCTTATTGTTGCCACCCGTCGTGAGGTTTTTTGGATGTTGTTCAAGCGCCAGCTCTACAACTCTGGTTACAAAGCGGCCTATGTAAATTGTGTGATCGCGGCGTTGCTGGGGTTGGGGTTGGCCAATCAATTTACTCTGTACTTACAAAAAGCCGAGAGCTTTGCCGATATCTTTGTGGTGGTGGTGTTGCGGGAGTTGGCGCCTTTAATATCAGGGATAATCCTGATTGCGCGTTCCTCCACGGCGGTGGTATCGGAAGTGGGCCACCTGAAATTAAATAACGAATTTGAAGCTCTGCAATCGCAACGCATCAGTCCTGTGTTTTTGTTTATTTTACCGGCCCTTTTTGCTTTTCCTGTTTCGCTGTTGCTGATGTTGGTGTATTTCAATGGTGTGGCGTTTGTAGCGGCTTGGACTTACATGGCCTGGTTTACCAATACGGATATCACTTTGTTGCAGTTGATCTCTTCATTAACTGATCGCATCAGTTTTATTGAACTGACCATCACTATGTCGAAGGCCATATTGGGTGGTACCAGCATCGCGTTAATTAGCGTTTATTCGGGTTACCAGGTGGGGGATCGCTTTACGGATATTCCCCGTGCTATCTCTAACAGTACCACTTCCCTGCTGCTGTTGTTTTTCTCATTTAATATTTTACTTTCAGTGTTGGCCTATTAAATATGCTAAGTTTGCAGGATTTGACAGTGGGTTTTAATGGGGTGGTGCTGTTTGATAAGCTCAGTCATGAGTTTTCCGCCAGTTCAATCACATCCATTCGAAAGAGCCAATTGCTGGACGGTTCATCCACCTTGCTGAAATGTTGCGCGGGTATACTGGCGCCCAATGATGGCAGCGTGGCTTTCAAGGGCACTAACATTGAAGAGCTAACCGATCAACAACGGTTTCAGCATCTGAGTTACTGTTTTGAAGCGGGTGGCATGGTCAGCCTGTTTACGATCTATAACAATTTAGCCATGCCATTGGTCTATCATAATCTTTATCCAAAACGTGAGATTGAAGAGCGGATTCTGCATACCTCAGAAGAATTACAGATTAGTCATCTCTTAGACAAAGAGCCGCTACAACTAACGGATGTGCAGCTGCGGTTGGTGAATTTGGCGCGGGCATTGATTGTTGATGCCGACGCTATATTTATTGATGAGTTACAGTCGGGAATGTCACGACAAATTCATGATTGCGTGGTTTCTATTCTGCGCAAGCAGGCGGATCGGGGGAAAGTGGTGGTGATGGTGACAACTTCGGGTGACGACGATAGCTTTGCGGACCAATATTTGTCCATTAACCAGGGTAGATTGAGGGCCGTTTCATGAGCTTTACGCGTAATTCCCCCAGTCAGACTTCCTCTCAAGACAAAGTCATTGGTCTGTTCGTATTGGTGGCTTTAATCCTGGTGGCTTACTTATTTCTGCAACAGTTTTATTTCGTAGCGGACAAAAAGAACTGGATTTCCGTACGTTCCACAATTTCAAATTCCCATGGCCTATCGAAAAGTACTTTGATAGAGTTATCCGGTGTCACCATCGGCAATGTGGAATCTGTAACTTTGAGAGAGGATGCCACTGTAGAGGTGATAGCGCTGATTGATCATGACTATCAAAGCTTGTTGCATGATGATTCCCAATTAAAAATTAATAGCCAGCTAGGATTGGACTCTGTCCTGTCGGGCACTGGGTTGGAATTGGTGCCTGGCCAATCGGGCCAATTGTTAGCTGATGGGTCTACCATAGAGATTGTGGAGCCCAAAAGTTTGAGTCAAATGATGGATGAGATGCAACTTCAGGATCTGGCGGAAAAGGTTCAGAGCATTGTTAGTAATCTGGAAAAGGTAACCTCCAACATAGCTGCCCGACAGCAGGATATGGCCGATGCCATGAAACACATGGGTGAGTTTTCCGGTGAGCTGGTGACCATCAGCAGGGGTATTCCTGAACTGCTAGGTAATGTGAATGCCACTACAGTGCAATTACAGTCCACCCTCCACAGCTTGGACCAGAATGTGTCCACTGCTGTGGCGCCTGCTGTGGAACTAATGAATACCAGCAACAGTGCTGTGGCGGGGGTGGAAACCACGCTCAAGGCCCTGCAACCGACCTTGGAGCAGCTGCCCGCGCTTCTGATGACCGCGGACCAGGCTGCTCAATCGGTGGATAGTTTGACTCGTTCCCTAAACAATCACTGGTTGATTGGTGGAGAAGGGCCCCACAGCCTGGGCGTGTCTGATCATGTGGAGTTGATGGCGGATAATGAACTTTATCAAGAAAATAATTAAGCGGGTTGTTGTATTTTCTGCGCAGTACCGTCTAGTAAAAGCATTGAAAGTGAAATGGTAAATTTGCGAAAGGGGACCGAAAGTGAACATTGGAATGATAAAAGGGCGCAGTAAAATCAATGTGTTAAGTGCGATGTTATTAGGTGTTGTTGTGGTTTTGTGTGGCAATACCGCACTTGCGAATGCCCCAGATTGGGCATTGAAACCACCCGCTGATACCAGCAACTATTATTATGGAGTGGGCAGCAGCACCAACAAATCCCAAGCCCCAAAAGCAGCTTTGGCAGAGATTGCGAGCCGATGGAGTGTTTCCATAGAGGTTGAGGATATCTCTCAGTTCGAGCTGAAGGATGGCCAGACCCGGGATTCCTATGTCTCGAATATCAAGTCCCAGGTTAAGAATACGGAATTTAGCCACTACAAGGTAATGAAAACGGATAAGGTCAAGCACACCTACTGGGTTCTGGTGCAGGTAGACCGACCGAAAATGATTAGCGAACTGAAGTTTAAAATTGACCAGGTGAAAAAGGATGTCAATCGAGGTATAGCTGCCTTGAAAACAGTGTCCGAATTGGAGCGAAATGAGATTGCAACTGAATTACGCCCGAAATTAGTAAAGCTGAGGGCCACAGTGGGCACCTTAAGGATAATTGATTCCGGCTATAATGCCGCTAAGGATTTAGATCAGATTTCACAACAGTTGATAGATCTAAAGGCGGCGCAAAAGATCGTAGTGAGTATTCAAAATGATAACGATTCAAAAGTATTTGCAAGAGATTTAAAGAGTGCTTTAACAGAGAAGAAGGTTAGGATTGGATCCAGTAGTCAGAGTAATACCGTAATTTCAATTTCTAGCGATCTGGAATACAGTCATCATATGGGTGTGCATTGGGCTAAAATGTCAGTGGACATTCAGGCGAAGGACCGCGCAGGCAAGATTTTGGCCTCCAATATTCATCAGGTGACAGGTGCTTCTCCCACAAGTAAGCAGGCAGCTTTGCAGAATGCAAATAAAAAGCTAACCAAAAAGCTTGAAGAAGAAGGTTTGTTGGAATCCATTGGTTTATAAATAGTTGACGTTCAAATTAAGGGGATAGAAATGAAAAAACTGCCATTAGCTGCTCTCGCCATCACTCTCAGTTCATTGTGGGGTTGTGAAACCATGACCAAGGTGGATGTGGTGAATTTGCCTGCGCACCCGCTGAGTGAAACCAAAGTGGTAAAACAGGATAAGCTTCGGGTTATATTAACGGAATTTAAAGATAGCCATGGTTCTGAAGAAGCGCCCGATCTTAGCAGTCGAATTTTCGCGGGTGAAGTAAATAAGGTACTCAGACAGTCTGGTGCCGAAATGGTAAATATGAATCGAGCGATGCAGGACCAGCTTAAGAAAGAAATTCAACTGCTGGAAATAAACGGTGTTTCAGATTATGTTCCACCTCAGGCAGCCAATTTGGCCATAGGCGGCGAAATTAATTCTGCCTACGTGGATAATGAGTTTAAAGATGCAACTACCGCTAAGAATTTTATTACCGGTGACGAAGAAAACAGGCCTGCGCGCTGTGTGACTACCGCCCGTGTTGCCGGCTCGGTAAACGTATATAAGGTAAACCCTGTATCCCGTGTGGACGGTCTAAATTTTGAAGGAACAGACAGCACTGACACACCAGGATCTTGTAGAGAGCTTTCCAAGGCGCAAAAGCGAACCATGCTCAACAAGGCGCTTATAAAAGGCCTTGAAAAAGTCGATGGCGCTTTGCAAACGTTAGCGTCAAGCCGTGGGTCTGTGGTGTCCGCTCGCATAAATCCGGAAACCGGAAAGGTGTATTTCAGACTTTCACTCAACCCTGCTTCAGCGAAGCCCGGTGCGAATGTGCAGTTTTTTGAGATGACAAAATTTGAAGGCATGGAAACTGAAAATGTCCTGGCAGAAGGTAAAGTGGTTTGTATACCACAGGCTAAACAATTCGCCTATGCAGAGCTGTCTGACAATCTGCTGCAGGAAAGAATCTCCAAAGGTACGCTAGTAAGACTGGTTTATGGTGATTCAAGCAATCCGCTGGCTATCTTGACTGAGAGTTTCAATATCGCCAATTTACCGATTCCCAATTTTGCTGGGGGTTGTAATCCTTAATCCTAACGCCCAGAAATGACTCTATAAAGATGGCCTCTTTTAAGGGGCCATCTTTGTATCTGACTAAATATAAGCCATAGAGTCTCAGCCCTCTTCCGTGGCACTCCGCCTGTAAGTTTGATTTAGCCCAAATGAGGGGCTAGAATTCACCCTCTATTTCACCGCAGTTGCATCCTACCAAGAATAATCAAAAAGCCGTGCTATGCGAGCCAGGTCGATCCGTTGCCATGGGTGTGTTTTCCCGTAACGAAACCGCTATCTGTGAAGTTTATAGTTTTATCAGTATGAGAGAAGATTATGTTTAAGCTTGAGGCCAACAGGGTCCAGAGTGTTAAGAATGATGTGCTTAGCGGCCTGACGGTTGCTTTGGCTCTGGTTCCAGAGGCGGTGGCCTTTGCCTTTGTGGCGGGGGTAGAGCCTTTGGTTGGCCTCTATGCCGCTTTTATGGTGGGGTTGATTACCGCCGTGGCTGGAGGGCGTCCAGGAATGATTTCTGGTGCCACGGGTGCTTTGGCGGTGGTGATGGTGGCATTGGTGGCGGACCATGGGGTGGAGTATTTGTTCGCCACGGTGGTGTTGATGGGCATTCTGCAAATCACCGCAGGGGTCCTAAAGCTGGGTAAGTTTATTCGCATGGTGCCACACCCTGTCATGTTGGGCTTTGTCAATGGCCTTGCCATCGTGATCTTTCTGGCGCAGCTAAGCCAGTTCGGCGAGGCGGGGCAGCCTGGTTGGCTGGCGGGAACCGGTATGGAAGGTTCCGTAATAGACGTTGCCTGGTTGGAGGCCCCGCATTTGCTGGGCATGCTGGGGTTGGTTGCCCTAACCATGGGGATCATATTCTTCCTACCCAAATTAACTAAAGCCATTCCCTCGTCTCTGGCGGCTATCTTAGTGGTGAGTGGCTTGGTGATTGGATTGGATCTGGATACGCGAGTGGTGGGTGACGTGGCGGCCATCGCTGGTGGCTTGCCTGAGTTCCATATCCCCATGGTGCCGTTCAATCTTGAAACCCTAATGATTATTTTGCCGTACTCTATCATTCTGGCGGCCATCGGTTTGATTGAATCCTTGCTGACCTTGCGTTTGGTGGATGAGCTGACTCAAACCCACGGCAATGGCAATCGGGAATGTGTGGGCCAGGGCTTGGCCAATACGGTGACCGGATTATTCGGTGGTATGGGTGGCTGTGCCATGATTGGTCAAAGCATGATTAACGTGAATTCCGGGGGCCGTGGTCGACTGTCCGGTATCGTCGCGGCTTTGTCGTTGTTGGCATTTATTCTGGTGGGGTCGTCTTGGATTGAAAAGATCCCACTGGCCGCTTTGGTGGGCGTGATGTTTATGGTGGTGCTGGGTACCTTTGAATGGAGTAGTTTCCGCATTATCGGCAAAATCCCCCGCGCCGATGCTTTTGTTTTGGTGCTGGTGTCGGCGGTCACCGTAATATCGGATTTGGCGGTTGCTGTGGTGGTGGGCGTTATTGTTTCGGCATTGGTGTTTGCCTGGAGCAATGCCAAGCAAATTCGTGTGCGACGCAACGAGCATGGTACTTCCCAATACTATTCCGTTGAAGGGCCGTTGTTCTTCGGGTCCACAACGGCCTTTCTTACCCAGTTTAATGTCTCAGAAGACAAAAACGACGTAATCATTGATTTCTTTAATTCAAAAGTGTGTGATCATTCCGGTCTGGAAGCCATAGATACATTGGCAGACCGATACCTAAAAGCAGGTAAAACCCTGCATCTACTGCACCTCAGTTCTGACTGTAAGCAGTTGCTGAAAAAAGCCGGTGATTTGGTGGAAGTGAACGTAATCGAAGATCCAAATTACCTTGTGACTGTAGTGGATTAGTTTTACAGGCTTTGGTGGTCGGTACCGTTATAAAAACAGACTGGGGAGTGTTAACCCATGGTGAAGATAACCAAAGCGCCGCTCGTCTGCGTTGTCACTGCAATATCGTCGCTGTTGTCCGGCTGCTTCGTTGCCAATGACTGCGCAACCTATGAAGAAGGTGTCGTACTGGATCGTAATCAAGATGGCTTACCTGATTTTCGCTATCTTTTTATGGGCGACTCCATAGTCGAGTTTAACAGTCAGGCCTGCCGTAGCATGGGGCATCAGGTAGGCAAAGCCCTTGGTGAACAGGTGCAGCTTGAAGCGGTTACGGGGCAACGACTGGAAGAAATTATCCAGCAATACACACCGCCTGTGGATTCGCAATCCGATTATCACTGGGTAGTGGTCAATGGTGGTGTTAATAATTTGACTCAAGATGAGTTGTGGAGAGATGATCTTTGTGACTGCAATGGCTACGTTAATCACGGTGCCTGTATGCAAATGATTGATGATTTGAGCAATCAAATGTCTGGGTTTGTGCAGAATATTCAAAGCAGCTCCAATGCTAAAGTGGCTTTAATGACTTATTACCCCACTGACGACGATACGTCCTTCATAGGCGCGTGCTTTCCCTATGTGGAGCAGTTAAATGACCGCTACCGACAGCTATCTTACGATAATAGTCGGCTCTATGTTCTGGAAACCTATGGTGATGATGTACCCTATATCGAAAAGCTGAATCAGTTTGGTTACGATAAATACCATCCCACTTCCGCAGGTTCTGAAGTACTGGCACAACAAGCATTGGATTTATTCCAAAGCGTTGAATAACTTCTTGGTGCTTAGTAGCCCTGTGCATTCTGTGGGCTACTAAGTGTTCAAGAAAACATCAAAATAATTCATAGTATCTTTCGAAAATACTGGGTGTACATTTGCTGCATTCAGGTTCAGCATGTTGAGGTCAGCCACCTGTTTTCCCCAGTCGAAGGATGAACTCTTCTTGAAAAAGCTGCCTTGCTCTCTTGTTATACTTGGGGTGCTATTCACCTCTTCCTGTGGTGGTAATGCCACTCAAGCACCTGCTAGTCCACCGCCCCCTCCAGAAGTGGATGTTGCCCAGCCATTAAAGCATTCCCTTACGGAATGGGATGATTTTACTGGCCGATTTGAAGCGATACATCAGGTGGATCTGCGAGCCAGAGTGACGGGTTATCTGGTTGAGCAACGTTTCCGTGACGGTCAGCAGGTGAAAAAAGGCGATGTGTTATTTGTTATCGATCCTAGGCCTTTCCAGTTTGAAGTGGATCGAGCACAGGCGGAGGTTAATCTTGCCAAGAAAGCCTATCAGAGAGCAGTACAGTTACGGAAAAGTAAATCCATTGCTTTAGAGCTGTTCGATCAACGGCAGCAGGAATTACAGGTGAGTGAAGCTGCCCTTAATGAAGCTAAATTAAATCTCAGTTTTACGGAAGTTAAGGCACCCATAGCAGGCAAAATAAGTGATGCCTACGTGGATATTGGTAATATTGTGAGTGCTAACGAAACATTGCTTACTCGTATTGTGAGTGTCGACCCCATTCATTTTGTTTTTGAAGGATCGCAAGCAGATTTTCTTAAATATATGCGCTTGGATAAAGCCGGTAAACGGTCCAGCAGTGTGACCCACCCAAATCCTGTGCTCATTCAGCTACTTGATGAAGACGACTTCACCCATGTGGGGCGAATGGACTTTGTAGATAATGTGGTGGACGCAGGAACCGGAACCATTAAAGGCAGAGCCTTAGTGGAAAACAGTAATGGTTTTATTTATCCAGGATTATTTGGCCGAGCTAAGTTGTTGGGAAGCGACGAGTATGAAGCCATACTGTTACCGGAAAAAGCCATTAATACAGATCAGAATCGCAAGTTTGTTTACACGGTTAATGAAGACAATCAAGTGCAACGAACCTATATCTCACCGGGGCCGATTCTAGAGAATGGATTGGTGATCATTCGAGAAGGGTTGGATGGCAGTGAGCGTGTAGTCACCAATGGAATGCAGCGAATCCGTGCACCACAACAACCCATTACCCCCAACCAAGTAGCTATTGAATGGGTGTCATTGGAGAACTTGCCTGATGTATCAGACATTCCAAGCTTAGACGCCATTGCGGCTGGTGCAAAAGCCCATAAACCCCAGGGTTCAAAGCCTCAATCCGCTTCCAAACAGTAAGGGGATTGCGCCATGAAATTCGCGAAATTTTTTATTGATCGCCCCATCTTTGCTTCTGTTCTAGCTATCTTTATTTTGATTGTGGGTGGCTTGGCTTTTTTTACTCTGCCCGTTGAACAGTATCCGAAACTGGCTCCTCCCACGATTCAAGTGTCGGCTTCGTATCCTGGCGCCACCGCACAAACCGTTGCCGAGACCGTCGCAACACCCATAGAGCAAGAATTAAATGGTGTTGAGGGAATGCTGTATATGTTTTCTCAATCCACCGCTGACGGTCGTATGAGTTTGACCGTGACATTTGAGTTGGGAACCGATCTGGATGCGGCCCAGGTGCTTGTGCAAAACCGAGTTGCCGTTGCGGAACCGCGCTTGCCAGAACAAGTAAGAAGTATCGGTATTAATACGCGAAAAAGTACACCGGATCTGATGTTGGTGGTGAATCTTTTTTCTCCCGATAACAGTTTTGATCAAACCTATATTGGTAATTATGCGGTTTTGAATATTCAGGATCGCTTGCGCAGAATCAACGGTATTGGTGATACCCGGGTTTTTGGTGCATCGGAATATGCCATGCGAATTTGGTTAGATCCCCATTTAATTCAGTCCTACGATATCACCGCAGGTGATGTTATCTCAGCCTTGAGAGCGCAAAATATTCAGGTGGCCGGCGGAACCCTGAATCAGTCACCCCAACCAAAGCAACTCTATTACGAGTATTCCATACAAGTACAAGGCCGGCTCACGGCGCCTGAACAGTTCGAAAATATAATCGTAAAATCTGGCGAAGGCGGCAGGATTGTGCGCTTAAAAGATGTGGCGCGGATCGAGCTTGGTGCTCAGGATTACGTAACCAAGGGTTACTTGGGCGAAAAACCTGCGGTGGCAATACCGGTATATCAGCAGCCTGGGTCCAACGCACTTTCCACGGCAGAAGCGGTGCTGGAAGAGATGAAGGTCATTGCCAAAGACTTCCCCCAAGGATTGGAATATAAAGTTGCCTATAACCCAACGGATTTTATTGCTCAGTCGGTTACTGCGGTTGAGCACACCATTTTAGAAGCTATCGTATTGGTAGTGATCGTAATTGTGCTGTTTCTGCAAAGCTGGCGTGCGGCCATTATACCTATTATTGCTATTCCTATTTCATTGGTGGGTACGTTCGCAGTGATGGCGGCTTTGGGTTATTCATTGAATAATCTCACCCTGTTTGGTTTGGTCCTGGCAATCGGTATTGTTGTGGACGATGCCATCATTGTGGTGGAAAACATGGAGCGTAATATGCGGGCCGGCTTGTCGCCGAAAGATGCCGCTCGAAAAACCATGGATGAGGTGGGCTCTGCGTTAGTGGCCATGGGGTTGGTGTTGGTGGCCGTGTTTCTGCCTGCAACCTTTCTTGAGGGAATCTCCGGTAAGTTTTACCAGGCCTTCGGTATCACCATTGCAGTGGCTACAGTGATATCGGTGGCGGTGTCTCTGATTTTATCTCCTGCTCTGTCGGCTATTCTCATGAAACCCCATGGGCAGGATCAACACGCTAGATCCTCGGGTTTGATGAAGCCTGTTACCGCATTTTTTGCTGGATTTAATCGGGGTATGGATGGTTTGGCCAACCGTTATGGAAGCCTTACCGCCAAGTTAGTGCGATCCGGGCTGTTGGTGTTGTTGGTCTACGGTCTGTTAATGGCGCTGACGGCTTGGCAGTTTAACCGAACCCCAACGGGTTTTATCCCCGACCAAGAACAAGGCTTTTTGATAGTCGCGTTTCAGTTGCCCGATGGTGCTTCTCTCACCGAAGCGGATAATATGGTTCAAGCCGTGACCAAGAAAATTCTTGCAATTGATGGTGTGGAAACCAGTGTGGGCTTTACCGGCTTCCATGGCGCCACTCGATCCATAGCCTCCAACGCGGCGGCCATCTTTGTGGTGTTGGAATCGTTTGAGGAGCGTAAAGGTAAGAACATTCAATTTGAAAATTTGGTAAATCAGTTGCGCTCGGATATGGCTAGCTTCAAAGAAGGGTTTGTGGTGGTGCTGACACCGCCAGCGGTTCGTGGCATCGGTGATGCCGGTGGCTTTAAAATGATGATCCAGGATCGAGGCGGCCGTGGCGTTGAGGTGTTGAACAGCGCGCTACACCAGATGATTCAAGCGGCCAATAGCCCCGATAATCCGGCCGCTACTTTTGCACGCAGTTTCTTCAGTGCCAACACGCCTCAGTTGTACCTGGATATTGATCGGGAAAAAGCGGAGCGGCTCCACGTGCCCACATCCCGAGTGTTTGAAGCATTAGAAGTTTTTATTGGTTCGGCGTTCGTTAACGACTTCAATTACCTGGGGCGCACTTACCGTGTGACCGCTCAGGCGGATGCCCCCTATCGTTTAACGCCGGATGATGTGCTGCAAATTAAAGTGCGTAGCAACGACGGACATATGGTGCCCATTGGATCCATTGCCACGGTTCACGACATTGCTGGTCCATCCCGCGTACCCCGCTACAATTTGTATCCATCGGCAGCTTTGTTAGGCGATTCTGCTCCTGGCTACAGTTCCAGTGAAGCGCTGGATACCATGGAGAGGCTGGCCAGTGAAATATTACCCGACGGAATCAGTTATGAATGGACTGATCTGGCCTATCAACAAAAAAACAGCAGTGACACCGCGTTCATCGCTTTTATTCTGGCTGTGGCCTTCGTATTTTTGTTGCTGGCAGCACAGTATGAAAGCTGGACTTTACCGCTCTCGGTTATTTTGATTGTGCCCATGTGCCTCTTGTCTGCAATCAGTGGTGTGGCGTTGGCAGGAATGGAAAACAACATACTCACTCAGATTGGGTTTGTGGTTCTAATCGGGTTGGCGTCTAAAAACGCTATCCTCATTGTGGAGTTCGCCAGAGAACTTGAGCGCCAGGGCAGAGATGTATGGCAGGCCGCAACGGAAGCAGCGCGGTTGCGGTTGCGCCCGATTTTGATGACATCGCTGGCTTTTATATTGGGCGTGGTGCCGCTAGTGCTGGCAGACGGGGCAGGTGCAGAAATGCGACAGGCCTTGGGGGTGGCTGTGTTCTCTGGCATGTTGGGTGTGACCTTTTTTGGTCTAATATTCACGCCGGTGTTTTATGTGCTGTGCCGTAAATTGGCCTTAATTGGCTCAAAACCTTAAGGCCATATCAATAATATCAATAGTCCCCAGCAGGGCCGGGCCGGTGCTACAATGTGAGCAACATTGGTAACGTATTGGCCAAGCCATGCTTAAGTTTCAACAGCCCCCAAAAGAATACAGCGCTGTTTATCTGGAAGACACAGATAAGCCATTGCCGGAAGTGCTCAATCCCAATACCCGCTATATGATGTTGGGCACCATTGCCACCGGTGGAAAATCCGTTATCCGTAGCTGCAAGGATCTGCATCTCTCCAGGATAATTGTTTATAAAACACTCCGGCCCGAATTAGTTAATGATCCCATAGAGCAGCGTCGGCTGTTGCGTGAGGCCAGGGTTTCAGCGCTATTACAGCATCCTAATACGGTGCCCACCTATGAAATTGGTCGGGATCGGTCGGGTAACTATTATTTCACCATGAAGCTGGTCCACGGTTATACCCTGCGGGAGATTATGGATTACCGCGACCGCTATGATTTAACCCAGCTGATTGAGGTTATGGAGCAAATTGCCTATGGGCTGGACT
This sequence comes from uncultured Ketobacter sp., assembly GCA_964016105.1. Lineage (GTDB taxonomy): Bacteria > Pseudomonadota > Gammaproteobacteria > Pseudomonadales > Ketobacteraceae > Ketobacter. The sequence goes on from CAXHEX010000001.1 coordinate 409,852, forward strand.
ATGCCCATGCCCACGGCGTTGCCCACCGGGATATCAAGCCTGAGAATATTCTGGTGGGACCTTACGGTGAAGTGCTGTTACTGGATTGGGGCATGGCCAAGGTGTGGCGTAAAGACGGCACATCAGACGAGGAATTCGATGACCCTGCTCTGGCGAAGTACAACACACGGCTGACTAAGACGAACAAGTCCATGACAGGCTTGGGGAGCTTGCAGGGAACCCTATGTTATATGTCCCCTGAGCAAATTCGGCGCGACCCGGATATCAGTTACAGTACCGATATATACAGCTTTGGTGCGGTGATGTATGAATTGCTGGCGGGCCAGACGCCCTTTACCGGTGAGCACAGTTACGAAGTGTTGGAAGCGGTGGAGAATCAGCGACCCCCGACGCCTTCAAAAGTCAGTAAATACGCTGTGCCGCGCCTGTTGGAGAATCTGGTATTGGATTGCCTGGATAAGGACCCCGCCAAGCGCCCCAAAAATATGAGTGAAGTGATCCGCGTGTTGCAGGAGGATTGGGCCAGCGACTTGGTGGCCATAAGAAGATAAAAAAACCGGAGCTGGGATGCCAGCTCCGGCTAAAATGGCGGTTAGAGGTCCGCCGGAGGATGCTCAATAACAAACAATTAAGAGATTAGGCGAGCGCCTTTTTCGTTACTTTAATGTTGATCGCAGCTACCTTGTAGGGATCAGCATTAGAAGCAGGACGACGGTCTTCCAGACGACCTTTCCAGCCATCTTCCACAGTTCCGATAGGAATACGGATGGACGCACCGCGGTCAGATACACCGTAGCTGTACTGGTCGATAGACTGAGTTTCGTGCTTACCGGTCAAACGTTGCTCGTTGTGGGCACCGTAAACAGCGATACATTCTGGAATGTGCTTGCCGAATTCTTCACAAATCTTGGTGAATACGCTCTCGTCGCCCGCTTCACGCATGGCACCATTGGAGAAGTTGGAATGCATACCGGAACCATTCCAGTCAGTGTCACCCAGAGGTTTTGGATGCCAGTCAATGGCCAGGTCATACTTCTCGGCAGTACGCTCTAATAGGTAACGAGCCAGCCAGATTTCATCACCCGCTCTTTTCGCGCTCTTGGCGAAGATCTGGAATTCCCACTGACCAGCGGCCACTTCGGCGTTGATACCTTCTACGTTAAGGCCCGCTTCCAGACACAGGTCCAGATGCTCTTCGATCAACTCACGGCAGTAGGCGTTACGGGCACCCACTGAGCAGTAGTAAGGGCCTTGTGGTGGTGGGTAACCGCCTGGAGGGAATCCTGGGGGCAGGTTGGTGTTGGGATCCCACAGGAAGTATTCCTGCTCGAAACCGAACCAGAAATCATCGTCGTCGTCTTCAATGGTGGCGCGACCGTTGGACACATGAGGAGTACCATCCGCGTTCAAAACTTCGGTCATTACCAGGTAAGAGTTCAAGCGGCCTGGATCAGGAATAATCGCCACAGGCTTAAGCAAGCAGTCTGATGCGTTGCCTTCAGCTTGTTCCGTAGAACTACCGTCGAAAGACCACATTGGGCAGTCTTCCAACTTGCCGCTGAAATCTTTACGAACCATGGTTTTACTACGCAGGCTCTGGGTCGGCTCATAGCCGTCAAGCCAGATATATTCCAACTTACTCTTCATTATAATTGCTCCGAACTGAATCGTTGTCAGGGCAAAGCCCCTATTGGTTTAAGCCGGTATGCACCAGCAGTAAATTTGTTGTCGAGTATATGCAGATTCCGCGCCACTCGAACTAAGGCATTAAAAACCATACAAAAGCCTCAGGCAATAGGTGTTTAAGCAGAGGGCAGGGTATCAGTGGGCTTTTCAGACAAAAGTACGTGCACTAATATGGCGCAGGTTCGGGTCTTTTTGGTGCGCTTATAGGGCGTCCACGATAAGAGCCGTAATATTATCGTGACCACCGTTACCCAGAGCCCCTTCTACCAGGTTATCAAGCGCTTGCCGGGCGGGGGTCTGAGACAGGGCCTGTTGCAGCTGTTGTGAGCTGAGTTCTTTGTGGAGCCCGTCGCTGCATATCAGGTAGCGATCACCGGGCTCCACAACGCTGTAATCCAGATCTAGATGCAGAGTCTGGTGCACACCAACGGCCCGTGTGAGCAGGTCAGCAGAAGGGTGAGTGGCATTCTGTTCCTGGGCAAGGGTGTGGTCTTGAGTCATTTGCTCAAGTTGATCTTGTCGCAGCCGATACACCCGGCTGTCTCCCGCCCACAGGAAAAACACGTATGCACCGTAGCTAAACAGGGCTGCAACCGTTGAGCCCACGGGCTCTCCTGGAAATGAATTGCGGCATTTGTGATGAGCGTCCCTGAGCCGGGTTTCCAGGTCACGGATATTCAATGCCAAAGTAGAGAGTTTATTAAAGTGGACGAAGGCCTCAGCCACCACGCCACTGGCGTAATCACCCCGGGCGAGACCTCCCATGCCATCGGCCACTGCCCAGATTCCTTGTTCCGTGGAGTGGTAAAAAGCATCTTCGTTTACGTCTCTGACTCGTCCACTGTGACTGCGTGCAATGCTGTTCCAGCAAAGATCCGGTTTGTCTTCTGGGGTACAAAGGGGTTCCAGTTGAACCAGCTGTTTGAAGTCGATGTAAGGCATGGGATTGCATGCTACACCTTGGGGGGCTTCGGCTTCAAATTTCTGCAAGCAAAATGGCAGAGATGAGACTGCAAAATTTACAGCTATTACGCTGGCTGATCTGGGCACCCTAAAGGCCGGCGCATCATTGGATTGGATAGCACTGAAGCGCAGCGCGAAGCATGGCTTTCGGGTAAGTTGTAAGACAAGTTTTCATATCAACGGTCTTTTGGTCTATATATAGATCATAATGATACTTTATGATCTATATATAGACCATTATTCTTGTTGGGTTAGTCAGGTATTGTTACAATGGTTCATATATAGATCATATGAGGTAAGTCATGCCTAAAGTAACGGCACGCACCTATTCCCGCTATAGCATTGAGGCCATCAGCCTGCTTGGCAACCTGATCCGCGTGGCAAGAAAAGAGCGCATGATGACTGCGCAAGAGCTTGCAGACCGTGCCGGAATTTCTCGCGGCCTGTTGCAGCGAATTGAGAAAGGCGATCCCAAGTGCGAGCTGGGGGCCACTTTTGAAGTTGCCACTATAGTGGGGGTGAAACTTTTTGATGCCGAAGCGACCACGCTTACCAAGCATATTCGCCAAGCAGAAGACAAACTCGCACTGCTACCCAAGTCCGTGCGTAAGAAAGTAAAGGTTGCCGATGATGACTTCTAAGGCCTCTGACAAAGAAGCTTTTGTTTGGATATGGTTGCCCCATGGCACTGAACCTGTTGTTGTCGGAAAGCTGGAAGCTGACGATCAGGGTAACGTGCAGTTTAACTACGGTAAAAGTTATCTGGACCGCATTAACGCTCATCCTCCGGCTATTTCCATTTATGAGCCGGAATTACCGCTTAAAAAAGGCGTATTGCCCCTGCTTGATGGTCTAACCATGCCCGGTTGCATCCGCGATTCCGCACCGGATGCCTGGGGTCGGCGCGTCATCCTTAACAAAATGCTAGGGCGTAAAGGCAAAGATACGGATACCGATGCGATTGGAGAATTAACCTACTTACTGGAATCCGGCTCCGACCGCATCGGTGCATTGGATTTTCAACGCTCCCCCGCTGAGTATATTCCGCGCTCGGCAAACAATGTTCCACTGGAAGAATTGCTGCAATCCGCAGCTAGGGTTGAACAAGGCGTACCGCTCACTCCTGAGCTGGATCAGGCGCTTTTCCATGGCAGCTCTATCGGCGGCGCGCGCCCCAAAGCGCTAATCGAATACAAAGGACGGGGTGAAGATCAGGGCAATAAATACGTGGCGAAGTTTTCTTCCAGTACCGACCTATACAGCGTGGTGAAGGCCGAATATATCGCCATGCGATTGGCAGCGCTTGCCGGAATAAATGCAGCCACTGTAAAGCTGGTTAAAGCGGCACAAAAAGATATTCTGTTGATTGAGCGCTTTGATCGAGAAAAAACCGCGGAGGGCTGGACCCGCAAAGCCATGGTCTCTGCGCTAACACTGTTTGGCTTGGATGATATGATGGCGCGGTATGCAAGCTATGAAACTTTCGCCGAAATTATCCGCCATCGTTTCGATGATCCGAAAGGAACACTGGCAGAGCTATTTTCTCGCATGGTCTTTAATATCCTGTGCGGCAATACCGATGATCACGCTAGAAATCATGCAGCCTTCTGGAACGGAAAAACGTTGGGGCTAACGCCTGCCTATGATATTTGTCCGCAAGGCAGAACAGGCAGAGAAGCGACTCAAGCTATGCTGATTTCCGGCGACAATAGGCTAAGCAAACTTAAATCTTGTCTGGATGCTGCTCCCCATTTTCAGCTCTCTGAAAGTGAGGCCGAAGCCATCTTCGAAAAGCAGCGCGAAGCGATCGAGGCAAATTGGAATAAAGTGTGTGATGAAGCAGAACTGAGCACAGTTGATCGCGAACTGTTTTGGAGGCGGCAGTTTCTGAATGCTTTTGTATTTGAGAACTAACAAACCATTCTTAGGCTTGACTCTAGAGCTCACAAATCCGCAGGGTCAATGTATCGTCTTTTGGAATCTCTGGACAGGAGCGAAAAAGTCCGGCTAATGTCCATCAAAATCTATATGTCCAAAATAGTGGTTGATTGTGTCCATAAAACCATATAGCTTGATTTAATGGACACTGAACGAGGCAATCATGTCATCAGGCGCACAAAGAGAAATAGAGAATATCCTAGCCATTCTGGAGAAAAGCCCAGAAGGATTATCTACTGGCCAAATTTCAGAAATTATAGGATTTTCTGGTAGTTACAAGACATTGCAGCGCCGGCTTGTGGGCCTTTCAGACGATGGGCGCATACTAAAATTGGGCGAGAAAAAGGCCAGAAAGTATTATCCCATCAATGTGTCCAAAAAAGATAATAATGGTCATTTAACGGACAATGCGCACTCGATTTTTAGCCCAGAAAGCCAGAATATCCTTAAGTTTTTGGACACTCCACCCCATGGCCGCCCAAAAATGTCCTATAACCGTGATTATTTGGACAGCTACGTCCCAAATATAACAGCGTATGTCCCGGAAAAGGTGAGAAAACAGCTCTACAAGGAAGGCAAACGCTTTGACAAGGCATTGGCGGCAGGCACCTACGCACGGGAAATTTGCCAGCGGCTACTCATAGACCTGTCCTATAACTCCAGCCGCCTGGAAGGCAACACTTACTCACGGCTGGATACGCAAAAGCTCGTTGAGGAAGGCATTACAGCAGAAGGCAAGGTTCATGAAGAAACCGTGATGATTATGAACCACAAGGAAGCCATTCTGTTCCTGGTGGAAAACGCACAAGATATTGAGTTAAACAGTCTGACCATCCGCAACCTGCATCATTTGCTATCGCAGGATTTGCTGGCGAACCAGGAGGCTTGCGGAAATATCCGAACGCTGGAAGTCAATATTGGACAATCAACCTACCAGCCGTTGAACAATCCCCACCTGCTCAAAGAACTATTCGAGCTGATTTTACTAAAAGCCCGCAAGATCAAAGACCCATTTGAGCAAAGCTTCTTTTTGCTGGTGCATCTTTCCTACTTGCAAGCGTTTGAAGATGTCAACAAACGCACTTCACGCCTGAGCTGCAATATCCCCTTTATCAAAGCAAATTTATGCCCACTCAGCTTTACCGATGTGTCGCGGGATGATTACACCGCTGCTTTGCTTGCTATGTATGAAAAAAACAACGTCGGACCCATGCTGGAACTCTATACCTGGGCTTATCTGCGCTCGTGCGAGCAATATGGTGTGGTCAAAAAATCCGTGGGTGAGATTGATGGGTTCCGCATTCAGTACAGACAACAAAGAAAAGAAGTCATGGGGTTGGTCGTCAAGAACGGCCTGCATGCTAACAAGGCCGAAGACTATATCGAAATATTCTGTGAGAAAAATGGCATAGACGAGACTGCAAAATTTACGGCCATGACACTGGCTGATTTGAGCACTCTGCATGCTGGCGCAATCATTGGCTTGGGTATCACCGAAGCGCAGCTCGAAGCATGGCTTTCGAGCAAGCCCTAGGATAAGTCCTCTACCAATAGCATTTTGATCTATGTATAGACTATTAGCCGCCCTCGAAAAGCAGCTCGTAGAAACTCAGATACTCTTTCAGTATGACTTCTTTCTGCATCTACATCTTATAGTTCGAACCAAGCCAGCTAGAACTTTTTCAGCCTCCAGTTATTTGGGCATAGTGAATTTTTCTGAAACCCGAAAATGAACGAATAGTTGTACAAAACCCAGCATATAGGCTAGAGTGTCCAAATATACGTACATTCAGGTTTCTTATGAATCTTTCAGTAATGGAAAACATGGGTAAACAGCTGCGCGAGGCTAGAAAGCAGAAAGGTTTATCCCAGGCAGAAATAGCCAGTAAGCTGCATTTACGTCGTGCTTCGATATCGGAGATGGAAAGAGGAGTCTATAGAGGCGTCATACCACCCCTGCTGAGCTACGTACAATTCTTAGATTTGACTCTAGAGCTCACAAAAGTGCCTTCAGAATTCCCACAATTGTCTGAACTAGACAGCTTATTCGACGAGGATAACCCGTGAGACTCCCTGAACGTATCCGCAGGGTCAATGTATCGTCTTTTGGAATACCTGCTGGCGAGCTGACCCAACCAGCCCAGTTTCAATTTGACTATAGGGAGAAATCACCCTGGGTATCCCTGACAATGGACCCCAGCCATAATCGATCCTACAACCTAGGCACTTTGCATCCAGTCTTTGCCCAAAATTTGCCCGAGGGCTATGTGCGTCGGTATCTGCACGAACGATTGATTCGTCACGCAAATGTAAATGATCTCTACTTGCTTGCCTTGCAAGGCCATAAAGGAATTGGACATTTAGCCTTTGAATCAGACTTGGAGCTAGTGCCAGCAAGCAAAATGGAGCTAGATGACATCCTCAATTGGCAAGGAAAGAACTCCCTTTTTGAGGTACTACTAGAGCGCTATTACTTAAATGGTTTGGTGTCCGGAGTACAACCTAAAGTTGTGGTAACTATCGAATCCAAATCGGTCATTCAACAAGAGGACGTAATTGTAAAAACCTTTGATGAAGAATACCCCTTGTTAACCGTCAACGAATTTGTCTGCATGTCTGCTGCCAGAGCAGTGGGGCTTAATCCTCCGGACTTTTGGTTATCTAAAGATTTGAAAAGCTTTGTGATAAGACGCTTCGATCGAACAGAGCAAGGAGAATGCCTGGGGTTCGAAGATTTTACCGTGTTAATGAACAAGAGTAACAACCAAAAATACCAATCCAGTTACGAAAATGTACTTAAAGCCGTTCAGTTGTTCACCAAAACTCCCGCCGAAGTTGAGCGCGCCTATCAACTCATCGTGTTCAGTTGCTTGATCGGTAATGGAGATGCTCATTTAAAGAACTTTGCCATTCAGTACCGGGCTGGCCGAAACGCAGTGAAATTATCCCCTCCCTACGATATTACCCATACATTGGTGTACGATACCCTCGATAAAAATATGGCTCTGAAGCTTTCGGGCAGCAAGCAGTTTCCCGCCCGAGCCACATTAGAAGATTTGGGCAAAAAATTTGGAATAAAAAAGCCGGATGAGATAGTGGAAGCCTTAGGCCAGGGTATTCTGGAATATTTGGCCAGGAGTGAAGAAGTCCGGCTAATGACAGGGTTGAGAGAGTCCATAACTCATCAAGTATCGACTGCCCTATCCCGACATAAGGGTATTGTAGTGCCCCGCAGGGACAAACAGAAAAAATTCAGTTAATACAAAAACGGATATAAGAATCCATCAGCGAATACGCCCTGGATAAATGCTAAGCAGACAACGTTTGTGACAAACAAAAAAGGCTTAGCAACAGGTCATCGCTAAGCCTTTATATTATATGGCGCACTTCGAAGGAGAAACTTCGAACCGCCTTTTCCAGACATTAGAGGAGTGGAATGAGTTTCTGAGGAAATTTGCACCGTACTTCAAGGAGGTGGCGTAATGAGCACATCTCCCTCAAATTCAAGCAAAAATAGTAAGTTACCTACGCCGTTCTCCCTCAGGCTGACCTTTGAAGAGCGAGCTGCCTTGGAACAATCGGCTGGTAACCGCCCTCTGGGAGCCTATATCCGCTCGAAGCTGTTTAGCGGCACCGAAGCACCAAGAAGACGCCGCAGCCGCACCAGAAAGCCTCTAAAAGACGAAAAAGCCCTGAGTGAACTGCTGGGAAAGCTGGGCGAGTCCCGTCTTGCCAGTAACGTCAATCAGCTTGCTAAGGCCGCCAACTCCGGCTCCTTGCCTGTCACGCCGGATACCGAAAAGGCACTCCAAAATGCCTGTGACGATGTCAGAACCATGCGGATTCTGCTTATGCAGGCTTTGGGCTATTACTCTTCGGAGGTGTAGCCATGATTTTGAAGGGAAGCCAGCGCTCAGGTGGTAAGCAGCTCGCGGCGCATTTGCTCAAAACTGAAGAGAATGAGCATGTCGAAGTCCATGAGCTGAGGGGCTTTATGTCGGAAGACCTGCCGTCTGCCTTCAATGAAATCCATGCGGTTAGCAAGGGCACTCGCGCCAAACAGCCGTTTTTCTCCCTGAGCCTCAGTCCACCGCCCAATGAGCGCGTGCCGATTGAGGTGTTTGAAACGGCTATCGAGCAAATAGAGCAAAAGCTTGGCCTCGAAGATCAGCCTCGCGCCATAGTATTCCATGAGAAAGAAGGTCGCCGCCATGCCCATGTAGTTTGGTCGAGGATCGACACGGACGAGATGAAGGCTGTAAACCTGCCTTTCTATAAGATGAAGCTTAAGGACGTATCCAGGGAGCTGTATTTGGAACATGGCTGGAAAATTCCGCCAGGTATTATCGACCGTAAAGATCGTAACCCGCTTAATTTCAGTCGCGAGGAATGGCAGCAAGCTCGGCGTGTTAGCCTGAACCCTAAAGACATTAAACGGACTTTTCAGGAAAACTGGGCTATATCTGATAACCGCAACGCCTTTGCGGCGGCTCTGCTCAGTAAAGGCTTTGTTCTTGCTCGCGGTGATCGGCGCGGCTTTGTTGCCGTCGATTACCATGGCGAAGCCTACGCCGTCGCCAGATATGCTGGCGTAAAGGCTAAGGAGGTTCGAGAGCGGCTGGGCGACCCGCAAACCCTGCCATCCATTGAGCAAGCCAAAGAGCAAATAGCGGCAGATATGTCCAAGAAGCTTCAGCAACACCTTTCCCACGCTGAGGCAACCAAACAAAAACGCTCCGCCGCCTTTGAATTCAAACGCCAGCGATTGGTGGAAGAGCAGCGCAAAGAGCGGCAATCTCTTGAAACAGCGCATCGCAAACGCTGGGAGGCAGAAACAAAAGAGCGCTCAGAGCGCCTATCAAAAGGGCTTATGGGTATCTGGCATCGGCTTACAGGCAAGTATGAGAAAACCAAACGCCAAAATGAACTGGATGTGCTTCTTGGCTTTCAACGAGACCGCCAGGAAAAAGACGAGCTGATTTTCAAGCATATCCAACAACGCCAGCAGCTCAGCCTGCGCCAGCGCAGTGAAATTCATACCCATGAGCTGGAAATCGAGCTGTTGCGCCAGGATATTCAGGAATATAGGAATCTCAAAACTGATAAGCCCTCCAAACTGAAGGAAGAATTTCGCAACGCGTCCAAAAAAGCGAGAAAGACCAAAAAACCGAAAAAAGAAAGAGGCAATGATCGAGGGTATGAACCCGAGATTTAAGCGGCGAGCGCCGCGTTCTGCCGCCAAGCCACACGCTTGGCGGCGCAAATTTTTGCAAGCCTCCACAAAAAACATTGTGCGAAAATTTGCCGCCGGATTATCCGGCGGCTTCTTTCTACTGCCTGCGGTCAGTGGCTCCAGAAAACATGAATTTCATCATAAGCGGTTTCGATGGTGTAAATATCGCCGCTCCTTTCCATGTCGCGCCCCATGCGTTCATAGTCGATATAGTAAGCCAGATTTTCGGGTATTTGGCTTGTGTCCTGGGTGAGTTCCTCGGCGTAGTCCGCCAGGGACTTGTAGCAGCCGGAATAATTTTCTTCTATAGCCTTTCTGGCATCTTCAATGCTGCCGCCAAAATGGCTAAGCAATTCCCCAGCAAGCTCGGGATATTCTTCGATAAAACAGGCGATTTCGTGCAATGACTGAATGCCTTGGTACTCGCTCACAGAACAACCACCAAACCCTTCATAATCGTGGATAGCGTATTCCTCCGCGAAACCTTCGGGGCTTTTTTCCAGCATGGCGTTAATCTGGTCTTGAATGTCGTCAAGGTCTTGGGTTGCGTCTATCCATACGCCATGTAGCTTGCCGTTGTTATAAGCTGCGAGGTCTGCCACGTAAATTCTGATTTCTTCACTCATTGTCTTTGCTCCTAAATTCGCTATTGAGGTTCATACAAGCACCGCTTGGGGTGCGCTGCTCATGAACCTCTGGCGACTAGGCCGACTAGGCGGGGGTGAAAAAATCCAGAAAAATTGCGGAGGGTCTATCAGCGTTAGCGCCAATGGAAACCGTCATTATTCTTGATTTTGAGGGGATGCAATGCCCCGTATTTCTTCAGCGAAAAACTTACCTGAAAGGTAAAACCAACTTCTCAAAAACGCAGCCAGCGTTTTTGTTGCCTTAAATTCTAATCTCGTATCAGCCTCAAATTAACGCTCCATTTTTCAAGCCGCGCTAAGCGGCCTTTTCTTTGTCCGATACTTAGCGTCGATAGCCCATGTACCCAGCAAGCGTGAGCTTCACGCTTCTTCATATATTACGACCACAGGTGCAAGACATGACCTAACGCGCACAAGCGGCCCCATCAAAGGCCGCGATAGGCGCGGCCTCCAAAACCTGGAGGTTAAAATGAAACTGGTAACAAGATTTGAATTAGCAGCGAAAAATGAAAATGAGCTGCGCGGACTATTGAGAGAGGCTTTTAATGCACTTGCGAAAAGTGAGTTTGATACGCATCAGCGGCGAAACGCTCTGGCATCCATCGAGAATATTCAGAATGAACTGGCTTCAAGGGCACTATGTCCTTGAGCATCATCACCTTAGCTGAGGTTTTATTCCTGCCCATCATCGGCTCCTTGACCATCGTCCTGAGCGATTTGCTGCCAATCTTCAGCGATCTTGGGCCAGTCGAGTGCTCTGTCCTTAGTTCGCGACCAAACATCCCAGAAATCTGGATCATCAGATTGCGGACGCTCATGATCTGCTAAGTCATTCATCCTTACCATGATAGGTAGTTCTGATGCCCATCCAAGCAAAATTGCTTGCTGGGAAGGTAATGATGGTAACTCTCGAAGCAATCCTCTTAGATTGTCCGGCACAAGCCTATGAATCAGCTCTTGGTCTCTATCATTGCTTACCCGATGCAACAAGAAGCTATTGCACTGCGAAAGCACTGTTGGAGATAGCTCGGACGGTCTTTGAGAAGACAAAACAAGACCGAGACCAAATTTTCTGCCTTCTCTTGAAATTTTTTCAAACATTTGACAGCAAACTGACGACGCGCTCTGATTTTCTGCATCTTCCTTGTGTCGTTTAACGAAGGTGTGGGCTTCCTCCATTACTAACACTGTCGGTAATGACTTTTCGTTTAGCTTTCTGTACCGCTGCAAAGCTTCAAACGTCATGCGAGCAATTACGGCAGTTACTACATGTATGATATCTGCGGGAACCAAAGAAAGATCGATGATCGTTACACAACCATTTGTGGCTCCGTCTTCACCGATGTAATTACCAAGCCAATCACCAAGCGATACATCAACATCGTCTCCAATAATGTCCTTCATTCGCGTATCGGCAAGCATTGTGCGTATACGCGCCAACAAAAACTCCACATATTGTTCGTTACCTGTTTCCTGCGCTAAAGCCTCAAGATAATTAACAAAGACTTCACCAGTAAATCGCGTTGGAATGTCTTCGCTCTTAGGAAGCAAGTCTTGCTCCGTTCCACCAAACGATACGAAGGCACTAGATATCTGGTTGGCTATACCTGACACTTCGTTAATATCAGATTCGTAGGTTGGGTATTGTCCTGATCGATTGTCTCTGTAAGTAGAAAGACTATTTGTCAGCGCATCTAGTCTGTCATCGTTGGCCTCCAGCATAGCCTTAAGGGATTCAACGCTATCCAGCCATTTGCAGACTTTTTCGTAAAAGTTTTTTGGTCTTGGAAACGATCCCCAGGGAGAACCTAAGCTCAATTCGTGTTTTACGCTTATTAGAATTGAACTCAAGAAGCGTTTCACTCTGATACTGACTTCTTCTGTCAGCTCAAACTCTTCATTACGCATAGAGCGGAGCGCTCGCTTTAATAGCGGTACTTGTGCTCTTGCGCTAGCTTGCGTGAATGAACACCATTCAGCGCTATTCCAAAACCAGAGCGGAACTTGCAATGGATTCGTGGCATCACCAACCTTGAAAACTCGCCCCGATTCTTGAAATACTTTAGAATATTCGCCATTGGGATCAAGAACAATAAACCTTGCGTTTGGGGCAATCTCGCTGTCACTCGATGCATCTTTAGCCGCAGCGATTGACCACTGAATCAACCCTGCTACGGAACAAGACTTCCCGCTACCTGTGTTTCCTAAAACTGCAAGATGCCGTCCAAAAAGTCTGTCAGGGTCAACACAGACATCAGCATTTGCAGCCATGGGGCTTGTGCCAATCTTTACACGCCTTTTTTCACCTGACTCAATAATGGCTCTAAGCTGTTCATCCGTCGGAATAAGGACTGGCTCGCCAACGCTTGGAAATCCGTGTACGCCTCGCTTGAATAAAAAGGTCTCACCATCCTTTTTAAGAATGCCAAGCGGATTGACGCGCATCTTACGAAGAGGAAACGGCAAATCTACAAGGCCGTAGTCTTGAAACCCCTTACGTTTGGGAAATGGAGACCGTTCAACTGCTATCCATTCTACCTGCGCCACGATATGACCTGACTCAGTAGCAACGAGCACGTAACTATTGATACGAGGGAACGCTCTCGGAATGCCAGCATTTGCCGCTATTCCGTCTGGAGCTTCCAAATCCAGAGCTACCTTTATCTCATCCGGTGATACAAATTCGACTGAACCAATCCGTAACGAGGCCGAGTGCTCTACCGGAGAAATGCTCATGATTCCTCCTGACCATGTTCGACATGGGGAGTTGCAATACCCCGCGCTTTCAGAAGATCAGCCATTTTAATGGTAGTACGATCAATGGCTGGCTTGGGCAGGTAGTTGTCAACCAACGACTTCAGATCACCAAAATGCCCACCGATGAGAAGTGATATCTGTGCAGGTCTTTTAACCCGCTCGTAGAAATGTTTGATCCTATCTCCTTGGTCATCAAAACTAATGATTACCAAGTGTGTTGAAGGGATCGTTAGCATGTCGGCAATAACTCTATTGATATGGTCGTCACCAAAACTGTATCCGTAAACTACGACCGTCGAATTGGCACGACATACTGATGCAGCAAAGTCCCGAAACAGCTCAACGTAAGGGTATTCAGAGGTTTCTTTGTCCTTTGCTGCGTTGGGGTAGATAAGGAGATTCTCACACCCGTCCTCCAAGTACGTGCCGATATCGCTAGCGCCATACGGCAAAGCATATCGACGGACAACACCGTCTTTGGCACTCCAGTCCAACGACCCGTGAAGCTTTGAATAGTGAACCACACCCTCCAAGTATCGCGGTTCTCCGCGAATACCGGGTGGGTTGTAATGCATATCGACCTCCATTCGGGAAGATCGGAAAACCGGATTAACAGACCCAACAAAACGATCAATCAGGCGAATACCAGCCAATTCAGAGCCGTACTCGATTATGCGGTCATAATTTGTTGTGAAAATATTTAGGCGTTCTCTCGTTGCTGAGCGACTTGCGAAGCTAATGAGAAAACTCATTAGGTACTCAGCCGCTTGTTGAGCATTGGTCGAATTGATAATGTTGTATTCACATTTCAGAATCAGATTTGCAAATTCTGCCAGACCATCCTCAAGCTCCCTTTCAAACTTGGAAAGGTTTTTTCTGATTTTCTTGCTCCCATATACATCTTCAGAAACATAGATACCCAAGCCTTTTACTAGCTCATTACAGACACGAATCTGGTCTTCAATATTCGCCTCACCGCGACCAGACTTAAGAGCACTTTCTTTGGAGGCCGTTGCAATTTGTTCTTTGAAAACAGAAAAGGGAATTTGTGCCATTCCCGCTCCGGCTTCATTTTTTGCCATCCAATGAAGTGAAGAGGATATTCCACCGCCCAGCAAAAGTGACAAATGCTCACTTTGAAACAGCGCTGTTAGCCACGGTTCAATCTCTGAACGAAGTTTCTCCGCTTCCAGCTCTTCGAGCTTGACAGGCTGGCGCTGATCGCGAACCTTATAGAGGTTACAATCGTTCCAACTGGCAAGGTTTGATTCTTCGTTCATATCCTAGACCCACTCTTAACTTCGATTTATCCAAATTGGCCGATCTCAAAAGCCCATTTTCCAAGCTACAAGCTGACAGGGGACAAATCATCCAAAAATTCTGATGGCAACTCACCACTGGTAACAAGAAGCCTATCCCTTGCTCTTGTACAAGCTACGTACAGCAAGTGTCTTTCTGTATCGTATACTTCTTCAAGATCGGCATTATCGGCGACTGCTTCAATACGCTCCTGAGACGGAATAATCTCATCATCACAGGCCATTACAACAACCGCTCTAAATTCTAGTCCTTTAGCTAAGTGCATTGTGCAAATTGAAGCGTAACCGTGTGCAAGCTGTATGTAACTGTCTAGCTGCTTGTAAGTGATCCCTGCCTTTTCAATTGCCGATGCAGCTCTTGCTATTTCCTTGTCTGAACGAACAATCAAGCCGATTTCATGAGCCTCATATCCGTCGCCAGAAAGCTTCACCAGCCAATCTGCAACAAACTCGATTTCATCTTCGTGGGAATCAAAATTTCGAATGGTAGGCTCTGGGCCGTTGAATACTGAGACGGTGCTGGCTCGATCATCTTCGTAGCCATCAACATCTGAAACACTAGGGCCAAGCAAACGGTCTGACTGCATCCTTATCTGGTGCGAAGTGCGGTAATTCACGCGGAGCGTTTTAGACCTGCCGCGAATATCAACGCCTAAGGATTTCCAGGAGAATGCCTGCTGGAATATGCGCTGGCCTAAATCTCCTGCAAAGAACAATGCATTTGGCTTTGCACCACCAAGCGCAGCAAGGAACTTAAGCTGAGGAATACTAATGTCTTGGGCCTCATCGACAACCACAAAATCAAAGGGGCTGTTTTGCTTTTCTTCCAGGGAATGGGTTAAATCCAGGTATATGCCAGCCATAGATACTGAATTAGTCTCAACCAATTCAGCATTAACCTTTTCAAATATCGTCCATAAGACTTGTCGCTGGGTTTCGGCCAGTCTGGTTTTTCGGCCTAACCTTTGTACGTCTTTGTATTCATCCCACGTATTGATCTGCCAGGCATCGACCACCTGTAGCCATTCCTCAAAAATGAATGCCACCGAATAGCGCAACCCTTCAATACCTTGCGAGTGTTTCGAGATGAGTTCAAATAATTGCTCTCGGTTGAGTAGCTTTTTATTACTGACGTTGAATTTGTGGAGACGGACAGCGATAGAATCCATCGAATGGATTTCTAAGCGCTCTGCTAGTCGTGGTGTATTACCAATCAG
Organism: uncultured Ketobacter sp.; assembly: GCA_964016105.1. Classification (GTDB taxonomy): domain Bacteria; phylum Pseudomonadota; class Gammaproteobacteria; order Pseudomonadales; family Ketobacteraceae; genus Ketobacter. The sequence goes on from CAXHEX010000001.1 coordinate 425,612, forward strand.
GTGTTTAAGCTTTTCTTTTAGCGCGTTGGCCAGTGTGTCAGAGAAAGTCGTAAGCAAAACACGCGCTTCTGCATTCTCTCTCGCTAAATGCACTGCGCGGTGCAGCGCCACAATGGTTTTGCCTGTTCCAGCCGAACCGGAAACACGAGCAGGCCCATTAAAATCTTTTTCGACCAGTTCTTGCTGATCTGGATGAAGGAATACAGTCCACTTCTCCCATGGAGCATCAAGTGCACGCTCCAGCTCTTCCGTATCGACCATGGTACGGAATCTGCGCTGCGCATCGGGGTGTTCGAATGGATTGCTCTCTGGTGAAATAACTACTGGCGCTCTTGGCGTTCCACCAACGGCGATTTCAATTAGGGCTTCTGCGGCTTCTGCGGGAAGGTGATCCGACAATTCTAATATTGAATCTTCATCGGATGCCTTTACATCGGCCAACCACTCTGGCGGTACACCATATTCCAGTAACTTGTCATCATCAAAACCATCAAAAAGCAGAGGCTTAGGCGGTGGGGTAGATTCCACATTGACATAGTAAGGTACACGTATCTCTTCGACGCGCTCTCTGATTTCAACGAGCTGGGCGGCCCCCGTCTTGGGGTGCGTTTCAAGTTTGCGTTTTTCGGCCCATTTATAGGCATCATCGTGGTGATCGACATAGCAGAGCAACAAGCTGGCTTTAGAGCGATGGACGATGATGCGTATGTCTCGATTAACCCTTACAGACCAGAAGTTTTTATCCTGAGCGCGATCCAGCTTATGGAAGCTATGACCTGGATTTTCAGGGTTCATTTGTAGATCAAAGGCCGTTGTTTTAACGGCCTTCTGTTCATCGCCAGTCAGTTTGGCGAGGCTACTTGTAAATGAATCTGATATGCGAAATTCCATGGCCAGCCTCTCCTTATACCCGATAAACCTTCATGACTTCATCGCCAAGGTGGTTGATAACCTTGACTGCAATGCGTCCGTTTTTAGGCTTATCGAATGGGCGGGATATATCGCTATTCAGGGCATCCCAAGCCTCTTGATTGATTTCTGCCTTCAAGGTCGTCTTGAGTGACTTGTATGGGTCATTGGCACCGAGGAAGTATGCCTGACGAACGAAAAAGCTTTCTTCGTTGTAGTCTGTGTCGATAAACCAGCAAGCGATGCCTTCTGCGCCATCGCTGCGGACTTCACCAGTATTGGGGTGGAACACATCAACGCCATTAATTTTAACTTGTATTTGTTCCTTTTCAGCTTCCAGCACGTCAATGTCCGGCTCACCGAAGATAACGAACAGATTGCCTTTTCCTGTATTTTTCAGGTCGTCTGCCATATGCAAATCAGCATTCATGCGAGCCTTCAGCACCGGAACGCGGCCAAGTTTCTCAAACTCCGTGGAGTGCGCATCGTAGTTAAAGGCGCAAGCGATCAGTACATCAAAACCAGCGTCGGCGGCTTCTCTTGCAGCTTGAACCAGATCGGGTCGAGAGACTGTTCCGAATTCTGGCCCGATAAATATCGCGGCGCGTTTTTCGGTCTCGGTTTCATCAATGTATTTCCCTTCGGCGCATACTAATTCACCAGGCCAGGGTGCCAGAGAGATAAAATCAATTTTGTCTTCTTTATTTGCTTGCTGAACGCCAGCGGTTTTGAGATTCTCCAGAATGATTTGGACAAAATCCTGCTCATCCTCAAACTCTGACTTTTGCTCTGTAGGATCAATGAGTTCGTCGTCGATACCTACCGTTAAAGCACGATGTGGAGAAAGGCTTTCTACAGTGAAAGGCCCAGCAACACGAACTTTCTTGTTATCTTCAAAAGGCTTGTCGTACAGGCATTCATAATCAGCTTTTGCAGCAATGGAGGTATCAATTTCGGTTTGCCGTTGTATTCGTTGATTCCACCAAGCTTGATGTAATTCTTTGGCTTTGCTCGACCACTCTTCATCAGCTTCTCTGGGAATGTTCCATTCTTCCCAAGAAACACGCAACTCCTTATTCAAACTACTTCTTAAGGGTTCTAACTTATCTTGAAATTTATCCCATATAACGTCTATTTCAGAGTTGTTCGCAATTGATCTCAACGTAATATGGGGAATACGATCATATACAAAACCATAACGAATATTGCCTGTAGTTGGTTTTGTAGATGGTGCCGTTCTAGTAATTTCTGCTTCTTTTTGAACACCATCCTGTGAATCTGCCAGCAAATAGTATGGGTAACGAGAACCCATTATTCTTGCTCTAGCTAGAGCTAATGAAACGCGAGAGGTATCTATGGTGATCCAGCGCCTTCCCCACTGTTCTGCAACATGAGCTGTGGTACCTGACCCGCATGTTGGGTCTAAAACTAAATCACCAGGATCTGTGGCCATCAATATGCATCGCTGGACTACTTTGGTAGTAGTCTGAACTACATAAACTTTGTTTTGCTCTGCCGTTCCCATAGTATCTTCCCAAAGGTTAGGAATAGATACTGCCCGGAAATCATCAAAGAATATCTTGTAGTTAGCGAATTCTTTAGTTTTTAGAAGACGATTAGCCTTTTTGAGCCTTTGCATTCCGGTCTCGCTAGTTTTCCAACCACCTTTCCTTAAGGAAACCTTTTTTCCTTCAAGAGAAAAATCAAAGGTAGTGGACTGACTGGCAGTTTCTGATGTCAAAGGGCCAGCAAGGAATACCCGCGCGCCTTTGGGCAATTTTTCATCCCCTCTAGCTTCGGGTTTAGTAATTGGTCTTATTTGCGCAGGGTCAATTTGTACGGACTTATATCTAGCGCCTGCGCCAGAGGTTAATGATTTCTCTTTAAATGGTTGGCGATATTTTCCTTTAGTCGCATCTTTGTAAAACCAAATAATGTAATCAGAGACATTATCAATGTACTGCTGCCCCATGCCTCCGCTCTTCTTGGTAGTGATTAGACTTACAAAATTCTGCGGCCCGAATATCTCATCTAAGATTGCTCGGACACGATGAACATTTTCATCACCTATTTGAACAAATATGGAACCAGAATCAGTAAGTAAGTCTCTAGCTACAGTTAACCGATCGCGTAAGTATGTTAAATAGGAGTGAATCCCATCTCTCCAAGTATCGCGAAATGCTTTTACCTGTTCCGGCTCACGAGTAATGTGCTTTGCATTCCCATCTTTTACTTTGCTGCTTGTAGTAGACCATTGGAAGTTTGAGTTAAATTTAATGCCATACGGAGGGTCAAGATAAATGCATTGTACCTTGCCACGTAAACCTTCACGCTCAGCAAGTGAAGCCATAACTTGCAGACTATCACCAAGAATCATGCGGTTAGACCAATGTGCGTCGTGTTGATAAAACTCCGTTTTCGCGTCTTCAGTCGGCAGACCGTTAAAATCTGAAAAGAGATCACCCATAAACCCCTGATTTTGTTCTTCGGCTTCCGCCTGGGCCTGCTCAGTTTGGCGGCGCAAGTCGTCAATCAGAACTTTGGGATGAACCTTTTCCTGGATATAAAGTGGTGGTGCGTGAACAACCAGATCAGACCAATCTTGCTCATCTTTTCCGCGCCAGACTAATTGAGGGTCGAGGTCACGGTTACGGCGCTCGTAAGCAACACGGACAGAGCTTTTGTCTTTCTCGTGGAGCACCGCTTCATATTCGGCAGTCGGAATGTTCTTACGTGATGCATCTTCGTGGGTAAGGGTTTCGACCTGCTTCTTGGCTTTGGGTTTTGTTGTTCTCGCCATGTTATTGTCCTTTCCCCAACGCTGTTTCTATCATCTTATTAAACTGCTCTTCGACTTTCTTTTTAAAATCATGCTCCATCTCAAACACATCCCCAAACTCAACAAAGGCCCACCTGCCATAACTTTTTAAATTGTTTACGCCTGGTATCCAGTAGGTATCCATCGTGAGTTTCTTTTCTTTAGCATCTTCTCTGCGGTAGCCTTTAATCTCAACAACGAGATTTAGTAGGTCTTCATTGCCATCGTTGATCTGAACAATAAAGTCCGGCCTGTATTTTCTGGTTTCGGAACCATAGCGATACGGAACCTCTAAACCAAGGCTATGGTTTTTAACGTAGGCGGTCACACGCTCATGTGACTCGGCAACACGGCAAAACTCAGCCTCCCAATCACTATCGAGGATCACCCAGTTAATATGCGATTTCAGTGGGTTGGTTTCCCACCTTTCGGTTTTCGAGGTATTAAAGCTGACATGCATTGTCGAGCCTGTTGGGTTATAAGGATCGAGCAATGCTTTTATCGGCCTGTCTTTATTTTGCTCAGCCTGCGTAATGGCTGCTGTAATCCTGGAACAAGCCATATCGGCAAGCTCCTGATACATGAGCTGCGCGGGATAAGTTTGGCCTTTGCATACCAGACAGCTATCCAGCCATTGCTTGGTAATACGTTTAAGCTGACCGAACAAATGCAATTTTGGTTCTTCACCTGGGTCTCGCCATTTGGTGTAAAGCAGGCGCTGCGTAAGGTTGAACAGCAAGGTGGAATGTCTTAAATCGCCAGTGTGAATCAGGTTTAGATCAATTGTTTCACCAATAATGCCAGCATTTTGGGTAACGGATGGGCCGACCAGTTCGGGCGTTAGCTCTAGAATGGAGTCTTCATTGAACTCTGCTGTTAAACGTTCTTCCGGTAATTCAACACGATAGCCCGTTACACGCGGAAAACGGATTTCTAGGTGGTCACGCTGAGGGCGAACAGCTTTAACGTGAATGGTTTCTCGTGGTGGCTGCGGCGGTGCGACAACAGGCTTGGCGGTGAAGTCAAAGGGGATACCTAGGACATCGGCATATTCGACATTGAAGCGGTTCTCTTCATTAAGGTCGTAGGATTGGCGTCGTAGCGCTCTACCGATTACCTGCTCGCAAAGTAGCTGCGTACCGAATGCTCTTACACCCAAAACATGGGTAACTGTGTTGGCATCCCATCCTTCGGTCAACATTGAGACCGATACTACACAACGGATATTGCCACCCAGTGCGCCGTATTTTCCTACGGTATTCATTACCTCGCGAAGGAGGTCTTGGTCTGTGATGTTATCTGCTGCGCGAACGTCTTTGGTTCGCTCAATGATTTCGCGGCGATAGCGGTCAATCTCATCTGAAGCCATAGCGCGGAAATTTGTATCCAAGGCTTCACCGGATTCCAGTTGCTCACTATCAATAAGCAGCGTGTTCGGTCTGGCTAGCGGATTTCCGTGGTCATCGAAGTTTCTGAAGAGTTTTAATCGGCCATTTTCAAGTTCGGTCGATCCGTCTTCGTTTTCACGATGAAAGCCTGAGATATAGTCAAAAACGAGCTTCGACGTTGAGGTGTTGTTACAAACAACGATAAAACACGGCGGGACTTTTATGCCTTCTTTTTCCCACAGCTCGAAAGTTTTTTCGTAATGCCCATACAGCGCTTCGAGTGCTGTTTTTAGCTTACTTGGAATGCTTAAAGGATCGAGCGCTTGGCCTTTGCCTCGTCCTTTTTTGGGCATTTCCGGCCCAATATGTTTCCATAGCTCACGGAATACTGGTACTTCTGCGCCTGGTATGTTGTCGGCCACCGGAACACGCGGTAGTTTTACAATGCCGCATTCAATAGCATCCATGAGTGAGAAATCGCTCATTGTCCAGGGGAATAGCGTTCCCTCAGCATAGCCGGAGCCACTCAAAAAGAACGGTGTCGCTGAAAGATCAATAACTCGGTTAATACCAAGTTTCTTTGCAAGAATTTCCAAACCCGAAATCCATAGACGAGCGGCTTCACGATTGCTATCTGCTTCCTTCTTTTCGTCGCCCTTTAAATCGCCTTCTTCATCCTCCCCAGGCTTTTCTCGGTAACAGTGATGGGCTTCGTCATTTAATACCATGACGTTCTTCATACCCATCAATTCAGGCACCACTCTCTGGAGCATTTGACCTTCTGTCTCCAGGGTGTTTAAGTCTTCGCCTCTTTTGCCTTTAAGCAGCGCTCGCCCCCCAGCGGAAATATCTACACGTTCACGTAATTTGAATGCGTGATAGTTGGTTATCACGATCTTAGCTCGCTCTAAATCAGCCAGCATATCGCTTGGGACAATCTCACGGCTTTGGTAGTAGCTATCGGGGTCGTTGGGCTGAAGGACGCGCAGTCGATCTTTAATCGTCAAGCCTGGTGCTACAATCAAAAAGCCACGAGTGAATTTTTTACTGCTTGGCTGGCGAACCGCATTTACCGTTTGCCATGCAATCAGCATCGACATAACGGTAGTTTTTCCCGCACCAGTAGCCAGCTTGAGTGCTAGTCGCATCAAGCCTGGATTTGCGTCTTCATTGGCGCTGGCCAAGTAATCGAGAAACTTTTTTCCTGACTTGCCCATTTTGGGGGCAACTTCCGTCAGCCAAATTGCCACTTCAACGGCTTCAACCTGACAAAAGAAAGGGCGGATTCCATTGAATTCATAATGCCGCCAGTGCTTGAGTAAGCGGGCGGTATCAGGAGTGACCATCCAATCCCTTTCGCTGGGCAGCACACGCCAGGCGTCTACATAGGTTCGCAGCTCATTGATGATGGATATTGGGTCGTACTTTTGAGTACCATCACCCAGCCCCATACTCTCATCAAACAAGTCCTTCGACTTCGCATCTTTGCGTTTTTTGGGCTTTGGAATGGGCGTAATGAATTCTGCCCGTCTTCGTGAATTGACGATATTGTGGGTAGGCAGGCCTTCTTCCATCTCCCAGTGGGCAGACGGGTATTCATAGGGCGAATTTAGTATTGGCTTTTTAAAAAATTCATCAGACATTTGTTTTTGTCATTTCCGTCTTATGATCGTTTCTGCTTCTGTTCTTCAATCCAATTCTCTACATCTTCTTGCTTAAATCGCCAACTGCCACCCACCTTAAAACCGGGCAATTTCCCGGCAGCGGCTAATTTGTAGGCGGTCTTCTCAGCAAGCTTCAAGTAGGCTGCCACTTCTTTTAAGGTCAAAATTTGATCTGTCATGCCGTAAGTGCCTGATTCTCTTCAGAGAGAATAGGGTAAAATATGGGAACCCACAACCGAAGATATGAGAATTGGTGTTTTTATAACCACAGCATCCAAGGGCTTCCCTTGGTCGTCCTCCACTGGCGAAACAGTGGTCGTGCTTAAGCGTCGAAACGCTTACGGCATCCAATCGGCGCACGGTTGGTCTTGATGAAATCATCGAGGGTTCCAAGGGGCTATGAAATGCCCATTGGTCGATGGGGGTTCAAAGGGGGAGAACTGAAATCTCCTCCCTTGCCATGGGGTCTTGGGGTAGCTCGGCGGCTCCCCAAGTGGTGATCAAACGGCCAATCGTTTTTGGTGCTGGAATGGCTCGATGCCAGATAAGCACCACATCAGCTCTTGCCTGATCGCAGTGTTCCGTGAGGAACCAAGGGAAGCCTAGAGCGGCCCAGAGGGTGCACGGGAGAACGGCAGTGATCTCCCTGCCAAGATGGTATGAACGTAGTACATACACATCTTGCGGTCGCCGCTTCCAGCATTGTCGCTAGAATCCAAGGGCTTACGTCCCTGCGCATGAAACTGATCGGGAATAAAGAGTAGACGTATAGCGCTGGCACGTCAGCCAACTTTCATGTACCGTATACGGTCTACTTTGAAAAGGGCGCTGACACGCCAAAACTTGATCTGTACACAAGATTAGCAGGAATCGATTTCTTATGGCTCAGCCCAAGAAAACAAGAGACTCTATTGGTTTCAACGACAACCAAGACCCGCTTTTGCACAGCCTTGTCTCTCGTATTAAATACCTTGATTTGCCAAAACAAGAATTGGTGGTTAAAGCGTATTCTTTCGCAAATGAGAAACATGAAAAACAATTAGTACGATCGGGTGATAGATACATTCATCATCTTGTTAATGTTGCAATATTGCTCGCTGATGCTCGAATGGACGCTGAAGGAATAGCCTGTGCGCTCCTCCAGGACACACTTCTAGATACTGAAACAACGATTGACGATATCAACAAAGCCTTTACCACAGAAATTGGCTCGCTATGTCACGAGCTAAATGAAGTTGATGAAGAAGTCTTAGGAGATAAGGCATTTGAAGCAATGGACGAAGCCTCGCTTCAATACAATCAAACTATAACCATATCAAATGATATACGGATTGTTTTAATAAAGCTGATGAAGCGCCTAGTAAATATGCGAATTCTGGGTGTGATGAGTCCAAGTCGAAGGCTCGAAATATCTAAGGACACATTGAATGTATACGTTCCAATCGCTCACCTATTAGGGCTAGAAAAAATTCGACGGGAACTAGAAGACATTTGCTTTCAAACTCGCCATCCTTTTCGCTATAGAGCTTTAGATAACGCGCTTAAGGCAGTGGCTTCAACGCAGAAAGCTACTCTTGAAAATCTGAGTAGCACCATTGCTGAAAATCTAAAGAGCGAAAAACTAACTTTTCGTATTCATCCGAATGAAAGAACACCATTTGGTGTTTACCAGCAAATGCTTCGTCGTAGACGCAGCTTTACTGATATGAGTGTTGAAATTTCTATATGTATTGTTTTGAAGTGCAACACCAATTGCTATCAGGTTTTAGGACTATTACACAGCTTGTTTAAGCCTTTGCCTTGGACATTCAAAGATTACATAGCAATCCCTAAAGCAAATGGATATCAATCGCTACACACGACTCTGCAAACTTCAGAAGCACGTCTTAAAGTACAAATTAGAACTGAAGAGATGGACTCAGTCGCTAATTTAGGCATTGTATCAAAATGGATTTCTGCATATAAAGGTGATGAAGAGTCACGCAATTACATAGCTAACCTGCAAGAAAATGCGCGCGCTAATGACAGCAATTCAGCGGAGAACTCTTCGCAATTTAGAAGCAAGCAACACGGTAATGTTATTTACATCAACATACCGGGGGTAGCAGAAAGGCAAAAGGAATTGTCAGAGGAGCTGCAAAAGACATTTCAATTATCAGCATCTAATCAAGAAGAGCTTTTCAAAATCCTTCTAGACATTAGAAAGAAAAATAAAATCAGCCAGAAAGAAGTAGCCAAATTCATTGGCAGCTCTGCACCCCGCGTAGGACGCGTTGAGCGGGGAGAAGATCGCTGTACTATTGACTGGGCAAAAAAGTATGCCTCTGCAATCGGTGTAGAACTAGCGCTTTGTATAGACCCTCCTAAATAGACCCTCTCAATTAGATCACTCTCTAGCACCCTTCAGTTCGTACGCACTCATATAGACCGTATACGGTCTTTACATAGAGACCTTATACGGTTTATTATGAGCGTAAATCCCATACGCTATGGGAGACAAGCAATATTGGAGGGAAAGGTGTGAGCAGCTACGAACGAACAGCCATACAGGCCGTCATTGGGCAAAAACCAGACGGGCAGCTACAAAAACTAGTCTCAGAGAACGAGAGGCTGATACTTCAAAAGCGGTTCAAGCTTAGGCGCATATGCGCCGAAACCGCAAAATTCAACCCTGACTTAAGCAATAGAAGCACCATCCCGATCCCCAAAAGTGATGATCTGGCATACCTTTACGTCGGTGCGGAAAAGGAGTTACACGACAAGGTTCAAGTCCATGACTTAACCAATAGGTCGCTGCGGGCAGCCCAGCTCAGCCACGGGTTCGTTGGATCGGTGGATGATAAGCCAATAGTCCAAACAGCTTTGATTTGTTCAATCATGACGCTAATTGAGGCGGGGTTAAATGCCGCTTTCTTCAATAATGCACACATGGTCACCGGACCTACCGCAGCATTACTAACAAGCTTCCTGATTTCAGCGACTAACGTCGTGGCCTGTTGTTGCGCTGGCTTCTTCATTGGGCGCTATCAGAACTATGGAATAAATGCTCCCTGCGCTGACGAATCCTACTACCGAGGCCAGCGCAGAAAAGCAAGGCTCCAATTGATGGGTTTCATCATTGTGATGGTGTTCTTCCATCTCACCGTTGGGCTTATACGAACTCAAGAGACCATCGAGGCGGTAAACCACTCGCCTATGGCCTATCTGGAAATGCTGCAAACACCCGAGGCTATCTTTCTGATCATCATGGGTGGCTGCATGAGCATCATTGCTTACCACAAGGGTATTCATAGCTTTGACTGTCCTTACCCTGAAATCGGTCGCCTGCAACGCGCTGAAGTTGCAGCAAAAGAGGATATTCATAACACGTTCGACTATTTCCAGGACGAGATCACCGATTACTTCACCTCTACAGAAAAGGAAATAGAAGACCCCATCAAGAACCAGATAAAGTCTGTCGAGCAGTACAACAAAAGCGTATCTGCCTGTCACGAAGCATGGAACCAGCTTGAACAAACAGTAAGAGACGCCGAGACACATTGCCGGGGAGAGCTGGCAGAACTGACAACCAGTTATTGCTGCATTTCTAGCGAGAGCCAGGAAGTCCCTGCCGATATCCTGCAACAAATGATGTCGTTCGAGAAGTATCTGGACGTCCAGATTCCAGCTTTCCATTCACTTCCTGAGATTACTTCTTTCAAGTCTGAGCTACTGCTGGAGAAAACCCAGGCAGTTAAGCGCCTTGCGACCATTTTCAAAAATGCTACTCAATCCCCCGGAGGTAAGTCATGAGAAGACGTTCACGCGGAAATAATCCATTGAAACTTGCTGCACTCTCAAGCGCCTTGGCTGTTGCCATGGGAGGAATGGGGTACATGGCTTGGCAATCCATGGGCAAAGTCACTGCCGATCAGCTTGGCTGCTTTGCCAGTGCACCGCAACCGCAGACGGTTGTGCTACTTGATGTGAGTGAGCCGCGTTTCAATGATGAACAGGCACGCTCAATCAAGCGCTATTTGGATCAACTTTATAACAACTTGGATTTCAATGAGCGCTTGAGTGTAGTGACAACTGCTGAGGATCAAATTGGTTCTGTACCCAAAGCCCGGTTTCACGTTTGTGGACAGGCAGCTAGTGCAGCGGAATTGGAAGCAGTCAATGCAGAAGGAGCAAGTGCTGGCTTCCTGGCAAAGCAAAAGCAACGGCTTTACGAAAAGGTGTTCGCGCCTGCCATTGCTGCGGTGCTTTCACCCGATGCCGCTAGTCGCCAACGTTACCAGTCGCCAATTTTGGAGATGGTCAAAGGCATTCGCCATTTCCAGCCATTGCGGCCTGGTGATCGCTTAATTGTTGTGAGCGATTTGATTCAGAACAGCGATAGCGTGCAGTTTTGCCGAACGCAAAACGACATGCCTCCGTTCTCCGTGTTTTCCAAGCGGCCTGTTTACAGTCGTTTGAAGCCGGACTCTATGGAAGGCATTGATGTTGAGTTATTGATGATCCAGCGCCATGGCTATGGGCAAGGCGAATTCAGCTATTGCTATAGCGAGGAAGAGCTGAGCCGTTTTTGGCGCGATTACTTCAGCGCCAATGGCGTAGACAATCCCAGCCTTATTCGCATTCGGCATGGTTATGTCGAGGGCTAGAGCGATGCAGCAACGGCAATCGCTCGGCGATCACTTCCCAAGCTTGGTTATAGTCTCGGGCCTTTTGGCTTGGGGCTGTTTCCAAGTGGGGCCGCTATACGTTGGTAATCAATTGCAATGGCTGCCTGCGGTTATGTATGGCGTAACCGCTTTAATGGGGCTACGCATTGTCATTCATTGCCTCACTTTCATTGCAAGTTTCTTTGAATGGACAAGTGCCCACAAATCTACCGGAAAAGGTGGAACAGCTAAATGGGGTACATATAAAGATTTAAAAGGTGTTATTTGCAAGGAGGAATCCGGGCCATTTCATGGCCGCACTGCGGATAGTAAAAAACCTTTATTCATCGATTTTGAATCCAATTCACTTACTGTAGGCCCAGCAGGATCAGGCAAGGGAATATACAGTGTAATTACGAATGCATTATCGATAAAAAAATCAAAAGTAATTAACGATTTTAAAGGCGAGCTAAGTTGCATTCTAAAAAAGCCCCTAGAGAAACGTAACGAAAAAGTTCGAATTCTCAATCCTGGAAAAATCTGGCACGAAATTCTGGGAGATGGCGATTGCTATAACCCACTAGACATTATAGCCGTTGATCTGGAGAGGCCAGGAGGTCTGCTAGACGTTCCAGACGACCTGAAAGAAATCAACAATCAGTTACTACCTGAGCCCGCCGAAAGTAGTAAAGACGATAGCTACTGGCGTGATGGCGCACGTAAATGCATCGGTATAGCGATGCTTATCGAGTGCATGATTGAGGGCAGAGATGCTCTATTAATGTCTGTTGCTTTGATGGTCGATGATAGAGAAGCATTAGAGCATAACCTTCGCTGGGTAGTAGGAATTGACTTAGAGGGCCAGCCTTTATCCGATGGGCCAATGCCAATTGAAAAATGTACTTGGGCACAGGTTCACGACGCTCAAGAACTTGCCGAGTTTATTCGTTGGTTACGCGGACAGTGTAAAAGCATTCTTGATCTCATGAAAGGTGGAGAGAGTAAAACTTTCGACTCCTTCCTTTCAGCCGCTCAGCTTTCAATATCAGCGTTTTCATTCGGAACTTTATCTCGTTCACTAAGAAGATCGACATTCAGCATGAGCGATCTTAAAGATGTACAAAGCCCTACAACTCTCTTGATAGTTATTGACCCAAGCAAGCTTGAAACATACTCAAAATATATAGGGTTAATTCAGTGGTGCGTGCTAACAGAAATTAAAAGGCATCCAGACAAAGATTGTCCTGTCTATTTCCTGCTGGATGAGGCTGCAAATTTTAAAATATTTGATCTTGAGGGGCTTCTTACCTGGGCTAGAGGATATGGAGCAAGGCTAAAAATATACATCCAAAATTTCACAGCTTTTGAAAAGCGCTATGGCAAAACCATTGTCGAGACACTCCTTTCTGAAACTCAAATAAAGGAGTTCTTGCCCGGCCAAAAATCACCAAAAACATTGAAGATTATAAGCGACATACTTGGCGAACAAAGTGTGATGGCATCTGGCTTTTCAAAATCTGAGGCTGAATACAAAGAAAGCACTAATGAATCTGCAAGGCTCCTGCTAAAGCCCGATGAAGTCCGCAGACTCAAAAACGGAATACTAATCGTAAATGACCTCCCTCCGTTTTTAACGGAGCCAGTTTCCTATGCAGAGATTGATCCTTGGAGAAAGCAGGCGGACATGAATCCATTCCATAAAAAGCCGTTCCTTAAAAAAGTGAAAATCAAACTTCGCAGAGGTGGAAATTAATGAGTCACTACAAACCAAAACGAATTCGATGGGGAAAAATTGTTGCAGGCTTTTTCCGCAGCCTTGCTGGCATTTTAGAGCGTTGGCCACTGCTGCTGATTGCAGCATTTATCCTCTCTCCGGTGGGGCCGCACATGCTTTTGAATTATACCTACGAGCAACGTGGTTCTTACAAATACATGCTGAGCTGCCAGTACCTTGGCTCACGCGGTTTCGTTCACTACGTGGCCATGGGCGAATGCCCGTATTTCAAAATCATCGATAGCCGTGAATTTCCCAAAAGATAAAGCCCTTTCGTTGGCCAGCAAATGCCTTCGGCTGGCTTTTGAAATGTCATGAACACGAAGGCATTTGGAGAATGATTATGAGTGAGAAAGAAAACGATAGCGTTGGACGCAAGCCGGATTTTATCGCGTATTCCGTGCGCGATAGCAAAGACGGTAAAGGCCACTGGAATAAAGTCGGCGCAGCCTGGGAGCACCGCGACGGGCAAGGCATGGATATTCAACTCGACAGTATTCCGCTTGATGGCCGCCTCACAATTAGAGAATTACGTGAGGAGCGTATGAACGCATACGAAGGCGAACGTCAGAAAGCACGTTCTGAGCAGGATCAGAACAGGAGACCGAGCCGTGGCCGCGAACGAGCGCACTAGCGCTTACGTGAGTTACTCCATGCAAGAACCAAGTTTGCGTGAACAAGCCCCTGCCTGCCTTCGGCGGGCGGGGCCATTAAGTCGCGACTTTGAAATTGCAAACAGTAACCAGCAACGAACCTCTGAGAATCCGGTTCTAAAAGAGGATGCTTGGAAACGTGAAGACTCTGACGGTGGATCAAAAATGGTGAAACGGCAAAAGCCGTTCCCCGAAATGAAGCCGGAAAATTCTTGCGAAGTAAAAAAATCTTTCTTTGATCGTGCCTGGATTCAGGAACAACGAGATGCACAAATGGCGTATTTATCGAGTCAACGTGCAAGTGCGGCGCAACAAACTCGGCGCTCAGAGCCAGTTTTCGAGCGCTAAAAAATTTGCCTATACGAAAGAATTTAAGAATTTATTAACAGGTGAGACCGTAATATGAATTTAGATACACTGCGCAGCGTAAGTCCCAAACTTACGCCAATGTCCTCCGCATACGAAAGTCTATGCTCGGATTGCTGCATTGCGCCATGGCGCAGTTATTTTCTTCCTATACGTATCACCCGTTTGAATTTGGTGATCTGTCTGTCGAAAAAGGAGGAAGAACATTGACTGACGAAACGAAAATTGACGTGAACGAGCACTGGGTTTCCGCTCAGCAGCAGCCAATGGTCGAGCCTCCTAAATGCGATGTGGATAAGTACCGAGATCACATTAAAGACTTTGACTTGAGTGAAGCAGAGCGGGTTGAATTATTGAAAACCATTTGGCTGATAATGGCGGCTTTTGTTGACCTGGGATTTGGGGTAGATTCAATTCAGATACTCTCATCCTCGGACGATAAGCAGCCTGAGCCCCTCGCTCATGGTGTTAATCGTGATGATGAGCAGGTTAACTCAAAAGGAGTTATAGATGTCGAGTAACGTAACAAAGGCAGTTATTTACTGCCGGGTATCCAATAAAACCCAAACCACGCGGGGCGACGGGCTCGGCTCGCAAGAGACGCGCTGCCGCGAATACGCTAAATACAAGGGCTATGAGGTCGAAGCGGTATTTACCGATGATGTCTCCGGTAGCCTGATCAAGCGCCCTGGTATGCAGGATATGCTCAAGCATTTGAGCAAGCATCGCAAGAACCCGCGTGTGGCCATTATTGACGATATTTCCAGGCTGGCTCGCGGCCTGGATGCTCACCTTCAGCTCAGAGGCGCTATTGCTAAGGCGGGTGCAACGCTGGAATCGCCTTCCATTGAATTTGGCGATGATTCAGACAGTGTTCTGGTGGAGAACCTGCTGGCCAGCGTCTCTCAGCACCAACGCCAAAAGAACTCTGAGCAAACCCTCAACCGGATGAAATCCCGCCTCAAGAACGGCTATTGGGTGTTTCAGGCTCCGGTGGGCTACAAGTACCAGAAGACCTCCGGGCAAGGGAAAATCCTGGTTCGGAACGAACCGCTTGCCACCATTATTCAAGAAGCTCTGGAAGGCTATGCCTCCGGTCGCTTTCAGTTACAGGTGGAAGTAAAGCGCTTCCTGGAATCCTTCCCTGAGTTTCCCAGAGACAGCAAAGGCTATGTTCATAACCAGCGGGTTCACGACATTCTAACGAAGGTCTTATATGCCGGGTATGTGGATTCAGAGGATTGGCAGGTTTCGCTGCGCCCTGGCAGGCACGAGGGCTTAATCAGCCTGGAGACCTACAAAACCATTCAGGATCGCTTGAATACCAATGCCAAGACACCTGCGCGGAAAGATATAAACCTGGACTTTCCATTGCGCGGTTTCGTCACCTGCGGCGAATGCGGCCACAACCTAACGGCCTGCTGGTCGAAGGGTAAGAATGAACGCCATCCTTATTATATGTGCTTCAAGAAAGGCTGTAGCCACTACCGCAAGTCTATCCGTCGCGATGTGATTGAGGGTGAGTTTGAGCAATTCCTTATGTCGCTCAAACCAACGCCAAAGCTTTTTGGCTTGGCCAAAGATATGTTCCGAGACCTCTGGGATTACCGTGTGGCCTTCCAGAAAAGCCATAGCAAGTCCCTGGAGCTGGAGATCAGCAAGACTGAGCGCAAGATCGAACAACTGCTGGATCGTATCGTAGAGGCTGAGGATAACACCGTGGTAAGTGCCTACGAGAAACGCATCAGCCAGCTTCAACTGGATAAGCAGGTTATGCAGGAAAAAATCGCTAAATGTGGTCGTCCGATCAGAGACTTTGACGATAGTTTTCGAACCGCCATGGATTTTCTCGCAAACCCGTATGAACTCTGGGCTTCCGAGCGAACGGAAGACCGCCATGCAGTGATGAAACTCACTTTTGCAGACAGATTGGCGTATGTTCGTGGAGAAGGTTTTCGAACACCTGAAACCACCTTGCCTTTCAAGGCTTTAGGTGGCATTTCAGGGTCGAATATTGAAATGGCGCGCCCGGAGAGATTCGAACTCCCGACCAAGTGGTTCGAAGCCACCTACTCTATCCAGCTGAGCTACGGGCGCGTTGTGAGGGGCAGTAATATAACCGAATACAATAGAAATTGCTCGATATATCAATAACGTACAGTCTCTTTACAGGCTGCCTGCCGTGCGCGGCTATTATACTCGCCTATTGAACTCAAACTCAATCCACACCTTAAATTAATTGTTGGCTGAGTTCGCTGCCTGAATTTATCCATATCCTGGCCGGTTGTGTGGATTTCGCTGCCCTATACTAATAACGAAAGGATTGTTTGGGTTAAAGGATTAAACCAACAAAATGATACAACAGTCGTCGAACTATGGCCGAATTCGAAATCAGCTGGTGGGCTGGTTCCTTTTGTGTGGCCTGTTACCCATGATTATGGTGTCCGCCATCAGCTACAGCGCGTTAAAGGCAGGGTTGCTCGAGCGCGTTACCTCCGAGTTACATACCGCTGCAGACAACAAGGCAGCATTTATCAATAACTGGTTTGAATACCGCTGGATGGATCTCACCAAGCTGGCTCGAAGCCAGACTACGATCCACTTGTTGAAGCAGCTTCGTGATACCCCTGAACAGCCAATACAGGATGATGGTTTAGGGCATGATTTTGAAGTTGCCAAACAATCTTACGATTACATACATGATCTTTTGCTGATTGATACTAGTGGTGATGTACTTTATTCAATAGCTCGCTCAGACGATTTTGATACCAATCTTATAACCGGCAAGTACGCAGAAACCGGTTTAGCCAAGAGCGTACAACGCACATTGAATACACAGCAGGCCAGCTTTTCTGATTTTGAACGCTATCCCTCTTCGGCATTGGCTGTGAGCGGCTTTCTATCGGCACCGGTACTCGATTCCAGCAAACAGCTGCTGGGGGTGCTAGCGATTCAGATCCGCTTGAATCGTATAACTAATATTCTTGCTTCAAATGAAAAAGATCAATTTTTACATTATCTGGTTGGTGAAGACGCATTGTTGCGCACACCAATAGAGAAGAGCAGTGACGTGCTTAATCTAGCCATTAACAGCCTGTTGGTTCAACAGGGAATTCAACGATTAAACCATCCTGACTTGATGAACCAAGGGCTGTTTAATCAAGAATACATAGGGCCCAGTGGTAGAAAAACCATTGGCTACATGCGCCCTATTGAAATTGGTAACGTGCGTTGGGTTTTAATGACTGAAACGGACCGTAAATCGATATTGGCCAAAGCCCACTGGTTGAGCCGGTTTGAAATAGGTGGAATTCTTATAACCGCAATTATTGTCACTTTTTTCTCCCTTCATATGGCTAGCCGAATTAGTCGACCCGTATCAAAATTGGTAGAAGCGAGCCAAGCCCTTATGGATGGCGACTTTGATCAAAAAGTGGAGGTGGATAGCCGCAACGAAATAGGCAAGCTAGCCCATGTATTTAATCTGATGGTGGATAAAAGAAAACAATACGAATCAGATCTAATAAAAAAATCTGAACAAATAAAAACGGCGATGTTGAATTTGGAAGAGGAGAGGTATGCCCTGTCAAAGCACGCGATTGTGGCAACCACAGATGCTCGAGGCACTATCACCTATGTCAATTCAAAATTTGAAGAGGTGAGTGGTTATTCCAAACCTGAATTGGTGGGACAAAATCATCGAATACTAAACTCAGGAAAACACCCAAAAGAGTTCTTCCATGAAATGTATAGCGATATCTCCAGAGGTCGAGTTTGGAGTGGTGAGATTTGTAACAGAGCAAAGCAAGGCCATTTATATTGGGTGTACACCACCATAGCGCCTTTTAAGGATGATAAAGGGCGCATTGATCACTATATTGCAATTCGTACTGATATGAGCGCTCAGAAAATGGCTATGCAAGAGTTGGAAAGAGCCAAACAGGCCGCTGAGCAGGCAACACTGGCCAAGAGCGAATTTCTTGCCAGTATGAGTCATGAAATCCGAACACCCATGAATGGGGTGCTTGGTATGTTAAATTTATTAATGCACAGCGATCTCAACCCAGATCAGCAGCATCAAGCCAGCCTGGCGTTAAGCAGTGCCGAATCACTATTGGTGCTTATCAATGATATTTTGGATTTCTCGAAAGTCGAAGCAGGAAAGTTGAAGATCGAGATGTTTGATTTTGATTTGACCGCAATGTTAGGTGAGTTTGCCGAAGCTATGGCTGAAAAAGCCCAACGAAAAGGGCTTGAACTTATGCTGGATGTGTCCAGCGTTCAGCATACTATGGTAAGAGGCGATCCCGGACGCTTACGCCAAATACTGACCAATTTAGTTAGCAATGCCATAAAATTCACTGCAGATGGTGAAATAGTCATATCGGTAAATCTAGAAGAATTGGATAGCGGTGCTTTAAAGTTAAAAGGATCGGTCAGGGATACCGGACTAGGCATTGAGCCCGACAAACTAAGCTGTATTTTCGAAGCGTTCACCCAGGTTGATGCCTCAACCACTCGGCAATTTGGCGGTACTGGCTTGGGGCTGAGTATTGTTAAGAAGCTCAGTCAGACCATGGGTGGTGATGTGTTTGTACACAGTGAGCCGGGAGTTGGCAGTACCTTTACATTTGATCTTTTGATGCAGTCCAGTACGCAATCCAAACTGCTGCTGCCCACGGTGGATGTGCGTGGTGTGCCCATCTTGATCGTGGATGATAACGCCACCAATAGAGAAGTATTGCGTCGACAATTGCAAAATTGGGGGGCTGTGGTTACGGAGGCCGAAAGCGGAAAACAAGCTCTGGAGCTGCTGGATCAAGTCAGTTCGCAACAGGATGTTGTTCACTTTAAAGTGGGTTTTGTGGACTACCAAATGCCTGAAATGGATGGTGCAACGTTAGGGCGAGCCATCCGAGCTGATTCGCGCTACGATTCATTAAAGCTGATAATGATGACCTCCATTGCCAACCGGGGTGATGGAAACCTGTTTTCGCAAATTGGCTTTGACGGCTACTTTCCCAAACCCGCCACTACCTCCGATTTGTTTCGTGCCTTAGCGGTATTGATTGCCGGTGGGGACGTTCTGAGTAATGCGCAACCCCTGGTGACACAGCACTACCTTAGAAGTTTAGAATCCGAAGACCACACACTGCCCGATGCCCAGCCCCCTACGGCTGAGTGGCCTGACAACACCCGCTTGCTGTTGGTGGAAGACAACACCATAAATCAAAATGTAGCGTTGGGGTTATTAGAAGATTTGGGGCTACCCTGTGAGATTGCCAATAATGGTGTTGAGGCGTTAGATAAATTGCACGATTGCCCCAAGCATGCTCCTTTTACGTTGGTGTTTATGGACTGCCAGATGCCGGAAATGGACGGCTATGAGGCGACTCGGCTTATTCGCCAGGGGCGAGCGGGGGAAGAATTCAGGGAAATTCCCATTATTGCAATGACGGCAAATGCCATGAAAGGCGATAGAGAACGTTGTTTGCAGGTGGGCATGAGCGACTATTTGTCCAAGCCCATTGGTTTTGATTGTCTTGCCAATAAACTCACCCAGTGGTTGGTCCATTCAGGAGAAGATGTTGCCCCATTGGAAACCACTGATTCCGATTTTGACACTGAATGGGAAACCTGGGACCAAGATGCTCTGCTAAAAAGAGTGCGAGGTAAACCAGAACGGGTGGGCGTTTTAGTGGGCATGTTTCTGGATCAGGCACCAGAATATCTTGCCCACATGGAGCGGGCAATTGCCGATCGAGATAGTGAGCAACTAACAGCGGTCATGCACACATTAAAAGGCACCGCAGGAAACCTGGGGGCGCAACAGTTGATGAAAAGTGCTGAAATTATGGAATTAGCATCTCGTGCTGATAAGTGGCAAAAAGTCACTGCCTACCAACAATCCGTTCAGGATAACTATAAACAGCTGGAGCAGAAACTTAGGGATTACCTTGCTGGCTAGTTCTCCATATGAACTTTCGCTAAAATGCCTGTTCTAAGTGACATTATTATTTATTATTTTAGGAGCCGATTATGGTTGCCCGATTTGCTGGGGTCCTGGTAGTTATGTGGTTCGTGTCGGGGTGCGCTCAGAAGCTTGCGAATTATGACTACAACACCGCCGTAACCTTTCAAGGCTTTAACCACTACCGCATCGCCAAACAGGAGGGGGTGCCCTACCAATCCTTGGATGCGAGCCGCATTGAGGCGGCCATAAAAACCGCACTGGCAGGGCGTTACAAATTTACTGAAGAAGGCGATAGCGACTTCATAGTCAGTTACCACCTGGAAGAAGATCGTTCTCTTGATCGTTCTGGAGTGAGTTTCGGTTTTGGTATTTCGTCCGGTAATCTTGGGGTGGGAATTAATACGGGCCCTAAAGCCAGGGAGGTGGTGGCTGGCAGGCTGGTATTAAGCATCATTGAGGTGGCCAGTGATCAGGTGGTATGGCAGGCCAAAGCCACCAAAAGCCTGAAGCCCGATATGAAAACAGACTTGAGACAAAGCCTGATCCAGGAGCTTGTTGCAGAAATGCTGTCTAACTTTCCCCCTAGATGATTCCGTTTTGGGGTTAACTAACGGTATACTTGCGCCCACTATCGTATTGTAACCGGACATAAGAGGGGCAAAAGTGCCTCTAAATGACTTTGGAGAGAGGGTTTAAGAATGAGTGGGTTGAGGCAATTCCTTGTTTCTATTATGGTTTTTGTGATGACTGCAGCGGCTGGTCCTGTTGTGGCGTCTAAGTTATCGGATCAGACCGGCGTGGATGCACCCATAGGCACTCGCTCCATTATGAGCCCCATCAAGATTGATGCCCGCACTCAGCCTGCGGCAAAGGTGTGTTTAGAGGGTGAAGATTGCGGCATCATGGTTGAGGTGGCCGGTGCGTTGGCCACTTCCGACGTGAAAACGCCAGAAGAGATGTACAGTGCCTGTTCCGCTTGTCATGCAGCAGGGGTTGCTGGTGCTCCCAAACTTGGAGACAAGGGCGCCTGGGGGCCAAGAATAGCGAAGGGTAAAGACAGCCTTTACAAGAACGCCATTAACGGCATCAACATGATGCCACCCAAAGGTACCTGCGCTACCTGTTCTGATGATGACATCAAAGCCATCGTGGATTATATGGTGGAGCAATCTCAGTAGACTACACTAGTTCAATACTTTGAAGCCCTGTTTGTTGATAAGCAAACAGGGCTTTTTTTATGTGCGTATAAACGCTATCCGCTATAGTGTTATAGATTCTCTTAAAAACGTCGTTCACCAGGAAGTCTTGTTGAAATGTTGCGCTTAAAGCCGCATTTTCCATCTCGTTACAGTCAGGGAAGAGTGGTCCTGCCCACCAGAAT
This sequence comes from uncultured Ketobacter sp., assembly GCA_964016105.1. Taxonomy (GTDB): domain Bacteria; phylum Pseudomonadota; class Gammaproteobacteria; order Pseudomonadales; family Ketobacteraceae; genus Ketobacter. The sequence continues at coordinate 447,185 of CAXHEX010000001.1, forward strand.
GGGTTGGCTGTCGTTGATCATGCTCATGCCGCTCGCGTTATTACTGTTGCAGCTCCTGGTTAGCCGTGATGAGCAAGCACAAACCATCGATCGAAAGCTAAAGGCGCTTAACGATATACGAACAGTTCAGAACTTGGTGGATCTAGCGGAGCGGCTAAGGGATCTCAGTGTCATCGTGGTTTATGACCGCAACCATGATTTGGATTTGGAATACGCTCGCTACCAGCAAGCTTTTTTAGTGGAGCTGGATGCCGTAAATAACGATCAGTCGTTCATTGATGACAACCCCATTTTTCAACTAAGTTACCCCCAATTATTATCTCAAATACAAAAAGCTCGGCCGGCAATGGGGGCTGAAGTGGTAACCCCTACACTGGCGTTCGGAGAGCATCAAAATCTGGTGTCTGGCTTGCAGCACATTCAGTTCCGTTTAGCGGATCAAGCTGGCCTATTCAATGAACGGCAACCTTTACTATTGAGTTTGATTTATTTGGCTTTGGATGAATTCAGCGATTTGGCCACGGATTTAGGTCGGGCCCGTTCTTTTGGCAGCCTGTATTTGCGGATTGGGCACGTGCCTTCCGACGGTATTGATGTGTTGGAAAGTCTCTATGAGCGCATGACGATGCAACATGAGCGAATAAATCTACGGGTAGCACAATTGCTTCGTAATCATAATGAGCTTAAATCCACTGCCCCTTTTGATCGTTATCCGTGGTCCGTGCTGCTTCAAGTGGCAGATGCATTGGATCAATCGGTGTTGCAATCGGCGGATCTCGATACACCCTGGCGAGACTACTATCAAAACATCAGCCAGCTTATGGTCGAAACTGCGCTTACCCGTGATCAGTTGCTCAAGGTGCTGCACAGTGAATTTCTTACTCAGCGTAAGGGCCTGGTGGTGGAACAGCGGACCTACATGTTGGGTTTGATTTTGATGGCGATTTTGCTTGCTTTGATCTATGTGGCAGATAGAAGGGCAGCATCGAGACAAGAAAAGGTGGAAAAAGAGAAGCAAGCTGCAGAAGAGGCGGACAAAGCCAAGAGCCAGTTCTTAGCCACCATGAGCCATGAAATACGCACACCCATCAACGGTGTTTTGGGTATGGTTGATCTGCTTGATGATACGCCACTGGATGTTCAGCAGCGCAATTATTTAGATGCTCTCAAAAGTTCAGGTCAGACACTGTTAGCGGTAATAAATGATGTGCTGGATTACTCAAAAATCGAAGCAGGTAAACTGCAAATTGACAATACCACTTTCGATCTGCGTGAACTGGTTAAAGAAATAGGTATTGTGTTTGAGCCTATGTTTAAGCAAAAGGGCGTGGAGTTTAATGTCAAAGTGGAAGCATCGGTGCCTGAGTTGGTATGCTGTGATTCCGTTCGTTTACGACAGATTGTGTTAAATCTTGTGGGAAATGCGCTGAAATTTACCGAGCAGGGACGGGTGGATGTGCGATTCTCCTGTAACCAGTCGGGTAATCAAACCAATCTATATGGTGTGGTTCGCGATTCCGGTATCGGTATGGATAAAGATCAACAGACAGATTTATTCAAGCAGTTTTCCCAAACCAATAAAAGCATCTCTCGCCGTTTTGGCGGTACCGGGCTTGGGTTGGCAATATGCCAGCGATTGTGTCAGTTAATGGGGGGTGAGATTGGCGTAAGCAGTAAGCGTGATGTGGGTACCACATTTTGGTTTACGCTGTTACTGCACCCGGTAGAACATCAACTTGACCTGGCCAGTGAAACAGAAGAGCACGAACAGCGACTTCTGTCTTATCGCCAAAAGATTCATGGCAAACGGGCTTTAGTGGCAGAAGATAATAAGATCAATCAAATGGTGATTGAAGGTCTGCTCAAAAAAATGGGGGTTGTGGTGGATCTTGTGGAAAATGGAAAACTGGCTTGTGCCAGGATTATGGAAGATCAGAAAAAGTATGATGTGATACTGATGGATTGGGAAATGCCGGAATTGAGCGGAGTTGAAGCCTGCCTGAAAATTCGACAGTGGGAGAAAGAGCAGGGAGTTGATCCCACTGTGATCGTTGCGCTAACTGCCCATGCGTTGTCGGATTACGAGAGTCAGGCTTATGCCGTGGGAATGCAAGGATTTTTGGTTAAGCCAGTGGAGCAGGAAACGCTGCTGAAGAATTTAATCGCCGTTATGAAAGATAATGGGCAAGCGTTATGAAGCATAAGGCGGTACTTTTTTTAGTATTGTTTTTTTTGCTGAGTTCCCATGGTTATTCCAGCGATTCTGATGGAACTGCTATAGCAAACGCTAATTTACTAAAAACACAACTAACCCCCATAGGCGCAGAAAGAGAGGGCAACCAGGATGGCTCCATACCGCCGTGGTCGGTAGACCGATTGTCTGCAAATGACCATGACCAGTGGGTAGCGTCAATCTTAGATGAGCAACCTTTATATCATGTGGATTCCGATAACTACCAAGAGCATCTGTCGCAATTGAGTGCTGGGTTAGTTCATTTCCTGGAAAGTGACAAGACCGATTTTTTCATACCAGTTTATCCCAGTCATAGAACCGCTCAGCAACCCAAATGGATTTATCAAAACAGTCTGAAGAACCTTACAGATGCCAAAATCAGCTCCAGCGGTGACGAGCTTTTACAAGCATGGGCTGGTATTCCTTTCCCTATTCCTATCTCTCCTCAGCAAATAATGTGGAATCATCAGGCGCGCTGGAAGGGGGTTTTTCTGAAGCTCAATCTACTTGAGATTACGGTGTTTCCTAATTTGGTGAAAGAGACTTTGAGAACCAGCATTGAATCCTACACCCCATTCAACAACCCTAACCGGCAAGGGCCAGAATTAGACTGGCGCATCGTTTATTACTTCTCCCATATAATGGCGCCCTCCCGTCTGGCTGGTGGCGGCTTGTTGATTCATGATTCGTTGCAATCCAAGAGCAAACCCCGTCAATCCTGGATTTATATTGCTGGGGAACGACGCATGCGGCGTATGCCGTCGGCCACCTATGATTCACCTCTATTTAACTCCGATGGCATTCGGGTAGCAGATGAAATTGATCTGTTTAATGGCCCCCTTGACCGCTACGATTGGCGATTGTTGGGCAAGCGTGAAATGTTGATTCCTTACAACAATCAAAAGATGCGAAACAAAGCCTGTGACGATGAGTCTGCTTTGTTGCCCTATCATCTAGCCCCCAATACCATGCGCTTTGAAAAGCACCGGGTTTGGGTGGTAGAAGCCAAGCTTAAACCCGCCCAACGTCATTTGTATCACCGCCGAACTTTTTATATTGACGAAGACACCTGGAGCATCGTAATGGTGGATATCTATGATAAAGACGATCAGCTTATGCGCTTCAGTTTGCGTTTCTCCGCTTACTACGAAGATCTACCCGGTGTGTTTACCGCCAGGGATAGCTATCATGACTTGAATTCCGGTGCTTACTTCGTTCAGTGCAGTGCGGGCAAAGGTACGACCTTTTCTCAGCAGCCACCACCCAAGGGTTACTTCTCTCCCACCAATATTCGTCAACGGTACCGTCGCTAAACCCTGTGAATTCTCAAACAGGCATGGTATTTTGGATCAAATTTACCCCATTCCCCGTTAGAGAACTCTTACATGAACGCGTATGTTTCCGCACCTCAGGCCGGTTGGTCGGCAAAACTGGAGCTGGAATTTAAATATAAGAATACGCGCACTGTGCTCGCTCGCAATCGTCATCAAGGCCCTTTAAAGGTGCAGCGACCTTTCTACCCGGAAACTTTGGGGCAGTGTCATGTGTACATACTGCACCCACCCGGTGGCATTGTGGCGGGAGACAGCTTGAACATTCATGGCCACATCTGGCCCGAAGCCCATGGCTTGATAACAACCCCGTCAGCCGGGCGTGTCTATCGCACCAATGACCAAAGATTACCGCAGACCCAGGAAGTGGTATTAAACGTGGAAGAGGGCGGATTCTGCGAATGGTTGCCCCAGGAAAACATCGTATTTGATAATGCCCATGCCATCAGTAAAACTCGGGTGAATGTAAAACCAGGGGCTCGCTTTATAGGTTGGGAAATTACCTGTCTGGGGCGCCCGGCCTCTAAGGCGGAGTTTCTGTCAGGCTCCCTGTTGCAGTCATTTGAAATTTCCAGCGACGGTTCGCCCATGCTATGGGAAAGAAACCGCTTTATTGGTGGTTCCGATCTATTAAAAGCCAAATGGGGTCTGCAACAGGCTAGCACCGTTGCTACCTTGGTATGCACCGTGGAAGATACGGATTTATTGCAGCAGCTAAAAACACAATGCCAGGAATTTCAAAACCAGACTAACCATCCCATCATGGGGATAGAGGCGACTCAGTTACCGGGGCTGTTGGTTGTGCGAGCCCTGGCAAGCCAAGCGGAACCGGTAAAGAACGCGTTTATTGCCATTTGGAAAGCATTACGAATGCATCTATTGAAGAGTGAAGCAAAAGCACCTCGAATTTGGTACACCTGATCAATACGGAACAAAACTATGGAATTATCACCCAGAGAAAAAGATAAATTATTGTTGTTTGCGGCCGCTCAATTGGCGGAGCGGCGTAAGGCTCGGGGCTTAAAGCTGAATTACCCTGAGGCGGTAGCGTTAATATCATTTGAAGTTATCGAAGGTGCCCGGGATGGAAAATCCGTTGCCGAGTTAATGGACTACGGTCGTACTTTATTGACCCGTGATGACGTAATGGAAGGCATTCCGGAAATGATTCACGATGTACAGGTAGAAGCCACCTTCCCAGATGGTACCAAACTGGTAACAGTACACGACCCCATTGTTTAAATACGGATCTTTAGGAGCCTCAACATGATTCCTGGTGAATTGATTACCGAACCCGGTGAATTGGAACTGAACAAAGATTTGCAAAAGCGCACCATCAGTGTGGCCAACACCGGCGATCGTCCCATTCAAGTGGGTTCCCATTACCACTTTTACGAAACTAACAGCGCGCTGGATTTTGATCGGGAGCAGGCCAAGGGTTTTCGTTTGGATATTGCGGCAGGTACGGCGGTTAGGTTTGAGCCCGGTCAATCCAGGCAAGTATCCCTGGTGGAATTAGGCGGTGATAAAACCGTTTATGGTTTCCGTGGCATGGTGATGGGCAAACTATAAGGAATCGAAATAATGGCAAAAATAGATCGGCGTGCGTACGGAGAGATGTTTGGCCCCACCGTGGGGGACCGGGTGAGACTGGGTGATACCGAACTGTTTATCGAGGTGGAAAAAGACTACGCCGTATATGGTGATGAGGTTAAGTTTGGTGGTGGCAAAGTCATTCGTGACGGCATGGGACAAAGTCAAAGGCCCCGGGCTGAAACTGTGGATACGGTCATTACCAATGCCCTGATTCTGGATTACTGGGGTATTGTAAAAGCCGATGTGGGCTTAAAAGACGGACGTATCGCGGCCATAGGTAAAGCCGGCAACCCCGACATACAAGATGGCGTAACCATTGTGATTGGACCCGGTACGGAAGTGATCGCCGGTGAAGGGCAGATCCTGACGGCGGGGGGAATCGACGCACACATTCATTTTATTTGTCCGCAACAAATCGAAGAAGCCTTAATGTCGGGCGTCACCACCATGATTGGTGGAGGTACTGGCCCCGCCACGGGAACCAATGCCACCACCTGTACCCCTGGTGCATTCCATCTTGCGAATATGTTGAAAGCGGCGGAAGGCTTACCCATGAACCTGGGCTTTTTGGGTAAGGGTAATGGCAGCTTGCCGGAAGCCATTGAAGAACAAGTACAAGCCGGCGCCTTAGGTTTAAAGCTCCATGAAGACTGGGGCACAACACCGGCGGCTATCGACAATTGTTTATCGGTGGCAGAAAAATACGATGTGCAAGTGGCCATTCACACCGACACCTTAAATGAATCGGGATTTGTGGAAGACACCGTATCTGCTTTCAAGGGCCGTACTATCCACACCTATCACACAGAAGGTGCCGGTGGTGGTCATGCGCCGGATATTATAAAAGTGTGTGGCGAAGACAACGTATTGCCATCCTCAACCAATCCCACCCGACCTTACACCATCAATACCGTGGACGAGCATTTGGATATGTTGATGGTATGCCACCATTTGGATTCCGGTATTCCAGAAGACGTGGCGTTTGCGGACTCCCGTATTCGTCGCGAAACCATTGCGGCGGAAGATATACTCCATGACCTGGGTGCCTTCGCCATGATCTCTTCGGATTCCCAAGCCATGGGGCGAGTGGGTGAAGTGGTGTGTCGAACCTGGCAAACCGCTCATAAAATGAAAGTGCAACGGGGCCCATTGGATCAAGACAGTGACCGTAATGATAATCAACGTGCGAAGCGTTATATTGCCAAGTACACCATCAACCCCGCTATTACCCACGGTATTGCCCACGAAGTAGGTTCAATAGAGGTGGGCAAGTTTGCGGATTTGGTATTATGGAAGCCTGCGTTTTTTGGCGTTAAGCCTTCCTTGATATTAAAGGGCGGCGTGATTGCCGCGGCGCCCATGGGTGATCCCAATGCGTCTATTCCTACTCCTCAGCCGGTTCACTACCGCACCATGTTTGGGGCATTGGGGCGCTCTCTGATTGATACCAGCTTAACCTTTGTTTCCCAGGCTGCCATTGATGCGGACATCGGTGCTCACTTGCAATTGCAGAGAAAACTCTCTGCCGTTAAAGGTTGTCGCGCCGTGAAAAAAGCCAGCATGATTCACAATGATTACCAGCCTAACATCAGCGTTGATCCACAAACCTATGAAGTGCGAGCCGACGGTGTGTTGCTTACCTGCGAACCTGCCAAAGAGCTACCTTTGGCTCAACGTTATTTTTTGTTTTAGGTATCTCAAAATAAATTATGAAAAAGGTATTTGAGTTTGCCAGTGAACAACAAAGAAGCGAGATCGCTTTATCGGTCCTATTGCCGTTTGACGATCGCAAAAAAAGCCGCTTGAAGACCGAATCTGAACAGGGGGAAGCGTTAGGCTTTATGCTGCCCCGGGGCCAGATTCTGCGTCACGGTACATTGCTTGTGGATGAGCTAGGGCGAGTTATAGAAGTGAAAGCAGCCCAAGAAACCGTGTCGGTGGTGGAATCCCAGGACACTCATCTGCTGTTGCGGGCGGCCTATCATTTGGGTAACCGCCATGTCCCTTTACAAGTGGAAAACCACCGCCTGCTGTACCAGCACGATCATGTGTTGGATGATATGGTGAAAGGGTTGGGTCTTTCGGTGTCGGTGCAGCAGCAACCCTTTGAGCCTGAAGACGGCGCCTACGCCCCAGGCACAGGTCATCATCATGGCCACCACCATGAACATTGATCAACTGCAATTATTGCAGCTGCTGCAACTCACCAGCCCTTCACTTCCCATTGGGGGCTTTTCCTGGTCCCAGGGATTGGAGAGCGCCATTGATCAGGGTTGGCTGAACAACGAGGCGGATCTAACTGACTGGCTACAAGGAGTGGCTAGCCACAGTTTTGTTTGGCAAGAGTGGCCATTGTTAAGGCGACTTTATGACGCCGCGCAACAGCTGAATACTGCCGATGGTCAACAGGACCTTATACACTGGAATGCCGTTGCCCTCGCCCTGAGGGAAACATCAGAACTGCGCCAGGAAGATACCCAAATGGGCGCGGCATTACTGCGGTTGCTAAAAGACTTAAACGTAGACATAGCTGCGGAGTGGGAGCAGCAAGAAATCAGCTACCTGACGGCATTTGCCATGGCGGCCACCAGCAAAAAGGTGCCCCTTGATGCTGCTTGCAGTGGGCTAATCTGGAGCTGGCTAGAAAATCAAATCGCGGCCGCCCTGAAGGCGTTTCCCATGGGGCAAACCGCAGGCCAAAGGGTGTTTCATTCACTGGTGGATCAGATTCCTCAGTGGTATCAGCAGTCCCTAAGGGTAACCGATGACGAAATTGGGCTTTCCGTGCCGGGACTGGTAATGGCCAGTATGGGCCATGAAAACCAATATAGCCGCTTATTCAGGTCCTAAATGACTTAAAATCAAGCATTTGAGCACTATGATTACCATTTTTGCTTGTTTTGGTAAGTATAGTGATCATTTTCAGTCGAAGGATACGACACCCTCAACAACATTGGGCATTTAAAGATATATGGATTTTCATATATATGTCACATTTCTGATTTACCCTTAAATGATCGAAATAATGAATTGACCGGTCAGGTCCGGATTTTAACAGGCTGTTAGGGCAATGATGACGAAAAATACCGTTTATTCCGTTGGCGAAAGCGCTTGGTGGCTGAGCTAAGTCATGGATCCAGTTCAGTTTTTTAAATGTTTAGGCGATGAAACCCGCTTGCGTTGCTTGATGTTAATCCAGCAAGAGTTAGAGCTTTGCGTATGCGAGCTCACTATAGCGCTTGATGAAATACAGCCAAAGATTTCCCGGCACTTAGCGCAACTCAGAAAATGTGAGCTATTGGTGGACCGCCGTCAGGGGCAGTGGGTGTTTTATCAGATTAATCCCGCTCTCCCGGAGTGGGCCAAGTCTATTCTGGAACAAACCCTAGATTCAAATTCTGCCTTTCTTAAGCTTCAAAGCAAACGTTTGCAGGCCATGGGGGAGCGGCCGCAACGAATGCAATCCTATTGTTAATTTAACCGTTTTTAGATGTCCCTATTTGAGGAATGAACATGATTAAAGTTGGAATAAATGGGTTTGGGCGCATGGGCAGGCTTTCCATGCGGGCAGCATTTGATTGGGATGACGTAGAAATCATTCAGATTAATGATCCTGCGGGTGACGCCGCTACCTTGGCTCACCTTCTTACTTTTGATTCCGTACACGGTCGTTGGCAGCATGAGGCAACCCACGACGGGGATTCCATGCTGGTGGCGGGTAAAAGTATTGCTTGTACCCGAAATAAAACCATTGGGGAAACCGATTGGTCCGGCTGTGATGTGGTAATCGAAGCCAGTGGAAAAATGAAAACAAAATCCCTGTTACAGGCTTATCTGGACCAGGGTGTTAAGCGAGTGGTAGTCACTGCGCCGGTGAAGGAAGAGGGTGTTTTAAATGTGGTGATGGGCGTTAACCATGAGCTATATGATAGCAATGAGCATCCCATTGTAACAGCGGCCTCCTGTACCACAAATTGTTTGGCACCGGTGGTGAAAGTACTACAGGAAAATATCGGCATCGTACACGGGTCCATGACAACCATTCACGATATTACCAATACTCAAACTATTTTGGATGCACCCCATAAGGATCTTCGTCGTGCCCGTGCCTGTGGTATGAGTTTGATCCCCACCACCACCGGTTCTGCCACCGCCATCACCCATATTTTTCCTGAACTTAAGGGTAAACTGAATGGCCATGCGGTGAGAGTGCCACTGGCAAATGCATCAATAACCGATTGCGTATTTGAAGTGAAAAGAGCCACCACCGCCGAAGAAATTAACCGTCTAATGAAAGCTGCTTCAGAAAATGAGCTGAAGAATATCTTAGGTTATGAGGAGCGGCCATTGGTGTCTATCGATTATAAAACCGATCCCCGTTCCAGCATTATTGATGCCCTCTCCACCATGGTAGTGAACGAAACCCAGGTCAAGATTTATGCCTGGTACGACAACGAGTGGGGATACGCCAATCGCACCGCTGAATTAATGCGATTAGTGGGCCGTTCGGATCAGGTATAAGGTAACTAAAGTATGGGGTTTCTAGCGAACCTATCCCCGGATATTCGCCAGTATATGTTGGTTACTGGTAACTATTGGGCCTTTACCCTGACGGATGGGGCTCTGCGTATGCTGGTGGTTTTGTATTTCTACGATTTGGGATACAGCCCTCTAGAAATCGCCATGCTTTTTATTTTCTACGAAGTATTTGGCGTCATTACCAATTTGGTGGGGGGGTGGCTTGGCTCCCGATTGGGTTTGAACAAAACCATGAATATGGGTTTGTTTATGCAAATCGCCGCGCTGGCCATGCTCTTGGTTCCAGCAACTATGCTTACAGTGCCCTGGGTGATGGCGGCCCAGGCTTTGTCGGGTATTGCCAAAGATTTAAACAAGATGAGTGCCAAAAGCTCTATAAAGTTACTGGTGCCATCGGATGCCCAGGGGCAATTGTACAAATGGATTGCCATTTTAACCGGATCTAAGAATGCGCTTAAAGGGGCTGGGTTTTTTCTGGGCGGTGCGCTGCTGACGCTTCTCGGGTTTAAAGGCGCAGTGCTGGGAATGGCGTTGGCATTAAGTGTGGTCTGGTTGTTCAGTGTAATCTCTTTAAAGAAAGATTTGGGCAAGGCCAAAAGCAAGCCTAAGTTCAGTGAAATTTTTTCCAAGAGCCGTGCCATTAATGACTTATCCGCTGCAAGAATGTTTTTGTTCGGTTCCCGGGATGTTTGGTTTGTGGTGGCACTACCGGTTTATCTTGCCCATGAGTTTGGTTGGGACCACTGGTGGGTAGGAGGTTTTCTTGCAATATGGGTAATTGGCTACGGTTTCGTTCAGAGCATTGCTCCTAACCTGACAGGTAAGAGCAAAGGAAAAGTGCCCGGCGGCGAGCAAGCCCTGGGTTGGGCTATGGTGCTCGCATTGGTGCCGGCACTGATCGCACTTGCATTAACATTTAATTGGTATGTGCATTGGGTTTTATTAGCGGGTTTGTTGGTTTTTGGTTTCCTGTTTGCCATCAACTCATCGCTACACAGCTATTTGATTGTCAGTTACGCTGGAGAGGATGGCGTTTCACTGGATGTAGGGTTTTATTATATGGCCAATGCCATGGGGCGTTTAATTGGAACCGTACTATCTGGTTGGGTATTTCAGCAATACGGGTTGACTATGTGTTTGTGGATTTCTGCGGGTTTTATTGCTGTTGCGGCATTTATTTCCGTGGGTTTGCCGCGGCAGCATAGCGCAGCTCTTCCTTAGTGAGTTGCTCCGATTATTGGGTGGACCCGATCCAAGTCGTTGCCTTGATAAGATCAAACAAGGTATGGACCTTAGAGTACAACGCTTGGATCTAAGACTAATAGCGTTCCGGTACAAATAAATCATCCGCTAGCTCATCCCGTTCGTAATCCTCATTAAATACCCTTTCCGGTAAAGTGATTTTTTCGTATTCAACTTCTTCGTAAGGGATTAATGACAACAGGTGATGGATACAGTTTAATCGTGCCCGTTTTTTGTCGTTGCCTTTGACGATATGCCAGGGTGCTTCTGGGATATTGGTCTTCTCAAACGTATCTTCTTTGGCTTTGGTGTATTCTTCCCATTTAACTCTTGACTGCAAATCCATGGGGCTTAATTTCCACTGCTTCAGTGGATCATGGATCCGCATCTGGAATCGAAGCTGTTGTTCATCGTCAGTAATGGAAAACCAATATTTAATCAGAGTAATACCGCTGCGGACCAGGCTGCGCTCAAATTCCGGAACATCCTGGAAGAAATTTTCCACCTGCTGTTCCGTGGCAAAGCCCATCACTCGCTCAACCCCAGACCGGTTGTACCAGGAACGGTCAAATAGAACGATTTCACCTGCAGACGGCAGATGGGGTACGTAGCGTTGAAAATACCATTGGGTTTGTTCCTTTTCCGTAGGCTTGGGCAATGCAACTACCCGGCAGATCCTGGGGTTTAGGCGTTGGGTGATCCGTTTAATTGCACCGCCCTTACCGGCGGAATCTCGGCCTTCGAATATGATGGCGATTTTTGCACCTGTGTGTTCCACCCAACTCTGCAGTTTGATTAATTCCGATTGCAATTCTAGCAGGCTGCGGAAATAGGTTTTGCCATCCATTGAATCCGGGTGTTTTGCCTTGTAAAGCTTTCTCAGTTCCAGTGAAAGGGCCGGTTCTGATAATTCCAGTTCAAAGTGTTCGTCAAAAGTGTCTTCAAATTCTGCTTCGAGCCAATCGCTAGTGGTAAAGTCGCTAATTTTATCGGTCATGGATTTCCCCATTCAAATAGACAAAAGTGGATGCATTACGAAACGGCTTCCAAAACTGGAGGTATGCTTTGGGAAAGCGCTTTTTGTGGCTTAAAGTGATCGGCACTGGCTTCGCTCATGGCCAATTGGTATTTGGGTGGGATGTCGCCTGAAATCAAACAGCCCACGCGGGGGTAAGGAAATATTTCATCGTAACGCAGAACTTCAAACTCACTAACTCGTCGATAAACATAGGATCGATTGAGTTCGTTAGTGTGAGTCAGCCCTGCCGAGGACAGTAAATCCACCGCAGCTTCTACGGTTGACTTGTGGTATCTAGCTACTCGCTCTGCTTTATCGCTAACGACTAATCCGGCCGCTAGACTTGGGTTTTGAGTAGCCACACCCACTGGGCAGTGATTCGAGTGGCAAACTAAGGATTGCACACAGCCCATAGCCACCATCATGCCCCGAGCACTATTGCAGGCATCGGCTCCGAGGGTGATGTACTTCACTAAATCAAAGCCCGTGAAGACTTTCCCGCTGGCGAGCACTTTGATGTCTTTCCTCAAATCAAAACCGATCAAAATATCAATAACAAAAGCCAGAGCTTCTCTTAATGGCATGCCCACTGAGTTTGCGTATTCCAATGGTGCAGCTCCAGTACCCCCTTCACCACCGTCCACAGTAATAAAGTCTGGCTTAATGCCGGTTTCAACCATAGCTTTGCAAATAGAGATAAATTCGCTTCTACGCCCAATCGCTAGCTTGAAACCAATGGGCTTGCCTCCAGACAGTTCGCGTAGCTTCTGAATGAAATACATAAATTCTTTTGGCGTGGTGAAGGCGCTGTGTACGGGAGGAGATAACACTGTGCTGCCTGCTTCCACACCCCTTATTCGGGCGATTTCCGCCGTATTTTTGCTTCCAGGCAAGATGCCTCCATGTCCTGGTTTGGCCCCCTGAGATAATTTTACTTCGATCATTCTCACCGAATTTTGAGTGGCTTTTTCCGCGTAAGCTCTGTCATTGAAGTTACCGCTTTGATCTCGGCATCCAAAGTAGCTGGTCCCTATCTGCCAGATCAGATCTCCGCCGGCCTCTAGGTGGTAAGGGCTAATCCCCCCTTCGCCTGTGTTGTGTGCGAAGCCCCCCATTTTGGCGCCTTTGTTCAACGCTTTTATTGCGTTGCTACTTAAGGCTCCAAAGCTCATGCCTGAGATATTAAGAATACTGGCTTGATAGGGATGGGCACAGTGAGGCCCTCCGATGGTAATCCTGGGGTCGTGAGATTCCGGACTGATGCTGGGTTTGGCTGCAAGGGAGTGGCCTAGCCATTCATATCCGATCTGCAGGGTGTCCAGCTTGGTGCCGTAGGGTATGGTGTCCCGTTCCCCCTTAGCTCGTTGATAGATGAGTGACCGGTTCATGCGATTTATGGGGGCGCTGTCGGTCTCAGATTCAAAAAAATATTGGCGAAGGTAAGGGCGCAGGAACTCCGCACCCCAGCGTAAACGGCCAATCAGCGGGAAGGTTCTGCGCAGAGCGTGTTTTTTCTGGAATAAATCGTAAACACCCACAGATACCAGCAAGCCCACCATCATGAGCCCCCATATAAACTGAGGCCATAGATAAGTTATGAGGGCACAGATGAAAAGAGCTCCTATGGAAACGTAGACAAAGGTGCTTCGCATGGCATGAACTTCCGAGTGGTTGATTTTTAAGCTGACCATCGTTTCATGTCGGCCTTTCTAAGCCAAATTAAGCTCAAAAACCTGTTTCAGCATTATGACAGGCTGTTTTTTTGTTTGTCATCAAACCGTCATAGGTGAATCGGCAGAATATTGTCCCAACTAATAGGGATTTCCCGCAGAAAGCGAATAACATAGAGGTGAACCATGAACACAGGGTTTTTTAAGAAAGCACTGATCGGGTCAGTGTGCATGGCGGCTTTGGCCACGGGCAGCAATGCACTGGCAGAAGTAAAGTTGAATGGCTCCGGCGCCAGTTTTCCATTTCCGATTTACTCCAAATGGTTCAAAGACTTTAGCAAGGCAACCGATGGTGTACGGATTGATTATCAGGCTAAGGGAAGTGGCGCAGGAATTCAGGACTTTATTAATGAGACTGTGGATTTCGCCGCCAGCGATGCAGCCATGAAAGAAGACGAGATGGCGCAGGTTAAGCGCGGTTCTATTTTGCTCCCCATGACCGCTGGGGAAGTGGTCTTAGCTTACAACCTCAAGGGTGTTGATGAGCTAAAGCTACCACGAGACGTGTATCCTGAAATCTTCACCGGTAAGATCACCAAATGGAATGACCCTAAAATTGCTGCTGCGAATCCAGGGGCAAAACTTCCAGATGAAAAAATCACCGTTGTGGTTCGTTCCGACTCTTCTGGAACCACCTATGTGTTCACTGGTCATCTAGCCAAGATCAGTGGAGACTTCGCCAGCGCCATAGGACAAGGTAAGGCACCCCAATGGCCAAAAAGTAATAACTTTGTTAAAGCGCCTAAAAACGATGGCATAACTGCCACCATCAAACAAACTCCAGGGGCCATTGGTTATATTGAGTACGGGTATGCCAAGCTCACCAAAACCAAAACCGCCATGCTGGAAAACAAAGCCGGTAAGTTTATCGCTCCCGGTGCTGAGTCTGGCGCTGCCGCCCTTGCCAGTGCTGAGTTCCCGGAAGGCAATCTACCCGGTAGCGATGTACCCAACTTGATTGCCTGGGTTAGCGATCCAGCGGGTGAAGATGCCTATCCTATCGCCAGCTTTACATGGTTGCTTCTGTATAAAAATCAGGATGACGCCAAAGCCGAAGCCCTGCGTAAGTTTGTGGAGTACTCTCTAACTGAGGGCCAGAAAATCTCCGACAAAATGGGTTATATACCACTACCTGAAAACGTAGTTGCCAAAGTACGTGGAGCACTTACCCATTTGGATTAATGAGCTTCATTAGTCAACTTCCCATCCGGGGTAGCACCAGAGTGTTTTATGGTGCTACCCCGCTTAGCCAGTGATGTAGCGATTATGTCTAAAGACCCTTTTGCATCAGCGGACCGCTCCAGTTCCGTTACCGCACCCCCTTCTAACTTTGATAACAAAGCCGATACTCTTTTTCGTGCAGCTTCATTGGGCTGTGCGCTGCTGATTATATTATTGGTGGCATATATTCTTTGGGAAATCGGTGGACAAGCGATTCCCGCATTTAAAGATCATGGGCTGGGGTTCATCACCGGAGCCACCTGGAATGCCAGTACGCAGGAGTTCGGTGTACTACCCGAAATATGGGGAACATTATTTAGTTCGTTATTGGCGCTGCTGATAGGCGGCACATTCGGGGTAGCTATTGCTATCTTTTTAACCCAGGATTTTATAAGCGCTAAACTGTCCACCGTATTTAGAACCATAGTGGAACTTTTAGCAGCCATACCCTCGGTGGTATATGGACTTTGGGGTATCTATGTATTGATTCCCATGATTCGCCCCATGGCGGAATGGTTACACACGCACTTGGGCTTTGTGCCCTTTTTTGGCACAGAACTCAGTGGGCCGGGGATGGCACCGGCGGCATTGGTGTTGGCCATTATGATCTTACCCACGGTGGCGGCCATTTCAGTGGATGCTTTTCGACGCATTCCTTTTAAAGTAAAAGAAGCGGCTTTTGGTATGGGTACAACCCGTTGGGAGGCCATATTAAAGGTCATGTTGCCCAGCGTATCGTCAGGGATTCTAGCGGCATTGGTGTTGGGCTTTGGTCGTGCCTTGGGGGAAACCATGGCCTTGGCCATGTTGATTGGCAATAGCAATCAAATCAGTTTATCTCTGTTTGCTCCTGCAAATACCTTAGCCTCTTTGCTCGCATCTAATTTTCCCGAGGCCGGTGGCATAGAAATTGAAGCTTTGATGTATGCAGCCATGGTGTTGCTGTTTATCACGTTGGTGGTGAATGTGGCAGGCCTGGGAATTCAACAATACACTATGCGCAAATTCGAGGGTAAAAAATGACCCAGTTAGATCACGCAGTGGCTGAAGCGGATATGAGAGCGGTCAGCCTTAATCGACAAACCTTCGAACCGCGGGCATTGAAAAGTGGAATCCTCACTTGTATTACCTGGGGGATCACCATCTTGGCCAGTGTGCCTCTCTTTTCTGTGATCTTTATGTTGATTGTAGAGGGTGGTGCAAGAGTGGATTGGGAGGCGATTACCGCCTTACCTCCCTCGGCATTTGAAGAAGGCGGCGGATTCGGTAACGCCATCGTGGGTACTCTGGTGATGGTTGGGATCGCCAGTGCCATTAGTATTCCTTTTGGCGTTATGGCTGCTATCTACCTTGCCATATTGGGTCCTACCAGCCAGATTGCCAGCACCACTCGGTTTCTTGCCAAGACATTGACGGGATTTCCTTCGATTTTGGCAGGGGTTTTCACCTATGCCGGCTTGGTGATTGCGTTTGGTTATTCTGCGTTGGCAGGGGGGATCGCATTGTCGGTGCTGATGCTGCCTACTGTAGTTCTAGCGGCGGAAGAGGCTATGCGCCAAGTTCCCCAACGGATGAAAGATGCAGCCTACGGCTTGGGTTGTACCCGTACCCAGGTGATCTTTAAAGTGGTGTTACCCACGGGCTTGCCGGGAATTATCACAGGTGTGTTGTTGGCGGTGGCGGGGGCGGCCGGTGAATCGGCACCTTTGTTATTTACGGCGCTATTCAGTAACTACTATATCGAAGAGTTGATGGAGCCCACAGCTTCGCTATCGATACTGATTTACAATTTTTCTGCAATGCCATTTGAAAATCAAATTCAACTTGCATGGGCCGCATCTTTAGTGCTTGTGGTGATCGTGCTTATGCTAAACGTGCTTGCCCGGTTGTTTGGTCAGCCCAAGGTTTAAAGCCAGCTGTACAATAGGATTGAAATTATGACTGCAACAATGGAAACCCGTTATCAAGGTACACCCAATGTCATCAAAGCGGCTGCTTTAGAAGCGAATCCCGCTAACGTAGTGATCGATTGCAACGTAGACAAGATCTACTATGGTGATTTTCTTGCGGTACGTGACAGTGTTGTACCCATAGAAAAGAAAAAGATCACAGGGTTTATCGGCCCATCCGGTTGTGGCAAGAGCACCGTATTGCGTAGCTTGAACCGAATGAATGACTTAATCGATGTATTTCGTTTGGAAGGCAGCGTTTACTATCACGGTAAAGATATCTACGATAAAGACGTAGACCCGGTGGTGGTTAGACGCTACATCGGTATGGTATTCCAACAGCCCAACCCCTTCACCATGAGCATCTTTGATAACGTGGCATTTGGATTACGCTTAAATCGTTTTAAAGGTGACATTGAAGAGCGGGTACAAAAAGCCTTGGAACAGGCTGCCCTATGGAACGAAGTGAAGGACAAGCTGAAAAATAACGGTCTGTCTTTATCCGGTGGCCAACAGCAGCGCTTGTGTATTGCCCGCGCCATCGCCACCGAGCCGGATGTTCTATTGATGGACGAACCTTGCTCAGCGCTAGACCCCATAGCCACCCGCCAAATAGAAGAATTGATGCTGCAATTGAAAGAAAATTACAGCGTGGCTATAGTTACTCACAATATGCAACAGGCGATGCGAGTGGCGGATAACACCTGCTTTTTTGGGGTGGATATTTCCAAAGGTGGACGCACTGGGTATTTGGTTGAAATGGGTCACACCAAACAGATTTTTGAAGACCCTCAGCAGGAGCTGACTAAACAGTACGTTTCTGGCGAGTTCAGCTAACTGTCCATCAAAACAGAAAAGAGCCTGGCGCAGCCATTTCTTTGTGAAAGATTTTTATGGCCCAGGCTCATATGAATATATCCACCATTCAGTTAACGCTACAGACGGTTAAGTCCCAGTTTAACGAACTCAATCACTCTCTTAACCGAGAACTGCCTCACTTTCATAATGAAAGCCTAGAAAATTTGATCGCTGGCTATGGCCTGGTTGAAGATCTGGTTTACCAGCAAACGGAGCTTTTTAACCTGGGTCATTCAAGGGATATCTTAGAACTCAATCATACGGTTCTTTATGGGTCTAAAGAAACCAGAGATGTGATCGAATATAAGAAACAACTGGATGCCAGTGAGAAATATTTCTTTGAGAGAACCCACGGTGGTATTGGTGATTTAATTGACTATTATCAGAGCCACAGTTTTTCTAATCCCTGGCAAGAAGCGTCCAGTATCTATATCAGAATGATGTCTAGCCCCCAATTGTTTCGAGAGGGCAATCATCGCACTGGCGCTTTGCTCATGAGCTACGTATTATTGAGGAGCGATTTGCCACCCTTTGTATTGTCTTTACAGAATGCAAAAGAATACTTTATGTTCTCTAATCAAATCGCACAACACGCGAGAAGAAGCTTGATGTTGAAGTGGCGGTGGCGAAATTTGCAAAGTAAATTTGCAGAATATTTGGAAAAAAACGCTAGTACTGAATATCTTCTATGAAAAAATCCATTGTTACCGTTGTTGTTGCCCTTGCTCTTTACGCGTTCTCTCACTTCCAAGGTGTCTCTCAGCCTCAAACCGCCTCGGACGAAGTATTTCAGCAAGCCTTTGAAAATCAACAAAGTGATTTGCAGGTTCGCGGTAGTGCAGTGGTGGAGAAGATTTTGCCAGATGATAATAAAGGCAGCCGTCACCAACGCTTTATTGTGCGTTTGCAATCAGGCCAAAAATTATTAATTGCCCATAATATCGATTTGGCCCCCAGAATAAATGCCTTACAAGAGAACGACCCTGTTGAGTTCTACGGTGAATACGAGTGGAATGAAAAAGGGGGTGTGATTCATTGGACCCATCACGATCCCAAAGCACGTCATCCCGGTGGATGGATCAAACATGAGGGACAAACTTACCAGTAACTCTCTGACGCTTCTCCTGCTTAACCTTTCCCGGCTGTACTATACTCCATTAAATACAGGACATGGATAGTCTTCTCAACTGCCCTGGCTCTTGCTCCAGGCGAGTTAACAAAGCCAGATATGTAAGGGGTAGTCCTTTGAATTTTAAAGCAAAAATCATACTGCCAACCGTAGTGTTAGCTACTGCACTGTTGTCGGTCGGTGGGTTAAGCATAGTTTCAAGTCAGCACCTGGTAGATGCGGTTCATCGGCTAGTGGAGCACGAACTTCCTGCCGTTTCTTTGGTGTTGAATGCCGACAGAGATTTATACCAAGCTCGGGTTGCCCAAGAACGCTACATTAGTCTGGAGCAAGAGGGTGCAGATTCCACCTCAGCCAGAAATGAATTTAATGAAAATGCCGAGCAGGCGAGAGAGAGATTGCTAGAGGTTTTCCGGCTATTGAATCTGGCGGAAACCGATCAAATGAAAAGTGTATTCGAAAATAGCTATAACGCGTGGTTTCAATCCGCTAAAGCAGGAATGGATTTGGCGTCACGCGGTGATAACGCTGCTGCCTGGTCCCTGCAAACTGAAGAAGTGGTACCTAAATTTAACCAGCTGCGTAATCACTATGATCAACTGGGTGAGAAGGTAAATGCCTACGCTCGGGATTTTGTGGTGTCAAAAGAGCAATACGGTAAACAACACCTGACTATTATTCTGGTTGCTCTAGTGGTATCAATTGGAGCGGGCGTTGCGGCAATGTTGTATGGGTTTCACGCTCTGTTTCAGGTGCTGAAAGAATTCAAAACTCAATCTGAAGCCGTGTCAGATGGTGATCTGACTACCCGTATGACCGTGAAATCACAGGATGAGCTTGGCCAGATGGCATCGGAGTTTAACCAGCTTATCTCCAATATACAGGCCGTAATAACGTCGTTCAAAAGTCATTGTTCCACCGTCAGTGCTGGATCCGATGAGCTGGAGCGAGCGGCGAAAGAAAACAATAGATCGGTTCAACAGAATAATCAGTCCATCAGTGAGATTACCTTTGCTGTGGATCAGATGCAAAAAACCTCCCAGGTTATGGCGGATGATATTAGCTCCACCGCCACACGAGTGACGGAAGCGGCAAAATGTGCTCGAATAAATTGTGAAATGAATTCGCAGTTTAAAAGGCAAATGCAAACTCTTTCAGAAAATATGCAACAGGCATCGGATGGTATTGAGCAGCTCGCCGCGGGGTCTGAGCAGATTGCTTCAATGATCGATGTGATTCAGGGGATCGCTGAACAAACCAATCTACTGGCACTCAATGCAGCCATAGAAGCGGCTCGAGCTGGCGAACAAGGTCGTGGCTTCGCTGTGGTAGCGGACGAGGTTCGTGGGTTGGCCCATCGCACCCAAGCGTCAACTAAAGACATCAATAATATGATTGAAGGTCTCAATCAACGGGTAAACGATTCTGTCAGCCTTGTTAAATCCGGTAAAGAAATGGTTGAGGGTACCGTACAGTTGTTTTCAGAATCTGAAGCATCAAGCAATGCCGTCACCGAGCATATGGAAACCATTAACTCCACCACAACCAACATGGCCACGGCCGCTGATCAACAGGCAAAATCCGCATCTCAGATTTTCAGTAACATTCAAAACATAAATTCCCATTCCCAGGCGAGTAGTGCTCGTTCGCAAGAAGTGGACAACACCATAGAAGGCTTGGTAGGTAACCTTGGCGTGTTGAGTCAGTCTGTGGCAAAATTCCGCGTGGATTGATCGAAAATGCCTATGCATTTGAGGCATAATAGGGACAAAGACATACTCCAGCGTCGCTTTACAAATTATGTGGTTGCAAAAGCAGATTCGAATTCAAGCCAAACCTCGAGGCTTTCATTTGGTAACAGATGAAGTTCTAAGCCAGTTTCCTGAGCTTAGTGAAATTTCCGTTGGTATGCTTAACGTCTTTATTAAACATACGTCGGCCTCCCTAACTATCAACGAAAATGCCGACCCCACTGTGCGTGAAGATTTTGAAAGTCATTTCAATCATTCAGTTAAAGAAAACCAGCCCTATTATAAACACACTTTAGAGGGCAGCGATGATATGCCCGCCCATATAAAAAGCAGTTTATTGGGCAGTAGTGTGGATATTCCGGTAACCAATGGACGATTGAATTTGGGTACCTGGCAAGGCATCTGCATGTGTGAGCACCGTGATCATGGTGGTGCCCGGTCCTTAGTTCTAACCCTGCAGGGTTCTAGCCCAGATTGAGCAAATGGGATATAAAAAAATAGGGCGTTTATAAAAGACGCCCTATTTTACGACTACAAATGTTGACCTGTTTCAGAATGCCCAGTAGTCCTTAAAGCTGGGGAAGGTATCCCGCTTCTTTTGTGACGCTTCGCGTTGGTAGCCGCCTTTTTTTGCGTCAACCACTTCATCTATCTCCGGTTCCGCATTGGGATTGGCCGCTTGTATGCTGGTGATGGCTTTACCCATTAATACGGATTCATCCGCATTTTTAATGCCGTCTTCATCTCTGTCCAACGCAATGCGGTGGCCAGTACCGGGAGGTGCACATAGGTAAGTTAGTGTGTTGCCAGGAGTCCGGCCCACTTCACGCAGTTCCAGATCTCTCATGCCTATGAAACCTTCACTGTCACCGTAAAAATAGCCGTCTTCCATCATCAACCAAGACTTCGCTTCGCCGTCGACCACACCACTCACGGTGAGATCGCACATGGGTTTCACCACGGTTTCACTATCCAAGTGTGCCAGGGCTCGGTCGATCATCAGATCAATTCGATCATCTATGTCCCTTTGGCTGAGGCTATGTAGTGTGACTTGTTGCCCCACAATGGATTCCAACCCTGTATGCATGGCTGCTACAAAGTGGGCCACACCTTCCAGGTTCTCCGTGGGGACATGAAACACATTCAAAGATAAAAAGGTTTCTAAGGTATCCACAGCACCGTCGTGGGAGAGGCCGTACCCCGTAACCTGATCTCCCATATAGGTGTCAGTCTCGGTTGGTTTACGCAACTTTTGGCCAAACATTCCGGTACGG
Organism: uncultured Ketobacter sp.; assembly: GCA_964016105.1. Lineage (GTDB taxonomy): Bacteria > Pseudomonadota > Gammaproteobacteria > Pseudomonadales > Ketobacteraceae > Ketobacter. Next base: position 469,056 of record CAXHEX010000001.1, read on the forward strand.
GTATAAACGTTACGCAGGTGCGCTACTTTCATATCCTGGGTGGTTTCCGTACCTTCAAAACTCATGAGTGTGCTGGTACCGAAGCGTTCGATATCTGGATTGACTTCGTGGCAGTCGTTACAGGCAATCATGGCCACGTTGCCACCGAACTTGGCTTCAAAGCCCGTGGTTTTTAGATTGAAAAAGATATCGGCACCTTCTTCTTGTAGCGCCGTTTGCGATCCATCCAAGGGACGCAGTGGATTGGGTGGGTAGCGCAGCTGCAGAATAAAATCCGCAAACGCATTCATTTCTTCATCCGTGGGCATGGATGCCCGGCCCATCAATCCTGTGAATGCCACATTAAATTCTTTAAAGGCCGCTTTCTCCAGTGATTCACCGTTGTAGCGCTTGCCACCGGTGCGATCACCGCGCCAATGCTGTGGTCCTTGGAATTCCATACCGCGAAGGGATTGGGTCAGCATGGGGCCTTTCATAGGGTGATGGATACGCAGGGCGTTCATGCGTGAATAGTAGTTCACGTAATCCCGGGTGTTATAGACCCAGCTTAAATCCGGGTCACTTAATTCCCAGGCGATGCCATCAGTATCCCCAAAAAGGTGACAACTAGCGCAAGCAGAATCGCCGCGACCTGAGCTAAAGCGAGCATCGTATAGGAAGGGGCGGCCTTCCACGATGAAATCCGGTTCTGGGTTGTACATGGTCACATGACTTTGTTCCTGTTGAGTGCTGGTGTCGATCACCGAAATACCATTATCGAAACGGGTTAACACAAACAGACGATTGCGGGTTTCATCCAGAGCCAAGCCGCTGGGGCCACCACCGGTGACTTCAATATGGTTGTCTTCGCTGGGAGTGAAGCTGTTGCTTTCCAATTGGTCCACATCAAACACACCCACCTTAGAGGATCCGAAAGCGTTCAGGTAAAGTGTGTCACCTTGGATATTGATTGCCATTTGCAATGGTAGGGCTAAGCTGCGGGCGTTTTCCGAGGGGCTGCCATCGGGATTACTGTCACTCAGATGGGGGTTCAAGTCCCGGGGCATGACCTGATTGTCTTTGATCACGGTGATGCGGTTTTGGATAAATCGCCCTCGCAAGGTTTGCACGTGGCTGTTTTCACCATGGCCCTCAAACATCAATTCATTGCGAGCTTCCAGGTTACTGACATAGAGCGCACCGGTTTGTGGGTTCACGGCGATGTTAAACAGGGCATTGCCCACATGGCTGTGCTTTTTACTAACGGCAGGCATCGTAGCCATGGCATCAATCTCGAAAACATCGTAATCGGGCAAGTCAAACAGAACGTACTTACTCCAATCTGTACCGTAGGGATCCCGCCAGGCTTCACCATCGTGGTGCACAATCAAGCCCGTATTGGGAGACCGCGTACCAGACGCATCGGTTTGGGGGCCCGGTTTACCGGACTCGGTGCTGTAGATGCCTTCTGTCAGATAATTGTGCATAACCAGGGTGGATTGGTTACCAGATTTATAAATACCTGCATATACCGTGCTGCCATCGGGGCTCACCGCCAAGCCTCGGGGAGGCATACCAAATAAGGTAACAATATTCAGGGGCTCATCGCTTGAACTGGCGGCATCAAACACCCAAACGTCGGCGCGATCAATACCCGGCGTAGTGGGTTGATGCTTGGACGGGGAGTTGTTACCTCGGTGGGCGGTGGAAACAAAGGCACGGTCACCGTTGGGGCCAGCAAATACCAGGTCCTGAGGCTCGTCCCCCACCTGCAGTGTACGTACCACATGGGGCACTTCGGCACTGAGATCCACTACACTGACGCTATCAGACAGGGTGTTCACCACCCAGGCTTCGTTGTCGTTGCGCAACGAAATAGCAACGGGCTCCAGGCCTACGGGCACACTGTGCAATGGTTCTGGGGTGTCACCGGATACGTCAAAGATTTCCAGCTTGCCGTCTGGAGTGTTAAGCGCATACAGGCGGGTATTGTCAGAGTTCAGTGCCAGGGGGCGCACCTGGCCACTTTCAAACAGAGTGTAAGAGCCTTGAACTTTAATATCGATGGTAGCGGTGGTTTCGCCGTGCCAATCATCGCTGGCTTCAAATACCACTTCATCAAAACCGGTGTAACCCGGGTCTGGATGGTACACAAGGTTGGGTGGCGATCCCTCCAAAGTTCCGTGCTTGGGTGGGCTAATAATGGTGTACGTCACTTTGTCGCGGCTTTTCCACTCCCACCAGGATAAGCGATGCTTAGCGTACAGGGTGAAGCCTATGGGTCGATCCCGATGAGTGGAAAGCCCATGACTTTTTGCCTGGGGGATATAAAAGGGTTTGCGGTTGGCTTCTATGTCTTGAAAATAACTGACCACAGGATTCTGAAGTAGAACCTCAAGCATGCTCTGCCAAACATCCCCCTGGACTGTGCCCGGCCCGGAAGTACCTGGATATTCCATGTCTTGTCTTGCAGTAGAGCCTTCAGCGAAGGCGGGTTGCCACAATGAATGGATAGCGATCAAAAAGATTGCAGCTACTGGTTTCATGGTGCACCTATTGGATAACGTTTATTATTTTTTTATCAATGTGAAAGGGCCACCATTGGTGACCCTTTATTTTTATAACTAAACAGTTCCTATCAAAGTTTTAGAAAGCCCAGTAGTCCTTAAAGCTAGGGAAGGTTCCCCGGCGCTTCTGGGAGGCTTCACGTTGATAGCCACCTTTCTTGGCATCAACCACTTCGTCAATTTCAGGCGCGGCATTGGGGTCGGCCGCTTGCACAGTGGTGATGGCCTTGCCCATTAGCACGGAATCGTCCGCATTTTTAATGCCGTCTTCATCTCTATCAAGAGCAAGACGATGGCCAGTTCCAGGAGGAGCGCACAGATAGGTGAGCGTGTTACCAGGAGTGCGTCCCACTTCACGCAAATCCAAATCTCTCATGCCGATCAAGCCTTCGCTATCACCATAAAAGTAGCCGTCTTCCATCATTAACCAGGATTTCGCTTCGCCGTCTACCATGCCGTTCACAGTGAGATCGCACATGGGCTTAACAACGGTTTCACTATCCAAGTGAGCCAGAGCTCGGTCGATCATCACATCAATGCGATCATCAATGTCACGCTGACTTAGGCTATGCAGTGTCACCTGTTGCCCCACAATGGATTCCAAGCCCGTATGCATGGCCGCCACGAAGTGGACTACACCTTCCAGATTTTCTGGTGGAACATGGAATACGTTTAAGGACAAGAAGGTTTGCAATGTATCCGCCGCGCCGTCATGGGAAATACCATAACCGGTAACCTGATCCCCTTGGTAGAAGTTGGTGTCGGTTTCTTTACGGAATTTCTGACCGAACATTCCGGTTCGAGTGTAGATATTGCGTAGATGAGCTACTTTCATATCCTGGGTGGTTTCCGTGCCTTCAAAGCTCATGAGCGTACTGGTACCGAAGCGTTCGATATCAGGATTAACTTCGTGGCAGTCGTTACAGGTAATCATAGCCACGTTGCCACCAAACTTGGCTTCAAAGCCCGTGGTTTTAAGATTGAAGTAGATGTCTGCACCTTCCTCTTGCAACGCTGTTTGCGATCCATCCAGCGGACGCAGTGGGTTGGGTGGGTAGCGCAACTGCAGAATAAAATCCGCAAAGGCGTTCATTTCTTCTTCCGTGGGTAACTCAGCCCGCCCCATCAGTTCAGTGAAGGCTATGTCAAACTCTTTGAAGGCGGCTTTCTCCAGTGATTCACCGTTAAAACGTTTGCTACCGGTGCGATCGCCGCGCCAGTGTTGAGGCCCCTGAAATTCCATACCGCGAAGAGACTGAGTCAACATGGGCCCTTTCATGGGATGGTGAACACGCAGTGCATTCATTCTCATATAGTAGTTCACATAATCCCTAGGGTTATAAGTCCAGCTTTGATCAGGCTCACTCAGTTCCCAGGCGATACCGTCAGTGTCACCGAACAGGTGACAGCTTGCGCAGGCTGAGTCACCACGGCCTGAGCTAAAACGGGCATCGTACAGGAAGGGGCGACCTTCCACGATGAAATCCGGTTCCGGGTTGTACATGGTCACATGGCTTTGTTCCTGTTTGCTACTGGTGTCGATGACAGAAATACCGTTATCGAACCGGGTTAACACAAACAGGCGATTGCGGGTTTCATCCAGGGCTAAACCGCTGGGGCCGCCACCGGTGACTTCTATGTGGTTGGCTTCGCTGGGAGTGAAGCTGTTGCTTTCCAATTGGTCCACATCGAACACGCCCACTTTGGAAGACCCAAAAGCGTTCAGGTAAAGCGTATCGCCGCCGCTGTTAATGGCCATTTGTAATGGTAAAGCCAGGCTGCGTGCGTTTTCTGAGGCGCTGCCGTCAGGATTGCTGTCACTCAGGTGCGGGTTCAAATCCCGAGGCATAACCTGGTCGTCTTTGATCACGGTGATGCGGTTTTGGATAAAACGACCCCGTAAGGTTTGTACATGGCTGCGTTCGCCATGACCTTCGAACATCAACTCGTTGCGAGCTTCCAGGTTACTTACGTAGAGAGCGCCGGATTGTGGGTTCACGGCGATATTGAACAGGGCGTTGCCCACATGGCTGTGCTTTTTACTTACGGAAGGCATTACACCCATGGCGTCGATTTCGAAGACATCGTAGTCCGGCAAGTCAAACAGAATGAAGGGGCTCCAATCGGTACCGTAGGAATCCCGCCATGCCGTACCATCGTGGCGCGCAATTAGACCCGTATTGGGATTGCGTGCACCGGATGCATCGGTTTGAGGTCCGGGCTTACCGGCTTCCGTACTGTAGATGCCTTCGGTGATGTAGTTATGCACTACGATAGTGGATTGGTTACCGGATTTATAAATCCCCGCGTACACTGTACTGCCATCGGGGCTAACGGCCAAACCTCGGGGAGGCATACCAAACAAGGTAACAATATTCAGAGGTTCATCGCTTGAGCTGGCGGCATCAAATACCCAAACGTCGGCGCGATCAATACCTGGTGTGGTGGGTTGATGCTCTGAGGGCGAGTTGTTACCTCGGTGGGCAGTGGAAATAAAGGCACGGTCGCCGTTGGGGCCAGCAAATACCACATCCTGGGGTTCGTCACCCACTTGCAGTGTGCGCACCACATGGGGGATTTCAGCGCTCAGATCCACCACACTGACGTTATCAGACAGGGTATTTACAACCCAGGCTTCATTATCGTTACGCAAAGAAATAGCAACGGGTTCCAGTCCTACGGGTACACTGTGTAATGGCTCTGGGGTGTCACCGGACACGTCAAAAATTTCCAGCTTACCATCTGGGGTGTTAAGCGCATAAAGCCGAGTGTTGTCGGAGTTTAGTGCCAGGGGGCGCACTTGGCCACTTTCAAACAGAGTGTAAGAGCCTTGTATTTTATATCAATGGTACCGGTGGTTTCACCATGCCAATCATCGCTGGCTTCGAATACCACTTCATCAAAACCGGTATAGCCGGGGTCTGGGTGATACACCAGATTGGGAGGCGTTCCCTCCAGTTTGCCGTGCTTGGGTGGGCTGATAATGGTGTAGTTTACTTTGTCGCGGCTTTTCCATTCCCACCAAGACAGACGATGCTTAGCGTAGAGTGTCATACCGATGGGGCGATCCCGGTGGGTGGATAGCCCGTGGCTTTTTGCCTGTGGGATATAGAATGGCTTGCGGTTGGCCACAATATCTTGGAAGTAGCTGGTCACGGGGTTCTGTAAAAGAACCTCGAGCATGCTTTGCCAAAGATCCCCCTGCACTGTGCCGGGTCCGGAGGCACCAGGGTATTCCATATTTTCTCTAGAAACTGGGTCTTCAGCGAAAGCGGGTTGCCACAATAGGGAAGCGGTCAGAAAAAGCGCTGCTGCTAATCTCATGGTACACCTTTAAGACAAATGAATTTATGCTTTTATAAGTATTATTTGGTGTGATCTTAAATTCACACGCTTTAATTTACACTTTAGTGAGACTGAACATCCACAAAAATCCCGTTACAGTTTCGTAACAGAAAACTATGCTGTAGCTTTAGCGCAAATTAATGAGCAGTTTGATTTATCCATTTACATTGCCTTAGTTGTCAATAAGTCAAAATTTGTGGAAAATTTCGCCACTAACACCTACAACTCCATTTTTGGGAATCAATTCTATGAGACACACCAAAATAATTTGCACCATTGGGCCCGCCACGGAATCCTACGACATGCTGCAGCAGATGGGTGAGGCGGGTATGAGTGTGGCCCGGTTGAATATGTCTCATGGTTCCCACGAAAGTCACGCCCGTATTATCAAAGCCATCAAAACCCTGAACCAAAAATTGAAATATCCCATACCTATCCTGCTGGACACCCAGGGGCCTGAAATCCGCACCGGTGAGGTGGATAGTGATTTGGAACTGAAACAAGGGGATCGTATTTCGGTGACCGTTAGGGGCGCGGATGTGGAAGAGTCCTCCATCCACATTAATTATGATGAGCTAGTGGAAGCCCTCCACGTGGGTGACAAAATCACGGTGGATAATGGTCTTATCAACCTGGAGGTACTGGAAAAGGATCACCGCACACTGCAATGCAAAGTGATTGACGGTGGCACCCTTAAGAGCAAGCGCCATGTTAACTTGCCGGGTATTAAAGTGAACCTGCCAGCAATCACCAAAAAAGACAGGGAAGACATTTTATTTGGTGTGGAGCAGGACATCGACTTTGTCGCACTTTCGTTTGTGCGTGAAGCCAATGATATTTTGCAGCTTAAAGAGCTGTTGGGTTCGAAAGCGGGCAAGACCAAAATCATTGCCAAGATTGAAGATCAAGAAGGTGTCAAAAATATAAAAGAAATTATCGATGTGGCAGATGGCATTATGGTTGCCCGTGGTGATTTGGGGGTGGAAATACCGTTTGAAGATTTGCCGAATGTGCAGCGGGATATTGTTCGCTACTGTCACCAGGCCGGCAAGCGTGTCATAGTTGCCACCCACTTGCTGGAATCCATGATCGAAAACCCCATGCCTACTCGGGCAGAGGTCACCGATGTGGCTAACGCAGTTTATGAGGGTGTGGATGCAATCATGTTGTCCGGCGAAACTACGGTGGGCAAATACCCTATTAAATGCATTGAAACCTTAGATAAGATTGCGCGACATTCTGAACGGCGACCGGGTCTGCAATTCCACAAAGAATTAGTTAAAAACCATGAAAAACAAAATATCGCTAACAGCGCCGTACACTTGGCAGAATCGCTACAGGCTAACGGCATTTTAGTGGTAACCCGCCGTGGCATAATGGCGCAATATGTTACCAACAGCCGCCCCGATAATATTCCTGTTTACGCGTTCACAAACGACAGCCGCACCCGTCGCCAATTGGCGTTGAATCGCAGTGTGTTTGCTCATCGCATTGCTTTCAGTAACGATCCTGAACGCACACTCAACAACGCGTTCAGTATTCTTAAAGAGCGGGAAGGGTTTCAGGCAGGGGACCGGGTGGTGGTGGTATCCGACATCATCGCAGGCATGGGAATAGAGGCCATTCAGGTGCGAAGTATTCCTGATGTGATCGAAACCATTGATTCGTGAAGATATGGGCTAGGCTATCTTTTGATCTGTGATTGGCACCAACGTTATTCGTGCCAGTTAGAAACCGAATTAGCCTTTGTATTTTGCAAAGGCACAGCCGATTTTGCTTGCTAAACTGTGAGTATATACGACGGAGTCGCACCCGATTCAAAGGAATGAATGGAATAAGATAGTTTATGAAGTGCATTTATTGTAATAAGAGCGTGTTTGGCGGGGATTGTTTAACGGTGCCCAATGAAGGGCCCGCTCATATGCAGTGCTACGCAGCCAATCAAGCATTAAAGCGTACTTTTCAAAATCTTAATATTACGGCGCTGAACGACACTGAATTACAGGAGTTGAAGGAGTTGGTGCTGGCGGAAGAAAATGCCCGTGGTCGGGGATCATCTAACGATGATATAGAACTTTTTTGACCATGAATATCAGAATTGCCAGTGTGAGAATTCGTACATAAATACAACATTCAGCGCTAGTCAGCGTGGTAATCCCAGAGTAACCTTGTTCAAAAATAAAAATCTATACAAGAACTGAAACACCAGATAAGACAACAATAAAGACAATAAACAGGGACGTAAAAAATGAAATACCAATGGGGAAAATCATTGGCGATCGCTTTGATCGCTCTATCAATATCCGCCTGTAAGGGCACCGACACGAAATCCACTGTTTACGTGGAGGGTTATGGGGAGGTGACTGATGGCGAGTCAGTATGTACGGATAAATGTACCAAACCGTTACCGTTAAATTGGTTGCAGGCTCAATTAAGACTCACTAGGAGTGTAACTTACACTGCGATGGCAAATCCAGGCTATGAGTTTTTTGGATGGGTCGATCAGGCATATACTAATCGTTGCCAAAGTGAAGATCAGTGCACCCTCACAGTGGAAGCGCGGTGTGATGACATTTTGGATTTCAGGTCTTCCGGCCTACCTTGTCAAGAGCTGTCACCACTGGATAGATCTGTTACCGCGGTGTTTGTTGAGCAGAATACCATAGGGGAGCGTTTCTGGAGCGCTGACTCAGCCTGTATGATTTCCACCAGCGATGAAATTCGTTGTTGGGGAGATCCGGATTTAGAAAATAATGTCCCCCAAGTTGTTAATCCATACGAGCTGAAAATGAGATCCGATGTAGCCTGCGTGAAAGATGATAGGGGATTGCAGTGTTGGGGAAACCTCTATCAATTAGGTGAAACCCAACCCGTTCTAGTGGAGCCCGAAGCGTTTTTGGTAGGGTACCGTATTGTTTGTGCGATTGATTTGGGTCAAGTGGTTTGTTGGGGGGCAGACGCACCTGAGATGTCGCCCACTCCTGAGTTGAGTCAGCCAACCCGTATCACTTTCGCTTCCCCAGGTAAAAATGTGTGTGCTATTGATACCAATGGATTGTCTTGCTGGGGTAATGACGAAGCGCAGAGCGCTCCCCTTGGCAATGGAGATGTTGTACACCTGCCAAATTATGATTGCACCATAACTGAAGAAAGCTTTGACTGTAGTTGGTTTGTTTTAGCTCGCGAAGACTATTTGTAGTCGTTTACCCATACCCATCAAATTGGCTAGTTTGATTCACTGTGCTAGTCATATTGCCTGCTGGCGCAAGGGGATTAGATCATTGTATTTGATCCCCTTGTGCGGTCACGATTAAAATCATTTCTATTTTTTAATTTAGCAAAAAAGACGAACAGTCATGGTTGAAAAAATCGATTGGGTGTTAGGGGATTCATTGGGTCTGAGTTTTCCAGCCCACGGGGATGCATTAAGCCAAGGGGGATTGGCGTTCTTAAACCAAGCCTTTCATGCTTCCGGTGTGCTGCCTGCCCATAGTAAGGTGGTTGCCATTACTCAGCTGCAAGAGGTAACGGGTGGAAGTACCGGGCGTAAGTTTTTACTATCGGTTGAATATGATAGTGCCAGCCCAGAACTAGTGACGGATTTGTTCATTAAATTTTCCCGAGACTTTGATGACGAACGCAGAGATCAGGGTCGTGGCCAAATGGAGCGGGAAGTGTTGCTGGCTTTATTGTCCCGTGATCCGGCTTTTCCCATTGCTGTACCCACCTGTTACTTTTCGGATTTTCATCATGCTTCCGGCACCGGAATTTTAATTACCCAGCGCATTGGTTTCGGCGAGCAAGAGATCGAACCTTTGTACCCAAAATGTTTGGACTACCAAATGCCGGATCAGTTGGGTCATTACCAGGCTATTGTGCGGGCGCTGGCTCAGTTGGCCGGTACCCACAAGAGTGGGCGATTGGGGTCTGATGTGGAGCGTTATTTTCCTTTCGATCCTGCAGCCTTGGTTGTCAGTCGCCGAAAGCCCTACACACCAGAGCAGATTTCCAAAAAAGTTCAGCAATATAAAAAGCTAGTGCAGGTTGCGCCGCAACTGTTTCCCGAAAATATCCGCAGCGCTGCATTTTTGGCTCGGTTAGCAGATGAAGCACCACAGATGCAAGGGTTATCAAAGCAAGGTAATCACTTGTTGCAGAGTGACCCTAATATGATTGCTCTCTGTCATTGGAACGCCCATGTGGATAATGCCTGGTTCTGGCGTGATGAACAGGCAACGTTGCAATGCGGTTTAATGGATTGGGGGAATGTCAGTCAGATGAATCTGGCGATGGCGTTATGGGGCTGTCTTAGTGGTGCGGAGTTGGATATCTGGGACCAGCACTTAGATGCGCTGTTGATGCTGTTCTGCACGGAGTTTAGAAGTAGTGGTGGTGCAGAACTAAATCTGGATCAGCTTAAGTTTCATCTCACTGTTTATGTGGCAATGATGGGGTTAGCGTGGATGCTGGATGTGCCCCAAGGCACACTGTTGGCAATTCCCGAAATCGAAAACGTAAAAGATCGCCATGATCCTTTAATCGCAGAAGATGAAAGGGTGCGCTCGCAATTGCTCATTCTTACGGCCGTACTCAACTTGTGGCAAAAGACCGATATGGAAGCCCTGATGGATCGACTTAAAGGCTAACGCTTCTTTTGTATCTCTTTTTGATCGTCAACTGCGTTTGCCAGCGCCTGTTGCAATGCAAAATAAAATGCACTGCGTTGTTGAAGTTTCTCAGCTACTTCAGGGGGCGCAAACGTCTCTGCACCATTTTCCAATAGCATGCCCGTGGCGCAGAGTAGGTCGCACATTTTTTCGATGGGTGTAGTGAAATCATCGGACAGGGCATAGAGCGCTTGCTTGCTTCCGGTTACCCCATGGCGAGTGGCATGGCCGGCGTTCACAAGCTCTCGCGTTAGGTTCCACACGCTGGTCTTACTCAGAGCCAGATCTGCGGCTATTTTGTCCATGGGTACGGGGTCTGGCTGAAGCATGAGGTACCCAAACAGGCGACCCATATTCTGGGGCATGCCACGGGTGACATAAAGGGCGGCAAATTCATCAATAAACCGTGTTTGAGCGCTGGATAAGGCGCTTGTGTGCTCTGTCATCTCTGTGTATATTCACTATATTCAGAAAAAACTGATTATAGTGAATTATAACAATAAATCCAGGAGCAACCCCATGTCTGATCAACCCCTCTCAACCTCTCCCCTTCGAATTGTGCAGTGGACTACTGGTAAAGTAGCCTCCGAATCCATAAAAGCCATTCTTGATCGCCCGCAGTTGGAGTTGGTGGGGGTGTTTGCGTTTAGCAAAGAAAAATCCGGTAAAGATGTGGGTGATCTGATTGGTCTTGGGCGAAAACTGGGTATTGAAGCCACGGATGACCTGGACGCGATCATCGCGTTGAAGCCGGATTGTGTGGTGCATATGCCACTGCATCCAGATGTTGATCAAATGTGTCAGGTGCTCAGAGCAGGCATCAACATGGTCACCAGCGCCAGCTTTGTTACGGGGCGTGGCTACGGCGAAGAGGCCCGACAAAAGCTGGAACAAGCAGCCCAGGCGGGCGGTGTCAGTTTGTTTGGCAGCGGCATTAATCCCGGTTGGATCAATAATCTCACCGCCACGGCCGGCGGACTGTGTAAAGAGGTGAATCAGATTCGCATTACCGAATCATTCAATATCGGCTTGTGGGCAGCCGATGCCAATCAAGATGCCCTGGGGTGGGGGCGGCCGGAAGGTGATCCAGGCCATGCCGATGCCGTTCGGGAAGCGACACTACCGTTCAGCGATGCGGTGGAAGTGATCGCCCGAATGTACGATTTTGAATTAGACGAAGTGCGTTGTGACGTGAGCTTTGCTCACGCTGCTGAAGATTTGGATGTGCCTGGGCGTGATGTTAAGAAAGGCCAGGTAGCGGGAATTTTGGCAAGTTGGCTCGGCATCGCCCATGGACATACGGTAATTGATTTAACTTTGCAATGGACGGTGGCGGAAGAGATTGACCCACCATGGGAAATTGCCATGGCATACCAGGTTGAGGTGTTGGGTGTGCCCCAGGTTAAAATGAAGATAGATGTTATGCCTGACGACATGACACTGCCCATGGAAGAATTGATGAAGATTGGTTTTATGTTCCCCGCCATGCCGGTATTGAATGCCATTCCTCATGTGGTCAGCGCTAAGGCTGGGATTGTAACCTACGCTGATCTAAAACCCGTGACCTCAGTAATGCGCCCCAAGGCGATGCCCAAGCATGAATTTCCTTTGGTGGAAGAGACCTCACATGGCCTTAGCCCATCCAATGGTACTCATGGGGAAAGCCCATCGTCGGTGGAGGGCAAATGGGCCATAGTGGTAAAAGGCCCCACGGGTCCCCAGGAAACAGAGCTTGTATTGGAGCATGAAGGGGGTAACTGGGGTGGTGTGCAGTCAGGAGATGGTGTTACCACGCCACTGGAAGAAGTTTCTATTTCCGGCAACGACATCCGCTGGGTAAATCGCGTCACCAAGCCTATTAAGTTAAAGGTGGTGTTCACCGGGACCATAGACGGTGACACCATCACTGGTAAGTGCAAGGCGGGTTTTATGGGCAGTTACAAATTTAGTGCGACAAAGTTAATTAGCGAATAATATCCGGCTATTTACGCTGTGCATTGTGCCTAGCAGGCTGTTGAAAAACTATCTGCGTTGCCACTACTTCGTTAAAAATCCGCTCAAAATGCTCATTTACTATCTGTAAACTGCGCTTTTTCGCTAATTTTTGCCCGGGCGGCGTTCCGCTTGCATTGGCTGCCTCGAAAACGTTTTTCAAACAGCCTGCTGGTTATACCGCGATGAGATTTTAGGTTACTATTTAGGTTTCTATCCCAATGGTAACTCTAGCTAAATTGGAATCACGAGCCAATCAGGTGATCATCAATGCACTTAGCACATTGCGGCCACACCGTTCAGCTGCTGGAGATGTACTCTGAACAATTGAGCGGTGCAGCCATTAATGGTTAGCTGTGAAAAAGACGGTGATCTCACCCTAATCATTTTGCAGCCCAATCGCTCAGCCAGCTGGCAACAAACCCGCAAGTTCCTTTTTCTTGTGGGGGGCACCACCTTGCTAGTGGCCACCATCTGGTCGTTTGCCGGTGCATGGATGGTGTTGCCCTTCGCCGGTTTGGAAGTGGCCGTGTTAGCTTACGTCATGTATCGTGTTTCCTACTCAACTTATCAGCTGCAAGTCATACGAGTTGAAAAGCATCAGGTGGTGGTTGAGCAAGGGGTGGATGGCCCCACTCAGCGCTGGCGGTTTCAACGTCCCGATGTGCATATCAGTGTGGTGGAGCCCCGTAATCCCGTGGACTGCATGGCCCTATCCTTAGTGCAGCCTGAGCAAGAGCTGGCTATTGGCACTTTCCTCAATCAGGAAGATCTCAAGCTGGCAAGGCAGGCGTTACAGCAATCCGGTTTAACTGTCTGCAGCGATAAATGGTGGCAATCATCAAATAGGTAGTCACAATGGTGGCGGATCTGATTTTTAATCGATAAAGAGGTAACTATGTCTAAACCCACATTGCGTGTCGGTATCGGTGGTCCAGTTGGATCGGGTAAAACAGCATTAACCTTAAGGTTGTGCGAAGCCATGCGCGAGGATTTCAATATTGCGGTGGTGACCAATGATATCTACACCAGGGAAGACGCGGAATTCCTAACCCGTCATGCTGCGCTTGAATCAGACCGCATTATGGGCGTTGAAACCGGTGGTTGTCCCCATACGGCTATTCGAGAGGACGCTTCAATGAATCTGGCGGCCATCGATGAATTAAACAAGCGACATCCCGATTTGGATATGGTGATCGTAGAAAGCGGTGGAGATAATTTGGCGGCCACCTTCAGCCCAGAGCTATCCGACCTCACTATTTATGTGATTGATGTTTCTGCCGGAGACAAGATTCCCCGGAAAGGTGGACCCGGAATCACCAAGTCCGATCTGCTGGTGATTAATAAAATTGACCTGGCGCCGTTGGTGGGTGCCTCTCTTGAGGTGATGGATCGCGATGCCAAGAAAATGCGCGGAGACAAGCCCTTTCTCTTCGCCAATATGAAAGAGAAAAAAGGTCTTAGCGAAATAATCGAGTTTATTTCGGAGCACGGCATGTTGTCTTAAGATCTTTTTTAGCCTCGGTTGCATTGATTTGGGGCGTGCCATTGGTGGTGATGAATCAAAATTGATCGAATATTGATCTTTAAAGGCGTTTTTACTTTTCAGGCTATCAGATCTTGCACCCCAGCTGAGCGTTTTTAGGGTCTCTGGTATTGGTTGGTCCTTATTTGATGCGAGTGACTTATTGTCTGCACTGAATTGTGGCAACCAAAGGAATGATACCTGACAAAAATAGAATGATTTGAGCAATATCCGCCTCACTTCGCACCGTGGCATAAAAAGTGCTTTTACCCCCTCTGCATTTCACAAACTAAAAAACTCACCTGGGGGAGTAAAATGAAAAAACAAAAATCCACTTGGATTAGTTCCATGAAGGGTGCTGCTGTGGCGGCATCTTTATCGCTGGTATCCGGCGTTGCAATGGCAGCGGATACCATCAAAGTGGGTGTTCTGCATTCGCTGTCTGGCACCATGGCCATCAGTGAAACCACATTGAAAGACACGGTTTTAATGTTGGTTGAAGACCAAAATAAAAAGGGCGGATTGCTGGGCAAAAAATTAGAAGCAGTGGTAGTGGACCCGGCATCTAACTGGCCTCTGTTCGCTGAAAAAGCCAAAGAATTATTGGAAAAAGAAAAAGTAGACGTTATTTTCGGATGCTGGACTTCTGTTTCCCGTAAATCAGTGTTGCCTGTCATTGAAGAACTCAACGGCATGCTGTTCTACCCAGTTCAATATGAAGGTGAAGAATCTTCCAAGAATGTTTTCTACACCGGTGCTGCGCCTAATCAGCAAGCTATTCCAGCGGTAGACTATCTTATGGAGGAAGTAGGAGTTAAGCGTTGGGTGTTGGCGGGAACCGATTATGTTTATCCCCGCACCACCAACAAAATCTTGGAAGCCTACCTGAAGCAAAAAGGGGTGGCGGACAAAGATATCATGATTAACTACACACCTTTCGGTCATTCTGATTGGCAGACAATTGTTTCTGACGTTAAGAAATTCGGCTCTGCCGGTAAGAAAACGGCAGTGGTTTCAACCATCAATGGTGACGCTAACGTTCCTTTCTACAAAGAGCTGGCTAACCAGGGTGTTTCCGCTGAAGATATCCCAGTGGTCGCATTTTCTGTAGGTGAAGAAGAACTTTCCGGCTTTGATACTAAGCCTCTGGTGGGTCACCTAGCTGCCTGGAACTACTTTATGAGTGCTGATTCAGAAGCTAATGATGAGTTCATTGAAAAGTGGCATGCCTTTATAAAAGACAAAAAGCGCGTAACCAACGACCCAATGGAAGCCACTTATATTGGTTTCAAAATGTGGACCAAGGCCGTAGAGAAAGCTAAAACAACAGACGTAGACAAAGTGCGTCCTGCCATGTATGGGTTGAAAGTGCCTAACTTAACCGGCGGTACAGCAGAGATGCTGCCTAACCACCACCTTACTAAGCCCGTGTTGATTGGCGAGATTCAGGCAGACGGTCAGTTTGAAACCGTTTGGGAAACTGAAAGTGAAGTTCCTGGTGATGCCTGGACTGACTTCCTTCCAGAAAGTGCCAAAATCGAAGCAGACTGGAAAGATCCAAAAATTAACTGCGGTAACTACAATACCGAAACCAAAAAGTGTTCTGGCCAAAACTACTAATAGCTAGTTTGAATGCTTAATGCTCTTGGCCCCACGACTCCGTGGGGCCTTCAATAATCAAGTAGAATTTATATGATGAGATCATGCTGGGGAGTGATTCTGGTTGTGTTTGGTTTCTGCTTCTCTACCACAGCCCAGTGGGCTTGGTGTGAGAATGCACAGGCCTTGGAAACTGAAACCGGATTCGAGGAGTTGGTAGGCCAGCTCACAGAAAGAAGTTTTAATAAAAAAACCAAGACAGTTGAGAATATAGCCACCCTTGAAGATGAGAGGGTGTTGCCAGTGTTAGAAGCGCTTATGGCCGGTAAGTTGTACTATCAGAAGAGCGATAAGCGAATCGTCTTCGTAGAAAGTACTGAATCTGGCTATCAAATTACCGCCGTGGACACGGGAGAAGACCTTGGCGAGGTGGGAAAGCGAGACGTTAAAAAGGTTTCTACCAATAACAAGCTTAGAAAACTTCTGCGCACACAAATAGCCGGAACCAAACTGCAGAATAAAAGCGCCCAGATTCGTTTGGCGGCAGCCAATGATTTAATTAAAACGCCCAGTCCAGAATTCAAGCAGGTGCTAGAAGAATCCATCGACAAAGAGAGAGATTCCAAGGTTAAGAAGGCGCTTCAGGTGGCTGAGGCGGTGATTGATCTGGATAGCGACGAACTGGAAGATCGAATCAGCGCAGTTAAAGCCCTTAGTGGTTATCCTAACAAATATACCTTTGCCATGCTGCAGGCGAAATTACAGCAAAATGAAGATGGCAGCTATGTGGAGCCCAGTGAAGTAGTCAGGCAGGAAATAGAATCTGCTGTTTCCGGATTGGAAAGCCAGCAGGTGTGGTACAAATTTGTTGAAGATCTTTTCTTTGGTCTGAGTTTGGGGTCGGTATTGTTATTGGCCGCCGTGGGCTTGGCCATCACCTTCGGTGTCATGGGTGTAATCAATATGGCCCATGGTGAAATGATTATGCTGGGTGCCTATACCACTTACGTTATACAGTTAATTATGCCTAACCATATTGGGGCTTCTTTGTTGGTGGCCATCCCCGCCGCATTTTTGGTATCCGGTTTAATGGGGGTGGTGATCGAACGTACCGTGATCCGTCATCTCTACGGGCGTCCATTGGAAACCCTTTTGGCTACCTTTGGTATCAGTTTAATACTGCAGCAACTGGTACGTTCCGTATTTTCGCCACTTAACCGTTCCGTTATCACGCCTGATTGGCTCAGTGGTTCCTGGGTGGTGAATGGCTTTTTATCTCTCACTTACAACCGTCTCTATATCATTGTGTTTGCACTTCTGGTTTTGTTCGGCTTGATGCTGTTGCTGAAGAAAAGCTTCTTTGGTTTACAGATGCGAGCGGTGACTCAAAATCGATCCATGGCCAGCTCCATGGGCATTCGAACCGGATGGGTAGATGCCCTGACTTTTGGTTTAGGATCCGGCATTGCCGGCGTGGCCGGTGTGGCCCTAAGTCAGCTCACCAACGTGGGCCCCAACCTGGGTCAGGCCTATATTATTGACTCCTTCCTGGTGGTGGTATTTGGTGGCGTGGGCAATCTGTGGGGAACCCTGGTGGCTGCCATGAGTCTGGGTGTGGCCAATAAATTTATAGAGCCCTGGGCAGGTGCTGTTTTGGCCAAGATTCTCATACTGGTATTTATTATTCTGTTTATTCAACGACGGCCGCGGGGATTATTTGCCCTTAAAGGCCGCTTTGTGGAGGGCTAAGCCATGCATGCACAGCAACGATTAGCCTGGTTGATGAACGATGTGGCGGGCAAGCGCTTATTGGTGGCGCTCGCCGCCATCACTATTATGGTGCCCGTGCTTAATATGGCGGTGCCCCAGGATTCCATTTTTCACGTGTCGTCTTACACCGTGGGTTTATTGGGCAAGTATTTGTGCTTTGCTTTGTTGGCCCTGGCAGTAGATCTAATCTGGGGTTACTGCGGTATTCTCAGTTTGGGGCACGGAGCCTTTTTTGCCTTAGGTGGTTACGCCATGGGTATGTACCTCATGCGTCAGATTGGTGACCGGGGTGTGTACGGCAATCCGGAACTGCCAGACTTTATGGTGTTTCTCAACTGGCAGGAGCTGCCCTGGTATTGGTATGGCTTTGATAATGTGTTTTTTGCCATGGCCATGGTGTTGATCGCTCCGGGGATACTGGCCTTTGTGTTTGGTTGGCTGGCATTCCGTTCCCGGGTAACTGGGGTATACCTTTCCATTATTACCCAAGCCATGACCTATGCATTAATGCTGGCATTCTTCCGCAACGATATGGGCTTTGGTGGCAACAACGGTCTCACGGACTTTAAAGACATTCTGGGTTTTAGTTTGCAGGAAGAGAGCACTAAGAATGCACTGTTTGTTTGCTCCGGTGTGGCGCTAATGCTTGCCTATATTATCTGTCGTTATGTGGTGTCTTCCAAGCTGGGTCGGGTTTTGATTTCCATCCGTGATGCGGAAAGTCGAACTCGCTTTGTGGGTTACCGGGTAGAGCACTTTAAGCTATTTGTGTTTGTGTTGAGCGCCATGTTGGCAGGTGTAGCTGGTGCCCTGTACGTGCCTCAAGTGGGTATCATTAATCCTGGGGAGTTTTCCCCCATCAACTCCATAGAAATTATAATCTGGGTTGCGGTGGGTGGCCGCGGTTTCCTCTACGGCGCGATTATTGGCGCCATATTGGTGAATTACGGCAAAACCTATTTCACCGGTGCCTTTCCAGAAATCTGGTTATTTATGTTGGGTGGACTGTTTGTGGTGTCCACATTATACCTGCCCCAGGGCGTGGTGGGTGTTGTGCAGCAGTGGAAAGACAAGCGAGCAGAACGTAAGGCGTTAGCCGCTGTATCTGAAGGAGGGTCCACCTGATGGTGTTGCAGGCTAAGCATTTATCGAAACACATTTTATATGTGAACGGCGTAACCAAATCATTTGATGGTTTTAAAGCGTTAAACAGTTTGTCGTTTACGGTGAAGCCTGGCGAACTGCGGGCCATTATTGGGCCCAATGGTGCGGGTAAAACCACCATGATGGATGTCATTACCGGCAAATTAAAGCCCGATGAAGGTGATGTGTTTTTCCGTGATACGGTGGACCTAACCAAATACGATGAAGCGGATATCGCCAATATGGGTATTGGCCGTAAATTCCAAAAACCCACCGTAATAGAAAGCCTCACGGTATTCGAAAACCTGGAGCTGGCCCTAACGGGAAACCGCGGTGTTTTTCAATCGCTGTTCCATAAATTATCTGGGGAGCAGTATAAGCGTATAGATGAAGTCATTGAACTGGTTGGCTTGAAAGAGAAACGTCAGGAACTGGGGGGCGCTTTGTCTCATGGTCAGAAACAATGGTTGGAAATTGGCATGCTATTAAACCAGGAGCCAGATTTATTGTTGGTGGACGAGCCCGCTGCCGGTATGACTGATCATGAAACCGAACTGACGGCAAAATTATTAAAAGAAATCAGCGGTAAGCGCTCAGTGGTGGTGGTGGAACACGATATGGAATTTATCAAGGCGTTGGATTGCCCAGTAACCGTGTTGCATGAAGGCCACGTGCTGGCAGAGGGAACCTTGGAACAGGTTCAGGAAAACGAACAGGTGATTGAGGTGTATCTGGGGCGATGATCCCCGGGGCTGAAATTCCACAGAGTAGCGACCATGTTGAAGATTGAAGATATTGATTTATATTACGGCGCCAGCCAGGCGCTGAAAAAAGTGAGTTTTGAAGCAGACACCGGCAAGGTGGCCTGTGTCATGGGCCGTAATGGTGTGGGTAAAACCTCACTGATGCGGGCGGTGGCGGGGCAGCACCCGGTGAAATCCGGAAAAATACTTTGGGATGGTAAAGACATCAGTTCCATGCCTCCCTATGAACGAGCTAAGAAAGGTATAGCCTATGTGCCCCAAGGGCGGGATGTGTTTTCTCAACTGACGGTGTTGGAGAATTTAAAGACGGGTTATTCTGTACTGCCCAGAACAGAGCGCAAGATCTCAGATGAGATCTACGATCTTTTTCCTGTGCTGAACAAAATGCTGAAACGTCGGGGTGGTGATTTATCCGGTGGCCAGCAGCAGCAATTGGCCATTGCCCGAGCCCTGGTAACCAAACCCAAGCTGCTGATATTGGATGAGCCAACAGAAGGGATTCAACCGTCTATCATAAAAGACATTCAAAAAGTGATTTCCCTATTGCGTGATCGCGGGGAAATGGCCATATTACTGGTGGAACAGTATTTTGACTTTGCCCGTGAACTCGCTGATAACTATATTGTGATGGATCGAGGTGAAGTGGTGTTGTCTGGGCTCGGTAAAGATATGGAAGAAGAAACCGTTCGCCGTTATATCGCGGTTTAGAGCGTCAGCCCACAAACGCCCCATGCAGTCTTGGGAGGCGGGAAAGCCCGGTATCCGGTTTGGATGCCGGGCTTTTTCATTTACACTAGCGGCGAAATTTCGCAGTTTTTAAGGTGCTAATATGAGTCGAATACTGGTTATCTGTTTGCTGGTAATGGGTGGTTCAGTTCAGGCCGCTGAAACCCTCCATGTGAAGCAAGGCCAAACCCATCAATGGGGAGCCAGCGACAATCTTGTGATTCTTAAAGAAATGATCCTGGAAGACAACGCGGTGATTGTGCTTCCCCCTGAGCTGGAGCAACTTCAGCTGGAAGTGGCGCGGGCCAAGATTGGCAGTGGGGTGAGAATTATTGCGCGAGGTCAGGACGGATTGAGTGGAGCCGACGCGGGTGATCTCACTGGTCAGGCAGAGACCTGTAAGCGAGGAGAAAGGGGGCCTGGTGGCAGTGCTGGAGAGTCGGGCGCAGACGGAGTGGATGTGACTCTAAATCTAGCCGTGGCCTCTCTGGGCAGTTTGGTTATCGATACCCAAGGTGGTGCAGGGGGCCAAGGTGGTGCAGGGGGAGGGGGCGAGAAAGCGGGCGCTTTTGATACCTGTCCTGCTCCTTCAGGAGGAGATGGCGGCCCAGGAGGCGATGGCGGAGCCGGGGGTAGTGGGGGTAGTGTGAAAGTACTGTATAACCTGCTTCCGGAAAGCGGCCTTTCAGGATCTTTGCTGACACAGATTACCGTTACTGCCAAGGGTGGCGTTGGTGGAGAAGGGGGGAAAGGTGGCCCTGGAGGAAAAGGCATCGAGGGTAAATACATAACCAAGCGTACCCTTACGGGCAACAAAAGGTGGATAGCCGGGGGCGATCAGGGTAAGACCGGCGCTCCAGGCGCAAAGGGCGAGGATGGCAAAGAGGGTCAAGTGACCATAGAAGCGGATTTACGGGGAAAAGTGAATGAAATCGTCGCCAGCCAGTCTGCTCAGGTGGCTGCCCTTAAGGATCAATTGGTGCAACGATTGGCTCAGGAAAAGCAGCAAGTGGAGTCAAGTGCTAAGTTGGCCATTGAGGCGTTGGAGAAGAAACTCAATGCAATGACCCGTACCATGGCAGCCATGACTAACGGCGAATCGGATCAATCCAGTGGTGCATCTTCCCTGGAAGAGTTGCGTGTATTAGTGCAGCAACAAAATGCGCAGCTTGAACAGCTAAGTAGCCAGTTAGACAAGTCCGTCAATGGGCTGAACCAGCGCATTGAGCGCATTGAAAAGCAGGTGGACAAGCTCACGGCCGAAGTGGGTAAGCGGTGAATTTTCAGTGTGCGTAAATCAAATAGATTATTTGCACAAGGATGGCGCGCCCGCTTTTGGTGCGCGCCATTTTGTGGTGCAAGCTTGTCACATTTGTGAAATGATAGGCCTGCCATCCGCCTTGTATAGCCCATAAAACGGCCAATTCTCGGTGCTGGCACACTCGTTGCTAACTACTTTGCGAGTTCGTTAACCAAGGTTTATGCCTTAAATCGTTTAATCCTCTGGGGGTTATTTAAATATGTTAAACAAGCAAACAAAAATGCTGCGCCTTAGCGCCCTTTCTTTAGCCGTTGCAGGTGCCATGAGCGTAGCCGCACCTACCGTTGCTAATGCTGAAGTTTCTGCCTCTGTTGGTATTGCCAACATGTATTTGTGGCGTGGTCAAGATTTAGGTCAAGGTGATGCTGCTGTTTCTGGTGACCTGAGCTATTCGAACAGTGGTTTCTACACAGGTATTTGGGCTTCTTCTGGTGATGCTGCTCTTGGAGCAGAATATGACCTCTATGCGGGTTATGGCGCAGAATTCAGCGGTGTTAGTGTTGATGTGAGCGTTTGGACCTATACATATCCTCAAGCAGGTTCTACTGATGACCCAGGCGAGCTGAGTGATGCCGTGATTTCCCTAGGCTTTGCTGGTTTGAGCGCAACCGTGTATGACAATATCGCCGGTGGCTCAGGAAGCATTTACTATACCCTGGGTTACAGTTATGACGCGTTTTCTATTTTGGTAGGTAAGCATGACCTAACCGGTGATGAAGACGAAAACATGATGCACGTAGACCTTGGCTACGCCTATAACGACAACTTGTCTTTCACCATCAGCCAGCAAGTTGATAACGAAGGTGACAACGGCAAACCCAAGTTTGTTGTTGGTTACAGCCTACCAATCGAATAAGTTTCGATTGAGCAGAGAAAACTTTCTCTCCGAGGGGCCGGTGTTATGCCGGCCTTTTTTTTACTTAAATTAATGCGCCTAAATCCAGGTTACCCCCAAACCCGGGCAATACTTCTGTCAGATCCGTTGCTCCCATCCGTTTTGTTAAAACTTCTGCGAACACCGATCGTAAATCCGTGGTAATAGCCAGATCTTCCCCCTGTTCCAGATTCGATTGTGCAAGACCTGGCCAGGCACCAATAACCTGGCCACCGTTAATACCATTTCCCAACAGGTAAGCTACCGAACCTGTGCCGTGGTCCACTCCCGCACTGGCGTTCTCCTTTACTCGGCGGCCAAATTCCGTGTGGATGAGAACCGTTACCTGATCCATGCGGCTGCCCATGTCCTGATAAAAGGCAGAAACCGCGTTGTCGAGATCACTGAGGGATTGCGGTAAATAGGTGGCAATACTTTCATGATGATCCCAGTTTTCTGAGTCCACACACACGGTTTCCACCGGTAAATCGGATTTGATCAGCTGTGCCACCTGACGCATCTTGTTGCCCAGTTCAGAGTTGGGGTAGGTGGCGTTATTGTCGACGCTGAATTGGGACGGGTTTGCGATCTGTAGTTCATCCAGCGCGTTAAGTGCCTTTTGCGCGGTGTCGTGCAGAGGCAGTTCGGGTTTGAACAGTTTATCCAGTACGTCGGTATATCCGGAATCGATAATACCTTGGTCTAAGCCAAACTCAGCAATGTTAGCCATGGCCAGAGGTTCTTCCGCACCATAAAGAGACACTGGGACATTGCCGCTAAGGGCCACCAAATGAAAAGACGAGTTGGGCGGTGTAATTTGGTGTTGAATGGCAAAGTGGCGACCTAACCAACCACTGGCATCGCCGGCTTTGCTAATTGCTGCCCGTTCCACTAACACTTGGGCATCAAAATGAGAGCGGGAACCATGGGGTATGCCGCAGGCATTGACCACCGCCAGATGGCCCTGTTGATACAGAGAACGAAATCCCGTTAGATTCGGATTCATGCCGAAAAAACCATCCAAATCCAGGGCGCCGTTGAATTCTCCCGGTGGTGGAATAGCAATGGTGGGGCGATGGCTAAAGTAATTGCTGTCTGCGTAGGGCACGATGGCGTTAAGGGCATCCGCTGCGCCCCGTTGAAACAGACAAACCAGCACGTGTCTGTTGCTAATGGCGGACGATCTGATTGTGGCTTTGATACGGTTATTCGAAAACTGGCCGGTTAATAATGCGCGTCGATTGAATCCCATATTTGCTCTCCCGTCAGCGCATTTGAAAATAGACGGAGCTGGCCATGACAGCGGCAATGGCAGGTACGATGGCGTTAATGATGTCATCGTTTAGCTGCCCGTCTTCTGTGGTATTGAGGGTTGTTAACAGCCAATCCATGATGATTTGTCGGTCCTCTTCTGCCATGGTTCTGCAAAGTAGTCTTGATTCCAGAGCGGTGACCAGTTCACTGGTGGTGTTTGCGGTGCCAATCAAATGGGCCCAGTTAATGGTAAAGACCTGAAATGCACTGATTTGATTAGCAAAGCTGAGAAACGAAAACCGCCAGCGGTTTAATAGAGACCCAGTGTTGGACCAATAACTGGTGCTTTGTGGATAACCATCCGGGGTAGCCCAATTGAAAGGGAGTTGGCCCAACAGGTATTGGGCGTAGTAAAACAACAGACCCTGGTCACTGGGAAAGGCATTTGAGGTATTCAGTGATCGAGCCAATCGGCCCAGGTACTGTGATGGTGTAGAAAACTTTAGATCGTAACTTTCTAAAAACTCCGCTGAAGTTAATAGAGTTCGCAATAATGATTTAATGTCACCGTTGGTTTCCATGAACACGGATGCCACTGCATTAACCAGGGTGTCGCTGGGTGTATCGCTGATAAAGTAGCGACATAATTTTGTAGAAATAAATTGGGCTGTGGAAGGATGGGTGGCCAGGTAGTCCAATACCTGTTCGCCGTCTTTTTCTGCTCCTCCTGCAGCGATACTGAGGCCAAGTACTTGCTTTGCATTTTTGTCATGCAAGAAATCGTAGTACCGATATTCACCGAAGGGGTCATCCTGTCCGGGGAAAGTCAGGCTCCAGCCGGTAAAACAACGGGCCACTTGTTTGATATCCAATTCACTGTAGCCGCCGTCCACGCCAAGTGTGTGTAGTTCCAGTAGTTCCCTGGCGTAGTTTTCATTAGGGGCTTCAGCTTGATTGTAAAAATTGTCCAGATAAAAAAGCATGGCGGGGCTTTTTGCAGAAGCATGGAGCAAGTCCCTAAAGTTTCCTAAGGCATGGGGCCGAATCACATTTTTGTCGTCCGCGGGTTTAAGGGTTGGGCCCAGCCCGTTTAATAAATGGATATTGAAATGATTGCTCCAGAACTCCACCATCAATTCATAGAGCTGACGTTTGCTGAAAAGTTGGCGATATTGAGTGGCCGCCACCATTTGTTGGGCCACTTCGCCTATGTTGTCGGGAAAACCGCTATACAGCTCAGCTGCAGAGCTCTGAGTGAGTGGAAAACGCATAGCAATTTCATTTTCCAGGGCGCTGGTGTCCATGCTGTCAGGATCCAATTGTTGATCCAGATAGGCATCAATACCCATTTGTTCCACTAGGGCCAGGTCTTCATGGGTGACACCGAAACTGGTGCGGCTGAGCATCAAATAAGCTTGGCTGGGAACCGGTAGTGTATCGGCGGTGGGTGTTTGTTCCTGGCCAGTGGGCGTGTTGGTACTGTTCTCGCCGGCGCTGGATCCACCGCAGGCGCTCAAATGGTTTGCCACAGCGGCAAAGCCAATACCTTTTCCTGACAGCCTTATAAAGGTGCGCCGATCCAAAGATTGCAATATTCCGTTCAGAGCCCTCTCGTCCATGGAATGCATTCCACCTATACTATTTTTTACTGATAACTACCCTAGCATAGAGCAAATCGATGATGAAAGATTGTGCGTTGCGCACAGATTGAGTGGTGAAGTACCAGCGTAATTAAATCAATCAAACAAATTCTTAAGATTCGCCATATGAGCGTTGCCAATGGCTTGCTGTTCTTCCTTTGACTTTGTTTCGCCACGACCCTGCCATTCCAGATCGTCTGTGGGCATCTCCCCTAAAAAGCGGCTGGGGGTGGGCTCGAATTCTTCACCGTATTGTTTGCGTTTAGCCGTGTAGGTGAGGGTAAGCTCTTTTTTTGCCCGGGTAATGCCCACGTACATGAGGCGCCGTTCTTCCTCTATATTGTCTTCTTCTATGCTGGTGCGATGGGGTAAGATCTCTTCTTCCATGCCCATCAAAAACACATAGGGAAACTCCAAGCCTTTCGAGGCGTGCAGTGTCATTAACTGTACGCGATCGGAGTCGTCTTCTTCTTTTTGCTGTTCCAAGATATCAATCAGGATTAATTTGCTGATCACCGTTTCGATATCATTTTCGTCGTCCAGCTTGCCCAGCATGGTCTCAATGGAGGTTACCAGCTGCATCACGTTTTCCATGCGGCGTTCCGCCATCTTCGGGCTTGAAGATTGTTCCATTAGCCAGCTTTCGTAATCGATATCCCGCAGCATTTGTTTAATAGCGCCCACAGCATGGCCACGTAGCATATTGTCGCGGGTTTCTTCCACCCAATCATGAAAGCGCTGTAGAGCAGCATACTGTTTGGCTTTTACGGTTTCCGCCAGCCCCATTTCCTTACATA
Organism: uncultured Ketobacter sp.; assembly: GCA_964016105.1. Classification (GTDB taxonomy): domain Bacteria; phylum Pseudomonadota; class Gammaproteobacteria; order Pseudomonadales; family Ketobacteraceae; genus Ketobacter. Next base: position 495,019 of record CAXHEX010000001.1, read on the forward strand.
CGGCAAACATGCTGCGTTCCCGTTGATGGGCGTATTGGCCCAGTTTTTCTAACGTGGTTGGCCCCAGTTCACGGCGGGGCGTATTGATAATACGCAGGAACGCATTGTCGTCGTCGCTGTTAATAATGACCCGCAGGTAAGCCATGATGTCTTTGATTTCTGTGCGAGCAAAAAAGGAGGTGCCGCCACTGATTTTATAGGGCACCTGAAATTGTTGCAGTTTCATTTCTATAATGCGAGATTGATGGTTGCCGCGGTACAGCACGGCAAAATCTTTGAAGCTGCGTTTTTGTTGCAAGTGCTGATTTAAAATATCCCCGGCAATTTTTTCCGCTTCCTGATCTTCATTTTTACAGCGTACCACTTTTAACGGATCGCCGTAGCCGTGTTCACTCCATAACTCTTTTTCAAATACGTGGGGGTTGTTGGCAATCACTTGGTTTGCGCATTTGAGTATGCGTCCGGATGATCGGTAATTTTGTTCCAGCTTGATAACCTTTAATGCGGGATAATCTTCCGCCAGTTGCGCTAGGTTTTCTGGCCGGGCTCCGCGCCAGGCATAAATGGATTGATCATCGTCACCCACCACCGTAAAGCGTGCGCGCTTACCCACTAAAAGCCGAACCAATAAATATTGCGAGGTGTTGGTGTCCTGATATTCGTCCACCAGCAAATAATAAATGCGGTTACGCCAGCGTTCCAGAACCTCTTCGTTATCCCGAAACAAACAGGTTGGTAACAGAATCAAATCATCAAAGTCCACCGCATTGTAGGCGCGTAACATGCGGTCGTATTTTGCGTAAACCTGAGCTGCTCGCATTTCCGTTTCATCTTCTGCCCGGGATATGGCAATGGAAGGAGACACCAAATCATTTTTCCAGTTGCTGATGGAATGACGGATGATATCGATCTCGTCAGCACCCACTTCACAATCCCGATGCAGTAACTCACTTAATAAGGTTTTTGTATCCTGGTCATCAAAAATAGAAAAACCGGCTTTTAAGCCCAACAATTTATGCTCTTTGCGAATAATGTTGAGGCCAAGGTTGTGAAAGGTGGAAACCGTAAGTCCCCGTGCCTGTTTACCTTTAACCAGCTGACCTACCCGTTCCTTCATTTCCCGAGATGCCTTGTTGGTAAAGGTGAGAGCCACAATTTTATGGGCGGGAATCTCGCACTCTTCAATCAAGTGGGCGATTTTACGAGTGATTACACTGGTTTTGCCTGACCCGGCTCCTGCCAGAACCAGTAGGGGGCCGTCAATGTATTTCACTGCTTCGGATTGGCGGGGGTTCAGTTTGCTCACACTACACTCAGGGGCGATCATCGGCTGATGGGGCCGGGTATTTTACACGTTCCCACCCTCATATGGGTACCGTTAATGATTTCAGTCCATTGGATTAGGGGCGCGGATAGCGTATTCTGTGGTCAAAAAATCACAATTAAAAAGGAGCCAGCATGAGCGATGTTAATTTTAGTCTAGAAGGCAAAGTGGTCATGGTTACTGGGGCTTCCAGCGGCTTTGGTCAGCGCTTTGCTCCCGTGTTGGCACGCTGTGGTGCCAAGTTGGTGGTGGCAGCCCGCAGGCGTGATCCGTTGTTGGCTCTGGAAGAGGAAATTGAAAATGATGGCGGCCGCTGTTTGGCGGTGACCATGGATGTGACCGACAGAAGTTCCATTGTTGCGGCCTTTGATCAGGCGGAAGCCGCCTTTGGCTGCGTTGATGTGATTGTTAACAATGCCGGTATTGGCTTGAGTGCGCCATTTTTGAAGGTCAGCGAATTGGATTGGGATAGGGTAATGGACACCAACCTGAAGGGGGCATTTATGGTGGCCCAGGAAGGTGCTAACCGCATGAATCAGCAAGGTAAACACGGCAGCATTATTAATATTGCATCGGTGTTGGGTTTGCGGGTAACCAGTCATCTGTCCCACTATTCTGCGTCCAAAGCTGGATTGGTCCAGCTGACAAAATCCATGGCCCTTGAGCTGGCCACTTATGGTATTCGGGTGAATGCCATCTGCCCCGGTTACATTCTTACGGACATTAATCGTGAATTTTTTGAAACGGAAGCCGGTAAGCGCATGATTGGCCGTGTCCCTCAAAAGAAACTGGGTGAAATTGACGATTTGTTGGGGCCGCTGGTGCTATTGGCTTCCGATGCTTCCCGATATATGACAGGCTCGGTGTTGTCGGTGGATGGTGGACACGCAGTGAGTTCACTTTAATTATTTATCACTGTTTAGGGGATAGTCGTGGATTTTAATTTACCCGAAGAAGTGGAGTTGGTGCGCCAACAGGTGGCTCAATTTGTAGATCAAGAAGTGATGCCATTGGAGCAAGATCCTGGCAATTTTGATGAACATGAGAACCTGAAAGAGTCCGTGGTGCAGCAGCTGCGTGATAAAGCCAAAGCCCAGGGGTTGTGGGGTTTCCAACTGCCTAAAAATCGAGGCGGGCTAGAGCTGGGAGTTGTGGGAATGGCGGCGCTTTACGAGGAAGCCGCTCGTTCGCCTTTCGGTCCGTTGGCGTTTAACTGCGCACCACCGGATGACGGCAATATGATTCTGTTAAATAAGATTCTCAAGACCGAAGCGCTGAAAGACCGTTGGTTGCAACCCATTATTGACGGCAAGGTACGTTCTGCCTTTGCCATGACAGAGCCCGATGGGGGTTGTGGTTCTGACCCCAGCCTCACCTACACCCGCGCCGAGAAAGTGGGTGACAAGTGGATTATTAATGGCCGTAAATGGTTTATTACCGGGGCCGAGGGAGCGCAAACATTTATTCTGGTGGCAAAGACGTCCGATGATGAGCGTAAAGGCTTAACCGCATTTTTGTTTGATAAGGATCAGCCTGGCTGGGAAATCATTCGACGGATTCCCATAATGGGGCCAGAAGAGCATGGTGGCCATTGCGAACTTAAATTCGATGGTTTGGAGATTCCCGATGAGCATCGCTTGTTGGAGGTGGGGGACGGCCTAAAGGTGACCCAGATCCGTCTGGGAACGGCGCGTCTAACCCACTGCATGCGTTGGCTGGGGTTGTCAAAGCGCTGTATGGAAATTGCTGCTCAATATGTGGAAAACCGAATGAGCTTTGGTACCACCCTTTCTCAACATGAGGGAGTGCAGTGGATGATGGGGGAAGTGGCCAAGGATATACATGTGGGGCGCTTGTTAACCATGAACGCAGCCTGGAAGCTGGATCAAGGGGATTTTGCCCGCAAGGAAATCTCCATTGCCAAAATCCATGTGGCCGATACGCTGCACAAGGCCGCCGATACGGCCATACAATTGTGTGGGGCTCGCGGCTACTCTAAGGACACCCTTTTGGAGTGGATTTATCGTTATGCCCGTCAGGCACGTTTGGTGGACGGAGCTTCAGAAATTCACAAGATGGTATTGTCAAAATACTACCTCACGGAAAAACATGGGTTCTTTCAGTGGGGAATATAAATGTAATTGCAGGCTGTGCGTAACGGTTTGTAAATCCAGGGAGGGCAATTTGAAAGGAATATAATAATGTCACAAACCAAATACTATATGGCTTTCGCCGCCTCCGATAAGTTGGATAACAGCGCTAAAGATCTGCTTGAGCGACGAGCTCAAGGGACGAAAGAAAGCTACGTTCCTGCATTGGAACAAACCATGGAATATTTTATTCCGGAAATGATGGACGCATTTTTAGTGGGTACCGTGGATGCAGTGGGATTAAGCAAGATGTCCACTAAGGTGGTGCATTCCACTGCCGATGTGCTCAGCAAGACCGCTCGGATGATTGTGCCCCACCTGTTGAAAAAACGCAGCAACCAGGAATTGGACCCCATGGTTGATTTTGTGGATGAAGTTCGTATTCCCGAAGAAACCACGGTAAAAAATAAGCCCTACTCCGGCTGCGAGATAGATAAACCCACCCACGATAAAATCCAACATGTGATCTCCGAGATTCGAGCGGGTAATGGCGAGCAGGTTCGCGGTGAGCTTAATGAGATCATGTCTCTCACGGTGGATATTCTCCTTGAGGGATTGATGAAGCGCGCCATAAACCAGGTTAAGCAAGGGTTTGTGGTCCGCAAAATCACCGATGGCGCTATCGCCACCTGTCGAGCCGCTGGCCACGGGGTGGTGAACAAAGTGTTTAAAAAGCTGGAAGAAAATCAACTGATACACCTGGCCAATTATTTTGACGAGTTGGTGATTACAGCCCAACGTTAAATCACTTTGCTGATAGAAAACTCTGAGCAGCGGCCACTACAGCCGCTGCTGTTGTATTAATCGTTGGTTTTAGCTTATCCCCGGGCTAAAATTCCCCCCATGAGTAATGATTCTTCCAAAGACAATCTCTTTTCCAAGCCCCTAACTCATCTGGTGGATTTCGCTTTTGATGAACAGGTGGCCAGTGTGTTTCCCGATATGATCAGGCGTTCTGTTCCGGGTTACGAAACGGTCATCGCTATGTTGGGCGTATTTGCCAGTGATTTTATTAAGGCGAATACCCATGTCTATGATTTGGGTTGTTCCCAGGGCGCTGCAACCCTGGCGTTACGCCGCCATATTCGCGAGCCGGGGGTAAAGTTGATTGCGGTGGACAACTCGGAGGCCATGATAGAACGCTGTAAAGCCAATGTGGCTGCGGATTTGTCGCCCACCCAGGTGGCGTTTTATTGTGAAGATATTCAGCAGGTGCCCGTTGAAAACGCATCTTTAGTTGCACTGAACTACACCCTGCAGTTTATTCCTTTACAGCAGCGCGATTCGCTTATATCCCGATTATACCAAGGCATGAATCAAGGGGCTGCTTTGGTGATATCAGAGAAAATCGCGTTTGACCAAAAACAGCAACAACAGCATTTTACAGATTTGCATCACCAGTTTAAAAGTTTGAATGGCTACAGTGATTTGGAAATCGGTCAAAAACGTCAAGCCATTGAGAATGTATTGGTGCCCGAAACCCTGGATGCCCATTTTGCTCGCTTAAAAGCGGCTGGCTTTAATCATGTTTATTGCTGGTTTCAGTGTTTTAATTTTGCTTCTTTAGTTGCCATCAAATGATCGATTTTTCCCATTTTTTAACAGCGATTTCCCATTCTAAGTTGTCCCCCTGGCTGCAAGATTTTACTCGCATTACGGAACAGTTAGCGCCTCAGCAGCACGGTGATTTTGAACGTTGGAATGGGGCTTTAAACAGTCTGCCTGGGGTTTCAATTTCCAATGTTGAGCTGGATCGTTCAACGGTAGTCGCTGGTTCTAGTGCTGATTGTGATGCTGCCACTCAACAACAGATTGAACATGGGTTGCGGCAGTTGCACCCTTGGCGAAAAGGGCCGTTTGACGTCTGCGGAATTCATATTAATACGGAATGGCGCTCAGACTGGAAATGGGATCGGCTGGCATCCCATATTCAACCTTTAGAACACCGCACGGTGTTGGATATTGGCTGTGGCAGTGGCTACCACCTTTGGCGAATGTTGGGTGCTGGTGCCAATATGGCATTGGGAATTGATCCATCCTGGCTTTTTTATTTGCAGTTCCATGCCATTCAGCATTTTGTGGGGCAGCGCAACGCCTTTCATCTTCCCATTGGCATTGAACATATGCCCAGTGAAATGAGGCAGTTTGATACGGTCTTTTCCATGGGGGTGTTATACCACCGCCGTTCCCCGTTTGATCATTTGATTGAATGCCGGGATCTACTGCGCCCCGGCGGCGAGTTGGTGTTGGAAACCCTGGTGATTGATGGTGAACAAGGCCAGGTGTTGGTGCCCCAGGGCCGCTATGCCCGTATGGGAAACGTGTGGTTCTTGCCCAGTGTTGACACCCTATTGCAATGGCTGGAAAAAGTCAGGTTTAAGAACCCCCGCTGTGTGGATGTCACTGTCACCACAATAGAGGAGCAGCGATCCACAGATTGGATGCAGTTTCAGTCCCTTGCCGATTTTTTAGATCAGACGGATCAGAGTAAAACCCTGGAGGGTTATCCGGCTCCTAAGCGCGCCATTATCCTGGCTCAGGCCTAATTGGGTTTAGGGCCTAATTTCCTTGACTAATGGGCCCATATCCATAGACTACACGCCGATGGTTCCACAACCGGATTAAATTGGAACACGGTGAGGTCTAGACCCCAACAGGGCTTGACCAAGTCCGCGGCTGTTCCCGCAACTGTAAGCGAAGAGTGCTTTTCCCCTACGGCCACTGGCAGATCAACTGCTGGGAAGGCTGAAAATCACAATGACACGCAAGCCAGGAGACCTGCCATCGAACGGGCCAATGCCCGTGCTCGTCACCTACCAATAACGGGATTTTGTTGGTGCGGCTACCGTCATGGTGACGATACCCAGGTGTTATTACTGGTGTCGTGCAGTGAACATTTCATTTCCTTCAGGCCCCAGTGATAACTCAGTTTTTCGGTGTTTTCGTTCCGTGGGGGACTTATGAGATTACCTTTGTTGTGTTGCGGCGCTTTGGTTGCCGCTAATAGTTATGCTGAGCCCGCCAGTCAGGTGTTGGCTTATAATTCTAATGTTGGCGAAGAGGTTGTGGTTACTGCCACCCGTTCTGCCCAGGCCGTAAAAGATACCTTGGTTTCAACCACGTTGGTTACCCGTGCCGATATTGAACGGTCTCAGGCTCGTGATTTAAACCAGCTTTTGCGAACCATCCCGGGTGTGAACATTCGTCGTAATGGTGGTCGCGGCAGCGCAACGGCCATTTCCCTTCGTGGCGGTGACTCCAGTGGTACCTTGGTGTTGATAGATGGTATTAAAGCGGGGAGCGCTACCCTGGGGCAAGTTTCGCTGGAACAATTGAGCGTTGATCAAATTGAACGCATTGAAATAATCCGAGGGCCGAAATCCAGTTTATATGGTGGGTCTGCCATGAATGGTGTGGTGCAGATTTTCACTCGCAAAGCCCGCGAGCAAGACACTGTTGAATACACTCTGTCACTTGCGGATGACCACACAAAGGAAGGTATTATCAGTGCCAGCGCTGTGGGGGAAACCCATAGTTTTATTATCACTGCATCTCATGTGGCAGCGGATGGTTTTGATGCGCGATATGATGACGATGAGGTATCGGGTTTACCCCAGTACGACCAAGACAGTGATGGTTATCGACAATCCCATCTGGCCTTTAATCTGGACCAGACTATAAATGAATACCTATCTGCTAACGTTTTACTAAATCGTGGTGAAGGCGAAACAGAATACGATAACTTGGAAAATCCAGCCTGGGTGACGGACGCGGGTGAAACCTTGCCCTACAGCACTTTTGAGACCACCACATACGTAGCTGGCATTAAGCTGAAGTATAAAAACTATTCGGGCAAATTATCTTATTCAGTCTACGAAGATTTGTCTGAGCAAAAAAATGATGCGCCCAATCGGCTGAATGATACCTTTATAGAGACTTACCGTTCTGTGGGGCAATGGGAAAACAGTTTTGAAATCGGTTCCCTGATGACGTTTAACTTTGGTGCCGATTACCAACAGGAAGTCGTGGATAGCACCTCTGGATACACTACTGATGAGCGCGAAAATTTTGCTGGATATAGTGCCCTTTTGCTCGATCTGGGTATGCTGTCTTTGAGTGGTGGCCTGCGTCATGATGAAAACAGCCAGTTTGGTGGCAAGTGGACTGGTGATGCCGCCGTAGGTCTAGAGGTATCTGAAGGTGTTACATTGAGTTTGAATTATGGCACCGCGTTTAAAGCTCCCTCTTTCAATGATTTGTACTGGCCAGCTACCGCCTTTTCTGCAGGTAACCCCAGTCTGGCGCCGGAGCTAACTGAAACCTATGAAGTGGGCTTTGATGTCTACCAGGATTGGGGCTTTACCTCTTTACATGTGTATAAATCGTTTGTGGACAACTTGATTGAGTGGGCATCAGCTGACGGATTTTTTTGGCAGCCTAGCAATGTTTCCAGCACAAAGCTCAATGGGGTGGAATTCCAGTATGGGGCCACCTTGATGGGTACTGAGGTGGCTGTGGGCTTAGCCTATGAGAGAGCCATTGATGAAGCCAGCGGAGAAGATTTGCGGCGCCGTCCCCGTCGCACCGCTTCTTTATCTTTGGACCGCAGTTTTGGCCCTATTAGTGCCGGGGCCACTTTCTACGCACAGGGTCAGCACTACGATAGTGTCCTAGGTGTGCGTGAAGTTATTCCAGGGTACGGCCAGCTGGATTTACGGGCGGCTTGGCAGGTCAATGACTCTGTGCGTTTACGCGCCAAAATGGACAATCTGTTCAACAAAAATATCGTAGAGACACACGGTTATAACACTGAAGGGCGTTTCTTAATGTTAGCGGTGGATGTAGTTACCCATTAAATTCAGCCCTGCTTTTCCCTGAAAAAGCGGCCAGCATTTCGGTGTTGGCCGCTTTTTTTTGTCTTGGCCCAAAATGACCTGTACCTGGATTGTATACAATATACACTCAGAACCACAATAACTAAAAATAAGAATAAAGGCTTGGGAAAGCCTGTCAGGGAGAATTGAATGGGACGCAGCCTCTCATCGCTGATTGGGCTCGGCGGGGGTAAGGGAATAGTTGCAGTTTCTCTATATATAGCCATTTCATACTTAATAGGGCTTTCCGTGCCTGTTTCTGCTGCTTTGGTGGAAAATGTCACCATGGGTAACGCCAAGGCCTTAGCTCTGGGTAATGCAGTTACCGCTGATCCTCCAGGGGTGGATTCCATCCACTACAACCCCGCGGGTTTGGCCCGCATCAAGCAAAGTGTATACAATTTGAAGCTTTTGGCGGCATCCATGAATTTTGGGGTGAACTTCGGTGGCTATGATGAATTCACCCAGGAGTTCATCGATTACAACGGTTACGTAGACGATATTCCCTATAGCAAGAGTGAAACCTCCACTATTGGATTAAGAGTTCCCTTTGTTGAAGGGATTACCAAATGGGATGCTCCCGTATTAGTGCTGCCCTTTGGTGGGGCAGCTACCTACAACAGTGGCTCAGACATCACTTTTGCGACCACGGTCTATTCTCCCATGGCAGCCGGTTATATACGGGATGAGGATGACCCGGCGCGCTTTATGGGAAAACACATGTCCATGGCCAGAATCGTTTACTTCTCTCCTTCCATTGGTTTTCAACTCACAGACAGTCTCTCGGTGGGGGGCTCAATTGGGTTTGCCTGGCAGGGAGTCACTGCGGCTACTCAGATTCGCGTGCCCAACTTGGCTTTGGCTTTCGGTGAGAATTTAACCCGGGATCTGCAAGAGCAGGGGTTATGTCCTCCAGATGATCAACCTAACCCTTTTATCAATTTTTGCGGTGCCGACCGCTACCCTGAAAATCGGCTGGGCCCATATACCAATGTGGCCCGATTGGAGTTTGACGCAGAGTCTGCTTTAGTGCCCAGTGTCAATATTGGTTTTTTGTGGGATGCCAGCCAATGGTTCACCTTGGGCATGGTGTACCAATTAGAAAGTACCGGCCATCTGGATGGCTACTACAAGCTGGATTACAACGAAGAGTGGGTGAATTTCTTTGATGGCTTTTCCAGTTCAGGCTTGTATTACTATTTGTCTCCTATTATCCCCCTGCCCACAGGGCAGGCGGATTCGCCCCATGGCAGGGGGATGGAATTTGGTAAAGCCAAACTGGAAGTGGTGAACCCCGCCCATTTTTCCGTGGGTATAAGCATGAAAATAACGCCTAAATGGAAATTGAACATCGATGCTAAATGGACGGATTGGGCTGCCTGGGACGTACTCCATGTGAGTTTTGATAAAGCGCTGGATTTTACCAAACTGGCTTCCAACGTATCCACCTATTCCGAGCCTGATGAGATCAGTATTCCCCGCCACTACAAAAGTGTTTGGAATTGGGCATTTGGGGTGGAGTATCAGCACAGTGATAGCCTGGCTCTGCGTTTTGGTTATGAGCCACGGAAATCCTCCATACCCAATGATAAGCAGGATCTGTTGTTGCCCGTGGGTGATGCCGATTTATTGGGTTTTGGCTTTGCCTATAAAATGAGAAACGATCAATTGCTGGAAGTGTCTCTGGGGTATATGGAAGCCAGCGCCTCGGTGGCGGCGGGGGAAAGCACCAATGCCAATGATATCAACCCCTTCAATAATTTTATTTACAACCCCTATGCAGGTACGGCGTTCTCCACTTTTGTAAAAGCCTATATGGTGGAAATAAGTTATCAGGCTCCCTTACCTTAACTGGGTTCCTTTACCTTAACGGGGATCGACGCCCATGCCGCGAAACAAAAAATCCACTAGCTCCTGGGATCGATTGCTGATGCTGTGGTCCTGTGGATCAAAACCCTGATATAAAAAACCCGGCTTTAATATCATACTGACACTGCCCAGCATCATAGTGTGTAGCGTGGTGTTGCTCATGGGGGCGATGTGTTTTTCTTCTACGCATTGCTCCAGAGCGTGATCCATTGCTGTTAGAAATGGTCGCAGGTATTTTTCCCGCACATATTGGCTTCTTTCGTTTTCCTGCTCCAGTTCGGAGAAAATCAGTTGGAACATGGCTGGTTTGTTGGAGGCCACTTCTATCATGTTTTTTATGTAGCTTTTCAGTAAATCCAAAGGCAGTTGGGTTTGCTGGTTGTTTCTCAACTGCTGTATAAGCTGCTGGAATTCTTGTTCCAGATGGGTGTCCACCACTTCAAACCAGAGTTGCTTTTTGGATTTGAAATGATGAATAAACAACGAGTCACTCACGCCAATGGATTTTGCCAGTTTGCGGATGGAGACCCCGTCAAAACCGTGACTACAAAAAGCATTAAACGCCAGATTCAGCAACTGCTCGCGAGAGGGGGTGTCGCTGGTGGCCGCCGGTCTGCCTGGGGTCCGGGCCATAATGGCTCCTTAAAATTAGAAATAGGTTGGGTTATCGATTTTTAGCTTTTCAGTGCTAATGGCTTTCAACGTATCAACCAGATCCGTTGTCGTAGGTATTTTGTCTTCGTCAATGGCATCACACAATGCGAGATTGAGTTCATGGTTTTGGTTCTGACCCTGGTCCAGATCCCCATAGGCATCTAGATCGGATAACAGGGTTGAAAGCAATTGTGTTTCCCGATTTTCGAATTTCGAGCCCAGTTGGATTTCTCTTTGAATTATGCCTAATACATTAGCACTCACCCGGCGGAAAAATTGATCCGCCTTTTGATTGCCCAGTTCCGTAACAGGTATTCGCAAATATTCTACTACCGCCTGCAGCAAGTCTGTTTGGGTAGGACGATTTAGAGGCATGATTGCTCCTTTAAAATGGCGTCTAATAAATGGATCATATCAAACTCTGTTTCCGCTACCCGTCGACCTATGGCAGCTCGTTCCACATTGCGCACTTTACCGTTAACAAAGGTGGAAGCCTGGTATTGACAAATCACACCCCATTTTAACGTGCCAAACAGTTCCCAATATCGAACCTGTTGCGGGTTAACTTTGTGGCCACTGTATTGCTCGTAGCTTTGATACAGCTGCTGGCGTTGGCCAAATCCCCCCACGGGGTTTTCCGGATGATTAAAACGCCAGGCGCGAACACAAAGCCAGCCTAAGTCTTCCATAGGGTCACCCAAGTGAGTGAGTTCCCAATCCAGTACACCATTTAAGCCAGTTTCGTTCACCAGGAAATTTCCTAAACGGAAATCCCCATGGACCAGTCGCGGTTGAGGGTTGCTGGGAATATTGTCTTTTAGCCAGCGAAATACCAAACGGAATACGGGCAAGGGTTCGTTAAATTCTTTATGAATTTTATAAAGACTGTGCAGCTGAGTGGCTGCATCCTGCACAGGTAAGAAGTTTAATTGCTCAGTCGTTATATGGTGGATAGTTGCTAAGGCTTGCGCGCATTGCTGGGTAAGCGTTTGTCGTGCAGTTTCAAACGCCGGCTGTCGCAAAATTCTAGGCGCCAGTGATTCCCCTTCCAATTTTTCCATTAGGTAGCCATTGCCCAGGGTGGGGTGCTGATCAAAAATATGCAACACCTTGGCAACCGGTGCGCCGGCATTGGCGGCGATGGCCTGGGTTTTTGCTTCAATGGTTTTACCCACGCTGGTACCAAACTGCTCATCGCCATCTTCCAACCGCAGAATAAATTCCTGGTTAGCTCTTTGTGCTTCAACCTCCACCAGCCAGGTGGCGGCTGAGGCTCCTGCCGTGAGGCGCGCCAGTTTTTTAATGCGGTAATCGGAACTCAGTTTTTGACGGATTACGGTCTCGAGGTCATCGTGAAAAAGTTCTGCATTCATCAGCAGTGCTTTCCAACCGGTATACCGTTAATCATTTGATCCAGGTATTCCGACATGCCATAACCCACTTCACCATCACACTCAAAACGAGTCATGGCTTCGGTTATTCGGGTATTTCGCCATTCTCCCTGATCTGTTTGACGACGGTTGCGCAGGGGAATAAGCGAAAGGGATTCCCCCCTCACTTGATAGTGTCGACCACTGACGGTGGTGAGGTCGGCTGTTTGCTGTTGTGCCTGATGCTTTTGATCCAAGCTGGAACTGAGCTCTGCTGATTCGATGAGATCGTATTCTGCGGGTTCCCCGTGGCGGGTGTCGTACACCATGCCCCACATATGCTGACGGCCACTGGCCATTTGCACAATGGAAATATTCATGGCGAACTGAGGGTTGAATACCATGGGAAGCCAACGATACCAATACAGGTTTTGCCAGTAGCGAGGCCCCCATGAATGATCGCGCATACCAAAACCATTCAACGGAAAGGTTTTATCGCCAATGGATACCTGACCCTGGCCACTCATATGTTGTTCATAGTGCGCCCGGGCAAAGGCTTCGTCTGGGGCTTCTTCGATGGGATTGCCTTCGCTGTCTACGGCTTCTCCTCCGTAAACTGGGGTCATGGCGGTAAAGATGATTTCGGCGCTGGCGTCCACAATGGGGTTATTGTTGAAGGCCTGTTTGGGGTTTTCCATGTCTTGAGGATTGCTGAGCAGGCAGGCTTTCCCCTGGTAGGTCAGTTTTAAGGTTTTAAACGGCTCCACCACCTGGAACTCCATGCCCCCGGCGTTGAGGGCATTGTTGTTGCTGATGCTGGCGCGCTGAAACATAAACGCCACCTGGCCATTGGGTAGATAAAAGCAAAACGACATTTCCGCATGGCCTTCGTTGGGTCTATTGCCCACCCGAAACCAGCCCCCCAATTTTTGCTGGTGATCAAACAGGTTGATGTACATGCTTTCGTTGAAGTTCTCCGCCGCTTCGATGGGGTGCATGTAGTCGTCTTCAGGTCGGAGCCGGATGTGGGCATTTTTACCAAGATCCATAGGGTTGCCTCTTGTTTTTATTGTTGCGTAACCGAGAAAGGTATCAGAATACAATATATTGAGCGGGTGCTCAATTAGGAGGGTGCAATTGGTCAGCGGGTGCCGGTTGCGGTTTGTTTACTTGCAGAGTGGGTGAGAAATAGTCAACAGTACCTTGACGCTCTGGTCGATATACTTTGAATCCACATAACCAACGGCTAGCTTGTTAGTGGCCACGGTTTTGAGCATGTCCCCGTGGGATGTCAGTTCTTTCGGAAGCTTGCCGCGACCGCTAAACAGGTAGTAGGCACGGTATCGTTTCAACTTGGTGCCGCCCATTTCCACCACCGTGCTGTAGAACGCATCGAAGCAGGGATCATTGGCCGGCAGATCCAGAGTTAGGACTTGGTCCCCTGTATTTGGGTACAGGGGCATACGACCGAGGAATATACGTCGCACTTGATGTTGCGTTAGCGTGTCCATAGGGTTGTCGGGATGCACAATTACCGCCAGTTCCGCTTTTACGGATGGGGTTAAATACACCAGAAATGCCAACACAGCGAGCTGTTTAAAGATCCTCCTGGCCATCAAAACACCACGTCTATTATAAAGGTCACAAGGCGGATGTGACCCGGTGCTTCGTTGTTTGTGCGGGTGAATTGGCCGCTGTTTCCTGCGGTAAAGTCAAATCGTTGCCATTCCGCTTTTAATGCCACATTGCTGAAGGCGTCATAGCGCACACCCAGGGTCCAGGTTCGCTGGCCGAAATTGGAGCGTATAATATGGTCTCTGGTTAACACTCGAAGCTGATCGAACGCTTCCAGGCCGGGGATGCCAACAGGCGTTTGCTCTAGACTGTTTTCAATTACATTGAGTGCATTGGGATTGAAATCGTTGAGAAAGTAGCCCCGCACCACATAGGGGGTGAAGCTACCTAAATTGGTATGGGCAGAAAGATAACCGCCATGGGCGTCGTTGGTGTATCCGTTATCGGTGTTTCTGATATCAAAAATTTCGGAATTAAGGGATAGCCTGTTCCCGTTCCAGGTCAGCCCCAAGGCCTGATAAACATACCAGTTTTGTTTAGCGAAGGTGCCGTCTTTGACCGCCTGAAACTCGGGGGCAAAGGTAATAATCTGGTCCAGGGCTGTGGTAAAGGCTTCGCCATAATCACGATAGACATTGATGCGATCGTACATGAGGCTGTAATGCAGGCCGTAGTTTCCCTTCTGTAATCGAAGATCGGTACCGATCATGGGCTCTATTTCAATTTCTCCGGTGGGTCGGGTTTTGTTAATGTGACCACCAAACAATCGAATATCCAGTTCCGTGTCGTTGAAGGTGGTGAGGTACTGTATGTCCGCGCCATCGAAATGGCTGAAGGGAGACATGATGGTGGCATAGACATCGATGGGGGGGCGTGCCCATATATAGGTATAACCCACATCTATGGTTTCCGAATACATGTAATGGGGAGTGCGCATGCGACCCAGCCTTACGCGCCACTGGGAGTCCAATTGATAGGCCAGAAAAAGCCATTCCAATTGCGGTTCAAACGAATCAGGATCGTATTCGTCGTACCCACGGCTAACCACTTGAGCCGTGAGGGAAAGACGGTCCATTAAATTGCCTGTGAGCTGCAGGCCCAAAACAGTATCTCCCTCATAACGCCACTTCTTGTTGTCGTAGTCGAGGAAGGTTAAATTGTCGTCACTCAAACGGGCCATGCTCAAAGAGCCGAACCCTGAAAACTGCCAGTTGTCGCCGGCGAATGCGCTCAGGGGGAGCCACAACAGAGCAAATAGGAAAAGTCGTAACCTATACATTGTCTTGCCTATCGTGTATTAACACTTAGCGTGGCAGTGGCTAAACTGTCCACCGGTTTGCAGTATAAAGTGCTGTGTAATATTTAAACAGTAACGAAGTGTTAGCGTTAGTTTTTTCATGAATAGAAATGCCAAAATTAGACTGCAAATCATGCTGATCGCCTTGATTGGGGGCGGCGTGTTTCTAGTCTATTTGCTTCTCAATGTGTTGCTTTCCTTCGTCAATGCCAATCGTCTGGATGATCTGCAGAATCATCAGTACCCCATAATCGAAGAGATCCAATCTTTGAAGCAGGATCTAACGTCACTGAGAGAAGGCTATGCCGCTGCTATTGGGTTGGAAGATCCCATACTTCTGGAAGACAGTATTCAGCTAGGGGAAAGTTTGGCGTTACGCTTGTCCCACTTGCAGCTTAAAGAAGAGCAATTAAATCTGGAAGCATCCGACACGGTGGAGGCGGTGAACCGCTATCTGAGTACCAGTCATCAGTTGGCTAAAGACCTTTATGAAAATGCGGCTTTATTGCCCGCTTATCAGGTGGTGATGGAACGTTCGCTGGAGGAGTTCGGCAGTGCCATGGAAAGTCTGGACTCATTACTTTTAAAGCGGCAAGGGTTGTATCAGGATTCGCTTTTGGAAACCAAGCGGGCCGTGGACAAGGCGAATTTATGGGGTGCTCTGTTAGGGGGGCTGGTGATTGGCTTTTTGGTGGTGCTTGCCTGGCTGGTTTCCCGGCGGGTATTGCGGGATGTGAATGAAAGTGATCGTTTGAAAGACGAGTTTCTGGCCACCATAAGCCATGAGCTGCGTACCCCCATGAATGGTATCGTGGGTGCCCATAGCCTGTTAAGGGAGACCGGGCTGGATGAGAATCAGCAGTATTGGTTGGAGGTGGCCAACCGATCTTCCAACAACATGGTTATGACCATTGATGATTTACTGCAATTCAGTGAATTTTCTGCGGGTAAAGCCAAGCTGGTGTTGAATGAATTTCAGTTACGCACGAAATTGGACCTGTTATTGAATGATATCCGCCCTGATTTTGAAGCCAAGCAACTGCAACTGAATTATCACTGTGATGGTATTGTTGATCGTTGGTTGAGTTCCAGTGAAGGGCGGATTCTTTATGTGGTCCGGCATTTACTAAGTAACGCACTGAAGTTTACGGAACGGGGGGAGGTGACTTTCACCATTGAAGAAGCCAACTGTCCGGAATTGGGAGGTGAAGGCCAAATACGGATCTTGGTACAAGACAATGGACCTGGCATTCCTCAGCATCATATGCATAGGTTGGCACAGCCTTTTAGTCAATTAGACGGCACTTTTTCCCGCCGTCATCAGGGCATGGGGATTGGGTTGGCCACCTGCTTTGCCATTGCAAAGTTATTGGGCGGTAAACTCACTCTTAGTACTTTACCTCAGGGGCTTCAGGCAGAGTTCCTGCTGCCGGTGGAGTTTGTGGATCAGGTTATCTCCAATGCTTCACCCTCAATGCCGGGTCCGGCGGATTTCAATAAGACAGTTCTGCTGGTGGAAGACAGCATGGTGAATACCCTGGTGTTGGAGGGGCAGCTTCAGCGCATGGGATTAACTGTGCTTGTCGCTGAAAATGGTCGTCAAGCGTTGGATATGGTGCAGCACCACAGGGTGGACCTGGTGCTTATGGATTGCCAGATGCCGGTGATGGACGGATTTGAAGCCACCCAGGCTATTCGTGGGCTGGAGCCCCCCCTATCCCGTGTTCCCATAGTGGCTTTGACCGCCAACGCCACCGCCGAAGATCAGCAACATTGCATGACTGCGGGGATGAATGGTTTCCTGCGAAAGCCCGTGGAATTAAAATTACTGCGGGAAGAAATCCAGCGGCAACTGTTATTGCCTTGGGGAGCGTCATAACTGCAGGTGTTCTGCGTCAAGACAAGCCTCATTTGAACCAGTACAATTGAACCATTTTTAGCAAGCGAGAAGATAAATCCCATGGGCAGAGCCTACCAAAACCGTAAAGTATCCATGGCCAAAACGGCCGCCGCCAAGACCAAAGTGTATTCAAAGTATGGCCGTGAGATTTATGTGGCGGCCAAAAACGGAGGCACTGACCCCACTGCGAATCTGGCGTTGCGCAGCTTAATTGATAAGGCCAAGAAAGATCAGGTTCCCAGTCACGTTATAGAAAAAGCCATTGATAAGGCATCAGGAGGTGCTGGCGAAGATTTCCTGCCCGCGCTTTACGAAGGGATTGGGCCCGGTGGCTGTATGGTGCTGATTAGCGCCCTAACGGATAATGGCAATCGAACGTTCGGTGAGATTCGTGGAGTATTCACCAAGTGTAAGGCCAAAATAGGTAGCCAGGGTTCCGTGTCCCACATGTTTGATCACCGCGCTATGTTTGTGTTCGCCGGGGATGACGAGGAAGCCCCCCTGGAAGCGCTGTTGATGGCCGATGTGGATGTAAGTGATATCGAAGCAGAAGAGGGCATGATTACGGTACTTGTGCCACCCACTGAGTATTTCAAGGCCAAAGTAGCTTTGCAGGAAATGAATCCCGATATTGAGTTTGAAATGGAAGAAACCACCTATCTACCCCAAACGGAACATCCCATTGAGGGTGAAGCGGTGGAGCAATTTGAGCGCTTTGCCAATTTAATGAATGAACTGGAAGACGTGCAGGAAATCTACCACAACGGTCGCTTTGAGTAGCGACCGTCAGGTCGCCACTAACCCCTTCAATAAATTGACGCAAGGTCACGCTAAACTAACCTTAATGTAATCATTTAAACTTTATGGCTACATTTGTTGCATACAGTGAGCGACTGGGTTTTATTTAAACTAGTTAGATTATTTTTTGCGCGTAACCTCATCGTGTTTCCTTTTTTGTTCCTGTTGCTTTCTAGCCAACATGCAGTTGCCTTTTCAACCATCGAGGCTGTGAATCTGGCCGATCTCGAAGCCCAAAAATCCATCGCTTTAAATGCTGATCTGCAGGTGTTGGTGGATGGGTCAGATTTGAGTATTGAGTCGGTGTTAGCACTACCAAATGAGGAATGGCAGGCCAATACCGAGGCAAAACGTAATTTTGGTATTGCCATGCCACCACACTGGTTTCGACTAGCCCTTCGGCTAGATGAAAATCCGTCCGAACAGTTTTATCTACGCATAGCTTATCCGCATATGGATTTGCTGCAGATTTATTTTGTTCGAGACGGTCAAATAGCAAAGAGTGAGACCCTGGGAGACACGCTGCCTTTTTCCAGTCGCCCCGTGAATTTCCGTCAATTCCTCTTGCCCATGGATGATTTGCCCAGGGGAACTACCCAGGTCTATATCCGTGCGCAATCGCCAGGTGTGATGGATCTGCCTATCGATGTTGTCACCTATAGCGAGTTTCATTATCAAGATAAGTTGGAGCTGATGTGGTATGGCGCCTATTTTGGCATTGTGGTGGCCATGTTCTTTTATAACCTGTTTATCTTCTTTTTGGTTCGAGACATTACCTATTTCTTTTACTTATTTTACGTGGCCAGCACAGCGGTATTGCAATTAACGTTAGTGGGCCTTGGGTTTCAATTTATATGGCCGGATCAGCCTGAATTAAATAATAAAATGGTGTTGCACTTTACAGCTGCCATGCCACTTTGTGCGGTGGCTTTTGTAACCCAGTTCCTAGGCTTGGAGCGAAATGGTAAATCCTTCGATCGGATGTTCTCTCGGGTTTTGATCGGGTGTTATTTTACTTTATTCGTTGCGTCTTTTGGTGCGCCATACGCATTAGTGCTTAAGGCATCCCACGGGCTGTCTTTTATTGCCATTAGTGCGGGTGTTTTTTTAGGTGTGTCCGGCTGGCTAAGAGGTATCAAAGCAGCGAAAACGTTCACCATCGCGTGGTTAATATACCTGGTTTTTGTGGTGATCTATTTGCTGGATATACAAGCCGTAATTCCTTCTAATTATGTTACCAAGCATGCTTTGGAAATTGGGGCTGTGCTGGAATTGGTGCTGTTGTCGTTGGCTTTTGGTCATCGGATCAATGAAGAAAAACAAATGCGAATTGAGGCCCAGGATCAAGCGCTTGAGGCGCAAACCATGCTCAACAAAGATTTGGATGAACTGGTCAATGAGCGCACGGAACAGCTGGAGCAGGCAAACCTCAGGCTGAGGGAATTGAGCATGAAGGATGGGCTCACCGGTATCTACAACCGTCGTCACTTTGATAGCCAAATGGAAATTGAATATCAGCGAAGTTTTCGTGAGCAGTCCTGGGTAAGTGTTGCCATGATCGATGTTGATCATTTCAAAACACTGAATGATGCCTATGGACATTTATTTGGGGATCATTGCCTTAAGCACTTGGTGGAGATCATTGCTCAGGAGCTACGGCGGCCACCGGATTTATTGGCCCGTTATGGTGGTGAGGAGTTCGTCGTATTATTACCTGGAGCCGATGACCAGGGTGGCTTGATCGTAGCGGAAAAGATTCGCAAAGTGGTGGAGGCCTCCAGTTTGGATCATGAGGGTAAGCCGGTTCATCTTAGTGTGAGTATTGGGGTTGCCAGCGTTATCCCTCGTTACCGAAATGGATGGGATGAATTGCTGAGAGTTGCCGATGAAAACCTGTATAGAGCAAAATCCGAGGGACGAAATCGCGTTGTGGGTTCGGCATTGCAACTTAGAGCGGTTAAGTAAAATCGAACTCTACGGCTTTATTTAAATAGAGTCCGATAAGAAAGTGCCTCGGTTAAGTTCTGCTTTTGTATGTGAGCCTGCTGCGCCAGGTCCGCCAGCGTTCGAGCAACTTTAAGCACTCGATGATAACCCCGTGCAGAGAGACCTAAACGTTCCACGGCCTGTTGTAAAAATTGGGCATCCGGTTTGCTTATTTGGCAAAAAGTCTCTAGTTGTTTAGCGCTTAAATCGTGGTTGGCGCAGCCCTGACGTTGCAATTGCACTTGGCGCGCTTGGCTTACGCGCTGCCGTACTGTTTCACTGCTTTCCCCTTCCTCCTGGTTTTGTAATTCGCTGATGGGAATGGCCTCCACATGAACGTGTAAATCAATACGGTCCAGCAGGGGGCCTGAGAGCTTGCTCTGGTATTTGCTGCAGCAGGCCTGGGGGTTATGGCACTCCTGAGGTGGTTTTTCCGGATGGCCGCAAGGGCAGGGATTCAGCGCAGCAATTAACTGGAAATTTGCCGGGTAAGTCACCTGTTGAGCCGCTCGGGAAATAGCAATTTCTCCACTTTCCAGTGGCTCTCTCAACACCTCCAAAACCTTGCGGGAAAATTCCGGTAACTCATCCAGGAATAAAATGCCGTTGTGAGCCAGAGAAATTTCCCCCGGTTTTGGGTTGCTGCCGCCTCCCGCCAAAGCCACTCCAGACGCGGTATGATGGGGCGCACGTATGGGTCGTTGAAATAAAGGTGTTGAACTTACTTGAGCCACGGAATGCACGGCAGCAGTCTCCATGGACTCCCGCTCGGTCATGGCGGGTAATATTCCCGGCAGGCGCGCTGCCAACATGGATTTGCCGGCCCCTGGGGGGCCCATCATCAACATGTTGTGTTTGCCGGCGGCGGCCACTTCCAGCGCCCGTTTGGCTTGGTATTGTCCTTTCACATCCGCCAAGTCGGGATATTCCACCGCGCTTTGAGTTCCCTGTGTGCCCAGATGCAATTTCACGTTAGCGGGTTCAGATAAGAGTTTACAAACCTGCAAAAGCTCAGAGCAGGCATAGATACGGCTATCTTGGGGCAAGCAGGCTTCATTGCCGTTGGCGGCGGGCACCACCAGTGCCAACCTATTTTTGCTGCAGGCCAATGCCGCCGTAAGTACACCTTCCACCGGTCGTAGTTCTCCCGACAGCGCCAGTTCCCCTAAAAATTCCTGTTGCTCCAGTGCTGCACTGGGCAATTGCTTCGATGCCACCAGAATGCCAATTGCGATGGCCAGATCGAAACGACCACCGTCCTTGGGTAAATCCGCTGGCGCTAAATTAATGGTGATACGGCGCTGGGGGAATTCCAGCTCTGAGTTAAGAATGGCGCTGCGTACCCGCTCCTTACTTTCTCGTACTGCTGCATCTGGCAACCCCACAATATTAAAGGCCGGTAACCCATTGGAAAGGTGTACTTCCACAGTGACACTGGGGGCATCCATGCCAACGCGAGCACGGGTATAAACGATAGCCAAAGACACAGACAGGTTCCTTCTGCAAAACGGTTCCTATATAGACATGGCTCAATTAAAGGTTCTGTTGATCACCGGTTAGTGCTAATTCCTCATACTCCTTGAGTTGTTGTTCCAGTGCTTCCAGCCGTTGGCGTGTTCGGGCCAGTACTTTTGTCTGTGTCTCGAATTCTTCTCGGGTTACCACATCCATTTTACCCAGTGATTCTTTCACCAGAGCGGATAGATTGTAACGGAGATCTTGACCCATGCCCTCCAGCTCGGCGGGTAATCGCTCCGATATCAAATCGATAATACGGTTTACTAAGTTTTCCTGACGGTTCATTATGATTCCTAATCAGTTTGGAACACAGTGTACCACGACACAGGAGTCCGGAGCTAAGTGACGCTAGAAACTAGTTGTGCACTATTTTGATGCTAGCTTGGCGGGGATTGTGCTGTATGTTGGTGCGCTATCAAGGTTCTTCTAGACCTGCTATCCTGCTGATTGTTCATAGTAAGGCCTTGTAATATCGCATTTAAAACTAATAGGCATGGTTTGTGCTTTCAGATCCGCATGTTCCGCCATTGGGCAATATGCTGGCAGATTGCACTAATTTGCGAAAACGGGACCGAGCGGGACCTTAGATAAATATCGCTTTCGAGCTCAATTAGGAGATGTTCATATGAAACTGGTTACTGCTGTAATCAAACCATTTAAGTTAGATGATGTGCGTGAAGCATTATCAGAAATTGGGGTACAGGGGATTACCGTGACTGAAGTGAAAGGTTTCGGCCGACAAAAAGGTCATACCGAACTTTATCGCGGTGCGGAATACGTTGTTGACTTCTTGCCAAAGGTTAAGATTGAAGTTGCAGCGTCCGATGACTTGTTGGATCAAGTGATCGAGTCCATCAGTAAAGCGGCGAATACCGGCAAAATTGGAGATGGCAAAATATTTGTCACGCCTCTGGAACAGGCGATTCGTATCCGTACCGGTGAGACGGGTACAGACGCGATTTAACCCTCAACACTTTTTAACCATGCCTATTTCTTTTTAATTTTGCGGAGGCAAAACCGTGGAAAACAACATTTTTCATCTTCAATATGCCATGGACACTTTTTATTTCCTGGTCTGTGGTGCTCTAGTAATGTGGATGGCGGCAGGATTCGCCATGTTGGAGGCGGGCTTAGTTCGCTCCAAAAACACCACTGAAATTCTAACAAAAAACGTGGCCCTGTTTGCCATCTCCTGCATCATGTATATGGTGTGCGGTTATTACATTATGTACGACGGCGGGGTTTTCCTTTCCGGTATTGCTGACGTTGACGTAGAAGGCGTACTGGGCGAGTTCGCTGAGCGTGAAGACGGCTTCGAGGGTGGTTCCATCTACTCCGGTGCTTCCGACTTCTTCTTCCAGGTCGTATTTGTTGCAACGGCTATGTCCATCGTGTCCGGCGCAGTTGCTGAGCGTATGAAGCTATGGGCATTCCTGGCTTTCGCTGTGGTAATGACTGGCTTTATCTATCCTTTAGAGGGTAGCTGGACCTGGAACGGTGCCGACGTATTCGGTATGTACAACCTTGGCGATTTGGGTTTCTCTGACTTCGCTGGTTCCGGTATTGTTCACATGGCTGGCGCCGCCGCTGCTCTTGCCGGTGTGATTCTTTTAGGTGCTCGTAAAGGTAAATACGGCGCTAATGGTGCAGTTAATGCTTTCCCTGGTGCCAATCTGCCTTTGGCAACCCTGGGTACGTTTATCCTGTGGATGGGCTGGTTCGGATTCAACGGTGGTTCTGTGTTGAAACTGGGTGACGTGGCCAATGCTAACTCGGTTGCCATGGTATTCTTGAACACCAATACTGCCGCTGCCGGTGGTGCCGTTGCTGCGCTAATTACCGCTCGATTGTTGTTCGGCAAAGCCGACTTGACCATGCTGCTTAACGGTGCTCTGGCTGGCCTGGTTGCCATCACTGCAGAGCCTTCCACTCCTACCGCCCTTCAGGCTACCCTGTTCGGTGCTGCCGGTGGTGTGTTAGTGGTATTCAGTATCCTGACTTTGGATAAGCTGAAAATCGACGATCCTGTAGGTGCTATCTCTGTACACGGTACTTGTGGTTTGTTGGGTCTGTTGTTGGTGCCAGTGACTAACTCCGATGTGAGCTTCAGTGGTCAAATCATCGGTGCAATCACCATCTTCGTATGGGTATTTGTGGCTTCCCTGGTTGTTTGGGGTATCCTCAAAGCCGTGTTGGGTATTCGAGTCTCTGAAGAAGAAGAGTTCGAAGGTGTGGACTTGGCGGAATGCGGTATGGAAGCGTATCCGGAATTTACCGCCAGCGCCAAGTAAGCTTTGCCATAGGCAAAACTTGCTGGAATGAAAAACGGACCCCCATGGGTCCGTTTTTTTATGGTTGATCGGTTTTATGCCCATGGCTAAGGTTAAAGCTGAGCAATATCGCAATTAGGGGAAGTTGTGTAGTGAAGATTAGATTAGTGGGTTGGTTGGCATGTGTTTTATGTCTGTCAGTCCAGGCGGAGGTTTACCGCTGGGTGGATAGCAACGGAAAAGTACACTTCGGCGATCGGCCCCCTAAGGGGCAGGCCAGCGAAATGCTGGATTTGCCTGAGTCCAAATCCGATTCGGAAACGCCGGCTTTAAGTGACCAGCAGCGCATGGCGCGTCAGAAAAAGCTGGTGGAAATCCTGGAAGAGGAGAGGATGGAAAAAGAAAACGCCAAACGAGAGGCAAAAGAGCAGGCCGAGAAGTTGGCAATGGAATGTACCCGCATGAAGAAACGTCTGGAGTACATGGAGCGCTACAATCGTTTTTACCATGAAAATGAAGACGGCACCCGCCAATACATGAATGACCAGCAGGCGGATGCGTATCGGCAGAGGCGGTATGACCAATATCGCCAAAAATGCCAATAGCACCAGTAAAAATTTTTAATAATGTTATATCTTGCGGTGATTTTAAGGTTTGTTCAGGTCGCGCTTCATAAATTCTGGCATGGCTAGGGCAGCCCGATGGATCTCCAGGTTGTAGTAGTCTGTGGCGAATGACTTTGCTGCTACATCTTTGTCGCGAAAATAGATAACCGAACCCTGGGGGCTTGCCATGGTGCAGCTCCACCAGCCAGTGGGGTAGACAGGTTGGGGGAAATTTAATGTATGGCTTTGCCAGAAACCCGCCTCGTTCATGTCCTGGTGAATCTTGGAGATGATGGATTTGCTGTGAAGCAGGGGGGATTCACTTTGCTGCACCAAAATACCTTCGGGCTTTAGGGCTCTCAAACAATCTTTGTAAAAATCCACTGCAAACAGGCCTTCAGCGGGGCCCACGGGGTCAGTGCTGTCGATAATAATCAGATCCAGGCTGGCAGCAGGGGCATTTTTTACCCAGGCAATACCATCATCAAACAACAAGTGAGCTCTGGGGTCCTGGTTGCTGTCGCACAGCTCGGGGAAATAGGTTTGTGATGCCCAGGTTACACGCTCATCAATATCGATCTGGGTACAGGATTCGATGCCAGGGTGCTTCAATACTTCCCTCAAGGTGCCGCAATCGCCACCACCAATTATGGCCACTTGCTTGGGCTCGGGGTGGGTAAAGAGAGCCGGATGCGACATCATCTCGTGATAAACGAAGTTATCCCTTTGGGTCAGCATGACGCAGCCGTCCAACACCATCAGGTTGCCAAAGGTTGTGGTTTCATAGACTTCCAGAAATTGGTATGGAGTCTGTTCTTCGTGCAATTTCTGTTTGATTTCAAGGCTAAAAGCGGTACCTTCTGCGCCAAAAATCTCGGTGAACCAGGCTTGTTTGGACAGGTTGGAATCTGGGTTGTTGCTCATGGCGGGATACTCTGCTGAAATGGCTCAATTACAGCGCGCAACATTACCGGAGATCCTGTCTTTGGCCAAGGTTTTTATAACAACGCTGTTATTGGATGCATCATGGTAAAACACTATATAGAACAAGCTCGAGATACCTATAGCATTGATTATTGGAGCGAAGGCTACTTTGATATTAATGAGCAGGGCTTGGTGGATGTGGGAATCAGTGGTAATTGCCCCAGGGTAACCCTGCAAGCGGTGCTGGATGAAGCCCAAGAACTTGGCATGCAGCAACCTGTGCTTATGCGGTTTATGGATATATTGCAGCACCGGGTAGTGAAACTTAGTGATGCCTTTATCCAAGCCATGGAGCAATTAAACTACGAAGCCGACTACACTGCAGTGTATCCCATCAAGGTGAACCAGCAGCGCCAAGTGGTGGAACAGTTATACAGCGCTCAGCATCCCAGCCAACGATGCGGTGTGGGCTTGGAGGCGGGGAGTAAGCCAGAGTTAATGGCGGTGCTGGCTTTGAGCCAGGCAAATTCTGTGATTGTGTGTAATGGCTACAAAGATCGAGAGTTTGTGCGTTTGGCCCTGATAGCAGAAAAAATGGGCCGTCGTGTGTACCTTGTTGTAGAAAAAATGAGTGAGTTAGAACTTGTTTTGGAAGAAGCAAAGGTACTCAAAGTGGCACCGAGAATTGGTCTGCGTGCCAGGCTCAGTTCCATTGGCAAAGGAAAATGGCAAAATACCGGGGGCGAAAAGTCCAAGTTTGGCTTATCCGCCACACAAATTTTGCAGGTGGTGAATACCTTGGCGCAAAAGGATCAATTGGATCGGTTGCAATTGCTGCACTTCCATCTGGGGTCACAGATTTCCAATATTCGCGATATACAACAGGGTATGAAAGAAGCCGCCCGCTACTATTCTGAGTTACGAAAAGCCGGTTGTGCCCTCGATGTGGTGGACGTGGGAGGTGGTTTAGGGGTGGATTATGAAGGCACCCGTTCCCGCAGCTATTGCTCCATGAATTACTCCACGGAAGAGTATGCCTACAATATTGTGTTGGCCTTGCGGGATGTGGCCAGAAAAGAGGGTTTACCCTTCCCTAATGTGATCACCGAGTCAGGCCGTGCCATGACCGCCCACCATGCCGTACTGGTGAGTAATGTGATCGGTGAAGAAGGCCCGGTGCAGGCGGTACCCGCGGAACCAGCTGAAGATAGCCCCCTGGTGCTGCAGGAGCTTGCCCGTTGTTATCACAAAATTGAACATGCCCAGCAGAGTAAACCTTTGCCAGAGCTATATCATGAACTGGTATACCGCTTGGGAGAAGCCCAGGATATGTATACCCATGGCGTGCTGAGTTTGCCCCAAAGAGCCCAGGCAGAACAAATTTACGCTGCTGCTTGCGTTTTACTGCAGCAGCGCCTGGACTCCAGTTCCCGTGCACATCAGGACATCATTGAAGAGCTTAACGAAAAGTTAGCCCATAAGATTTTTCTCAACTTCTCTCTGTTTCAATCGTTACCTGACGCCTGGGGAATAGATCAGGTGTTCCCTGTTTTACCCATTCAAGGATTACACAAGCCACTCACTCGGCGAGGCATCATTCAAGACATCACTTGCGATTCTGATGGGCGGATCGATCAATATGT
Organism: uncultured Ketobacter sp.; assembly: GCA_964016105.1. Lineage (GTDB taxonomy): Bacteria > Pseudomonadota > Gammaproteobacteria > Pseudomonadales > Ketobacteraceae > Ketobacter. The sequence continues at coordinate 521,776 of CAXHEX010000001.1, forward strand.
GGATAACCATGATTTAGCAACCAGCTTACCTTTGCCTGAACAATCGAAACAGGATTTTTCACTGGCTGTGTTTATGGTGGGGGCGTATCAGGAGATCTTGGGTGATATGCACAATTTATTTGGTGATACCGACGCAGTGGATGTCTTACTGGATGGCGCGGGTGGGTTTGATATAGTTAAAGCCCGCAAGGGTGATACGGTGGATCATATCCTTCGATACGTTCAATACGATACTATGTTGTTACAACAGCAAATCCATGAGCAACTATTGGCAACGGATTTGGACACCCAGCAGCAAGCCCACTTCTTAAAAGAACTTAGAGAAGGTTTAACCGGTTACACTTATTTGGAATAAAACTGCAAGAGGCAAATAAAACCTATGGCTACCACGGAACCCCCCATTGATCCTCGCTCTGTAACCTCGGTTGATCTGGCAAAAGCCATCGTTAAACAGCGAGGGCTTAATCATGTGAAGGTTGGGGTGGTGGATATGGATGGCATTATCCGGGGTAAATACATGAGCAGAGAAAAGTTTTTCTCCGCTTTAGACAAAGGCTTTGGCTTTTGTGATGTGGTGCTGGGTTGGGACAGCAATGATCAACTGTACGAAGGCGTGGATATCAATTATACGGGCTGGCAAACGGGTTATCCTGATGCCCCGGTGAGAATTGTCCCCCAGACCTGTCGTGAACTGGTTGATGAGCCTGGTATGCTTTTTTTTCTGGGGGAATTTGAATCGGAAGCGGAAAGCATTTGCCCCCGGGGACTACTGAAACGGGTTTTAGATAAAGCGGAATCCATGGGCTTGTATGTTTTGGCGGCGTTTGAATATGAGTTTTTTCTGTTTGATGAGACACCCCATTCCCTGCGAGAGAAAAACTATCGTGGCCTAAAGCCCATAACCCCAGGATTCTTTGGTTACTCTGTGTTGCGAAATTCGGTTCACAGCGAGCTCTATCAAAGCTTACTTGCCATGGCCCAGCAAATGGATTTTCCCCTGGAAGGTTTGCATACAGAAACCGGGCCGGGGGTATTAGAAGCCGCCATTGCTGTGGATGATGGATTAAGTGCCGCGGATAAAGCGGTGATGTTTAAAACCTTCACCAAGATCTGGGCACAACGCAATAATATGATGGCCACATTTATGGCCAAATGGAGTAATGACTATCCTGGGCAGAGTGGGCATATTCATATGTCACTGTGGCAGGAGGAAAACAAAAATGCGTTTTACGACAAGCAACAACCCCATGGCATGGGCAAGTTGATGTATCAGTTCATTGCCGGTCAGCAAAAATACATGCCCCAGTTTACTGCCATGTACGCACAAACCGTTAACGCTTATTCTCGCATGGTGCCTGGCTTTTGGGCACCTACCCATGCCACTTGGGGGGTTGAAAATCGCACCACCGCCCTGCGGGTGATTCCCGGCTCTGAAAAGTCCCAACGGGTGGAATTTCGTTTTGGTTCCGCTGATGCTAATCCTTATATCGCTTTTGCTGCTGCACTGGCCTCGGGTCTATTGGGTATTGAGGAACAACTGGAACCGGAGCCACAGGTGAAGGGTAATGCTTACCAACAAGATTTCTCCGAGGATTTGGCGTTACCGGTTACTCTGGATCAGGCTGCCCAGCGCTTACTAAAAAGTGATGCTGCAAAACACGTATTTGGTGAACAGTTTGTGCAGCATTATGCCGCTACCCGGTTGTGGGAAGCCCAGGAATTCCGCAAGCACATTAGTGATTGGGAACTAAAGCGTTACTTTGAAATTATCTAGGGGAAGTTGCCATGGCCAGTGATCGCTTTGAGGTGGTTTCTCCGGTGGACAATAGCGTGTATGTCACTCGAGAATATGCTACGGATAAAGCCATTCAAACAGTTTTAGATCGAGCTTCTCAGGCTCAGTCTCAGTGGCAGGCTTTACCTCTTGCTCAGCGGCAACTCTTGTGCCGCGCCATGATTGAAAAATTCTGTGTAAATAAAGACATCATTGCCGAAGAAATCTGCTGGCAAATGGGCAGGCCCATCCGTTTTGCCGGTGGCGAAGTGGATGGTGTGGCGGAGCGTGCCAACCACATGATTGAGCTTGCGGAAGCGGCGTTGGAGTCTCTTACTCTGCCTGCTGTGTCCGGTTTTACTCGATTTATTAAGCGTGAAGCTCTCGGTTCGGTACTGGTGATTGCGCCTTGGAATTACCCCTATCTTACCGCAATCAATACTATAGTGCCGGCGCTGCTGGCGGGTAATTGCGTCATATTAAAGCACTCAGCACAAACGCCCCTTTGTGCTGAGCGTCTGGTTGCTGCTTCAGCCGCTGCTGGCTTTCCCAGTGGCGTATTTCAATATGTACATGCCAACCACCAGCAGACCGAGAAGCTAATTGGTTCTGATCAAATTCATCATGTGGCATTCACTGGATCTGTGGCGGGCGGTGCCATGGTTGAGCGTGCAGCGGCGGGAAAGTTTAAAAGTATTGGGTTGGAGCTGGGTGGTAAGGACCCTGCCTATGTGCGGGCCGACGCCAATTTGTGCCACGCGGTGGAAACCGTGGTGGATGGTGCGTACTTCAATTCTGGTCAATCCTGTTGCGGCATAGAGCGAGCCTATGTACATGAATCAGTATTTGATGAATTTGTTTCCAAGGCTGTTGAGCTGACACACCGCTATGAATTAGGCCCACCCAATCATCATGCCACTACACTGGGTCCTTTGGTGAGGCCCAGTGCCGCTGAATTTGTTCGTGGGCAGGTGGCTCAGGCTATGGCCAAAGGTGCCAAACAACATGTGGATACCCATTTATTTTCCTGCGCGCAGAACGGTTCTGCCTATATGGCCCCCCAATTACTGACTCAAGTCAATCACTCCATGGCGCTTATGAAAGAAGAGTCTTTTGGGCCTGTTTTAGGGGTGCAAGCGGTAAAGGATGATAAAGAAGCAATTGATCTGATGAACGATTCAAATTTTGGCTTAACCGCCGCTTTATTTACCCAAGACGAACAGGTGGGATTGGCCATTGGTGAACAAGTCGAAACCGGTACATTTTTTATTAATCGTTGCGATTATCTTGACCCCGGCTTAGCGTGGACCGGGATAAAACATAGTGGGCGGGGGTGTACGCTTTCGCAGTTGGGTTTTGATTATCTTACCCGGCCCAAATCGTTTCATCTAAAGCAGGTACAGTAGCATGCAGAATTTGGCAGCCAGTTGGAATTACCCCACCCAGATTCATGTGGGTACAGACTGTTCGCAGCAGTTGCCGGTGTACTGTCAGCAACTGGCCATGACGTCGCCCCTATTGGTTACGGATCCAGGTTTGGCCGCACTGCCCATGACCCAGGCTTTAACGGCGCAGTGTCAGGCAGCCGGCTTAAGGGTAGAAATATTCAGCGACATTAAGAGTAATCCCAATGGCGAGAATATTACACAGGGAGCGTTGGCTTTTAAAAAAGGTGATCACGATGGTGTGATCGCTTTTGGCGGAGGCTCGGCCCTGGATGCGGGTAAGGCTATTGCGCTAGTGGTGGGGCAAAAAGAGTCCATATGGGCATTTGAAGACGTGGGTGATAACTGGACTCGGGTCAACACCGCAGGCATGGTGCCGGTGGTGGCTATTCCCACCACAGCCGGCACCGGTTCAGAAGTGGGGCGGTCATCTGTGATCACCGATGAAGGCCAAAAAGTAAAACGCATCATATTTCACCCCAAAATGCTGCCGGCCATGGTGCTTCTTGATCCTGTGTTAAGCAAAGGGTTACCGCCCAGCTTAACCGCGGCCACCGGGTTGGATGCTTTCTCTCATTGCCTGGAAGCGTTCTGTGCGCCTTTCTACCATCCCATGGCGGAAGCCATTGCCATGGAAGGTATGAGGCTTATCAAGGAGCATTTGCCCGTGGCGTTTGCGGACGGCGCTAACCTCCATTCCCGCACCCAGATGTTGGTGGCGTCTTCCATGGGGGCTACCGCGTTTCAGCGCGGGCTGGGGGCAATGCACGCCATCGCCCATAGTCTGGGAGCGCTTTATGATGCCCATCACGGCACTCTCAACGCCATTCTCATGCCCTATGTTCTAAGCGCCAATCGTCTTGCCATCGAGGAACCCATTACCCGCTTAAGTGGGCACTTGAACCTAGAGCAAAGGGACTTTGACGGCTTTATGGATTGGATAATGGCTTTTCGTGCTGGCTTATCCATTCCCCATAGTTTGGCAGAGATTGGTATTGATGGGGCAAAGGCGAAAAAGGTGGGTGTAATGTCAGCCCAGGACCCATCGGCTGCAGGCAATCCCCTGGCGTTCACTGATCAACAATACAGTGAGCTATTTGAGTGTGCAGTGGCGGGAACTCTACCTGTCCCTCAGTAGGTTAGTAAACGCTACTTTCCCGACATTGGTTAAAACTTATAACGTCAAAAAATCACCAACTTGGTGCATTAGGGTTTACAATTGACTGAAATATAACCAGTTATTCCTTCCCCTGCTATAAGAACTCTACTCCATATAGCCCAAAGTAATGACCTAAGGCTATTTAGAAATAATGTTCATAGATCACTGATTTTATAGAAAAAATAGCACTCGATAAAAACCGGAATTTATTTAGCAAAGTTCACTAGGTGGACTATAAATACTCTTACCTCTTGCTGTAGCTAATTAAATCGAGGATTTTGAAATGCCTAAAAGCGCGGGAAAAACCAAAAGTAAAAGCAAAAGTAAAGTCACTAGCAAAAACGAAGACAACAATTTGATCACCTATGATGATGGCCGTGATCGCACCCTCAGCTCCAGAGAATCGGAGCGCAGACGCCTGGAGGAAGACATGGCGCGTTTTCTAAATGGTGGGGGTGAAATTAAGCAGATTGAGCGTAATGTGCGAATGGACCCGCCCCGTAAGCCGCAGTCAAATTATGGAAGCCGACCTATCTAAAGATTTTAAGCCTTGAACTCTTGTTGTAGTTATTTATGAACCCCAACCTAGTGGTTGGGGTTTTTTTTGAGCTGTTCAATTCGATATACCGCACTTTCTAATTGATCCAGGTTGTGGATTTGCTCTGTAGGGTTGCAGAGAGTGCTGTCTTGTTGCTGATTCTGATTGAACCAGATGGTGCTGAATCCTAACGTGCTGGCCGCCTCCACATCTTCTATAGGGTGGTCGCCAATATGAATCGCCTGGTGTGCTTCAATTTGGCTAAAGGCCAGAGCCCGTTCAAACATGGCTTTGTGTGGCTTGGCTTTACCTTCTGTTTCTGATGAAAAGTGCGCTTTAAAATATTGATCAATTCCAATCATGGTTAGATTAGCGTTGCCATTGCTGAGGGCGATCAAAGGATAGCGCTGGCTAAGGTTTTTTAGAATGACCTCTGCCTGATGAAATAAGGTGATTTGATTGCGTCCTTCATAGAATACCTGAAACGCTTTTTCAGTGAGGGATGCAGCGGACTCCGGGTCCGTCTGAACCCGACTAAAAACCGTATGGAGAATTTTTTTGCGAAAGTTGGTTGGGTGATGCAGCAGCTCTGGGTGCTCTTCTCTAATTTTTTTATAGACCTGCTTTAGTTGATCCATTTCCAAGTGGGCGACGGCTTCCGGCACTTGCTCTGCCACCCAGTTGCGCAAACGTTTTTCTGCCGCGATGATGACAGGGTTTATATCCCATAGGGTGTTGTCTAAGTCGAAGGTGATAAGCTTGATCATATAAGTGGCAATGGCGATTAAGGTAAATACCAAGATAACGCTGGATACAGGATAGTAACATATTAATCCCGAAGACGCTCAATCAGAGGTAACGTCCATATCGCCTCTATAATTCGGTCTTAACAACTTTGACCACAGGAACCCTGACCAGACCTTTGCAGACTACGCGGGTGATGCTTTTGCTCTCCAGATGATTTTCTCTAAAGCAATTCTTGTTTGTAACTTTAGCGAAACCAAATAACTTGGAAATGGTTTTATCGTGTAAATCAGTTGAAGCGTTTATGTTTTTATCTCGAGTTAACACAGTGCTGGTGATTTCAGTCTTTGTTGATATGAAGACGCCGTTTACTTGGTCGATTGCGTTAAGAATCATTCGCTTTTCTGCTTCAGCTTGTATTTCCTTATATGTTTCACGGTCGCTACCATCATAGTATGCGGAGCTGTTGACTAATCGATGAATTTTTTCGCCTGCATCATTGAGTTGATACTGTACCTCGAATTTTTGGGTGTCTTTTGTTTGTTCTGCCATAATGTGGGAGCGTGCCATGGGTATCGAAACGGTATAGGCTGGCTGGTTGTTGGCGCATGCAGCAAGGCTCAATACGAATAGGGAGTAAAGTGCGGAACCTGGCTGGAGCTTTTCTTTACTATGCATAATATTTTCAATATTTGTTTATGTCAGCTTCGATGGGGTGTGGGATTTTATTGTTCCGTTTGACGTAGAAATTCTTGTTGCAATTTGTAGTGCTTCTCTGCCCTAGATAGTGCTGTAATATAATCCTCTTCACTAAGTACCATTTGATTGGCATCTCGATATTTTTCGAATGCTTTCTCAAACTGCCCCTGCATCTCAAAGATGACCCCAAGGTTGTAGGTTGCGGTGGCCCGGTCTTTTATATCCAGTGTGTTTTCTGCAACTTGGCGAAAGATGGAGATTGCTTGATCATAGCGTTGATGCTCCACATATTTGATGCCAATTTTTAAATTTGCATCTTTTCCGTGCTTAAATGTGAATTCCCTTGCTGCTTTGTGAGGAGTGATATCGTTAGTGATGTGGGTGGCAATCCTTCCTATTAGCCTGGAGTTGATTTCTGATTCATTAATTGATTGTCTTCTGGCGTCTGAGCTGCTTAGATTGCTTGACCAGGTTTGTGAGTAATTCTCATAGTATGAGTCGTTAAAGACCCTGTTGTCTTGGTTGAGCTCGTAGCTTGCTGATATGGATTTTTCAACTTGGTAATAATAGCGTCGTTTTACTTCATCATCAGATTTATATTCTTCGCTCCATGAATCATGACTTATACGACCCATACTAATCGAGCCCTTCAGGTGAGCCTCAGCCCCCATAGATATAACCCTTACATGCCCCTGATTGGATATTTTACTGGCAATTGCCGTTCGCATTTCTTCACCCAAATTGCCTCCATTATCTTTGAATTTTGAAATGCTCACGGTTGAAATCGCGATACCCTTATTCGAGGGAAGGTTGATAGTTCCATTAATCTTTGTGGTTGAGCAGGCGCAAATTGAGGCGAAGATCAGAAAGAAGCAGTAGAACCTCCAGAGTTGAAAGCTAAACATTGTCATCCTCAAGTGAGTTAAATATTTGTAACAGACCAAGTCATACTTTGGCACCGTTAACGGCTAAATTCATACTTTAAATCGATGTACCATGGATTCCAACCTAGCAGATACTTTGGCGATCTGTTCACTCTCTTCAAATGTTCGGTTGGAGCCGTCGGCATTTTGCTGGGATACGGAGGTTATGGCTTCTATGCTGTGTTGAATTCCATCCACCACGGATCTTTGATCTGCCGCTGCGGATGCAATTTTTGCGTTCATTTGTTGTATGGATTCCATGGTGTGGGCAATTTCCTTCAGAGCATCGCGGGCTCTGGTTGATTCTTCCATGTTATGGTCAGCTTCGTGGGTACTTGCTTCCATAGCTTGCATGGCTTTGTTGGAAGTAGACACCAGTTTTTCAATAATCTGTCTAATCTCTCCGGTAGATTGCTGAGTTCGGGTGGCTAGGGCCCGTACCTCATCAGCCACCACCGCAAAGCCGCGACCCTGCTCACCGGCTCGGGCCGCTTCTATGGCAGCGTTAAGCGCCAGCAGGTTGGTTTGCTCGGCGATTTCGTTTATAGATTCAGATACTTGCCCGATACCCTGGGTATCGTCTGCCAGCTGTTTAACTACCACAGCAGCGTTTTCTACCTGTGAGGCCAAACGGGTTATGCCTTCAGCCATGCTCATCACTAAGCCGCTGCCGGCGTCTGTGTTGGTTTTTGCTGCTGCAGCAGCGGTTTCTGCCTGCGATGCATTCTGGGCGACTTTATCTGCCGCTTGGGAAAGTTCATGGATGGAGCCCGCCAGCTGTTGCGACGCCCGCTGTTGCTCACTAACACCGTCCCGTGTTGCCCGGGTAACCAAGGCCAATCTCTCTGCCGAATCGGCCAGTCCACCGGTATTTTCTGCCAAATCGTGAATGGTGGGTTGAAATCGGTCCAGCATTTGATTGGTGGCTTCTCCCACCTGACGAAACTCGTCGTTGGCCCCCAAACTTACCCGTTGTCTTAAATCAGCATCTTTGCCGATTTTTAACATGGTGTTTTTCAGGTCTTTCAACGGCCTGATGACCACCTTGAACAGTATAAAATGGACGACGAACATGCTCAGCAGCAATACCACAAGATTAATCGCGGCGTACACGAACACTCCCTGTTCCACTTCAGCGTCTCGTTTGGCCATGGAATAAGTAATGCGGGCTGCCCCCAGAACAGTACCTTCGGTCACTTGGTGGCAGGTAAGACAGTTGGTGCCATTGCGGTTGCTCTCTGCAAAGAATGGTTCCACAACGGTTAATAGACGTTCACCATTTTGGGTGGTGGTTTCTACTAAGGCTTCACCTTTCAGCGCCCGCTGATCCAATGCCGTTTCTGGGGTCTCTGATTCAAAACCGGGTCCGAATACTTTGGTAACCGCTTCCCCCCGCAGCATGTGTATTTCCACCACCCCTTCCCGTTGGCCAATTTTCTCCAGCAGAAGACCGCGGTTGGCCATGGTACCGGTGAACATCAACGTGTTCATACTATCCAGGTAACCGTTAAGCACATCCCGCATTTGCTGTTCAGTCATATGCAGCATTCTGTCTTTTTGCTGGTCAGCAGAATAGAGCGTCACTACCGCAAGAATGCCGATAAAAATCAGTGCCATAGGGCCGAGAATTTTCCATTGTACGGACTGATAGTTCTTCATGACGTGCTTTTTGGAAACCCCCACACGGGGTAGTGAAATAAAGATGTATTAATTAAGGGTAGTCAACGATTGAATGATCTGCTATTCGAGGCAATGGAGCGCTATTTTTTGGGCTTTTTGCCCCACAGTTTGCCTAGCAAGGATCCTTCCTGGCTGGTTTTGAACGGAAGCAATTTACTGCCAGTTTCGTCCAGTAATATGCCGTCATTGGCCAGCTTATTCAGAACCGTTTCTATGAGTTCTTTATCCATGGGTAAGGCCGTTACCATTTCATCGTAGGATACTGGGCTGGCAGCCATTTGCTGTAGCCACACGGTGAGTTCGGCGGTGACTGGGAATCGAGACAGGTTAGGAGATCCTCCTAGTTTGATATTTTTGCCGCGCCAGGAAGGTTGAGTCTCTTCAGCATCGGCGTCGCCTTCTTCAGGGGAAGCGTCTGCTTCGACGGCCGGGGGTGGTGAGGATTTAGTGATGGGGTTTTGTTTGATTTGATCAACAATCTGATCGAGAAGTCGTATCAGTTTTGCCCCTCGCATAGGGGCGGGTAGAAGATGATGATTTTTTTTATTGCACTGCAGCGGGAGGTTGTTGTCAACGAACACTATGTGGGGGGAAGATCGCTCTGCCAGATCCGCCAGAGATGTGCTGTCGTTTGGAATAACCACCCAGACGTCGGCTTCATCAATGGTGGTGACCCAATCCCAGCTTTCGGATTGCACGGTGAGAGATGACTTTACTACGGTGGCCCACCGAGATTCCAGATCACCACCAATATGATATTTCATGCACTTACTTCGTTACATAAATATGCGTATTTATCGAATTCACTTCAAATTGAGTTTGAAGTTGTTCGCTATTCTTTGAACATGCGAAACCCACTGATCATGGTGCTAATCATGCTCTGGCGTCCCATTATTTCTTCTCTTACCGCAGCGTAAATATGAAGCAGGGTAAAACAAATCATAAACCACATGCCAAAGCGGTGCCACGTATGTATTTCATGAGAATTGCTAAATAACGGCACTACCCAGCTGGTGAACAAGGTATGGGTGATATGTTCTTCCTGGGCACCTTCGCCATACATGGCAAAGCCCGTGACGATCATAAAGAAAGCCATCACCACGAAGCCAAGGAACATGGAAAGTCGAGCTATAGGGTTATGACCAATGTAACGGTTGGGGAATTCTCTGATGAAGGCGTACCACTTGAGCATGGAAAACAGTTCTTTCCAATACAGGGGGGTTAAGATGGGAACCGAAAATATTTCCCGTGCGTGGTAGTTACCCACCAATGCCCAATAGATCCTACCCAGAAAACCGATAGCAAAGATATATGCCGATGCAAAATGAATAAACCGGATATAGCCAAATAGATAGTGTTCGGAGGCCTCTCCAGTTATGGAGGGCGGCGGTGATCCAATTAAATATCCAGTCACGCATAATGCGCAAAAGGCGAAGAAGTTAATCCAATGCCAGATTCGAATGGGAGCTTCATAGACGTAAATGGAGGTAAGGGTGGGAGCAGTTTTGGTAACTTGAGATGCGACACCGGTGGCGCGGTCACTATCTTGTTCAGCCATTGGCGATTACTCTTGTTTATTATAATGGACAAAAACAATAGGCCACGATAATTACTACTGGATAACATGGCAGTGTAAACTTTAATCCTTGCAAAAAATGCGCCTAATTGGCTTTGTCATATAATTCAACGAGTTGCAAAAACCGGAGACTAGAATGCAGAAACAGAGTTATCACTCATATAAGCGATGTGTAATCAAAGCTTCCAGTATGGTGTGGGTATTCTCTGTCATAATCTCAACCTGCGCACTTGCTGCCCAATCCCAGGTAGCCAACGCTCCCCCTTGGCTTCAGGTTGTGCGGGCCAGCCCATATTGGGTAAGCAAAGGCGCGTTTTCCAATCTGAAAACCATTCGCCGCTGGGTGTTGAATGGTGAATCTTTCTGTGAGAAGAAATCCCGTCACATTCTATTTGATAAGCGGGCGACGTTTTTGGGGTATGTCAATGATGCTGATAGTGCTGAATTGACCCAGGCAAAACTCAATCAGCAGCGTAAAGAGCTGGCCCAGAATCAACGGGTAGCTGTCTGGATGAAAGGGGAGCTGGGCTCAGCAGGTTATCCTTTCGCGCTCAGTTGCGACCAGCCCGATGCACAGTTGGCGGTATCCCTCGACCGTTATTTTGGTGAGGATAAAAGCGCTAAACTTTGGGGCAGCTGGGATGGCATGCGTGTTGGTGATGCTGATCATCTTGTGTCTTTGCACGATGCCATTGCCATCGTCTATGGGCACCGTGTCAAGCAGGGAAGGATCAGCTTGCCGCCTTCCATTCTGGCAACCCTTGCTGGTAAGACTCTGATTGAAAGCGGGGGCCAGAAAAGCGCGCACTCAGCTGCGGATGCGCGGGGGATTATGCAGCTTTCCAGAGCGGCACTTCACGATTGCGAGTTGTCCGAAAAGTTTCACTTTCACCGTATGGCACAGATTGATTGTGCTCTGCGGTTAATGGATCAAAATCATCGTAATTTAAAACCGGTGTACGACCGGGTGTTTGGTCATTTACCCGAAACAAAATCTGATCGGCTTTATTCTTTATTACTGGTTCAGGCATACCATGGAGGCGTCGGTCGAGTAACACGAATAATCAGTGACCCGGGTCTAGATCAGGCGGCACGATATTTTGCTAAAAATCAACATCAGTTCAGCGCGGGAGACATTGCATTGGGATTGGTATTTCACAATCTGGGTAGAGAGCAATTGGGCTTTGCTTCTCTTTACTATGTGGCCGATATTGACGTGGCTACTGAGCGTGTTTGTACAATCGAAGCCGATATACCCGGTTGCAATTGAGCCACTTGAAACGGCCTTGTACCTAGAAAAATAAATAAAGCAGACTGGTTATTACCGTAATACACATTAAATTCAACACCAATCCAACACGAATCATGGTATTGCCCGGGATGAGTCCGGTTCCGTGCACCAAGGCATTAGGCGGCGTGGCCACCGGCAACATGAATGCGCAGGAAGCTGTAATGCCCACTGCCAACGCTGCCTGTTGATTGCTAAGCAGTTCTACAGGGAGCGTAATGAATATAGGTACCAATAGAGCCGTGGTTGCGGTGTTGCTGGTAAGTTCAGTGAGAAACACCACGAAGCAGACTAGAACTAAAATTACCACCAGGGTTGCCTGACCTGCCACGAATTGGCTCAGTACGGTACCCAAATAGACGCTGGCCCCTGATGATTTCAGAATGCTGCCAAGGGCAAGTCCACCACCAAATAACAAGAGTACGCCCCAGTCTGTGTGGGTTTGAATTTGCTTCCAGCTGACTACCTGGGTAAACATGAGCAGCACCAAAGTTGTTAAAGCCACCCAGGTATCAAACCGAGCAATATCAAGCCAACCACTTAACGGTTTGCTAAAAACCCACCCGAAAACTGTGAATAGAAAAATGGCCACTAAAAGTCGGCGCGGAGTGTTCCAATCAAATTGAAAACTCTCCAGTTTTACTGAGGCATCACCAAATTGCGGTCGTAATAAGCGCCAGAGCACCAGCATCATTAATGGCCACAATAGTAAAAAAGAGGGCCCACCAACAGCCAGCCAATCAGCAAACCCCATACCTAGAGCACCGGCGGTGATTCCATTGGGTGCACTACCCACCAGGGTAGCAATTCCCCCCACATTGGCAGAGTAGGCGATACCCAGTAAACAGGTTATTTTACTGGCCCGGCTCAAACCGGGTTTTTGATCTATTAGCCCCAAAATCAATGGCAGCATAAGGGCCGTGGTCGCCATATTGCTGATCCACATGGACAGCAACGATGCGGCTAAACAAAGCAAAATAACCGCGCGTTGTAGTTGTCCTTGTGTAAATAACAAGATTTTGTGCGCCAGGTAGAGGTCAAGCTTTTGTACATGCATGGCCGCAGCAAGACCGTAGCCACCTAAAAATATATAGATGATTGGGTGAGCAAAACTGGTCAGTGATTCCTGTACCGAAGCTAATCCCAACAATGCCGCCAGCACGGGGATCAGTAGTGCCGTGGCCGTGACGTGAATGATTTCCGATAACCATAACACTGCGGCAATCCAAAGAATGGTTAACGCCATTACCACCTGCTGTTCCGCTTGAATCAGCGTGTTGATCCCAATTGCGCCTACCAGTAACACGCCCAGGACAATAAACAGTTTTCGCATCTTTTAGTTCTTATCTTTTATTTGGTTAGTGGCCGATTGAGCCTGCTTGGTTTTATACCAGTCTATTGCCAGTAATAACACCGAAACAAACCTTTATTGGGGGTAAAACTCATTGCACCCGATCAAGATTCAGTTGTCGTGATTATTTTTCGAAATGCCTGCAACTATTGTTTGGCTCTTGCGTATATCTATTTGCACATTCAATACATCACTTTAATTTATTCAGGAGCTACATATGAAAACTTTATTATCTTTAACCAAAATCAGTTCTTGCGCCCTTATCATGGCTTGTCTATCCACAGCTCATGCGGAGATCGCGCCTCGTATGGGTCAAGATTCAACAGACGTTGGCCATCAGAACAGTCATATCCAGGTAACCCACGCAGTATCAGAAAAAATTGCACCGCGAATGGGCGTTAGCTCAGCTCATATAGCGACCAAACCCATGGGAGCTCAGTCTGATTTTCTGGCAACGGTGGCGCCTCGTATGAAGGCTCGCTCATTCCTTAAGGACGCCATTTAATTAGACCCAACCCGGTTAGTGCACGCCATCATGGAGAGCCTGATACCCATGATAAAAACGTAAAAGCGCCTTGGAATTATATCTAAGGCGCATTCTCACCATTGCCACCAACTAAAAGTTTCTCTAAAGTCTGAACTGTTGGACGCATTGTCATCTAGAGCCACCTGACTGAAGTCTTGAACAAAAAATGATCACTAATCGATGGAGTAATCAGATGAGTAAGCCAGAAATTACAGAAGCGATGATCTTTGAGTGCTTTGCTGCGGCAGACCAAAACGATGATATGGCTAAAACAGCGGAGTCGTTCGTGGACGTAGAGGAATATGAAAACCAGATTATGTACCCGGAATTTGCGCGCTGGGCCGCCAAAGCCGGGCATCCAGAGTTGGCCACATTGTTCCGTAAAGTTGCCGGAGAAGAAAAATTACACGCTGTCTGGCTGCGTGAACTCTATGGTGAAATTGGAACCCCTGCACGGGGTGAAGATACCCAGCGAGCCATTGACGCACTTGAGACCATTCAAGCCAATTGTGATGCACTCATAAAGCTTGATCCCAATGGTGTGGTGGAGAAAGCGTTGCAGGTAGCCATTATGGTGGAAGCCAGAGAATACAAAGACATTTACCCTGGGTTCCGTGATCAGGCCCTGGAGCAGGGCGACATCAAAACCGCGGAAGTGTATCAAAAGGTAATCGACTCAGAGCATCAGCATGCGCAATGGTTCGAAGCCGCGTTAGAAAAATTTAGAGCGGGGCAGTCCCAGGTCGCAATGGCCTAACATCACTTTTGGATCCATCCTTAGTTTCAGAATTCAGTTCCAGTAAATGGTGGCAGGCGCTAAATCCTGCCATCTACTTGGTGTCTGTGCTTCCAGGTGTAGCGGTTTGGCTGTTGAGCCCCAGCATCATCGATCTGACTGCGCTTGTGTGGGCCACCCTGGCGGTGGTTCTGTTACAGCATTCGGTTAATTTGCTGAATGATGTGAAAGATTGGCAATTGGGGGCGGACACTCACAAATTTGATTCTTGGGTACGCATTCATAGTGGTGGTGAAGCCCATGCTTTTTGGCATGGAGTGATCAGCGGTGTTATGGGGGCGACACTGGGGCTGACAACCCTTGCGATTAACGATCGGCTATGGATCGTTTCTTTTGCCTTGCCTTTAGTGCTTTTGGGTATGCTCTACAATGCAGGCAACAAACCCCTTTCTTATACCCCGTGGGGGGAATGGGTCACCGGCATATGTTATGGCCCCGGTGTATTTGGTGGGTTGTGGTTTGTCTCTGGGCAGCCCGTCAGTGGGATTGCGGTTGCAGGCATGTTGGCATTTGCTGCATTTTCCACGGCACTGCTATTTTCCCATCAGCCGCCGCAAATTGAAACCGACCGTTCGGCAGGTAAGCTGTCATTCGCTGTTCGGCACGGCGCAGTTACCACCTACAAAACCGCGTTCTTGCTATATTGTGTATCTTTAATCCTGGTTGGCTGTGTGTTGTGGTGGAGTGGCCACGCCCATGGGGCTTCGCTATGGTCTCCCATTCTGTTCTCTGTAGGCAGTGCGGTGGTGCTGTTGTGGATAGGGCGAATGGGTCCAAACCCCAAGCGGATTATGCTTTCCGCTGCGCTGGTCTATTTAATATCCGGATTAGCTCACTGAGGTGTCATCGGTTTTACGCCCGATAGGCAGCCAAACCGTAAAGGTCGATCCCTGGTGGAGTTCACTTTGAACACTAATCTCGCCCTGGTGGAGATCCACTAACTCCTGTACCAAAGCCAATCCCAGTCCTGTACCAATATTTTGAGTATCAATGTTATTACCCAATTGCTCAAAGCGGTGGAATAATTTGGGAATATCTGCTTGCGCAATGCCGCAGCCCGTATCTTTAATGATAAAGCATAAGCCTTCGATACTATTCTTGGTTTTCATTTCAAATTCTATGCTGACAGTTCCTTGTTGTGTGAATTTGATGCCGTTGCCCACCAGATTCATTATTATTTGGATTAAGCGTTTGCGGTCTGCCGCTATACAGTCGATAGGTGGAATTTGCGCTTCCAAGTTCAAATTTCTGAGTTCAGCCAGTGGTGATAGGGCGCGCACCACTTCTTCACATACCTGTCTGGGGTCTACAGCTTCTTTTTCAATGCTAAGCTTGCCTGCTTCCAGCTTTGATAAATCAAGAATGTCGTTAATCAAGGACAGCAGGTGCCTGCCGTTTGATTCGATGATGGTGAGTGATTCGATCACTCGTTTGTACTCACTTCCTTTAAGAGATTTTAGCGATCGTACACTAAAACCGATTATTGAGTTCAGCGGCGTACGTAATTCATGGGACATATTGGCTAGAAAGTTGTTCTTGATCCGATTGGCTTTTTCAGCTTGATTCAATGCGCTTCGTAATGCTTGAGTCTTATGGCCTACCTCATTTTCAATTGCGGTTTTTTGGCTAAGCAGCATCAACACAAACAAACCAAACATGGCGACGATAAAGAAGCCTGCGATCAATACCACCCAGACACTGATACCCTGGTTGTATTTGATAAAGGCACTATTGGCGGAATAGTGAAGTTGCCAAACCCTTCCCCCTAGATAGAGGTGGTGGGTTTCGGACATGTGCGATCCCTCAATGTTATTTTGATGAATCACGATGGCCTTGTTTGGATCGGTGATATCGGTAACAGTCACCGATATATGTTTTAAGTCAGAGCTATCGATGGTGGTGTCAAATATTTCCCCAACACGGAATACATTGGAAATTAAACTTTGAATCTCGCCATCGATAACAACTGGGGTGAGCAGAAGAAAAGACTGACTGCTATTTATATCTTGTACCAGTTTAATGGGTTCGGTAGCGGTGACTTTTCCTGATTTAATGGCCGTTGTCACGGCTCGTAAGCGGCGAGATTCTGACCCCATATCGTATCCCAGAGCCTTGCGGTTACCATGAATGGGGTATTGATAGTAAACCGGGTAGTAGGTATTCCGTTGTTCGGCTCTTACCATTTCTCCTTGCTGGTTTCTTTGGCTGAAATAAAAGTTTTGCCGCATAAGATTGGACATGGTTTGTTCCAACTGTGCACGCTCCTCATGTTGCACAATGGGAATCCATGAGATGGCTAAGGTGCCTTTGGTCTGTTGATATACACGATCTGTAAACAGATTAAATTGCTGGTAACTAATGGGTTTGAATTCTGCAAATAACGATGCAAGAAAATGGGATTGATAGGTGACACGGCTGAACATTTGCTGCAGAGAGCGCTGAATACCACTTATACGTTCGCTGAAAATCACTTCCAGTTTGTGCTCTTCATCGGCGCGGGTTTGGGCAAAGAGTAAGCTTGCTGTTATCACCAACACTAAATATAAGCCAATAAAGTAAATGGCTCGCAACCGGCTGCGCCATTTGGCACCTTTATCCATGGCCAGAATTATCGGTGCTAACGACAGCAAGCCAATGGTGTCGCCAATCCACCAATGGAGCCAGTTATTCAAATATTCTTGTGTGTCGATAATGCCACTGAACAGCAGGCTGGTGGTGCCCACGCTGCTGGATAGGGTGCAAGCCACTGGCCCGGCAAGTATGCCAAATAAAAGTGGGTCGTTAATACTTTTGGTGAGGTCTGGGTAGCGTGTAAATCGTAGCACTAATTGTCTGGCTACCGCGGTTTGTAACGCAGCTCCACAGGCAATGGAGAGGGCAGAAAACCAAACCATGGAAGGCTCAAACAAGCTTGCTCCGGCAAGTTCCATGTTGATGACGAACGAGCCCAGTCCAATTCCCACGATACTGATGGGGCCCCTTAACAGCACCATCAGTAAGGCAAAGCCCGTGGCGGGCCAAATGGGGCTGGCGAAACCTGGAGGAATAACAAAAAAGCTGGCCAGGCTACCCAGCAACCAATAGCCCGCAAAGGCTAACACTATGGTTGTGAGGTTTTGCTTGTGCTTCCTCATGGGGGCTGTTCAGTCCTCATTTTTCTGTGGTTTGCCTTTGGCCCTTGGGTGAGCCTGATCATAGACGTTTGCCAGGTGCTGAAAGTCCAAATGGGTATAAATCTGTGTGGTGGAAATATCCTCGTGTCCCAGCAATTCCTGTACTGCCCTCAGGTCTCCGCTGGATTCCAGTATGTGGCTGGCAAATGAATGGCGCATCATATGGGGGTGAATATGCCCGTCAATGTCTTGCTTTACACCCCAACGCTGTAATCGCTTTTGAATGGTAGAAGGGTGAAGCGGCCTGCCTCGATTGCTGATGAATAAGTTGCTGCACTTGGGATGACATTCATCCCGCACTTGAAGCCATTGCTGGATAGCTTGCTGAGCTGCCTGTCCCACTGGCACTACCCTCTCTTTATTGCCTTTACCTAATACTCTTACGGTCTGTTCCTGGGTTTGATAATTTTCCATGGGCAGTTGGATCAACTCACTTAGGCGCAGGCCGGAAGAATAGAACAGCTCCAGAATGGCCTTGTCACGCAGGGCGAGGGTGTCGTTGCTGTCAATTCTCAGCAGCTGACCCATTTGATCCACATCCAATGTATGGGGTAGCCGTTTCTCACCTTTGGGTGGGCGCACACCTTGGGCTGGGTTGTGGCTCACCAGAGTTTCTGCAATAAGAAATCCGTACAAGCCTCTTATGCTTGCCAGTAATCGTTGAATGGACTTGGTTTTGGCTCCCTTGCGGTGGCGTTCCGCCACCAGTTGGCGCACATGATGGGGCGTTACCTGTTTGGGGTCGGATAGTCCCTGGCCTTGGCAAAAGTCCCCAAATAACTTTAGATCACGGCCATAGCCCTCCACCGTATTGGTGGAGAGCTGGCGTTTTTGTTGTATATAGAGCAGGTATTCTGGTATGACGTCCCTAAGCGCAGTCATTAGGGGCTAAGACTGTAGGCAAAAATACAAGCGCCGGCTGACAATGTCTCCTATGTAGCGCGCGAAGCTGGTGTCCATGCTCGAGGTAAAATGACCTGCGTCCGTGCTGCCAATGGCCAATAAACCCAAATCACTTTTATAGTGTAATGGGATCAAGGCGGCGGAGCCTTCGCTATCGCTATAGCCCGGGAACAGGTTGACCATCTCCTGTTGACGCAGTGTGGTGCATATAATGCGGTCGCCTCGCAACAGTTCACCCAGCTGGCTTTGCAGTTCATTGCTGCTGGATACAGTGAATGGACCTTTTTCAGCGCAGGGCTTAAACAGGAAAAGCCCCATATGGTTAAGTGCGAAGGTTTTTGCCAGCACCTGTTTTAGGGTGGTAGCGATATCGGCCACTGTGTTCACTTCCAATAGGCTTAACCCCAGGGCTTTTACTTGATTAAATAGCTCGTCGTTGTCCCGAGCTACCGCCATAAACTCGTTGAGTTTGTGGCGAAGCTCTGTGTTGCGGTTGCGTAACACTCCCGCCTGCCGTTCCAGTAAAGAGGCTGCGTGGTCCTGGCCGTGAGGTAAGGCCATGTCGTAGAGAATATCGGGTCTTTCCTGAAAAAAGTCTGGGTGCGTGCGAAGGTAATTGGCTACGTCTCCAGCGGTGATTTTTTGTTGTTGCTTTGGTTTTGCCATTGTTTCAGTCATAAGTTTAGCGTCCCATCGTATACGGTGGTGGCAGGGCCAGTCATAAAAACCGGGTGCCCTGGTCCTTGCCAACTGATTTTGAGTTTGCCCCCAGGCAGAGCCACATTGACAGTGTCATCCACAAGATTAGCAGCTATTGCGCTAACTGCAGCAGCGCAGGCACCGGTTCCGCAGGCTTTGGTTTCGCCAACGCCCCGTTCAAACACTCTTAAACGAATATTCTGTCGATTCACTACCTGAAAAAAACCGATATTGGCTTTATTGGGAAAGCGTGGATGGGATTCCAACTTTGCCCCGAGCTTTCGAACTGGCGCATTGTCCACGTTTTTTACTCTGAGAACGCCGTGGGGGTTTCCCATGGAAAGGCAGGCCAGTTCATGCACATCATTATCCACGTTAAATTTATACAGTGGTTGCTGACTTTCCGCCTGCAGAGGAATGCGTTCTGGCTCGAAGATGGGCAAACCCATGTTCACTTTTACTTGATCATTGCCTTCCAGGCTCAATTCAATGCGGCCTGTATTAGTTTGCACTGGAATGGTGTCTTTATGGGTGAGGCCCTTTTCCCGCACAAAGCGGGCAAAGCAGCGGGCGCCATTGCCGCATTGTTCCACTTCGCTGCCATCGGAGTTAAAAATGCGGTAGTTGAAATCCACATCCGGGCTTGAAGGTGGTGACACCAGCAGTAGCTGATCAAAGCCCACGCCGGTATGTCGATCCGCCAGCCGTCGAACTTGATTACTGTTCAGTTGGACGTTTTGGGTAACCTGGTTGATCACCATAAAGTCGTTACCCAAGCCGTGCATTTTTGTAAAGTGTATTTTCATAGGGCTTAGGGTATCAGAGATTCGCAGGCAAGTTGATCCTCATAGGTTTCCCTACGGCGCACGGTATAGAAGCTGGTGTCGTCCACCATGATTTCAGGGCAGCGGTTGCGGGTATTGTAGTTTGAGCTCATAACAAATCCGTAGGCACCGGCAGAGCACACCGCAAGTAAGTCACCGGGTTCGATGTTTAACTCTCTGTCTTTACCCAAAAAGTCTCCGGTCTCACAAATGGGCCCCACCACGTCGTAGGACTGTGTGGCGCCTTGCTTTTTGTTCACTGGAATAATGTCTTGCCAGGCACTGTACAGGGATGGCCGAATCATGTCGTTCATGGCCGCGTCCACCACGGCGAATTGTTTCACTTCGGTGGACTTAAGTAATTCCACACGCGTTACCATAATGCCCGCGTTGGCAGCAATGGATCGGCCCGGTTCCATAACCACAGTTAAATCCCGTTGTCCCAGTTTTTGCAGTAGCGCTTTCACGTATTCGCCGGGGCTGGGCGGCTGCTCATCCCGATAGGTGACTCCTAATCCGCCACCAATATCCAGGTGCTTAATATTAATGCCTTTGGCTTTGAGTTGATCGATGCGTTCGAATAGTCGTTCAAGGGCGTCCATAAAGGGCGTCACATTGGTAAGTTGTGAACCAATATGGCAATCGATGCCCACTACGTCTACGTTGGGCAGTTCAGCCGCTCTTTCAAAAGCGGTGATAGCGCGATCGATATCAATGCCGAATTTGTTTTCTTTCAGACCGGTGGAAATGTAGGGGTGGGTTTGGGCATCCACGTCCGGATTAACGCGAAACGAAACCGGTGCCACCTTGCCCAGCTGAGCCGCCACCTTGTTCAGGGTTTCCAGCTCCGCTTCCGATTCCACGTTGAAACAATAGACGCCCACTTCCAGGGCGCGGGCCATTTCCGTGGGTTGCTTGCCCACACCGGAGAACACCACTTTGCCTGGATCGCCACCAGCCCGCAGAACCCGTTCCAACTCTCCTTGGGATACGATGTCAAAGCCTGCTCCCAGTTTGGCTAAAACATTTAAAACTGCCAAATTGGAGTTCGCTTTCACTGCATAGCAGATCAGATGGGGGTGATCCCCAAAGGCCTTGTCATAGGCCAGCCAATGCTGCTCCAGGGCTGCTCTGGAGTAGACATAACAGGGTGTATCCACCGCTTCCACGATGGCGTCAACGGCAACATTTTCCGCGTAAAGTGTGTTATCTC
This sequence comes from uncultured Ketobacter sp., assembly GCA_964016105.1. Classification (GTDB taxonomy): domain Bacteria; phylum Pseudomonadota; class Gammaproteobacteria; order Pseudomonadales; family Ketobacteraceae; genus Ketobacter. The sequence continues at coordinate 543,087 of CAXHEX010000001.1, forward strand.
GGTATTCAAACTGGCTCATTCAGGGGTCTCATTCGTTTCCATGTCATCGGTTTCGCTCTCGTTACATTCCACGGCCCGGCATGGAGCATTGGTTTGAACCGCCGGGGGCTCATCCTGTGGCAAATAGAGTGGGCCCTTTTGACCGCAGGCAACCGTGAGGCAAAGCCCAGCGGTTAACAAGGTCAGGCGCAATGCAGGCAATAACATGGTGGTGTCCAAGGTAATATAAAGGGCGACATTATAACCGCCCAGGCAGGCTGGGGCGAGGAGCCGCTGTCAGGTGCCATCCCTAGCTGTGAATCTGGTATTGAACTTCCCATTGCCTTAGTCGTTCCAGGGTTTGCTCAATGAAGTGATCGGGCCCTCTATTCATCTCTGCCAGCAGATCTGTGGGCAATTTGACCTGGGACCCCATATATTGTTTGGACCAGGAAGTGATGGCCATCAATACGTGGATAAGGCCTTTGCCTTTGGCGGTGAGGTAATACAGCTTCTTTTTTCTGTTTTCGGGGTGAGTGATCTGGCCTACTAAGCCCTGTTTTTGTAATTTGCTTAGGCGGTCACTGAGAATATTGCTTGATATCCCTTCGGGCGCCTCCAGCATTTGGCCATATTCATGTCGGCCTAAAAACAACATGTCCCGCACCACCAGCAGAGTCCAATGGTCACCGATGATGTCCAGCCCACAGGCCACTGGGCAGGGGGAGCGTTTGTGGTGTTCAGTTTTGGAAGCCATGGTGGAGTTGAGCCTTAATAAAAATTTCACTTGCATAATGCAAGTGATGTCGTTAGGGTTTCAATTGCATTATGCAAGTGAATTTGCACAAAATCAAAACGGAGGCGCAACTATGTATACCATTTATGGCTTTTTCACTTTTAACGCAGCCAAGGTTCTGCTCACCGCGGAAGAGTTGGGACTGGACTATGAATACATCGCCCTGGACCCAACAAAGGGCGAAAATAAAAAACCGGAGCATCTGGCAAGACATCCTTTCGGCAAGATTCCGGTACTGGAGCATAATGGTAATACCTTCATTGAAAGCGCCTCCATTTGCCGATACCTATCTAACGTAAACGGTAAGCGACTGTATTCCGATGACCCGGTGAAGGCCGCCCATATTGACCAAACCGTGGATATGATGGCGCAGCACATTGGGCGCTGGATGGCATCTTACTTCTGGCAAGAGATCGTGTGTAACAAGTTGATGGGCAAGGACATAGATACCTCTGCCCTGGCGGAGGCAGAGGGTTTTCTCAAGCAACAGCTGCCGTATATTGATGGTCTACTGGGGCAAAATGCTTACCTGTGTGGAGATGAGCTGACCCTGGCGGATATCCAAGCCTTTGCCTACTGCCAGATTCAGGAGAAAACCAGCCTGGACTTGAGCGCTTATCAGAATTTGATGAACTGGTACGGCAAATTCAGTGAACGACCATCGGTGGCTAAGGTGAACCCCATGGTATCGCTTTAGGGGATTTTTAGCGCCTGATTGATGGCCTTTTCCAGCTTTTCTTTGTGCTGCAAAAATTGAACAGTTTGTAATTGTGCCCCCTGCAAATCCAACTGACTCAGATCCAGATCGGTGATGTAGCAGGGGTATTGCTCTTTGCTGCGGCGTAGAGAAGCAATGTAGCCGGCGATGGCCGCAAATAAGGCGTCGCCGTATTCCAATTGTGAAAACTCCTGATTATCACAATACACCGTATAAAACACGTCTCCGAAGGTTCCGGTTTGGGCGATGGCTTGCACGTTGTGGTGATCTTTTTTCTCTTCCACAGTATCAAAGTTCCTACGGGTGGCCTGGAGTTCGCCACGACTACCGCGCTTAATTTCGTGGTAGCTAACCTTGTGATCGTTAGAGGGTTCTTTTTGAGTCAAAGTGTTACGTCGTAGTTGGATGTTCTCAAGAAAATGACGAATAGAGTTGAGCACGGTTTTTTCGTCAAAATAATGTTTACGGGTAAAAAAGATAGAGCCATTCTCATCGCTAATATAAATGTCAGCTTCTTTTCCCATACGTTGAAAGAACACCTGCACCCGCGCAGGTCGAGCCATTTTTGCAATAAGTCGCAAAGGGTGTTTACTGAGAGCGTTTCGGTCCACTACGATTTGACTGTATTTGGGTTGGGGCTGGTTCAGTGACTCAATTAACTCAAGGTCACTGCGTAGCCCTCGTACATACGGCGTATTGCGTTTAAACTGCAGCATGTAAATATAGTGCTCTACCTCAAGAATGTAGCGAGTGTTTAAAGACCGAGTGCCACTGTAGTAGCAGGCAATAATATCCCGGAATAATTCCTCAACCCGCGCGGCTATAGAGCTGGCTCGGCTTGGACAAAAACAGCGTACTTCCAATTTGGGCAGGGGAATAGACCCGTCTGGCGGGATTTGCCGCATATAATGTACCAGGCAGTCGATTAAGGCGTTCTCTCCACTGTAGGCGCTGCAAATAATTTCTCCCCAACTATTAAACGTGATTTGATCCACGGTTAATGCCAGGTTGCTATGGAATGCACTATAGCTAAGGGCATCGCTTTGGTCTGAGAGCCGGTGAATGCCTTTTTGAGTCATGGGCCGCATTGGGTCCAGACCGGCATTTATATACAATGTGATTTGGGTGGGATAAGCGGCAAACTTAAAGTTTTTCTGGGGTGTATAGGGCATGCCCTCAGGATGAATCTGGAAAAACGAGTGTACAATAGCCTGGAGCTCATGCTCCGTGAGGTCGGTGTTATTGGCTTCCACCGACAATCGTGTATTCTGATCTAATAGTTTATTGAAGTAACACCAGGCTATTAGCTCTACGATGCTGCGATTCTTTTTAGTGGGCTCTCGTCCTACGGCGTCTTTTGTTTTTAAGTAACCAGGAAACACCGCCCAGTGGTTATTAATGCCGTGCTCAGTATCCCGAACGTAATGAAACGAGAGGTGGTCTTCAATCAAGCTGGATGTAATACCCGGGTTAACAAATTCTATTTTTCCACCTTTACGTTCAAACACGGCGTACAGCTTTCTCCCCAAAATATTCATGTCATCTTGCTTGATTAGAGCCTCGATATTATTTTCCCTGGCGAAGGTAGAAAGAAATCGATAGCTGTGATTTAACTCTTGCACCAAATCCTGGCGTTCTTCTCGCACTCGGTTAATTTTCCAAAGTTTGCGATTGTCCAGTTGTTTAATATAACTTTCGTCCCATCCCCATTCTTGCACCAGCTTCATCATGAGTTTGCGGCGCCAGTTGGTTTGGTTTAGCTGGGGGGTTCGGCTCAGACTTTCATTCACTTTGAAGTAAAAGCAATGGCGAATCAGTTCCAGACGACGAAATTGTTGAATTTTCATCAGATAGGCTTCAATTTTCCGATACAGCATCACGTAGGGATCCAGTTCATCCAAATTGAGATTGCCTGAATAGATTTTTTTCTTGTACACCAGGCTCAAACTCTCAACGTTGGGATGCTCGCTGGCGTACACTTCAGTGAGAACGATTTTGATCACTGATTTGTAGGGAGAGTCGATACCTTTGTAGAGTTGCCACATGCCGGCACCGATAAACTCACCAGCTGGGAATTTTGAGATACCACCAAAATCGACGCAATCTTCCGAGCGTATAAAGCGCTTATGTAATAAGTGATCGGCGATATCGGAATATTGGTGTTCATTGTAGGCAGGTATCATCCACCACAGGGGCATTCTTCCTGCCACGATGATACTGGTGCGATAGAACTCATCCAGCAAAAGGTAGTGTTGTGCGCTGCCGCAATCTTCCCCGGAAAGATCGCCCCGTACTCCGCTGCGAAAGCCGATGGGGTCCATCAGGAAAAAATGGACTTCCAACCCAATTTGGTCTGCCCACTGTTCTATACCCGTCAGTTTATCTTGAAGTTCATCAATGGCATCTTGTTTAAGGCCAGGGTCGTAGCACACCCAGATGTCCATATCGCTGGTTTCTGAGTGGGCTACGGTGCCAGTGCTGCCCATCAGAAAAACGCTGTAAATGCGATCCTGTTGAATGGCTTTTTTGCGATAGACAAAACTGCGGGAAATGGCTTGGGCAGCGCGCAAATTGGATTTATTGGGGGTGAAGCCGCTTACACCGCAGGGCGTGGCTCCAGATATGTAGCCCGGCAGTGAAGGATGGTTGATATGCAGCAGCAATGGCAGAGATTCCAGGAACAAACGGTGTCGGCTACTCAACGTAGACAGCATTCTGTCTAACCGGCCGCTATTGACCTCTAAGAAACGTTCTTTCAATTGTTTCAGTAGTTTACGGTCAACACCTTCCTGCAAATCCGGTGCAATTTCTTTTGTTAGTGACATGGTTCTCAGTATAGGAGTTGATTAAGATTCTGCTTGAAAACAGAGCAGGGAATCGCATACTTTGTGGCTCTTAAAACAAATTACATTAGGGGTGGTGCATGGCGAGGCTGTTTTGGTGCGTGATTTTTGGTTTAGGGGTGGCTAGTTTTGCGCATGGCTTCCCTGATCCTAAAGATCTACCCGTGTTTGATAGTCTGGGGGAATGTATTGAAACTGTACTACCCGATGTGGACCCCACCATGACTGTTGGTGAGATCGAAGCAGAGTGCCGCACCTATATGGGTAAGGAAGAAGCTGAGGCCAAGGAACAGGAGTATTCTGCCGCGTTAGAAAGAATGGCCATGGAGCGTAGAACGGAATGGAATCCCTTTGTTATTACACCCCATCAGAGCAATTATTTATTGCCCTACAGTTATATGAAAAAACCCAATGACGATCTTTATGATGATCAGATTTTGGATGAAGGTTTGGACCACGCCGAAGCAAAATTGCAGATCAGTATGAAGGTTCCCCTATACGATCGTGATTTGCTGGTGGAAAACGATGGGATTTTTTTCGGTTTTACTCTTAAAGCGCTGTGGCAGGTCTATAACAAAAAAGTGTCAGCACCGTTTCGTGAAACCAACTATCGGCCGGAGATATACTACTTCTTACCTTTGCGTGTGATAGATGAAGAGTCTAATAGTGCCGTGGCCATTGGTTTCGAACACGAATCCAACGGTCGCAGCCAACCCTTGAGCCGTAGCTGGAATCGTATTTATCTGAATTATTATTACGCCAAAGACAATTACCTTATTTCATTTCGTCCCTGGTATCGCGTTCCTGAAGATGAAAAAAACGGTCCTGATGACCCTAAAGGTGACGATAATCCCGATATCTATAAATACATGGGCTACTTTGAATTATCGGGTACCTGGGAGCAGAACGATTACGAATTTTCGTTGATGTTACGCAATAACTTGAACTCCCCAAATTACGGTGCCATTCAATTGGATGCCAGCTTTCCTATCTGGGGTCGGGTGCGAGGTGTTGTGCAGTATTTTAATGGTTACGGTGAAAGCTTGATTGATTACAATCACCGGGTTAATCGACTGGGTTTTGGAATTCTATTAACTGAGATGCTGTAGGTAGAGTCACTATGAAAAAAATCGACATCAGCAAACCGGTTTTTCCCTCTGCGGCAGATGATCTAAAAAGCGCCACTGACAACGTCAGTACCCCACAGATGGATAGCCCCACCTATCAGCTTGCCTACGCAGACGAGGATTTTATGCTGCGGGAAGATCAGCGGGCTATTCGGCTACAATTGGAATGGTTAAAGCCCGATCTGATTCAGCAAGAAAATCAGATTGAATCAACGGTGGTGCTGTTTGGCGGTGCTCGGTTTCTTGCACCAGATGAGGCCCAGCAACAATTAAAACAAGCTGAAGAAAAACTGTCTCAATCACCTAATTCAAAATCAATACTTGCAGAGAAAAATGCAGCAGAAATTCTGGTTAAAAACAGCTTTTACTATGAGCAGGCTAGAATCTTGGCGCAATGGATAACCGAGCTTTCCATAGGCTGTGGAGGCAAGCACTTTATGGTGGTGACCGGTGGCGGTGGTGGCATTATGGAAGCCGCCAATCGGGGCGCGGCAGATAAAGGGGGTAAAAGCATGGGGCTGAACATCGTTTTGCCGTTTGAACAGCGCCCCAACCCCTATATAACCCCCGAGTTGTGTTTTCAGTTCCACTACTTTGCCATAAGAAAGATGCATTTTCTGAAGCGGGCTAAAGGACTGGTAGCCTTCCCCGGTGGTTTTGGCACCCTGGATGAATTGTTTGAAACCCTTACTCTGATTCAAACACAAAAGATCAATCCGTTACCGGTGGTACTAGTGGGTAAGAATTACTGGGAAAATCTAATTAATTTTGAATTTCTAGTGGAGCAAGGCGCCATCAATCGAGAAGATTTGGATTTGTTCACGATTGTTGATGACGCCGAGGCCGCCAAAGCCTGTTTACAGCAGCATTGGGATAATGATCTGGTTATTTAGGGTGATTAGGGTGCCTTGCCATTGGCTGCTTTCCAGCCTGGAATAGAAAAAGAAAAAAATGGTGTATGAATATCTCCCCGCAACCGAGTTAATCTCGATGTTTTGATTAGCCACTGGCCCTCTACTTTTTCATAGGTTTCATGATAATGGCCATAACCCCGCAAACTTAATCCTGGTAGAAATCGTACGAAATCTTCCAATGCCCATATTCCTGTTGCATGGGTTTCAGAGGTGAAAGTCAGCTCTGGAGTATGTACTTGGTGTACAGTTTTACGATACTGAGGCTTCAAGGTTTTCTTAACAAAGGATACAAACTCGTCGGCGCCATGGATTTTTGGTCCACCAGATGCTGTGGTATCACTGTAAAAATCATCAGCGAACAAGCTGCGCCAAGCGCCCCAGTCTTTGCAGTCTAAGAATCGACAATACCGTGCTTTCAAATATTCGAGTTGTTTTAATTCCATTAGGTAGTCCAAAATAAATCTCCTAGTAAAGGGGCTGTGGCCTCAAATGTAATAGCCAAAATATCAGTTTAACTGTTATGCACTTCGGGGTTGAATCCGCAGTGTATTTTATGTTGCCTTTCATTGTTGATTGCAAATTATACCTATGAGAGGATTTGCAGCTAGATAATTTAATGGCCCCCTGTGTCTGGCTATACAAAGTGAATCAAGAATGAATGACAAGAAGGGCCCAAATACTCCTGACTTTGAAGTAAGCTGGCAGCAAAGATCGACGCTGGGTAGTGAAATTGTCGACATCGAGCGCTTGAAACACAGTGACAAGCTGGATGCAGGTGGTTTGCGTAACGCTGTTGCTTCATTGCACACGGACAATGTTTATATTGAAGTAAGTGATCTGAATTGGCCCCAGGCGGTTTCGCTGGAATTTACCCCAAACCGTATGGGGTTTACTTCGGTTATCGCTCTTTCTTCCGGCGTACGCTATGGTCATCACCGGGATGATCTGTCGGTGAATTGCATGATGGGAACTTCTTTGTTTTTGCATCCAGGTACCACCATATTTGCAGAGTTTTCCCCCGGTCGATTATGCACGGTAACCTGTTCGTTTGATGATGATTATGTAAAAACCTTTGTTGGAAACCTGGACGGTATTAATGCAGAGAAAATTCAGCAGTCTCTCTCAATACGAAATCAAGTGATTTCAAGTTTGTTGCAAAGACTCTCCCAGGAAGCAGTACATAAAACCGAGCTGAGCCAGAATGTGGCGGATTCCTTTGGTCAGGCGATTCTGGTGGAGTTTGCCCATTGGTTAAATACCACTGCAGAAGTGGAAAAATCGGGCGTGGCCATAACGGCGGATCATTTCAGCTTTATAGAACACTACCTGTCAGACCGGGCAGGTCAGCCGCCAAAAATTGCTGATATTGCCAAAGCCTGTGGTTATAGTGAGCGATATTTCGCTAAACGCTTCCGTGATCAAGTGGGCTTGAGCCCGTCCCAATTTATCAAGTCGGTTCGAATTTCTAAGGCGAAAAACCTGTTATCAGAAACGGAGTTGAGCCTTAAGGAAATCGCGTTTCGCCTGGGCTACAGCGGCACGTCAAACTTTTCTGCCGCATTCAGTGCCGCCGCGGGCATTACTCCAGGGCAATTTCGTGATGGTGGTGATAAGAGCAGTTAGCCCGTTACCGTTCATCCCCCATCACAGTTATGTTCAATAATCATACTAAATAGTCAGTTTGCATAATGCGCCGTAGTTGTCTCTAGGCCTTCTAGGCCCTATCTTGGTTACTCATAAAAACAAAAATCAGAGCTGACACAAGGTTTTAACTCCATGAAAGTTTCAATTTCTTTGCCGCCACTGGTGAACAAAGCGTTCGCTTTTCTTTGTCTTATTCCTGCTCTTTCCGCCTGTAAAGGGGTGGTTACCGATGCCACCATACAACCTGCACCTAAAGTGGGTGTCATATGGACCGCACCCTCCAATATTCCCTACAGGAAAAAAGGCTATGAGCTAAAAGAGTATTTTTTTCAGGGGGTTGCTAATTCCTACAGCTCCGATCAGCCCCTTACAAGCGATGGTAAATGGAGCATTGAGGCCAGCGGAGAGACTGCGGAATATATGTCTCGCATGATTGTGTATCGCCCGGAAGATCCCGCTGAGTTTAACGGCACGGTGATTGTGGAGTGGATGAACGTGTCTGGTGGTACCGACACTCCAACGGAATGGTTTATGACCCAGACCGAGTTAATGCGCCAAGGTTATGCTTATGTGGGAGTTTCTGCCCAGTATATGGGGGTTGAAGGTGGACCCAATGCCTTACCCAGCGTTGCACCGGTGTGCTTGTCCGTGAAGTGCATTATGAAACCCCGTTACGGTAGCCTGGTTCACCCTGGTGATAGCTTTTCCTATGACATCTACTGGCATGCCGCCGAGCTGGTGCGTAACCCTCAGGAAGTGAATCCGTTGGGTGAGCTGGTACCGCAGCATGTCATTGGGGCAGGGCAATCCCAGTCTGCACACCGGTTAATTAGTTTTCTGAACAGCTTTGGCCATGAAGTGGGTGATTTATTTGATGGCTTTTTTATTCATAGCCGACTTGGCAGTGGTATTCCCGAGCTAGGTGGCGGTGGTTCCGCTCCCCTATCGCAGTCGCCTCAGGCGGATATCAATACCCCCGTTGCAGTTCAGATTCGTGATGATTTGACTTTGCCTGTGTTAAATCTGCAAACAGAAACCGATCAAATTACGCTGAATGCTGGCGTGAGCCGACAGCCAGATACAGCGGTGTTCCGTCTGTGGGAAGTGGCCGGTAGTGCCCATGCGGATCTCTATGTCAGTTCTACTGCTCTGTTTGACACCGGCGAAACCTTGGCGGCGGCGAAGATGAAAGAAACCCGCAGCCCCATTCCGGTACTTACCCGTTGCAAGGCCAATATCAACAGTGCACCACAGCACCACTTTGTATCTAAGGCCGCCATTAGAGCACTCAATGATTGGGTGGTTACGGGAATTGCGCCTGCCTCTAAAGACAGGTTAGAGATCAACGAGGCTGGTACTGCTTTTATAGTGGATGAATTTGGCAATGCTCTGGGTGGAATACGCAGCCCTTATACGGATGTGCCCATTGCTCGTATGTCTGGCCTGAACCAAGAAACCCGTGATCGAAATGGATTGTGTTTTTTATATGGGTCATTGGAAAAGTTCGATACTGAAAAACTCAAGTCACTGTATTCCAGCAATGCGAACTATGTGAGTCTGGTGGAAGCCGCTGTGGATCGAGCCATAGACGATGGCACTCTCTTGGCGGAAGATGCCCACTTGATTATTTCAGCCGCCCAGGAGTTGGAATTTACTAACCTAGATTAACAGACCAGCCAGTGTTTCGTTTACTGTGGCGGATATTTCCCAAGAATAGCCGCCACAGCTCCATTCACTTTTGCCGTACGCTCCTCCACTGATAGGCTATCGGCTGCAGAAGTGGTCATCCGGCTGCGGGTTGTACCCCGCCACTTAAGTTTATTATCTTTGGGGCTAATGATGTCGATCATCAAAGTGCCTTCGGTGTAGTTTTCAATATCAATCTCTGTATCAAAAAAAACCGGCGAAGGTCCTATGCAGCGATAGCACCGGGAGTAACCATAGAACATGTTATAACTATGATAAGTGCGAATATCCTGTTGCTTCTCATTAGTGGCGAAGTAGCTTACCCAAATATCTGCGTTGTCTTTATCGGTTTCTGTGAGGCCTTTCTTTTTCAGCTCATTGCGTAACGCCCTTTCAATGCGGTTCTTTAACAAGTCATTGCGCACATTTGAAATATCTTTGGGGGTAATGAGGGCGTAGCTGGATTGGCCGCTGAATTGAAACTGATCGTCATAATCCGTTGCCACATTAAGATAAGTGGCACAACTGGACAAAAGCAGTGAAAAACTGAGGCATACTAGAGCTGTTACACGTTCCATGGAAGGCACTCGTTTCAATCAGTGAAACACTATCATCACCGGTTAAAGTCGAAAAAACAAGGCCTTCCAACGGATTCGTTATGTTACGAAAAAGGCTTATTGGCTGCTACGGGCTTGCAGTCTTTGCCGGGCACGATTTGCCGCCGCACGTACTTGTGCGGGTGCAGTGCCGCCTAAATGATTACGCGCATTGACCGAGCCTTCCAGGGTTAAAACATCGAATACGTCCTCACTGATGTCAGTGCTGAACTGCTGCAGTTCTTCAAGCGTCATTTCCGCCAGGTCTTTTTTCTGTGCCAGACCATATCCCACTGCTTTGCCAACAATTTCATGGGAATCGCGGAAAGCCACGCCTTTTTTAACCAGATAGTCCGCTAAATCCGTCGCAGTGGAAAATCCCCGCAGTGCTGCTTCGCGCATATTGTCTTTCTTAACCTGCAGTGCTGGCATCATATCGGCGTAGGCGCGCAAGCTGTTGAACAGTGTTTCCACCGTATCAAATAGTGGTTCTTTGTCTTCCTGGTTATCTTTGTTGTAAGCCAGGCATTGGGATTTCATTAACGTCAGCAATGAAATCAAGTGGCCGGTGACTCGCCCGGTTTTGCCCCTTACCAATTCCGGAACATCGGGGTTTTTCTTTTGCGGCATGATGGACGAACCGGTGCAAAAGCGATCCGGCAAATCCACAAAGTCGAATTGGGCAGAGGCCCACAATACCAGTTCTTCTGAGAACCGGGAAAGGTGGGTCATGATCAACGATCCTGCAGCGCAAAATTCAATGGCAAAATCTCGATCACTGACACCGTCTAAAGAATTTTCACAGATACCATCAAAGCCTAATAATTTTGCAGTGATGGTACGATCGATGGGGTAGGTGGTGCCGGCCAATGCTGCAGACCCCAGCGGCATCTGGTTCACCCGCTTGCGGCAATCCTGCAGGCGTTCGTAGTCCCGAAATAACATTTCGTTCCAGGCTAGAATATGGTGGCCAAAGGTCACCGGCTGCGCGGTTTGCAAATGGGTAAAGCCGGGCATGATGGTATCCGCCTCACGCTCTGCCAACGCCACCAAGCCTTCCTGCAAGCGGTTTAGCTCAGCGGCTATGGCGTCAATAGCGTCCCTTAAATACAATCGAATATCCGTAGCCACCTGATCATTGCGGGAGCGGCCAGTGTGGAGCTTTTTACCGGTAATACCAATGCGCTGGGTGAGCTGGGCCTCGATATTCATGTGCACATCTTCCAAGGCCACAGACCAAGGGAAGTTACCATCACGAATTTCCTGCCGAATGGCCTCTAAACCGTCGATGATGGTGTCTTTCTCCTCCGCGGAGAGGACCCCCACCTGGGCCAACATGGTGGCATGGGCGATGGAGCCATTGATGTCCTGTTCCGCCATTTTCTGGTCAAAATCCACGGAGGCAGTGAATTGCTGTACGAATTCATCGGTGGCTTCGCTGAAGCGTCCACCCCATTGTTGGTTGGTAGTGTTAGATTGGTCGGACATAGGGTTCCCAGATAAAAAAACGGCCAATGCCAAATCGGGTTTGGCATATACTAAAAAGATGGCGAATTATATCACCTTGGATACAGGCTCACTATGACCCCAAAAAGAGACCGCCAACGGGATGTGGAGGAAAGCTTTTTTCTGCCCGATTTGTGTGCGCGGCAATCGGTTTTCTTTCTGGTTTTGATCGCTCAGCTGTTCTCCTTAGTGATTGTGCTGGTGAACAGTAGTTTGCTCAGTTTTGACTGGTTGCAATTGGGATTGGTGTCTTTCTTTGTGCAATGGGTGGCCCTGTCCAGTGCAGCCATGTTGTGCCAATTGCGCAATTTTCTGCGGTCCATGAAACCCGCTCGGGCGGTATTGTTAAGTTACCTTCTCATTCCTGCCAACACCTGGTTGGTAAGTGTGCTCAGTCAGGCGTTATTTTCACCCCAGAATCAGCGCAGTTGGTGGCAGTTGTTCTACCACAATGAAGTGCTAACCAATGTGGCCATTGCGGCTATTATCGGTGGTTTGGTTATCCGTTATTTTTATCTGCAAGCCATGTTAATGGCCCGCCGCCAGTCGGAGCTGTTGCATCGAATTCAAGCCTTACAGTCGCGAATTCGCCCCCATTTTCTGTTTAACAGCATGAATATCATTGCCAGCCTGATCGAAACTGACCCCCGCACCGCGGAAAACGTGGTGGAAGATCTCTCTGCATTATTCAGGGCCAGTCTCAATCACGTGGGTAATCAAGTGCCTTTGGATGAGGAGCTTTCCCTCTGTAAAAAGTACCTCAATATTGAAAAATTAAGGCTGGGCAAGCGTTTGGATGTGCAATGGGAGATTCGATCGGTGCCCAAGGATATGAAGATTCCGCTACTTACCTTACAGCCCCTGCTGGAAAATGCCGTGCTGCATGGGGTTCAACCCCTTCCCCAGGGGGGCATTGTGGAGATTATTGCCAGTTACTCCCACGGCGTATTCGATCTCTCCATCACCAACCCCTATGTGGAGCACCATGAGAATGTGGAATCCCAGGGTAATCGCATGGCCCTGGAGAACACCCGCAATCGGCTGGCTGCCCTCTATGGCGAGCGGGCCAAGCTGACAGGTTACGTGGAGGGGAATCGCTATATCACCAGGTTATCGTATCCATACCCTAGCGGTATTTGATTCATTGGCCTCGATAGTGATAGGGTATGGAAAGTGCTCAATAGCCCTCACAAACAATAACAAATAACAATATAAGCGTGGTAAGTGTGGCACTATGATTCGAGTGTTGATTTGCGATGATGAGCCCCTGGCGCTCGACCGAATGCGTCGCATGATAGAAAAAGTACCTGCAACTCTTTGTGTAGGTGAAGCGGAAAACGGACAAGACCTGTTGCGACTGATACCGGAGCTGCAACCGGATTTGATTCTATTGGATATTCGCATGCCCGGGATGGATGGCCTGCAAGCAGCGTCCCGCCTGAGTGAAAGTGAAAACCCCCCCGCCATTATTTTTTGCACGGCCTATGATGAGCATGCTATCGAAGCATTCAAGGTGAACGCGGTGGACTATTTGTTAAAGCCGGTTCGCCAGGAAGATCTTGATAAGGCGCTGCATAAGGCTGGCCGCATCAATAAGACCCAACTGCAGGCGGTACGTAAAGAACTTGGTCCTGACCAGCCAGAGCAGAGTGATAGTAGCGAGCGTGAATATATTAGCGCCCGCAGTCGTCGTGGCATTGAGCTGATACCGGTGGCGGATGTGCGCTATTTCTTAGCGGACCAAAAGTACGTCACCGTGCGTCATAGTCAAGGCGAAACTCTGTTAGACGAGACCCTGAAAGATTTGGAAACGGAATTTGGTGATCGGTTTTTGCGGGTACATCGAAACGCCCTGGTGGCGTTAGCCTATGTGGTGGGTATGGAGCATCAGGGTAATCAATATCAATTGCGAATACAGGGTGTGGAAGAGAGGCTCACTGTAAGTCGGCGTCATGCCTCTTCGGTTAAAAAATTATTACAGAATCTTTAAGACGTCCTTTCAGTCGCTAATGAATAATTCGTTCGATTATATTGACCGGGCTCACTTCCGTTAAAACCCGTGAGTGGATTACTATGGGTTTTAGTAGGACTATTTCCTATTAAATGGAGGGCTCATGGAATCCACGAGAATCAACCGCTGGCCGGCCTGGATGGATATGGTGCAAGGCGCCACCGGGTTTGTGCTGGTTGTTTTTATGTGGACACACATGTTCATGGTATCCAGTATTTTACTGGGTAAAGATGCCATGTACTTCGTTTCCCGCATGTTCGAAGGGGAGCCCTTCCTGGGAGAGCCTTATCCCATATTGGTCAGTGGATTTGCCATAGTTATTCTGAGTCTGATTGTGATCCACGCTTTCCTGGCGCTACGTCGTTTTCCGTCCAGTGCCAATCAATATCAAAATTTGCATCGTCATCTTGGACAGTTAAAACACAGTGACACGACCCTCTGGTATTTCCAGGTTATCTCGGGTTTTTTACTGTTTTTTATGGCGTCAGTGCATCTTTATCAACTGATCTCCCATCCCTCTGATATTGGGCCTTATGCGTCATCGGATCGAGTATGGAGCGGGAATATGTGGCCTCTCTATTTGCTACTGTTGTTTGTGGTGGAGCTTCACGCCGGTATTGGTATTTATAGGCTAGTGGTGAAATGGGGGCTATTTCTAGGGGATAACCCGAAGCGCAATCGCCACCGACTCAAAATTTTAAAATGGGGCCTAACGGCTTTCTTTCTAACCTTGGGGCTACTCACCCTAGGGGCTTATATGAAAATTGGCATTGATCACGCCGATCATGTGGGTGAGCGCTACCAACCCAGCTGGCATCAGGAGTAGGTTATGGAAACCATATACACCGATGGTTTGGTGATTGGTGGTGGATTGGCTGGTTTACGTACCGCCATAGGTCTGCGACGACAGGGTTTGGAAACCATTGTGTTAAGTCTGGTGCCCGCCAAACGCTCCCACTCCGCAGCAGCCCAAGGTGGGATGCAAGCCAGTTTGGCTAACTCCATTAAAGGGGAAGGTGACAACGAAGACGTTCACTTTGTTGATACCGTAAGGGGCAGCGATTGGGGTGCCGATCAAGAAGTGGTACGTATGTTTGTGAACACCGCGCCGAAAGCGGTGCGCGAGTTGGCGGCCTGGGGGGTACCCTGGAACCGGGTACGTAAAGGCGACCATCAAAGTGTCATTGATGGCAAGTCAGTGACCTTAACAGAAAAAGCCGAAGCCCATGGTTTGATAACCGCGCGAAATTTTGGTGGCACGCAAAAGTGGCGTACCAACTACGTCTCCGATGGCACTGGCCACTCCATGCTCTATACCATGAGCAATCAGGCCATTGCAGAAAATATTCCTGTACACGAACGTATGGAAGCGTTGTCGTTGATTCACGATGGTGAGCGCTGTTATGGGGCAGTGGTGCGGAATCTCATTACGGGTAAATTGCTTTGTTACGTAGCCAAAGCCACCTGTATCGCCACCGGTGGTTATGGTCGAATTTACCGCGCCAGTACTAATGCAGTGATTAATGAAGGCATGGGTACTGCCATAGCGTTGGAAACCGGTGTGGCCACCTTGGGTAATATGGAGGCGGTGCAGTTCCACCCCACGGGAATTTTTCCCGCCAGTATTTTGGTAACTGAGGGTTGTCGTGGTGACGGCGGGCTGTTGTTAGATAAAGACCAACATCGCTTTATGCCGGATTACGAACCCAATAAAAAAGAACTGGCTTCTCGGGATGTGGTGTCTCGCTGTATGGAAGCCCATATCACCGCAGGAAACGGTGTGCAAACCCGTTTTGGTGAACATCTTTGGTTAGATATTCGTTTGCTGGGTAAAAAACACATCGACAGTCGTTTGCGGGAAGTAAAAGAAATCTGCCAATACTTTCTTGGCGTGGACCCGGTTACCCAATTAATTCCCGTGCGACCAGCGCAACATTATTCCATGGGTGGCATCCGCACCGATTACAGCGGCCAGTCTCCCACATTGAAAGGATTGTTCTCCGCCGGTGAAGCCGCCTGTTGGGATATGCACGGTTTCAATCGTTTGGGTGGTAATTCCGTTGCCGAGACCGTGGTGGCGGGTATGATTGTTGGAGATTATATGGGGCAATATATTCGTTCTCCCGAGGGTAACATAACCGTATCCACCCAACTGGTTCAGGAGTTTACACAGAAACAAAATAAACGACTTTCAGATTTGTGTGATAGCAAAGGTGACGAAAAGGCGTTGCCCATTTTAAAACAAATGCAAGAGTTAATGTCGTCTAACGTGGCTATCTTCCGTCATGGGGAAAAACTGCAGCAAGCGGTGGATCAGTTGCAACAGTTGGCCAGGCGGGCTGAGAATATTCGGGTGTCCAGTGCTGCTAAAGGCGCCAACCCGGAATTGGTGGCGGCCTATCGCTTACAAAGTATGTTGCGCTTGTCTTTGTGTGTGGCCATGGGCGCCTTACGCCGTGAAGAGAGCCGCGGCGCCCATTACCGCGAGGATTTTCCTTTGCGTAATGACAAAGACTGGCTATGTCGAACTCTGGCCAGCTGGCAAGCTGGAGACGAACTGCCCACGTTAAATTACGAAGCACTGGATGTGAATAAAATGGAGTTGCCGCCGGGATGGCGAGGCTACGGTAGTAAAGAACGGGTTGATCATCCGGATACCGTCAACAGAACAGAACAGGTGGAGCAGATTCGACAGCAGCATCAGTCCAGTGACCGATTCGCCACCCAGCAGGCATTGATGCCTTACCTGGAAAAACTGCCTCCCTCTCTGCGTGGCAAGAATGCACGATTGGGAGAAACCCTATGACGAAGTCCTCCAGTAGCCACAACAAAATAGCCATAAATCGTAGCCTGACTTTTCAGATCTTTCGTCATAATCCCCAAGACAGCCAAAGCCAGCCCCATATGGATAGCTTCACATTGCAGGAAGCGGATGCCATGACTTTATTTATTGCGCTCAATGAAATTCGCGAAACTCAAGACCCCAGCTTGCAGTTTGATTTTGTTTGTCGGGCCGGTATTTGTGGCAGTTGTGCTATGTTAGTCAATGGGCGGCCAACCCTGGCTTGTCGTACGCTCACAAAAGAGCTGCCTGATACTATTACCCTTATGCCGTTACCGGGTTTTGAGTTGATCGGAGATCTTTCTGTCAACACCGGTAAATGGATGCGAGGCATGGCGGAGCGAGTGCAGTCCTGGGTTCATGGGCAGGAAGAACGAGACATTGACCAGATGGAAGAGGTCATGGAGCCCGAGCTGGCTGAAAAAATCTACGAGCTTGAGCGCTGCATTGAATGTGGTTGCTGCATTGCTGCCTGCGGTACTGCGCAAATGAGACCGGATTTTATGGGAGCCGTGGCCATCAATCAGATTGCCCGCTTTCGATTGGATCCAAGAGATCAGCGCAGCGACCAGGACTTTTATCAGGTGTTAGGCAATGAAGACGGCGTCTTTGGATGTATGACGTTGTTGGGGTGTGAAGACATGTGTCCGAAACAATTGCCCCTGGCGCAACAGCTTGCGTTTATGCGTAGGAAGATGGCGTTGCTGTAGTTGCCAATCGTTACCCATAGTCACCCATTCAAGTGCAGAGAACAAAACCGCTCCCACAAGTCAGAAGCGGTTCCGTTATGGTGACGCTTTTGCTTAAGCTAGATCAAACCTATCTGCATTCATTACCTTGGTCCAGGCGGCAACAAAGTCTTTAACAAACTTCTCTTTATTGTCATCCTGAGCGTACACTTCTGCATATGCCCGTAAGATTGAATTGGAACCCAGCACAAGATCTACCCGCGTTGCGGTCCATTTAACGCTGTCGGTTTTACGGTCTCGGATCTCGTACAGGTTTTCACCGGTGGGCTTCCAGGTATAAGCCATATCAGTGAGGTTAACAAAGAAATCATTGGTCAGCACACCCACATTGTCTGTAAACACGCCGTGCTTGCTGCCACCGTGGTTGGTTCCCAGCACCCGCATGCCGCCAATTAACACCGTCATCTCGTGGGCGGTTAGGCCCATCAATT
The DNA here is from genome assembly GCA_964016105.1 of uncultured Ketobacter sp. Classification (GTDB taxonomy): domain Bacteria; phylum Pseudomonadota; class Gammaproteobacteria; order Pseudomonadales; family Ketobacteraceae; genus Ketobacter. The sequence continues at coordinate 560,929 of CAXHEX010000001.1, forward strand.
GAGTGCGATCCAATAGCATTTCTTCTGCACTTACCGTGTAGTCTTTCTTCAGCCAGTTGCGATAACCGTCGTGTAATGGTTCCAGCACGTCAAATGCTTCTGCATCGGTCATGTCAGCGCTGGCATCGCCCCGACCCGGTGAGAATGGAACATCGATATTGATTCCCGCTGCTTTGGCGGCCTGTTCCACACCCACATTGCCTGCCAGTACGATCACGTCAGCTAAGCTGGCTCCCGTATCTTTAGCAATGGGCTCCAATACTTCAAGTACATTGGCCAAACGTTGTGGCTCATTACCTTGCCAATCTTTTTGCGGCGCCAGGCGAATGCGTGCGCCGTTTGCACCACCGCGTTTATCGGAACCACGAAACGTGCGTGCGCTGTCCCAAGCTGTGGCTACCATGTGGCTAACGCTTAGTCCGCTGGCACTGATTTTTTGTTTCACCAGTTCTACGTCATAGCTGGTATTTCCAGCGGGAACTGGATCCTGCCAGATCAAATCTTCTGCGGGTACGTCCGGGCCTATGTAGCGAGCTTTAGGACCCATATCTCGATGGGTCAATTTGAACCAGGCACGGGCAAAGACCTGAGAAAAATATTCGGGGTCCTTGGCGAATCGCTCGGAAATTTTCCGATACTCGGGATCCATCTTCATGGCCATATCTGCATCGGTCATGATGGGGTTATTACGGATGGAGTCATCTTCTGAATCCAGTGGACGATTCTCATCCTTAATCTCCACCGGCTCCCACTGCCACGCGCCCGCGGGGCTCTTTACCGATTTCCATTCGTGGTTCAGTAGCATGTCAAAGTAGCCGTTGTCCCACTGGGTGGGATGGGTTGTCCAGGCTCCCTCCAAGCCGCTGGTGACGGCATCATGGCCAATGCCACGCTTTGTGTGGTTATTCCAACCCAAGCCTTGCTCTTCCAAGGCGCCGGCTTCCGGTTCTGGGCTTAACAGCGACGGGTCCCCATTACCGTGGCATTTGCCGACGGTGTGACCGCCGGCGGTCAGAGCAACGGTTTCTTCGTCATTCATGGCCATGCGCTCAAAAGTCACCCGTACATCGTGGGCGGTCTTTAGTGGGTCTGGTTTTCCGTCCACACCTTCGGGGTTAACGTAAATTAAGCCCATCATTACCGATGCAAGTGGGTTTTCCAGATCCCGCTCACCGGAGTAGCGGCTTCCCTCGGCTCCACTGGGTGCCAGCCATTCTTTCTCAGAACCCCAATATGTGTCTTTTTCCGGGTGCCAAATATCTTCGCGGCCAAAGGCAAAGCCATAGGTTTTTAGGCCCATGGATTCATAGGCAATGGTGCCAGCGTAGGCGATCAAGTCCGCCCAACTCAGTTTATTGCCGTATTTTTTCTTGATGGGCCAAAGCAAGCGTTTCGCTTTGTCCAGGTTTACGTTGTCTGGCCAGGAGTTAAGGGGGGCAAAGCGTAGGTTACCAGTGCCTGCGCCGCCGCGGCCATCGGCAATACGGTAGGTTCCGGCGGCGTGCCATGACATGCGGATCATCAGGCCACCGTAGTGGCCCCAGTCCGCTGGCCACCAGTCCTGGCTGTCGGTCATGAGTGCAGTGAGGTCTGTTTTCAACTGGACATAATCGAGTTTTTTTACCTCTTCGCGATAATCGAAGTCCTCACCCATGGGGTCAGTTTTGCAGTCGTGCTGATGCAGGATGTCTAAGTTTAATGATTTAGGCCACCAATCAGTGACGGTTTTTTCGCTGGTAGATAAGGCTCCGTGCATTACCGGACACTTATTAGCAGACATATTGATTCTCCTCTTAATGTTTTATTCGTATGACAGCGTGAGTCGCTAATCTGAGTACAATAATAGTGCCACTTTGTTTCGAGTGAAATTTAATTAAACATAAATGTGTGATTAGTATTATCTATTAGGGGTTGGGGCCATATTAACGTTATTGGCTTGATGCCCTTGGCGCTAATTCGAGAGTTGTAAAAATTACCGATGCAGGTAAATTCTCCCTCATACTTAACTAAAAATTCCCTGTTGATGCTGTTTTATCGCAAAAGTGAGAAGGTTGGCGATGTGGTATCAAAAATGCTTCTTCACGTATTTGTGCCATCAGACTGCGAAATGTTCTACAAGCAGAAGTTTGTTAGCTCAACTGCACGAGGTTAGAAGTTATGAAAGCGGATACATTATTCAAACCGGGGAAAAATTGCTGGCAGGTGTCTCATTGTGAACGTGCAGCATTTATAATCGATGGCGAGCGCTACTTCAAAGCTTTGTATCAATCCATCCCAAAAGCTCAACACAATTTTATAATTGTCTCATGGGATATCGTCAGTCAGCTGGAATTAATTAGATCTAGAACCAGAAAGAATTCAGCGAAAAAGACCTCAAGACTGGGGCCCATGCTGGATCAGACAGTTCGTAAAAACGAGCATTTACAGGGCTACATACTGAACTGGGATTACAGCTTGCTGTTAGCAACGGACAGAGAGCTGCTTCCCAGTGTGAAATTTGATTGGAGCACCCATGATAACCTTCATTTCGAACTTGATGGCAACATTCCCCTGGGAGGATGCCACCATCAAAAGTTAGTGATCATAGACGATCAGTTGGCTTACTGCGGTGGTATTGATATCACTCGGGGTCGCTGGGATACCAGAGAGCATAAAGTAGATGATTCACGGCGTCTGCTTCCCGATAACTCCATGCCACAACCCCATCACGACATTCAGATGGCTGTGGCAGGGGAAATCGCAGAAGATTTAGGAGAATTAGCCCGGCAACGCTGGAGCAATGCTTGTAGTCGTCCCATAAAATCAAAGGTTGATTCGAAACAGAAAATAGATCGGTTATGGCCTAGAAGTTTAAAGGTTGATGTTAGAAATGTGTCTGTGGCTGTTTCCAGAACTGATCCCAATGAAAACCTTGATGGTGAATATGAAATAGAACAGCTGTATCTTGATGTCATTGAGAATGCCGAAAATTATATCTATTTCGAGAATCAATATTTTTCTTCGGAAACCATCGTCGAAGCCCTGGAAAAAAGCCTGCAGAAAGATAAGGGCCCTGAAATAATCCTGGTTACACCGTTGCGAACTGACGGCTGGTTATCCCAGCAGACCATGGATCAGCAGCGGGCTAAATTGGTGGAAATGCTGCAACAACACGACCGGTTTGATCGCCTACTTGTATTGTATCCAAGAATTAGTAAAAACGATGACACTGAGCTAAATGTACACTCCAAGCTAACCATTGCGGACAATCAGTTTATTCGAATTGGATCTGCAAATTTGAGTAACCGTTCCATGCGCTTGGATTCTGAGTGCGATCTTAGCATATTTGAAAAGCAAAGATCCGATGTTAAGGCTGCAATTCAAAGTTTCCGCAACAAATTGTTGGCAGAGCACCTGGCGCTGCCATTTAGAAAAGTATCCCGCTATCTTAACGCCAATAGTTCTCTTAAGCATGGAATAGAACAATTGTGTGAATATAATCAGGACAGAGATAAAACACGAACGTTAATACCACTGCCTTTGGATCGGTACCAGGAAACCATTCCACTATCGGAATTTTCAGATCTTTTTGATCCCACTGAACCCATTGAAGCCAAAAGTCTGCTCAATTATCTTGCAAAAACCAATCGTCCACCTGACGAGCAGCCAGCGTCGAGTTCCGGTTTGTCCTGGAGTTGGATTGCCATTGGTTGCTTTTGTCTTATTATGATGGCCCTTTGGAAATGGGGGCCGCTACATGAGTGGGCGGATTTAAATAGGGTGCAAGAGTCCTTGCAGTGGCTGAAAGAAACACCCCTGGCATCGCTTATGGCAATAGTGGGTCTAACAGTGGCCACCCTGTCTATGGTGCCTATTACTTTTGCGGCGGGGGGTGCTGCTATTTTATTTGGTTTGTTCCATGGGTTTTTCATTGTATTAGCCGCTGCCATGCTCAGTTCTCTGATTGCTTACCAGCTCGGCAGCTGGATGGGGCGAGATTCCCTCAAATCTATTACGGGGCAACGCTTTGATCAGGTGAGTAAAAAGCTGGCTAAGCATGGTGTTTTATCGGTTGCGGCCATTCGACTGTTACCGGTTGCGCCTTTTACCGTGGTTAACCTGGTTGCTGGAGCATCTCACATTGGCCTTAAGGATTTTATGGTTGGCAGTTTGGTGGCCATGACGCCCGCTTTGTTTATTATTATGTTGTTGGTGGATCAAGTCAGTACTGGAATCATTTCAGAGAATGTAACGCAACTTGTTCTGAGTGTGGTTGCTGTTGGAGTCATTGGTTTGGTTGGCTACGTTTTCCTGGGGAACAGATTTAAACGTTGGAGTATTTCTCAGCGAAGTAATGAGCAATTCAAATAGAATCCGAGTTGCCACTTACAATATACATAGCTGTATTGGCACCGATGGACAGTTTTCCCCCGCTCGTGTGGGGGAAGTCCTGCAGCAGCTGGATGCAGATGTCATTGCACTACAAGAGCTTGAGACCAAAGAAGAATTAGGCCTCAGTATCCTGGCGCAGTTTGCAGAGCAAACTGGGATGCATGCCGTACCGGGGCCAACTCTCTATCGCGATGACAGTAGCTATGGTAACGCGCTCCTGATCCGTAATCGGCCCCATACCAAGCTGTTGCTGGACATCAGTTATTTGCAACGGGAGCCAAGAGGTGCCATTCATATAGAAACGGAAATAAACTCGGTACCGATTAGGGTGATCGCTACTCACTTTGGGCTTAAGCGCATTGAGCGGAAACACCAGGCTGACTCCTTGGTAAAACATCTACAGCAACAAAAGCCTTTAAACCCCAAAGCGATCACCATTGTGCTTGGAGACTTAAATGAGTGGCTACCATGGGGTAAACCTTTGTTAATACTAAAGCGACTTCTGCAATCCGTTGGCTCTTGTGCTACCTTTCCTTCCAGGTGGCCAGTGCTAGCCCTTGATCGTGTTATGATAGATCCACATTATCAAAATAGTGAGGTTGCCGTGGTTAACACAGCCCTTAGCCGGGTGGCCTCCGATCACTTACCTCTATTGGTGGATGTATTTTACCAATAGAACTGTTGTTGCTCAATTTAGAGTGAAACTGCCATGCCTGAACCTAGCCAAGCAACATTGATAAATTATAATAATGGCATTTATTGCATTGACGCCCAATATGTTCGCCCAAATCTGGCGGCTATCCATATGCTCGTGGAAGGCCAGAAAGCGTGTTTTATCGATACGGGCACCACATTCAGTTTGCCCAATGCGCTAGCCGCTTTAGATAAAACAGAATTGGCTCCGGCCGATGTGGAGTTCGTGATTCTCACCCATGTTCACTTGGATCATGCTGGTGGAGCCGCAGCCATGATGGAGGCTTTTCCCCAGGCGAAGCTGCTGGTGCATCATCGTGGTAGCAGACATATGGCGGACCCGTCAAAGTTAGTGGCGGGAGTGATTCAGGTCTACGGCAGTGAATACGTTGCGCAGATGTACGGAGAAATAAAACCCATTGATCCCCGGCGTATCACTGCCGTTAATGACGGCGATAGTGTGCGACTCAATGGAACCCGTGAGCTGCGTTTTCTCGATACAGCGGGTCATGCCAGGCATCACATTTGTATTCATGACCAGCACACAGGAAGTATGTTCACTGGTGATATGTGCGGTCTGTCTTACAAAGAGTCCCAGGTCAACGGAAAGCCTTTTGCATTTCCCACCACCACGCCTAACCAGTTTGATCCTGACGCTATGTTGGCATCCCTTGAGCGCATAGCGGGGTTACATCCTTCGGCTTTATACCTCACCCATTTTGGTCAGATAGATTGCCCTGAGTTCTATTTGAATGAGCTGACAAAACGGCTAACTGACTTGGTGTCGTTGTCGCGCCAAGAAGCAAACCTGGGGCAGGATGAATTGTCCAGTCGGCTGCAACAAAGCCAAACCGCCTACCTATTGGCAGAACTTGCCCAGCATGGGTGTCTTCTGGATGAAGAACAGCTTCTCGATATCTGGGGTGGCGATGTGTCTTTAAATGTACAGGGGATCATGATTTGGCTGGAAAGTCAGCATCTGGTCAAAACCCAGTAGCTGAGATTCCATGTTAATTTCCCATTGATTGAAACTTTTTGGCATGGTGCTGCGTAGATCCTTATAACAAATAGACTGTTATATAGGTGAAGCAAGCCATGACGATGTTACTAAAAGCCAGTGTGCTGTTATCAGACAATATGTTTATGAAACTAGACCGCTGGGTTTCAGCGGTGGAAGGTTTTTTTCAATTTGGCGCTCTGGCTCAGGCCAAGAAAATGATTAAGTCTGAAAGAATCAAAGACGCTATTGATGTGTTGAGCAAAAAAGCCCAGGGCACCCTGGATTGCCCCGAGTGCTACTACCTGCTTGGAATTTGTTACGAACGCCTGAACCAATTAAATCAGGCTAAACATTATTATTCCCAAGCACTGGTTTTGGATAAGCAGCATCTAGGTTCAGCGGCGGGCTTAACCAGAATTTCCGTTATTAGTATCTGAGCCGGTTTGGTTGAGCAGTGTTACCTCACGCTGGGGGAATGGTATCTCAATGTTAGCTTTGGTCAGAGCCTTAAATATGGCGAGGTTTGATTTGTACTTTTGTTCAAAGTATTGTTCGGTTGGGGTCCAAAATCGGACCCCTAATACCACTGAGCTGTCACCAAAATTATCAATGCCAATCTGTGCTGGTTTTTGGATGTTGCCCGGTACTTGATTTAATGCATCTGCGATAACGCTGCAGGCTTCATCAATATCCGTTTGATAGGCGACACCGATTTCCAATTCCACTACGCGGCAATCATTCGAATTGGTAATGATCTCACCAATAACGTGACGGTTGGGTATAGTGATAATCTCATCGTCTTCGTTAGTGAGCAGGGTGGCTGCCAGTTTGACTTCTTTAACCACACCTGTAACGCCTAATAGAGTGATGGTGTCCCCCACAATATAAGGTCGCGTAATAATTATATTCAAACCAGCACTGTAGTTGGTTAGCAGGCCCTGTACCGCCAGACCAGCGCCCAAAGACAGGGCACCAATGGCTGCTACCATTGGTGTGATGTTGACGCCCAATTTATTAAGCACCACCACCGCCACCATAACGATGATGGCCACTCTTAGCATGTTTGCAATAAAGCGGGAAAGTGTTACATCAAAATCTCGTGCCAGCAGTAACGCTTCTATCCTGCGGGAAACTTTACCTGCTATAAACAGCCCAATCACCAATACAATCAGAGCACCAAGTAGTTGGAAGCTGTAGTTGACTACGAATTCAATAATCACATCGTACAGCGCGGTGAGTTTCTCAACTTCCGCGCCAATGTTGAGTTTGTCGGTATCCATGGAAGCCCAATTGTTGGAAGTGCAGGTTAGGTTTGTTAGCTACTAGCCGAAGTATAAACCTGAAGTATAAGCATTTGGAAGCTGGGGACCAAGTGGCCTTGTGTTATTGTTGGGTGCATTCCATTTTTGCTTCGCTGCAGAATATTGATTCAATGCCTGCTCTTCGGCATTGATCTTTCAGCATGAAGATGGCTTCCTCTTTAATGGGGGATTTCGCCATAAAGCGTTCATCAGTGAAAGGTGCCGACACAGTGCAAAACCATACCGGTCTGGAGGCATCATAGATTGTTGCAGTGGCCGGCTGATACGAGGGTTCTGGTGGGTTTCTTAATTGAAACTGTAATTTATCTATTTCTTGTTCCAGCATTCTGATTTTGATTTCGGCCCGGGTTTGATTCTCAGTAATGTGAGCCAGCACCTCATCTTTGTTGAGATAAGTTTTATCACCGTGGGAGATCGCTTCTATGTGGCTAAGGTCGGTGTGTTGAGATGGAGGGAAAGTGATGCATCCTTGGACCACAAAGGTCAAAAGCGCAATTCCCATTAGGCGTGCTTTCATAACAAGTCCTTTTGTGGGTTTTGTTTGTTTGACTAAAGTTTACGGCCGCTTACTGAACGTAAGCTGAATCACAGTCATGCTGCCCATAACTGCGGCCATAGCTTTGATCACTCCTGCCTGTTTAGAAATACGCCCGTTGTTTGGGGCGCTCTATAACAGGCAGGTGGGGTGGTAAGCTCAAATTAAGGTTCGAAGCTCAGGAGAGTGGTCCAGAAATCACATTTGTGATCCACCTTGAAGCCAACCTTAGGTAGAGCAAATGGAGTTTGTAAGGACATCATTATGCCATGTAGACCGTTGTACTTTGGCCAAAAGAAAGAACCCCAGGGGTTTGGATTACCCCGTTTGGCAAAATTGGTCCAGTATTTGATCATGTGTTTGGACAATTTCTTTTGTGAGGATGAGAGTTCACCATCTTTGAAGGTGTTCATCAGGTACTGAATTTCAGCTCCATGCGCCGCTCCATAGGGAAAGCTTACGGGCGGAAGCGCGGGGAAGGGAGCATTGCGGTCATTAAATTCATAGGCGTAGGTGGTGACGTGTCTTGATAGTTTCAACAGGGAAGAACGGGAAGTACATGCGAATAGGAAGTCCGTGCCCATGGCACTGTAAGCGGCGCCGGCATTCTCATACAAGAAGGGGGGGTAGAAAAATGCAATCAGCGGTGCCGCCGCTTCTGGAAAACCAAGATCAATTAAGCGTTGTACATAGTTCTCCTCGGTGATGGGTCCCCTTTCTGGGTTAAGGTCATGACCAAGGGCGGTGAACATGGTGTAATCATCCCGAGTGCTTCCTTGCATTACCGGTACCTGGTTAAAATCACCAGAGGCCAACGCCTGTTCCATGGGTTGGGTAAGGGTTTTGCCGTCGGTAATGGGTAGCCAGCCTAGATCTCCTGGGTCCTGGTTGGCGAGAATATCTTCCACCGCTAGATTGCGCAAACATTCAAGTGAGGTGTCAGCTCCACAGCCTGCCTGTGCAGTTATGCCGAGCCCTAGTAATTCCCATTCGTCTAGCATGGGCTGATCCAGCCAGTAAGCACCGCTTTGAATTATCGCCTTGTGGAATAATCCAGACGAGTTCTTTGAAACCAGATGAGCATGGCTGCTGAGGCCTCCGGCAGATTGGCCAAATATGGTGACGTTGTTTTCGTTTCCTCCGAAGGCGCTGATATGGTCCTGTACCCATTGTAAAGCCAATTGTTGATCCATAATCCCGTAGTTGCCAGACGCTCCCTGTTCCGCCGTCAATGCGGGGTGCGCCAGGTAACCCAGGGCACCCAGCCGATAGTTAATTGTGACTACTACCACGCCTTTTTTTACCAGGGGAGCGGGGTCATAAAGGCTGCCCCCCCCGTAAGTGAAGGCACCGCCATGGAACCAAACCATTACCGGTAAATTATGAAAGGATGAAACATCCCCTTCTGGTAGGTATACATTCAGATAGAGGCAATCCTCGTCAACACTCGCCACGCCAAAGGCTGACGCATTTTGGGGGCAAGTGCTGCTAAATTCCGTTGCAGCATAGGGCTCAGGAAGATCTGTGACCGGTTGTGGTGGAGCCCATCGCAAATCTCCCACCGGTGGCTGAGCATAGGGTATGCCCATAAAACGACTGCCGTTGTCATCGCCGATACCTGTAATGGTACCCAAATCGGTTTCAATGGCAGGGTGCTGGCTGGCGCTGATGGGAGAGGTCCAGCACAGCGCTGCCAGTGATAAACCACCCAGCCAACTTCCAATTTTTGATTTAGTAAACATATCCACTCCTTTTGATGTACTGTCCGCCACCGAAACATGGATTGGGCTTGTGGCACGGCATTCGGGGCGATTAATTTTGACCTTTGACGCTGCAATAAAATACCGATGAATGAGCAGTCATCGGGGCCATATTAGCTATTATTCACGGCCATTTTTCAAGAGTGTATATGTTCAATCCAATTACAGTGAAACCCCCTCGGAACTCGTACTGGCAGCTCTATTTCCGCCACCGGTTCTCCTTCAAAGTCTTCTGCGTCGAGGATGACGATGGAGCTGGTATCGCGCCCCCAGTCATAAACGTACGACATTAACCAGCCCGCGGTTTCCTCTTGCCTATCTGGATCCGGTACAAATACCGCTTCTTCTGTCAGTCGATGGGGGCCGTAGCTGTGCTTCAAAACGTCACCGGTCTGGGTATCCAGTCGATACAAGTGGTTAGCCGTTGTGTCTGATTTTTCACTCAGGCCGATGGTATAGGCGTAGCGGTAGAATTGGGTGGTCAGCCGCTCATCCATGCGCGGAAATTCCTGTAGTAGGTCCGATAGTTTTTCCCGTTGTACCCGTCCAGAATCCGGAAGCAGTCGCCAACGTTCAAACCAGGTTTGAGTGGAGTCGGGCCCTTGAAAGGAGGTAGCAAAGACGCGGTCGTGAACCACCACATCCACTATCACAGTACCGTCTTTCATTTCAAAGGCGTTGCAGGTGTGAAATACGAAGCAGTGGTCCGTTTCATACCAGCGGATATCTTTTCCATTTCCTGTCCGTGGCAGTAAGCCCACTCGAGCAGGGTGTTTGGTATTCCAGCTATAGGGCAAAGAGGCGCCTTTTAACGCGCTTGCAAAGGACAGCCGAACCGGTAGATCCAGCACAAGAACATGGTTTTTTGTAATGGCGCAGTCGTGAATCATGGGGCCGAAGTGCACGGGAATCTTAACCTGTTTCACCAGCTTGCAATGTTGATCGATGACTTGATAAATCACTCCATAGGGCATCAACGGGTCATAGCTGATGGAATGCAATTCTCCTGTGTTCGGGTCCCGGTGGGGGTGAGCGCTGTAGGCCGTCACTTTCTCGCTGTCAAACAGGCCATGGCGAAGGCTGTTGAGCTCCCCATCCAATTCCATGGGCAGTGCACCCGCTTCCACCAGCCCCCAAATACGGCCACCGTGGCCCACCACGTTGGTATTCACCACTTGATAAATGCCTTTGCGTGGGCCTGCCACTTTGGGTTGCCCCCTTGCCTTGGTAACGGGGTCGGTGGCTAGCCAGCGGCTGCGATACCACAGAGCCTTACCATTGGCGATGCGAACGCCATGCACCATACCGTCCCCCAGAAACCAGTGATAACTGGATGGCTTTTTTGGAAAAGTAAACGGGTTGGGGCCAATACGGGCCAGCATGCCGTTGAGGTTCTCAGGAATATGGCCCTTTACAACCAGGTCCTCAGCTGTGGATTCCGTTTCCACTGGCGCAAACGTGCCCACAAGATAGGGATTGGGTGTGGAGTCTGCCGGGCCTTTTGCTCTGGGTTGGGTGCGTTCGGATAACCAGCGCACGCCGCGCTCAAGATACGTTATTGTCATGGTCTTTTGCTTCCTTTTTGTTGGTTTTTTGACTGCTCCTGGTCTGACCTATACAGCAATATGTGTATACTGTGAACATTATAATTACGGAGAAAGTTTACAGTGTCAACATCTGGGGAGAATTCGTCTTATCACCATGGAAATCTAAAACAGACCCTGGTGCAGGAAGGGTTAAAAATGTTGGAAGAGCACGCGGACGGTAAGTTCAGTTTGCGTGAACTGGCGCGCAGGGTCGGGGTTTCTGCCAACTCCAGTTATCGTCACTTTCGTAACAAAGATGAGTTAATGCTGGCACTGGCTATTGAGGGCCATCTACTGTTTGCCAAGGGGCAAATGGAAGCATTCGCTAACACCGAAGGGGCTGTCAAACAGCGGTTTTTGGCAACGGGCTTGGCCTATTGCCGCTTCGCCCGTCAAAATCCGGCGCTGTTCAGATTGATGTTTGGCCCGGTGGCCAATGCAAACGAAGATGAGCAGCTGTGCCGGGTGCGTGATGCGAACCTGACTGCGCTCAAAGCCAGCCTGGCCGTGGTGCTCGGGCTCGAGCCCCATAGTGAGGAACTGGCCGCTGCCGCGGATGGTGCCTGGGCCACGGTTCATGGTCTCAGTCATTTGATACTGGCAGGGGTGATAAGCGGCAGTGAGGAAGAAATTGAGCAGCGAGTGGAAATGGCCTTACGCCAGTGGCTGCGTTTTATCTGAGCATTTTTCAACAGACTGAGGCTATGGTAGTGTTGCTGCCATTCAGATCCAGGCGGAATGTAAATGAAAGAGACTGTTTTGCGAATTGCCACTCGAACCAGCCCACTGGCCCTTTGGCAAGCCGAGTACGTTAAGCGCCAGCTGCTGCAAGCCCACCAAGGTTTGCAGGTGGAGTTGGTGGGTATGAAAACCCAGGGTGATGTGATTTTGGATACCCCCCTGGCGAAAGTGGGCGGCAAGGGGCTGTTTGTAAAGGAGCTGGAAGTGGCCATGCTGGAAAAGCGTGCAGACATCGCTGTGCATTCCATGAAGGACGTGCCGGTGGAATTCCCCCCGGGATTGGGATTGGCGGTTATTTGTGAACGGGAGGATCCCAGGGACGCCTTCGTATCCAACCACTATGCTGCCATTGACCAACTACCCCAAGGAGCGGTGTTGGGAACCTGTAGCCTGCGCCGTCAGGCTCAGATTCGTGAGCGGCGTCCAGATTTGCAGATCAAAGACCTCCGAGGCAATGTCAATTCCCGCTTGAAAAAATTGGATGATGGCCAGTTTGACGCCATTATTCTGGCCGCTGCCGGGCTCAAACGCTTGGGCTTTGGCGACCGCATTCGTTGTGCAATGGAGCCTGCCGAGAGCTTGCCCGCAGTGGGGCAGGGGGCCGTAGGTATAGAGTGCCGCTTGGATGACGCCCACACCTTGGGCTTGTTGCAACCCCTCAGCCACCCAGACACCACCTGCCGGGTTCTGGCGGAACGGGCCATGAACAACCGGCTTGAAGGTGGCTGCCAGGTTCCCATTGCGGGTTACAGTGTGCTGGAAGGCGAGCAAATCTGGCTGCGAGGTTTAGTGGGGGAGCCAGATGGCTCACGTATTATCCGCCAAGAGGTGCGGGGCCCACGTCAACAGGCGGAAGCGCTGGGAACTCAATTGGCTGACGCTCTGTTGCAAAACGGTGCCGGGGAGATTTTGCGGCGACTTTATAACGAGGCAGACTGAGGGTGACAGGCTCAGGATTGCAAACGGGTTTGCCCCTGGGTGGGGTAACGGTGGTGGTAACGCGACCCAGAGAGCAGGCCCAGGGCTTGTTATCCTCGCTCAATGAGGCGGGGGCCAATGTGATTAATTTTCCCACCTTGGAAATAGAGCCTGTTTGTCTCGGTGAGCCTGACAAAGCCAAGATTCTCAATCTGGACTGCTACGAATTTGTGATTTGTGTATCCCCCAACGCCGCTCGCTTGGGTTTGCCTGCCCTGGCGGATTATTGGCCCCAGTGGCCCGTGCAACAGAAATGGATTGCGGTGGGGCCGGCTACCGGTGCAGCCATGGCAGACTGGCAGCTAAATTTAGAGATCGCTCAGCAGGGTTCTACCAGTGAGAGCCTGTTACAATGGCCCCAGTTGCAAAATATGGCGCAGCGAAAAGTACTCATACTTAGAGGCCAAGGTGGGCGAGAAACTCTGGCTCAAACCTTAACGGCTCGCGGTGCCCAAGTGGATTATATCGAGCTATACCGGCGGGCTTTGCCCAAGGTGGATTGCAGCTCCCTGGAACGGATATTGGCGGCCGGCGAAAGGGTGATTCTTACCGTGACAAGCGGAGACGGATTACGTAATCTTCTGGTACTGTTGGAAAAGCAGGTAAAACCGTTGCAACAGTGTCCGTTAATTGTAGTTAGTGGACGTTTGCTTGAGTTTGCGCAAAATTTGGGGTTTCAGCATGTGGCATTAGCACGCAGTGCTGCGAGCGAAGATATTTTTGACGCCGTGGTTCAGTTGCAAAGTGAACCGGCAAATCATTTCAAACCAGCCGAGTAGGATGGCGAATGACTGACGAAAACACACCAAACAATAACACACCACAGCAGCCTGAGCAGTCACCTGCTTCTGGCTCGAGTCCTGATCAATCGGCTCCGAAAATCGCGGCCTCTGCTCCCGCTTCGGTGCAGGATAAAATATCCGAAGGCGCCGCCAGCAATAAAAAAACGGCAACGGCCAAGGCGGAGAAAGCCAAGCTGGGTTGGGGGGCTAAAATATTACTGTTTTTGGCTTTCTTGCTGGCACTGGCTGCCGCTGCCGGTGTGGGTTATTTCTACTATCAGCAGCAGCAAGAGAAGTTGACGGATTTGGAAGACCGTCAGGAGATGGCAAGGGAATGGCAAGGTCAAGTGACCAAGCTGGCTAAGCTGGAGCAAGAACTGAGCAGCCTGGAGCAGCTGTACAAGAAAGACTCGGGTACCCTTAAGGATGCCAAGCAGAGTCGCGATTTGTTGAATTCAAGAATGGCCACCCTTGAAAAAGAAATTTCAGTAATTGCGGGTTCCCATCGAATCGATTGGATGCTACGGGAAACCGAACATTTTATTTCCGTGGCGGAACAAAGACTGTCGCTGTTGGGTGACGCTCGTGGTGGACTGGCACTGATGCTGGAAGCTGAAGATATCGTGAGATCAATGCAAGAGCCCACGGCTCGGCCGCTGCGGGAAGCCATGATCAAAGATATAAATGCTCTCAAGATTGCTGCAGAAACCAGTATCGATGTGGATGGTATTTTTCTGCGAATCAGTGACCTGGTGGATCGGGTAGAGGCATTGGGTATCCCCACCTACGAATTGGTACAGGACAACAATGACATTGAAGAAACGGTGTCATTGGATACCCAGGGCGCGGAATTGTTTATGGATCGCTTCACCGATTTCTTAGGTTCATTGTTCCGCTACCAGAAACACATTAAATCACAGCCTTTGTTGTTGACGTCACAGCGGGATTATTTGGAACAGAGTGTGGTGTTGTTACTGAATCAGGCGCAGCTGGCGTTGCTGCAAAGGGACAATGAAGCATTTCACTTGAGCCTAAATGAAGCAAAGGATCGCGTGCAATTATATTTACGCACACACAGTGCCGAAGCCAAGTTTTTCATTAACGAATTGAGCGACCTGACTCAGGTTAAGCTGCGGCCATCGGTGCCCAGTCTCGAGGCTTCTTCTCGGGCTGTAAGAGTGTTTCGCGAATTCTGGAACAAAGAAAAACTGATTCGTGAACAGCAGGCAATGGCGCTCAAGCAGGAGAATGCCCAATGACACGCCTGCTCAGCATTATTAAATTAAAGCCGTCCACCATCATGTTTCTGGTGATGGGGTGTTTAGTGGGTGCGCTGTTCTTCAAAGCGGTTGCCAAGGATCCCGGCTATGTGTTGCTGGCCCACGGTCGTCACACCTTTGAAACCAGCCTGCTGATGGGGATCGTGTGTTTTATTCTCCTGGGCCTGGTGCTGTATTGGATTTGGTTGTTTTTACGCTGGGTGTTTGATCCCCAGAGGGGCCAGCGTACTGCCAATAAGCGCACCACTCGAGGTCTCATAGCGTTAGCCGAGGGCGATTGGCAAAACGCCGAGAAAAACCTGGCGAAAGCCGCCCGCACCAACGATGTACCGCTGATAAATTATCTAACCGCCGCCCAGGCTGCTCACGAGCAAAATAAAGAAGACGATCGGGATCAGTACCTGCGTCTTGCCCACGAAACCACACCGGGAGCGGATGCGGCGGTGAGCTTAACCAAAGCGCGGTTGCAGTTTGAAGGTGACGAATGGGAAGAGTGTTTGGCAACCCTGATGCACTTGTCCAAATCAAACAAATCACCTAGTTATCCCTACGTGATTAAAATGTTGTCCAAAGTTTATGTGGAGCTTCAGGACTGGGACAGTTTGAGAGAATTATTACCCACGTTAAAAAAACGCAAGGTGGTTTCCGCCACTGAATTCAGTGAGCTGGCCTTGCTTTGTTACCAGGGTGGTTTAACACGTTCGGTGAGCGGTGAAAGTGATGCTGAAAAACAGCAGAACCTAAAGCAGGCCTGGAATCAGATTCCGAATAAATTCCATAAAGAACCTGCCTTGGTTAAGAGCTACGCTGAAGCCCTGATGGCAGCCAATGCCGGGGAAGATGCAGAACGTGCAATCACGGATTTATTGCGTAAGAATTGGGATGATAGCCTGGTTACTGTGTACGGTAATGTGGTGGGCGGTGACACCGAAAAGCAATTGCTCTGGTGTGAGAACTGGCTCAAAGAGCGTCCCAGTAATCCCATGCTGCTGCTGACCATGGGCCGCCTGTGTTTACAGACCAAACAGTGGGAACGGGCAAGAGGTTATTTTGAAGCCAGCCTGCGATCCCGTAAGTCCGCTCAGGCCTACGGTGAATTGGGTAGATTGCTTAGCCATTTGGGTGAGCATCAGGCCAGTAATGAAAACTTTCAACTGGGTTTGGCCATGATTGCTGAACGCCTGCCAGATTTGCCTATGCCGGAACCTTCTGACAAACCGGAACCCGAGTCGTCATCCGATGAAGCTCCTGCCCAAAGCGAATCCGCTTAATATCAATTAACCTACTTCAAGTGCTCCAGGTTTTGCTGACCTGGAGCATTCCCCCATGAGGCACAGTTATGACCCGGGCCCTTTCCATTTTAGAAAAAGCCACCCAGGATTTTGAATTAATCAAAACTTGGCGGCGGGATATACATGCACATCCGGAGTTGGGCTACCAGGAAGTGCGTACGGCGAAAATCGTAGCAGACCTGTTAACCAGCTGGGGTTTAGAGGTGGTGACGGGGGTGGGCGGTACGGGCGTAGTGGCCAAACTGGTAGCTGGAAACAGCGACCAAGCCATCGGTTTGCGCGCAGATATGGACGCCCTGCCCATGCAGGAGCAGAACACCTTTCCCCATCGATCCACCTGTGATGGTGTATTCCACGGCTGCGGTCATGATGGCCATACAGCCATGTTGCTGGGTGCGGCCAAACAGTTGGCAGCTAAGCCGGACTTTAATGGTACCCTCTATTTCGTGTTTCAACCGGCAGAGGAAAGCCTGGGCGGTGCCCTGGCCATGATGGATGACGGGTTGTTCGAGCGCTTTCCCATGGATGAAATTTACGGCATGCATAATTTCCCTGGTATTGAATTGGGTAGCTTTGCCATTTGTCCGGGCCCTATGATGGCGGCTTTTTCCTTGTTTGATATTACTATCCACGGTGTGGGAGGGCATGGTGCGATTCCCCAGCACTGTATTGACCCTGTTATCGTGTCTGCGGAATTAATGCAGAGTATTCAATCCATCGTCAGTCGTAATCTTGATCCACTAAAGACTGCAGTTATTAGTGTAACCAAAATTCATGGTGGGGATGCTTACAACGTGATTCCCCAGCAGGTGACCTTATCCGGAGGCATTAGGTATTTCGAACACGAAGTGGGAGACATGGTTTGCCGTCGAATGGCAGAAATGGTGCGGGGCTATGAAATAGCCCACAATATCAAAATTGATCTAGATATCAGGCCCAGCTTCACCGTACTTAATAATCAACCTGAGGCTACGGAACATGCTCTAAGTGCTGCTCGAGCCATCACTGGCGTGCACCAGGTGGAGCCGCAAATGCAGCCCATTTGTGGCTCGGAAGATTTTGCTTTTATGTTAGAGAAAAAACCGGGGGCCTATATATTTCTTGGTAATGGAGAAGGCGAGGGCGGCTGTATGATTCACCACCCCAAATACGACTTCAATGATCATGCTTCCGTGTACGGTGTCAGCTACTGGGTGGAGTTAGTGCACCAGCGGCTGGCTTAAAAACATTGGTGCATCACACTAGCGACTAGCCCACCACCTTCAATTCAAAGCCCTGCTTGGGAAAGTGTACGTGAACTCTACCCACTTGGCTGTCTTCCCTGGAGATTATCCAGCGATAGTCTGAGCTGGCTTCCAAAACACCTTGGCTAGGGTTTAAGCCATAATCCGATGGGGCTATGGTGACGGTTTTTCCCACATCTGGATGTTGTTTTTGATCTGATGGGATAGCTCTGGGCTCTGAATTCAATGCCGTAGACAACGCCGCCTGCGGATCCATAGGGGTTGCTGGACCTTCGCCAAATCCATCCATGCTATCCAGCCACTGATTCAGCCTGGTGTATTGGGCCAATTGTTTGTTCTCCGCTTTGGCCCTAATTAGCCAAAGAATATGATAAGCAGAAAAATCAGCAATGGTGGGTTTGTCTCCAAACAGAAAGTCAGTTTCCAATTGGTTTTCAAGCTGCTGTAAATACTGGCTGAAAAAAATCTTTGATTGCTTGGGGCTTTGCAGCTGAGTGTTCATGCTGCGGCCCATGGCGATTCGATCTTTCAAAAACAGATAGACGTCTTTCAGGGACATGGATTGCAGCACTATCTTGTTCATTTTCCAGGTTAAGGTTTGGGTTAAACCGGCAAAAAACGCCTGGGAGTCTGCCACTGACACAAAGTCCTGTATGGCTTGCTCGGAGGTGAACACATCCAACTCCTGCTTTTGGGTGATAGCCGCAATTTCGGCGCAGATGATCCGCGTGTCGCAAAAGACGTCAGCACCTTGCTGGGCCACAGGTATTTTTCGATAGCCCCCGGTTAGGTGAGAGAGTACCGGCCGAGGTGGCATTTCCTTGGTGATTGCGGACTGCCAGGGCAGCTGGGTATAGCCAAAAATCGCCCGTATTTTTTTAGAAAAAGGAGACAGTTCGTAATGATGGAGAATCAATGGTTGCATGTGAAATTTCCGTTAATTGGCTGTTCTGCAGGCCTGTTACAGGCTGCCTGATATAACAAAAATCTTTTTACCATCTATTTCCAATTTAAGCGACTTAGACTGCTTGGTATTGGGTTGTAAGGACTTTGTTGACGCGCCTTGGCCGAACTTAAGTTGCGTGAAAGCTGGAGTATCAATGGGAAAATCAAGATCAATTTCTAAATTCTGTTTGCGATCGGATTTGTTTACTCCCAGCAGAATAAGCGTTTTTTTATCTTCGGATAGTGTGGCCAGTAAGTCCAGCTCTGGATGGCTTATGTGAGAATTCAATACCCAGTGCCCCATATTTTCGCCAATAAAACCAATGGCTTCTCCCACGGGTTTATTTTTAAAGTTCTCGAATGCTAACCCCTTGGGGTAGATTGGGTCGTCGTCAGCTTTGAACCAGACCAGCTGATCGAGTTCACCTTCCAGGCTGCTTTGCACTACCACGCTGGCCCACCAAAGCGCGGCAAACTGAGTGTTCTGTTCGTAGGGGCTCAAGGCCAAACCGCTGGATATATTGGTTTGCGCCAACACCAGATCCAGCTTTTTGTTGAGCCGCTGTTGGTGTTTTTGCGCCAGTGCCGCAGCGGCGCGCACGGAATCCCGATAGCGTGAAGTATCGATTAGGTCTCGAACCATCCATTGATGCCAGGAAATGGCATCAATATGTTGGCCATGTTTTTGAAGTAATTTGTCTGCCCAATCAATCCCAATCCGAGAATCGGCGCCTTTGCGTGTGGGACCTTCGATAAAGCGGGAGCTCTGGGGTACGGCAAATTTGACCTGCTTTAGAGCAGGTTCAGGCTGTGACTTTATTTCGTTGACCACCGCCGCGAAATACTTTTCGAAGCTGTTATAGCTGGGATAGTTGAGATTGGGTTCGTCCGCCAAGGCAATGTAGCTGCCGTTCAATAATCCAAGCTGATGCCGGGTAATAAAATACCGTTTTAGGACTTGGCTTACTTCGTCGGGGTCATCTAATACTGGCCTGCGCCCTGTTTTAGCCACAATGACACTACTTGGGGTTAATCCCAACAGTTGCTCGTACAATGGCAGGAAGCTGAGATCATGTTTGGGTTTTCTCAGCAACACATCAATAAATGTGTAGTGGTTAGCGGTTGTTAAATTCCAGCCTTCCATAAGCTTAAGCGCCACGGGCGGTGGTTTAGCAAAAGGCATGGAGGTTCCTAAAGCCGGAGTAGGGCCTTTTATATCGTTGTGAACACGGGCGTTGATAACCGCCGGTATCAGTTTAGGCTTAAATACACTTTCCGGTGTCAGGGCAAATAGATTGGGGATCTGGTCTAGCCAAAATGCCGACTTACCCTGTCCATTCCAGGTGAGGCGCCAAACCCTGTCTTGGGGATGGGCTGGAATCTCAATGGAATTATAACGAGAATGTTCGAGTTTTTTATCCAGCGAGAGCGCTTGGTGATGCCGGTTTTGCTCTACGCCTAAAAAAAACTGTCCTACCCCGCCAAAGTGTTTGGCATTAAAGCGAAACGAATGATTGGCGGGTACATGAAAATACAACCTACCGTTACCCGCCAAAGCAATGCTTTTGTGGATTTTAACCGGCTCAAACTGGGTGAGGGCATTGTTGTTGACGCTTAAGTCGATGTTGCGGAAGCTGTAACCGGTGACATGGAGTTGATAGTCGCCTTTGTTAGCCAGGGTGATCTGATCTTGTCCCGGCGTCTGGGTGGAGCTAAGCACCCATTTTTTTAACAGGCTTCCGTCTGGATTTTGCAGATAAAGATGATCCCGTTGTGCTTCTGAAATCCAGGCGTCACGCCAACGCAACGTAACCGTGGTGTTGGGTTTGGTGACTCGAATATGGATAACGCCATCCCTTAGGTTCTGCCAGTCTTGGGCAAAGGCGATTTGGTTCGTCACCGACAATAGAAGTAAGATGGCAAAATAGGCCGTGGATTTCATTTAGGCTCGTTTTTCTTTTATGTAATTTATGACCAGGGCAATATCACTGCGGCGCACCACTAGGGTCTGAAACGGACTGAATCCGTGTAGTTTGGCATGAATCCTATATACCCCTAAGGTCGCTAAGAAATAGGCAATAGACGATGCCGCCGCAGCCCCAACTACCCCAAATTGGGGAATCAATATAAAGTTGAGGGTTACATTTACCACCACAGCAATGCCAGATATGATGGAAACCGTACCTGGCATATCATTACCCAACAGGTCTAACCGTACAACCATATAGTAACTAAAGAAAATCACACCCGGTAATAGCACCACCAGTGGTTCGTAGGCCGGCAAAAACGCAGAGCCGAACAAGACGAAGATAAGTGCTTTGCCAAATAGGGTGAAGAAGATCGCTCCTATTACCATGGTCGCCAACAGTAGGCGCAGAACGATGGGTGTTACCGTATCCTTGTCATTGGCATTTTTCTTTAGCATAAATGAAAATAAGGGTGCTACCAGGGAGTTGGGAATAGTCAGTAACAGTTCCGCAGCAGCAGTGGCGATGGCGTAGTAACCCAAGGCCTCATTGTCAATCAGAGCGCTAATGATGACAAAGTCGATCCGCAGTAATAATGCCTGAAACATGGTGTCAAGATAGCCCCTACTGCCGAAGCCCACCAAATCTTTTTGCAGGCCGCGATCAATTTGTATGGGGAACTTGCAGCCCAAAGATGAGGTTGCTGACACACTTATGATTGCCAGCCCCAAAAACCAAGACCATACCGCCGCTTCCAAAGCATCAATATCGAAGCCCCACCATAGGATCAAGAATAGAATCAGAGGCAAAGTGGATTCCAGTAGGCTGAATAGATTTATGGTGCCGATACGCTGCAAAACATGTAGCAGGTTAAAGTTAACTATCTTAAACAGCATTAAAGGAATGGCGAAAGCAATAAACCAGCGAAAATGTACTACGGCTTCCTCATAGTCTTTATTAAGCCAATGTTGTTCAACTACCCAAAAACTCAGTAAAAAAAGAAGTGTACTGATTAACAGTATTTGAACATTAACATTTGCCACAATAGTGTGTAGGGGGCGGGTCTTTTTTGCGGTGTGGTAGGCGGCGGAATTGGCGAGTCCGGCATTTCCTGCCACCATAATCAGTTCCGGTATACTGCTGATCAGGGAAAATAAACCTCGATCTGCGGGTCCCAGCACCCTGGCCAATATGGCGTTGCGTCCTAACCTAATCAGGATCATGAGAATTTTTGTAGCAAGGCTTTGGCCAAATTGCTTTACCATTCTCTCCTGTTGAGTCGTCTGTTTTTGTTCTGTCCCTGACTGTTCAAGCTGCCCCGCCATGGGTTAGCTCGTTCCCCAAAGTGCGCGGAGAATACGGTAGTTAAGCTGATTTGGGTAGGTGGCGACCTTTTCACAAACGTGAACTCGGGGAATGCCATGGGGGTTTTCCGGATGTATACGGGTGACGCCATTGTCTGTGGTGAATGCCATTGAATAAACCTGAGCGGCTCTTTGTTGTACCTGCTTGCTGTAGTCGCCATAGGGGTAGCACAGGGCATCAACGTAATTTATGTCGTGGGCCTGAAGTTTGGATTTAGAACTCAGCATCTGATGGTTAAGATCCGTCGGTGAGAGTAGACTTAGGCGAGGGTGACTACAGGTATGGGAGCCAAACTCGACGCCATTGTCCGACATAGTCTTGCATTGTTCCCAGCTCAAACAAAGATTTGTAGGCTGGTATCCGGAGCAGGAAAACAGTGCTCTGCTGAAGTCGGGAACTCTATCATAGTGGTCTCGTTTAAGGATCTCTATAAATTGATCTGTTTTTGTGAAGCAGTTCAGGCTGCTTATGGGATCACCGGAAAAATAGTGCGTTATAAGGCTCTGTATGCGTTCTTTGGCCGAGTTGGACAGGTCTTCTGAGCTCAGTACTTCACCAACATCCTGCCACCAAAAGCTCTGCTCGGTTTCCATATAATCAGTACAAAGAAAAATACTTGCGGGAAGCCGATATTTTTGCAGTAATGGGAACGCATAATCGTAATTATCAATCCAGCCGTCATCAAAGGTAATGATGGCCTGGGGTCTGGAGTTTATCTTTTCTCCACTGGACTGTTGCTGGATAAAATGGGACAGTGGAATGACATCAAAATTCTCTGAAATGTTTTGCAAGAATCGTTCGAAGCCTTGGTCGCTAACCGCTAAGCTGTTTTGGAAACGCAGGCTATCGTATTTTGCTTTGGGTAAAACACGGTGGAACGTAAAAACCACGGTTTTTTCCTGCAAAAGACTGGGCAGCAAGTGAAACCCAGTCAACTTTCCTATGGCCTGTTTTAATTTAAGGCCCCGGCTCATCTGTTTTGCTCCGGCGACCAAAAAGTGAAACGCTCGCCCTTTAAAAACTTAATGATGCCCAAACCCAATCCATAGCTGCTAAGAAAAGCGAAGCCAGCGATGGAGAAAATCTTGGGTAAGTTTTTACCTTTATCGAGCAATCCTAGTGTTGCCAGAACGTAAAATGCCAGCTGGGCAAAAAATGTAAAATTGTAAAATAGATTATCACCCACTAAAAAACAGTTGATGGGGAATAACAGCAATGCAAAAAAAGGAACAAAACGCCGTATTAATTTGTGACTGAGGAGACACAATGAATACCAGCCAAATTGGAGAGGGTTAAATAACTCGCGCCGTCGCCACAGGCTGGTCATGCCGCCCACGGTAACTCGAATTCGTCGCCTCAGTTGGTTTTCCGCTTTATCCACGCCATCGTCATAGGCCACGGCAGTTTCCTGGTACACCAAAGCCTTGCCGCCACAAATGGCACCGGTACTTATATGGAAGTCGTCGTTAACGTCCTGTGGTAAAGGCTGATACAACTCCCGGCGTATGGCAAAGATGCCTCCATCAGCCGATACTGCGCTGCCCAATTGGGTTTCTTTTTGACGAATTAAGGATTCGTAGCGACGATAGAGGCGGTCCCCTAAACCCAAATGTTTGGAGTTGTTACGGATACTTAAATGCCCTGAAACCACACCCACTTCATTAAGAGTAAGGGGTGACAGTAAGCGCATGAGAGTGTCATCAGCCCACTCATTGTCAGCATCGCTAAAAACCAGGATTTCGTGGCCGCTGGCATCTACCCCTGCATTTAGGGCGTTGGCTTTACCGCCGCGGGGCAAATCCAATAAATGAATACGCGGGTTATTGTAACCTTGTACTATTTCAGCGGTGCGATCGCTGGAGCCGTCGTTCAGCACCCAAATATCAAATAAGTCCGACGGGTAAGTTTGGCGAAGCAGTGAATCCAGTTTGGTGGCGATATTTTTTTCTTCATTGTAGGCGGCGACTAAAATACTGGCCTTGGGTCCCTGCTCGGTGGTTTGGGGCAAAGGTGTAAAACGCCGATACAAGGGAGCCAGCGCCATCAAAGCAATGGGATATCCAAAATAGCCATATACACAGACGCTAATGACAATCCAAAAAATTAACTCCACTGTGTCTTCCTCTTCTGTTGTAGTTCCCAGGCTTCGCGAAGGACGGAAAAACCCGCCACATGAAAACGTAGCCAATACAGCAAGCTAAACTGCAATAATCTAAGTGGCGGCCAACGGCTGGCAGAATGAGCCACACTCATACCTAAACTTGGCACAAACCAAAGAAAAACCAAAGCCAACGTCATGGCGCTACCCAGAGTCAATGCAGAGCTGCATACCATGGCGGCCATTAGCCAGTGGCTAACCGCCAGCAGAGGAAAGCGCAGCAGACGTAGCGTTGCTCCTTGGTGCTGAATCAATCGAATATGGCTATGTTGACGCCAGTATTCCTTGCGGCACCATTCCAGAAAGTCTCTCTCAAATCCTAAATGCACCACATCGGCTCCAGGGTCCGACATCACAGTTCCGCCGCTGCGAGCAATTCGCATAACAAAATCTTTGTCTTCACCGGTTATCAGTTCCGAATTAAAGCCGTTGATCCGTTCAAACCAAATTCGGGACACCATCAAATTGCGGCCCGGTAAAGCATCTACCTGCTGCAATTTGTTGCGTCGCGCCAGGTCTTTTAGGCTCCATATACGAGCAAACCAGGGGGCATGCTCGGGTACCGTATCCACAAAACCTACAGCGGCCACCTTGTCTTGTTCTGTGTAGTCGTCCAGTAATTGGAACCAGTTTTTCGGTAACTTTATGTCGGCATCCATAAACACCAGATACTCGCCGCAGCTGAGTTTGGCGCCATGATTTCGGAGCGCCGAAATTCTCACTTCCACAAGCTTAATTAAAGTTAATGGGTAGCGGCTGGCGATAGCCATGGAATCGTCGCTGGAGCCGTTATCTAACAAAAGTATCTCAATATCATCTCGACTGCCCACAGCGTTTGTTAACGCGTCTAAGCTGGCTGTTAACACGTGGCCTTCATTGAAACAGGGAATTATAACGCTGTACTTCATTTGGCTTTCTGTCCGCTTAAAGAGGGAATTTGATGTAGGTAGGCGCCGCCAATGGCCAAAAGAATCCAGAGCAGTTTATTGTTTAAATAAGAAAGGAATAGCATAAATAGAATGATGGCCACCATAGACGAACCAATATGAGCCAATTGATGAGCCTGGGCCAACCGGCCTTGAGACATTGCTCTTTTGTGGGCTTGATAATATTGTTTAATGGCCAGAAACAGTAACCCAAGTAGTGGCAAAATCCCTGACAAGCCGGTTTCCGCCAGTGTTTCCATATAGGTGTTGTGGGCTCGACGATACAAATCCGGGTTGTTGCTGGATACGGAGAACGCCGTGGCATAACTGCTTTTGGCGTATTGAGACGGAAAAGAACCGGGACCACTGCCCAGCACAGGATTGTTTTTGAATACATCCATGCCAACTATTAGATAGGATGAACGCCGACCCAACGATGGATCCACATGGGAGGATTTTACCCCGGAGCTCAAATTGACCAACGATAGTATCCGTTCGCGATAATCCTGGGGCATCACCCCTAAACTGGCGGCACCTAAAAAACAACATAAAATCAAAAAAGCGGAGATCTGGGCAACCGACCAGCCTTTTAGCTTACTTCTGTAGTGAAACAGCATCACGCTGGATGCCAATACCAGTACCACAAGGCCCGAGCGAGACATGGTTTTACCAAAAGCGAGAATTAATATGGCAAATATCCCTAACCAAAACACTCTGAGTAGTTTTATGGGATCGTATAAAACTAAATAAAGTGTCATGGGTAGTACCACGCACAGCAACAGAGCAAATTCATTGGGGTCCGTCAGTAACCCAATGGCTCGATCTTCCACATTGGCACTTTCTGTGAGTAGGGCCATCAGTGCGGTGGCCACCACACTTAAGCTCAAAACCCGCATCATCCAGATGATGGGGAGACGATCCTTTAGCGCCAAGGCTAAAAAGAAAATACTGGTCACAGTAAACAACTGTTTGATGGCATATTGGGAGTCTGGTGTTTGGCCGTTTACATAGGCGCTGCAAATAAACGCCAGCGCCAGTGCTGCGATGGGCCACCAAAGAGGACTTTTCAAATTCTCTGCAGGGAGGTTTTTGATGATGAGTCGAAAGGAAACGATTGCCAACATGGCTAAACCCACCAGCTTGGATCCGGTAAATAATTTACTACCGGCGAACAATCCTTCCAGAGGAACTAAACCCGCCAGTAACACTAAACCATATTCCGGGAAACGGTATAAAATGATGGCGCCCAGCAATGCCACTGGCACCATGGGCGCAACCACGTAAGCTGGAGTGGTAAGGGCTGCTACGGAAGCCAGCATGAGTAGCAGGCCCAGCCCAAGCAAGGTTTGCTGTTGAGTCATAGGTTTGACTCCAAAGCGTAGATATCCCTGTGATAAAACCCTTGTTGTTTTTCAAGGTTGTATTGTTGTTCCACGGTGTGTCGCGCGGCACGGGCCAAATCACGGTGCAGTGCTGGTTCCTGAAGTAGGGTGGTGCAGGCGTTGGCAAACAGATTGGCATTGCGGTTTGCTATCAGAACGCCGTTGCGCTGGTCTTCAATAATATCGGGAATACCACCCACTGCAGCCGCTACCACAACGCATTCCAAAGCCATCGCTTCCAACAGGCTCATGGGGGTACCCTCGGTTGTGGACGTGAGAAGCATTAAATCGGCACCAGCCAGAAGAGTGTGGGCATCATCCACGAACCCTAGCCAATGAATCTGTTTTGTTCTTTTATGGTGGGCGATTCGCGTTAGCACTTGTTCCCGTTGAGGTCCATCGCCCGCGATAAGAATGGTGCAGTCGGGATGCTTGCGAAGTAACTGGTCCATGGCATCAACGAACAGTAACGGCCCTTTTTCTTCGCTCAGTCGGCCAAGGAAAACCACAATGGGTTTTTGGCTGGATATCTGCCAACGCTCCGCGAGCTTTTCACGAGCGTTTTGTTTATCCATAACCGGTGGCAGTGGAATAGCGTTAGGCAGTAAAGCCAAGCGCTTCTCGCTCACCCCAAAACCACGGTAAGTATCAATAATGGTTTGGGTGACGCCCACAACCCTATGTACCTTTGACCAGCGGCAAAAAGCTTTGTCGATTAAATTGTAGAGCTTGGTTTTACTGCTATTTTGAATAAAACCGTGTTGCGTGGCCACCACTCGGCAGTCGTTTATCAGGGCGAACAGGCTGGCGATAACCACCTCTTTATAGCCGTGGCTGTTTAATACCAGTTTGCCGTGCAAGCGTGATAATTGACGCAAAGATGTGATGGCGTCGCCAAATGAATTGTTAATATGGATAAACTCTGCGCCGGCCGCTTCCACCTGTTGGCGGAATACAGTGAGGTTGCTATCCCCGGGGGAGAGGCACAATACAACGGTGTGCAATCGCTGTTGGCTGCAACAGAGATTGGCAACGACCCTTTCTGCACCATAGAACCCGGAGGCACTAATGATATGAACAAGGGTTGGGTCTAGCGGGTTAACCATTGCCAAAATTCTCGAGGACGGATGCTAAAGTGAGTGCCTTCAGAGGAGTCAAGTTCATCAAACACGGCTTGCACCGGTACGCCTAGAATTTGATTTAACTGTTGAGCGCCACGCACTTGAGTACGGGTCAGCTCAGCAATCAAGCCCACCGCAATGGCCACAAATACGCTGCTGATAAGACCCAGAGTCCATACCATGGAACGTTTGGTTGAGCTGGGCTCAAGGGGCATTTTGGCGCTACTCAAAATACGAACGCTGGCCAAGTCATCCACTTTGGCAATATTTTCTGAACGCTTTTCTTCATACTGTTGGCTGTATTTGAAGTAGGCGTCGTTCACCGCTTGCAGCTCGGTGGTAATTTCTGCTTCCAGTCCCGCCACCTGCTTGAGTTCTTTATTACGCTCTTTGTAGTCGTCAAGCCGAATGCGTTTGTTTTGGATCAGAGTTTCTTGCACTTTAGCGGCTTTACTGCGCTCCAATATGCGATTTTCCACCAAGTTAATCAGGCGCTTTTTCTGCTCGTTCAATTGATTGATCAGCGTGGTTCGACGGGCGCTGTCTTTTCTAAAAGCGGATCGCACGGCGGCGTATTCTGATTGCAAGGTGGAAATTCTCTCCACTTGATTTTTCATCTCCGAATCCACAACCGTTGTACTGCTACTCCCGCCGTAGGTGAAAGAAAAAGAAACTTGAGTTGCATCGGTTTTTCTTAGGGTAACCAGCTGTTCCTCCAGGTAAGCAAGCCAAGCGTTGGCTTCCAAATGTTGATCAATCAGTTGGCTGAGTTCGGTTGTTTCGCGGTTCATTGCCGCCAGGTTGAGGGACAATTCTTCCTGTGTGTTGGTGACGTCGTACTTGTTGAACAACTCTACTTTTTGGGTTTCCAGCAACTTGAGTCGTTCTTTATAAATGTTTTTCTTTTGTAGAAAGAACTCGTCGATGCCATCGTTGACGATGAGATTCTGGCGTTTTTCCAGGTAGTTCTTCATGAGTTGATTAACGATTGTGGCGGCCAGTTCCGGATCATCGGACTCATAGTTCACAGTGATAACATTGGAGCCCGGCAGTGCCACCACTTCTAAGCTGGCCAGTGCCTGTTTGGTTAAGCCGTTAATGGCGTCCTGGTCTGGATCCGCGTCTTCATCCGCTAGCAGGCTTTTCAAAAAGTCTTTAATGGGCTGAGTGATCTTGGCCAGTGGGTTGGGCTCACCTTCAAATACGCCGTCGTGATACAGGTCCGCCATGGTTTGTTGCACCAGGGCAGTGGAGCGGATGATGTTATTCTCTGTCTCTATGTCCGTGAGTGTGGCAGGAATGTAGCGGGCGCCTTCACCACCAATAATTTCCCCAGTGACACCTTGTTGAATTTTTTTGGCCCAAACTAAAACCTCACCGCTTACGGTGTATTTTGTGCCTACAAAAAACGGCGCACAAAATGCCAAAATAACGCAAACTGCAAATACACGCCGCATCAACGGCAACTGGGCAGAAAAAAGGGTGATTAGCTCACGCAGGTGAGCACCCTGTGAATGGTTGCTCATTGTGACCCAGCCTCAGCTGGCGAGATAATGCGAGTCTCATCGTTATCGGTCTGGCTGTAGGATACGGTGACGCCAATGCCGCGGAACATCATGATCTCGCTTATGCTACGTACTACCTGCGCGGTGGTGCTGAGGCGGTCACGAGGGATATAGAGCACGTCTTCTGGGGATAAAATGGCGGCTGCAGCGTCGGTTTTGCCATTTAACAGTTGCTTCAGGTTGTACACTTGGGCCTGCATTTCACCATTGCGTTTAGTCATGGCGATAACCGTGTCCATTTCTGCTTCACGGGTGGGGCCACCGGCAAGGGCAACCGCCTGGAATAATGACATATTGCTATGCACCAGGTGACCACCGGGTTTGTTAACTTCGCCAAAAACGTAAATCTGGCGTGGATGGGTTTTTTGCAGCAGTACGTCCACTGACATACCTGGAGCCTGGTTGGCATATAGTCGGTTGGCTTCTGCTTTAACGGTTTCAACGGTTTTGTTCTTTACGCTGATATCACCCAATAGTGGAAACGTTACTTTGGAATCTTCTCTCACCACCAGCAAGCGTGCTTGCCCCATGGTTGGATGATTTAGGGACTCTTTCAGTTGCTTGATATGTACTTGATACTCGGCCAGTGTCACGAAAAACTGAGGGTCTTTAAGTACGGGCTTGTATCGTTTAGTGATCTTGGACTGGATTTCGCTGACACTTAGGCCGGCAACTTTCATATCGCCCACAAAGGGAAGTGAAATGAAGCCATCGGGGCGAACAGAATGAATGGCGTCGTATTCACTGGCAGATAGAAATTTCACTTCCAGTCGATCATGGGGAGCCACCAGATACACCTCGTCGCTGAGGGTGTTGAAGTGGAATAGAATATCTATGGTGTCTGCTGGTTGCAGCCGATAGTCTTCTTCAGGAACATAAGTCAACTGATTGCCGCGGCCAAAGTGCTCCATGGGAATCCAGTATTGGTCCTCATCCGGGAAAGTACCGCAGGCGCTTAGCTGCGTCAGTAATAGAGCAAGTAAAAGACGTTTCATAGGTATCACTTCGTTAGACTAATTTGGAAAGCCAATTGGGTATGTATTGGCGCCGTCGATTCAGTATGCTGCCAACTAGATTGGCACCTGCCTGTTGCAGCTGTTGCTTGGCTGTTTCCAGGGACTCAATGCGAGTTTGGTTTTCTGCCGCTACCAGAATCACCCCGTTGAAAAGGGCCGCCAGATTCAGGCTCCCCGATTGGTTGATGGCGGGAGCATCCAGAACAATGTAAGGATAGACTTCCAGTAGTAATTTGACTCGCTCAGGTATTTGTTCGGCCAGTCCCCTGAGGGGATGTTCTGCTGCTACCTGACCCGTACCCATAACATGGATTTCGTGATTTTTGACTTTACAAATATAGTCTGAAGGATCTTGATCGTCGCTGCGTAGCCAGTCGGCGAAGCCCGACCATTCATTCAGATTGAATTGATTGTTGAGACCAGGATTCTCAAAATTACCATCAATCAACAGCACCGGCTCATTTACTAATTCTCGCAAAGCCAGTGCAAGGGCATAGGCGCAGCTGCTGCTGCCGGCACCTTCAGAAGGTGCCGTCACATACAGGCTGCGATAATGACCTTGCAATAGGTCCGCAGATAAGTTGAGTTCGCTGGGGCTGAGGTTATACATGGTGTTTTAAGTGCTTTAGTAAGCCCCTTCTCCTCTTACAATGGATAGAGGCGTTTTGATCAGAATCTTCAGATCCTGAATGGGCCCCTGCTCTTCGTGATATTCACAATCAAGCTTCACTCTAAGGTCAAAGTCCACGTTACTACGGCCTGAAATTTGCCATTTGCCAGTGATACCAGGCGGTGAAGCCAGGCGACCCAGGTGATGCTCCGAATAGGTGTTGATATTAAATGACGTTGGTCTTGGCCCCACCAGGCGCATATCGCCTTTCACCACATTAATCAGTTGTGGCAATTCATCTAAGCTGTATTTACGCAAAAAGTGGCCGATGGGAGTGATCCTTGGGTCGCGATGAATTTTAAAATCAGGGGTGTTGCCGCGATGTAAATTTAGATGAGTGAAGTGATGCTTCATTTTGTCCGCATCTTGAATCATGGTGCGAAACTTAAACATCTTGAACCTTCGACCCATATATCCAGTACGCTCTTGTAGGAAGAAAACCGGCCCGTGACAGGTTAACTTCACTGCTATAGCGATTATAGCCAATATGGGTGATAGTGCTATCAGGCAGAGTGCCGCAATGATGCTGTCAATGTAGCGCTTGGTATAACTGTGATTCCAACCTCGAGATCTGGGTCTACCGGTGATCCACCCGCGGTTAATTTTAGGTACTTGTCCCTCTACCTGTTTGCGTAAGGCCGTATTGCGTCGGCACGACGTAGATTTGCCACTGACCATGACGGAATCTGTTCCTATCGACATATTTTTTCCCCAAAAAGATATATAGCGATGCGACACAGGAGCCTATATTGCTCACCCTATAAATTCAGTTTAAGGGCTGTAACGCTCAACGAATTTGTGAACCAATTCGCATCTCAAATCTGGTTCAGAATTGTATTTACTGGCCAGAGCACCATCAAGTAACAATTAGTTAAGTTCCGCGACCGAGTGTTGATAGGTTGATTAAGTAGGTTGTTTCCTATCAATTTTTGTCAAAACCCGTTATAACGCTGCCCCACTCTAGCTATAGTGGATTTGTACAGGGTAAACAAATAGATCAAAATGATTGACTTCTAAGGCGCTTTCCTTTCCATGATTACATTCCAAGTTTTTGACCAGTTGTCCTCTGCTGTGGATGAGCATGAGTATCGGGCACTGATGGCCTGCAGCCCAAATGCCACCTTATTTAATCACTGGCCTTGGTTGGTAACTTGGCTCAAGCATTGTGATGCCGACCGCACCTTGTTCATTGTGGGGCGTAATCAACGCCAGGAGCTGGTGGCATTTATGGGGCTGCGTCTTGATAGGGAGAAATTATTTGGTATCCCGGTTCAAGTAGCCAGGTTGTTGCAATACCCCTGGGCGGATCGGCTTGGTCAAATGTTGCACCAAGATTACCTGGATAAATGGGATTTGGTGCTGGATAAGTTGTTCCAGGTAATTGCCGACGAGTGCGACCTGATGATCTGGGAGCAATGGCATGATTCTGAGGATTTTCGTCAGCGTACTTTAGATTGGGGGCGAGAACGTTCCCAGTCTTTTTACTGTATGACCACTTGTCAGTGCCCCGAGTATCTTTTGCAAGGGCAAACAGAAGAACAGGTGGTTGCATCCTATCCGTCAAAAATGCGTACGGATTTAAAGCGTCGTCGCAAGAAGCTGGCAAAGTTAGATGGGGTTATTGAGCATGTGAGGCCATCGCCAGAGCAGGTGGAAAGTCTCTACCAGCAGTTAAAGCAAGTGGAATCCCAGAGCTGGAAGGGCGATGAGGGTATGGGCATTTTTAATCACCCTACGGGCTCCGAGTTTTTTGCCGAACTAGCGCCCGCCTTAGCTGCTGAAGGCCACTTGGATTTGGTATTGGCTTATATCGACGGCAAATTGGCGTCCTACAAGTTCGGTTTTTACTTTAACAATCGATTTTTGGACTACAGCATTGCCTATCTGCCTGAGTACAGCAAGCTCGCTCTGGGTCGAATCCTATTGGATGAAATTGTATTGGAGGCCGCCCGCAGTGGTTACGAGGCGGTGGATGCGTCCAGGGTAGGCCCTTATACTCGCCACCTTTTGCTGGAGCGAAGCCAGAAAACCATTCCCCATTGGCGATTGTATTGGTTTCGGCGCAATCTTAAGGGCCAGGCCATTCGCTTTATTGTGACGGTGGCGAAACCCATTGCTAGACGGTTGCGTAGCCGCTGGCAGGATTGGCAGCAGCGAAAAGCAGGCTAGGCTGGATTTTGCAGGCGTGTTTTTCGTTTTCTTTTGAACTGATCAAAGCGACTATCAGCATAGCTTTCCAGCCAAGTGATTTGCTTTCCCAGCCAGCGGTGATAGCGCACCAATTTACCACTTTCTTGCCAGTTCATGTGGAATAGAAGCTTAAGTGAAGCGCTATTCTTACTGTCCACAGCGCAGGTGATTTTTGTTTTGCCTTGTTCTTGCCAGTGTCGCCAACAGTAGATCAGCGTTGCAGCTGAGACTTGGGTGTTACGAAAAGTTGTGGCAACTTCGCCTGCAAACTGGAATACCTCACCATCCTGAACATCAAAAGTATAGCGGTTGAATTCATCTTGGTAGGCATTTTGGGCGTACCAAACGATGGATATGACATTGCCTGAGTCATGCTCGATGCTGCCAAAGCTGACAAAGCCTTTGAGGAACAATTGCGCGAACGCCTTCATTTGGTGGGGAAAATGAACCTCGCAGGAATTTAGGTCGGCGTCGGTGAGCTGACGGATTGTCCAGCGGCTTGATTTTCTCAATGACCGCTCCGGTACGGCCAGATCGCGCTCTAGCAAAACCAGACTGTATCGGCGATACAGTACTGGTTTGATTAAGTTTTTAATCAGCTTAAATAACGTTTTCACTGTAATTGACAATAAATTGAAATCAACCTTAAAGCTTGAGGCAATCTTCCATTGTGCCAATACGGTAGCCAGCGTCCTGGGCGCTCTCGATGATAGCAGATAAGTTTTCAAGAGTTTGTGAACTGTAGTCGTGCAGTAAAAGAATGTGAGAGCTGTTATCAGGGGATTGGCTATTAAACGCTTGTTGGATCTTGTCCAGTTGCTGTTGAGCGCTCCATTCAGATGTTGAGCGATAATCGTGGGAATCCAGGTTCCACATGGCGATGGTGTAATCGAAAGTCCAGGAGGCCAATGCAGCATCCAGCGACAGCTTGCCAAAGGGTGGACGCATAAACTGCATTTCGTATTGGGTTAATTGGCTGATGTAATCGCTGGTTTTTCTCAATTCAGACTCAGACGTCACTTGTCGCAGATTGCTCATGTCTGCGTGACTCCATGTGTGGTTTCCCACCAGGTGACCTTGGTCAATGATGTCTTGTAACAACTCAGCATAGTAGGGGTTTTGCAAGCGATTGCCCACCACGAAGAAACTCGCCTTCACATCATAGGACGCCAGTGTGTCCAGAATTTGAGGGGTGTTGTAGTGGGGGCCATCATCAAAAGTTAAAGCCACCCAACCCGGCGTCTTGCACTCAACCATGGCAGGTTCGAAACGTTGTGGTGGTTGCTCGCAGGCGGCATCAGAATAGACGTTGGTGGGTATCAACAGGCTACTGGCTACAAAGCCGCTGGCAAATAGAAAAGGTTTACTAATTGTAGTGGTCAGCTTCTTTAACATAAGTCCCCCAAGACTTTGTTCCATGTTTTGTTTGCTATGGGCATTGCATGCCCGTGTGATCGTATTAAATTCTGTTAGCGCAATCGCGCCTTGCGCAACAAAGTATGAGTTACCCTTTGCCAGTTGGCAGATTCCTCAAGCACCGGTTTACCTTGACTGCGCCGCCATGCGTTCATCAAGTGGTGGTGTCGTTCCCGTTTTTGCAGGTTTGAACGCCAGGTAATGGACAGAGACACTGACACCTGGTCACCGTTCTGCACCCAATGGGGTGCGGTTACCGGAAAGTACAGTGCCGTGCCCGGTGTCAGGAGAAATTCTTCGCCCCCCGACTCGATCCCTTCTCGATCCGGTAAATTGCGGTGCCCCCCGCTGTGCAACCGCTCAAGCTCTTCTGGGAGCAGGAAAGGTGGTTTCTTCGGATAAATTGTAACCCGTTTAGTGCCTTCTATTTGAAACAGAATGTTATGTTCGTGATCGATATGGTAAGGGGTTACAGATCCAGGGGAAGACACAAAAATAAAGCCTTCTTGCAGACGTTTCTGAATACGCGCTTCCGGGGTGGTTACGGCGCTAATTTGTTCAATCATGGAGTCAACAAGCTTGTTGTAAGCTTCTGATTGCTCGATGTTTTTTAAAACAATCCAGGCCCCGTTATCTGATATGGTGCGCACGCTCTCAGCCGCTGTCAGACCCGTGGGTCTGGCGGCAGACGGTTCTGATACCTTTGTCAGGTTGCCCATATTTTGTTCGATTGATTGGGTAGGCAACGCCTCGGCCAGCTCCGCTATATGCTCTCTTTGCAATAACTTTGGTTTGTCCAGTTCAAATTCAAACTGAACTGGCTGATGTGGATAGGCTTGTGCCAGGGTTTCCAGGCTTGTTGTGGATAATCTCATGATTGTTTATTCCTCATCTTGATCTTGTAACGATGCTCCATCATAGGGGCAACAAGGTGGCGTCCCAGCAGTGTATGTGGAATGAACCAGTCGTTTAATGCCCGCCTTTCGGGCCAAAGGTGGTTAATCATGGGGTGGTTTTCTTCGGCGCAAGAATCCATAAGCTTGCCCAAGCCCTCATCCAGTATGAGCTGAGAGGCCGCCAACATGGCTTGAGAGCCAAGGGAATAGCGCGCGAATTCGGGATCGTGAGCAATTTTGAAGGTGTATATGGTTTCATCGCCTTGAAAGCAGATCAGCATGGCAATGGGCTTGCCATCAAAGGTTTGCCGAAACAGCAGCAATTCCCCTTGCTCGGCTGCGCCTTTTAATATGGCGTGTAAAAACTGTACCTCCGCTGGATTGCAGGCGATGGCTGTGCCCTTATCGGACTTCCAGCTCAGGGCTTCTAGTTCTATAAATTGCTGTGTCCATTGATCGAGATCTTGCCCTGGTTGCCACCAGCTTTCTTCCACTGTGCCCTGTTCCTGCAGTCGCTTTTTCAGGCGCCGAAACTCTTTGCGCTTTTTGGTGGACAGGTTGGCTTTCAAAAAGCTCTCGTAATCAAGCCCGGGTCGGATGCAGGCACGGGTATGGCTGCCCACTTTGACGGCCTGGGGCATGGCTTCCAGTGCTTGATGTGCGGGCGAGTCCTCCGGAACCAGTTTTAGATACAGATCTTGGCTGCAAGCCGGAGTACTATTTGCCCCTGGCAATGGAGCGCCACAAAAACAATGTATTGTGGGCAGATTCTTACGCATGGGAAACACCATTCGGCCATTGCGTAAGGTAGTGATGGTGGGAAAAGATCCAACACCATCCACCGTAATCCATTGCAGTTGTTGTTTGTCTGACAGCAGGTGCTTTTCTGCAGCTTGCATAAACCAGGCAGAATAAAAAGGATTCGTCATAGCCCCAATGGATCTGTGTGATGTTGTTTGCAAATTATGACCAGTGATTACGAGAATCATAGATAGGCGCGGAAAAGTTCTTGTTAATTCAGATGCTTCCGATGCCTACGTCTAATTTCAGGAACACAAATGTACCAAAATCGTGAAACCAGTCACAGTACTATTTAGGTCCTAATGTGTTATCAACTTGTTGTTAAAATCGACAAACCTGTTACAACTTGCTTCAAATGAGGAAGTATTTGGTTGTGGAGTAATATTCCTTTGATTTTGGTTTCAGTTATCCAATATGTATATATACTGCAGTAAAGTTAAATTGGTTTACTAACGCGGGTGCCTGCAGGATTTTGGCTCCTTTAATTTCTTCGGAGGGCACCTGTTTTGGTATGCGATCCCCAGGATAAAGCCACCATCTCCGTTTTGATAAAAAGTCTCGATAGACGCTGCTTGCCGCGCATAATGGACATACGCGAAAGGGTTCGCAGCGGAGAGATATTAAGTTACTTCGATATCTCGTTTTTACATGAGTTGGTGGACGGTACTTATTTGGACAGAGTGCTTTTTTTTCGCCATCCAGAACTGGCACCCATTATGGAGCGTCTCGCAGAATTGGTGAAAGAGATTACAGACCGGGCGCTCACTAATGAGCGTTTGTCTGAGTAATCAGCTTGCGGGTCGGGGTGCGTAGTCGAATACGTCAGAAATAATTTGTTCGGGCTGAATGCCCTTTTTTATGAAGTCATCGTAGGCAGCGTAGACCATGGCCGGAGAGCCGCATAGAACAAACATGGCTTGCTCAAATAGCTGAAGATCTTCCAACACCACATTGTGCACAAGGCCCGTTCTGCCGGGCCAGTAATCCGGTTCATCCGAAACCACAGCGGTATAGCTAACCTGATTATGGCTTTGAGCTAACTCTGTTGCCCGCTGATGTAAATATAAGTCCTCCGGGTGGCGCGCACCCCAGTATACATGCACGGATCGAGAGTCCTGGTTTTCAAGCAGCCCCTGCAACATGGATTGCACCTGTGAATAACCGGTGGAGGCGGCCACAAAAACAATTTGCGGTGCGGACGTTAATTTGTGAAGGGTTACGGTTCCCTTAGGTAACCTTATGGGCAATATTGAGCCTTCCAGTAATAAGGGTTCCAATTGAAGATAAGATTCGCTTTCCAGATTGGCGCGAATATGAAGCTCCAAGGTTCTGTCTTGATTCGGTGCTGTGGCGATTGAGTATGCGGCTTCCATTCCGTCAGCCAATAATATCTCCAGATACTGCCCCGGGTGGAATAATAATTTTTTGCCTGCAGGCAGGCGCAACGTCACCCGTTTCACATCTGGGCTCACTTGCTGCACCGATTTTATTTGGGCGTGAATTTCCTTTATGGGTAATTCACCAGGAGATAGCACGTTTCTCACCTCTAAATGGATAGACTGCTGGGGAATGGCGATACAAGGATAAATCTTTGCAGGTGTATTTTTATTGGCACAGATCACCTCTTTCCTGTTCTTAATGCTCACTCTGCCTTCCACCAGGGTTGCCTCACACAACTGGCAGGTTCCCGCATCGCAGGCCCTGGCAAGAATAAAATCTTGCCGTTGGGCGGCCTGCATGATGGTTTCATTGGGGTTTACAGTTAGAGTTAAGCCTCGAGGTAAAAACGTTACACTAAACGTCAATTACTTGCGCTTCATGGCTTGGAAAAATTCATCATTGGTCTTGGTGTCGCGCATTTTGTCGATCAAGAACTCCATGGCTGCAATTTCGTCCATGGGGTGCAGAATTTTTCGCAGAATCCACATTTTCTTTAGTTCATCTTCTGATGTGAGCAGGTCTTCTCTACGGGTTCCGGACTTGTTAATTCCGATGGCGGGAAATACCCGTTTCTCCGCGATGCGTCGATCCAGATGCAGTTCCTGATTACCGGTTCCTTTGAATTCTTCAAAGATAACTTCGTCCATTTTCGAGCCAGTGTCCACCAGAGCTGTTGCCAGTATGGTGAGGCTACCGCCTTCTTCTATGTTTCGAGCTGCGCCGAAGAATCGCTTAGGTCGCTCCAGAGCATGGGCATCCACACCACCGGTTAATACTTTACCTGATGATGGAATTACCGTGTTGTAAGCCCTGGCCAAACGGGTAATGGAGTCGAGCAGTATGACCACGTCCTGTTTATGCTCCACCAGGCGCTTGGCTTTTTCCAAGACCATCTCCGCCACTTGCACATGGCGGGACGGTGGCTCATCAAAAGTACTTGCCACCACTTCACCGCGCACCGTGCGGCGCATTTCCGTTACTTCTTCCGGCCGCTCATCGATCAACAGCACAATTAGTCTACAATCTGGGCTGTTCCGGGTTATGGATTGCGCGATGTTCTGCAGCATCAAGGTCTTGCCCGCTTTTGGGGGCGAAACAATAAGACCGCGCTGGCCTTTGCCGATGGGGGCCACCAGGTCAATGGTGCGAGCGGTTATGTCTTCAGTACTGCCATTCCCGGTTTCCATGATTAAACGTTCGTTGGGGAACAGCGGTGTTAAGTTTTCAAATAGGATCTTGTTCTTTGCGTTCTCAGGCCGGTCAAAATTGATCTCGTTAACCTTGAGCAAGGCAAAGTATCGCTCGCCTTCCTTAGGGGGGCGGATTTTGCCAGAAACAGTATCGCCAGTGCGCAAATTGAAACGACGAATCTGGCTTGGGGATACGTAGATATCATCAGGCCCGGCCAGGTAGGAGCCTTCCGACGAACGTAAAAAGCCAAAGCCATCCTGAAGAATTTCCAGAACGCCGTCACCAAAGATATCTTCGCCGCTCTTCGCATGACGTTTGAGGATGCTAAAGATCACATCCTGCTTGCGTGTTCGAGCCATGTTGTCCAGGCCCATGTCAGCGGCCACTGTAATAAGTTCAGCAATAGGTTTTGTTTTTAATTCGGTGAGATTCATTTCCGTGGAGATCACAATTGAAGGTTAAAGGTATAATGAGCTGCGGCCTGGAGTGGCCCTAAGCAGCGACTAGGCGTTATTTTTTTGACCAATTTTTTGATGTTGAACTAGGGAGTATCGGCCCGTATTTGAAGGCGATAAATCTAATCTAGCACTTGCTTGTCAAAGCGTCCAGTAAACGCAAAATTTCGATGCTATTGCTCATTCACCACAGTTTATCGTTTCGTATTCAGGAAAATGTGAACCAGCGGGGCGATTTGAAAAGCGAATCGTAATTGAGCTTTTGGTGCAGCTGTTAAGACTCAAACTCGATTTGATGTATCTTAGCCTATTGAATGCGGTGCCTGTCAATAGGCTAAGATAAAGTTTTTAGATATTGCTGTCTAAAAAGGCGGTAAGCTGAGATTTTGACAGGGCACCTACCTTGGTGGCCTCCACGTTGCCGTTTTTGAACAACATGAGAGTGGGGATACCACGAATACCATATTTGGGCGGTGTTTCCGGGTTTTCGTCGATATTGAGCTTGGCAATTTTCAGCTTGCCATCGTACTCGCTGGAGATTTCATCCAAGATGGGGGCAATCATCTTGCAAGGGCCGCACCATTCTGCCCAGTAGTCCACAAGTACGGGTTGATCGGAACTGAGCACTTCGGATTCAAAGGTGCTGTCAGTAGCTTTTACAATCTCGCTCATTTTAATCTCCGGTTTGCCCCAGTTTCGCCTGAGAACGAGGCGCGGGGGGTTAATGTAGTACGAAAATAAGTTAGTGCAGGGATTGTACCTGCACCGGTGCGGCCGGTCCAATCCTGGATTCTACCTTTGGTCTGTTTGCCCATACATATTGCCCGCAAATAACCGCTCCTGTCCAAGAACTTATGGTGTTACTATCGGTTTTTCAAGTATCTGTTACTATTGTCTTAACCTGCTCGATTTCGGAACCCTTCCTTTGACTCAAACTACTGAAATTCCCGTCAATATTCCCCAAGACAGTAAGATGGCTGCCATTGATATGGGCTCCAACAGCTTCCATATGGTTATCGCAAGGATGGAGTCAGGAGAGATTCGTCCCCTGCAGAAAATGGCGGAAAAAGTTATGATGGCCACAGGGCTGGGGCCGGATAATCGTCTGGATGATGACTCCATGCAGCGCGGCCTGGATTGCCTGCGGCGTTTTGCTCAGTGCCTGGAGGGCGTGGATGCCAAGCGCGTGCGTTGTGTAGGCACCAACACCTTGCGCAATGCAGTGAATGGGAATGCTTTTTTGCAGGAAGCCCGAAAAATATTGAAATGCCCGGTGGAAGTGGTGGCGGGGCGGGAAGAGGCGCGTTTGATTTATCTTGGTGTGTCTCACTCCCTTGCATCCCAGGAAGGGAATCGCCTGGTATTTGATATCGGGGGTGGGTCCACAGAATTTATAATCGGCTGTCAGTTTGAGCCTCTGTTAACGGAAAGTCTGCATTTAGGTTGCGTTTCCTTTCGGGAACGTTTTTTTGGCAATCGTGTCATTTCCCCAGAGGGGTTTCGGGATGCAGTAATACACGCCCGTATCGAGCTTGCTACCATTGAAATGGAGTACCGTCGCGCCGGTTGGCAGAGCACTGTGGGGGCATCGGGCACCGTTAAAGCCATTAAAAACGCGCTGATTGAAAACGGGCTCTACCAGGATGGCATTACTCTGCAGGGGCTGTATCAACTGCGGGACATGGTGCTGAGTTTTACTCGCCTGGATGACATAGAAATTGCCGGGATTAAGGCCGATCGGCGCTCTGTTTTGCCCAGTGGCCTGGCAATCATGATTGCGATTTTTGAGCAGCTTGGGGTGGAGCGGGTACATTTTTCCGACGGCGCCATGAGAGAAGGCATGCTCTATGACCTGCTGGGGCGCCATGCTCCTGAGGATGTGCGAGAGCGCACCATTCGTGCACTAATGAAGCGATCCAGTGTGGATGTGGCCCATGCCGAGCGGGTACAGAAAACCGCTCTGAGTCTGTTTGATCAATTGAAACAGAGTTGGGATCTGGGGGCCTATTGCTTGGACTGGCTAAGTTGGGCTGCACTGTGCCATGAGGTGGGGCTCACGGTTTCCCACTCCGGATTTCACAAGCACGGCGCCTACCTGATTACCTATTCCGATTTGCCTGGATTCACCCGCCAGGATCAGCAGGTAATGGCGGCTTTGGTGGTGAATCATCGACGCAAAATCCGAGAACAGGCGTTAATGGAAATTCAGCCCCATTTGCATGAAAAGGTTTTGCGCTTGATTCTTATATTGCGACTGAGTGTGGTGCTCAATCGCTTTCGTCACGACAATGTGACCACTCACTTCACCGCTTCCGTCAGCGCCAATGGAGTCACCCTGGAATTTCCCCATGGCTGGATAGAAAAACAGCCATTGTTGTTGGCGGAACTGGAAGAAGAGCAGAGAGCCTGGAGCAGAGTGGACTACGAATTGGTGTCCAGGTAGCTATTCTGTTGCAGTGCTTATTTGCGCTTTTCCAGGGCTTTGGTTTTGATCTGGGCTAGATCCTCGTCACTGTACACGCCGTTCACGCCGGAGATAGAGGCCAGCTCCATGCCGTGTTTAAGGCCTAATTTGTATATTTCCCGCACCTTCTCCCATTCGATGTTGCGGCCGATGGTGAAGTTTTCAAAGCGACCCTCCAGCGCCAGCACAATGGTTTCTGCCAGGCAGGCATAAACTACGCCTTTAGGCAGTCCAATGTCCTTCATTTTGGGCGTGCCCGGTAGACGAATTTCCCCGGATTCGATTACTAAAACATCCGGTCTTTTGGCCACATCTTCCGCGGAAATATCCAATGGCCTGGCCACGTCGGTAATAACGCAACCGGGTTTTACCTTCATAATATCCAGAATCTTTTTGCCTGCGCCCGAGGTGGCGGTGACAATCATATCCATTTCATGGAGGTGCTTATCGGTATGGGCCATCACGTGCACCACGGCACCGGGCGTTTCCGTTTCAATTTCCTCCTTTAATGCCAGCAGCTTGCCGGGCTCCGGAGAAACCATGTAAATTTCCGATGCCGCCTTTGCCAATAACCTGGCGCAAACGGAGCCTATGGCGCCGGTGGCTCCCACCACCATGGCCTTGCCTTTGAGCTTACCGTTGCTATCCAGCTCCACCATTCCTAATTTGTTTACGGCGTCGTGAGCGGCCCACAGTGCGCCCGATGCGCTGTAGCTGTTGCCTGTGGTGATGGGCAAAGGTGCGCGCTTACCCACCGTAACCCCGGCGTCACCCACGACTTTGGTGAAGGCCCCCAGTCCCATAATTTGTGCCCCTAATTTTTTCGCCATGGCTGCGGCTGCCAAAAGACGACGATAGGTAAATTCCGGGCTGTGGGCCATGATCTCTTTTGGGGTGCCCCCAACAGTGATGAGCCAGCCTTCCGCCTCTGCTCCTGTGGGGGATTTAATGCCGGTTACTTTGGAATACAAAAAGGGCGGTGCGTAGGCAACGATCTTTTCTATGGTGTTCATCACCACCGGCGGCGACATTTTGGTGACCAATTCCATGGGTTTGGAATTGGGCAAAGCATTGCGAAAATACTGTTGCGACAAAGGATGAATAACAAAGGCGAAGCGGCTGCAGCGTTTAAACCCGCTGGGGTAAAGTAAGCGGGGTTCCAGCTCCAGGTTGGAGACAATTTCCAGTATGTCATCGTCGGTGATGCGGTCGCGGTTTTTGCCTACGGCCGCCAGGATCATGGCTTCCAGCACCACAATGCTGATGGTTTGGTCGAAGGGTTGCGGAGCGTAGTCCAGCACCATATTTACTCCCCGGTCGTGAAGCAACTCCAGGCGCTGATCAGATACGGACGATGTGATCACGGTTTTGCCCGCCAGCTCTTCCAAGCCAAAGCGTTGCAATTCATCAAAGTGGGCCACCACCACGTCCGCCTTATGCATGGCTTTGCGCATGATGTAGTGATTCCACTCTTTAATGGGTGCAACCGAAGGCGAGAGCACATGGGGAGGCGACCAGCGCAACAGTTGATGGCTGCCCTTGGCGAACAGCTCCAAGGCATCGAATGAACTTAGAAATTTGGGAATACCAAGTTGTAAAACTGGATCTGCAAAGCGCAGGTTTTCGGTGTACTCCGTAAGTACAGCTGCGCAACGATAGTGGTTCATACCACTGAAAATCAATATGTTACTATTATTGAAAAAACCTGCGAGGGAGTGTTGAGTATGGCGAATGGCCCATTCCTGAAGAATTTCCCGCAGGCGGGTGCCGCTGGTGACGGGAACGCTTTCCGTGACGCTTTCCAGCTGTTTAATGAGCTTTTGCTGTAGCTCGAAAGTGCCGACCCGCTGATGGTCCCGTAGCCCTTCGAGGGCAATGGCGTCTGCCTGGTATTGCCATTGTTTAATCATCAGCTCCGCACGTTGAGTGTCCTTATCGACGCCAAACCGTTTGATACAGAACTGCTCGCCTAAGAATTCAGTTGTAAACTCATAATCATGATCGGACGAGTCCAGGCTGATGCTAACAATAGTCTTCATTTTTTATTTCTCGTATAACAATGTGCTTGAAGCTTGAGTTGGAATTTGAGTTTAAAGACGATGACGGGATTAAGCAGTTACCTGGATCAATGTTTATGGAGGAATACGGGGAAATATTCAAGTGGAATTAGTCTAGAATGCACTAGAACGGCGGTAACACCTTGAGTTCGTGGAAAGGCATCACCGCCGGTGGTGAACAGTGAGATCAGTGGCTGATCATCCATGGCCGCATGGATGGGAAGAATTTCTCTCCCCGCGCCGTATACATGAGTTTCGAATTACGTTTTTTATGGTTGCCGCAGCCACACCCACCGTCCTCCTTTCTAACGCTGCGAGAGGTTTCTGTAGAAATGATGGGTTCATGCTGGGCTTTTTCGTTAGTTTCAAATCCCGCGCGACGCTGGGCTGACATATTGAGAAATTCCGGCGGGATCATAATGACACGGGCAGCCATTTCACCGCAGGTTGGGCAGGCACAGGGTTTATCATGATCTGCCATGGTGGCAAGCTCGTGAAACACGCCGTGGGTCTTACACTTGTAATCGTAAACCGGCATAGATGGATCTCCTATTTGTCAGGGGCCAAGGGCACATCGATAGAGCCGTCCAGATATTCAGTGGGGCCGTCAGCATTGGGCTTGATATCAAACTCGAACACATCGGTGGGGAGCCAGAGGGTAGCGCAGGCGTTGGGCACATCCACCACGCCGCTGATATGACCC
This sequence comes from uncultured Ketobacter sp., assembly GCA_964016105.1. Classification (GTDB taxonomy): domain Bacteria; phylum Pseudomonadota; class Gammaproteobacteria; order Pseudomonadales; family Ketobacteraceae; genus Ketobacter. Next base: position 605,241 of record CAXHEX010000001.1, read on the forward strand.
TGGACCGGAGCGGTGCCTAATATGGCGTAAGCCTGTGCGCCGCTGTAACCAAACTTCTTCAGATATTCGATGGCGTTTAAGCAGGCTTGTCGATAGGCAATATGTACATCCAGATAGTGCTGCTTGCCCTGCTCGTCCACAGAAATGCCTTCGAAGATAAGATAGTCATCGTACTTGGGTGTAATGGGGCTGGGCATAAAAATAGGATTTTTAATGGCGTATTTCGCCATGCCATCTTTTACCAGTTCCACTCGCATATGAATCCAACCGGCCATCTCAATGGCACCGCAGAAGGTGATTTCACCGTCACCCTGGCTGAAGTGAAGGTCGCCCACGGAGAGCCCGCCATCTTTTACGTAGACAGGGAAATAAACTTTAGAGCCTCGGGAAAGATCTTTGATGTCGCAATTTCCGCCGTGCTCCCTAGGTGGCACCGTGCGAGCGCCTTCCGCAGCCGCAGCGTCCCGCTCCGAACCTTTTAATTTGCCCATATGGGCGGTGTCCGCATAGGGAAGATTAGCCAAGCCGGGCACACGTTCTGGATCGGAATCGAACAATTCTTTCTCCCGCTTATTCCATTCCGCCAGCATTTCTTTTGAGGGAAGGCAGCCAATGAGGCCAGGGTGGATCAGGCCCGCGAACTCCACCCCTGGCACATGACGGGATTTAGTGAACATGCCATTAAAATCCCAAATGGATTTCTGCGCTTCTGGAAAATGCTCTGTGAGAAAGCCACCACCATTTTGTTTTGAGAAGAATCCATTAAAGCCCCACTGGCTTTCATCGAAGGCGCCAATATCCAAAATTTCGACCACCAGGATATCGCCGGGCTCTGCGCCTTCAACGCCCACGGGACCGGATAAAAAATGCACCTGGGATAAATCCACATCTCGCACATCGGCAGCGGAATCATCGTTTTTTATTTGGCCGCCGGTCCAGTCGTAGCATTCGATGATAAAGTCGTCCCCTGGTTTGACCATGGCGGCCATGGGTATATCCGGGTGCCAGCGGTTATGAATGTCGTCCTGATCATAGGGTGATTTGTTTAGATCTATTTTAATGATGGTATCAGCCATGGTTTCTATCTCCAGACAATGGTTTTAAACAAGGGCTTGTTGCGGCTACACCGACAGGTAAGCTGCAATTTTTTCTTCGTTAACACTTTCTCGGGTTTCTTCTGCGACAATTTCTCCTTTCTCCAACACCAGAATGCGATCAGCGATATCCAGTGCAAAACTCAGTACTTGCTCGGAGACCACAATGGACAACCCTTTCTCGTCACGAATACGACGCAGAGTACGTGCCATTTCTTTGATGATGGAGGGTTGAATGCCTTCAGTGGGTTCGTCCAGCAACAACATTTTCGGCTTGCTTGCCAGGGCGCGGGCGATGGCCAATTGTTGTTGTTGGCCGCCAGATAAGTTGCCACCCCGGCGGGATTTCATTTCCAGTAAAACCGGGAATAGATCGTAAAGATCCTGGGGAACTTTTTTCTCCTTGGTGGTGGTGAGGCCGGTTTCAATATTTTCCTTTACCGTCATGGTAGAGAAAATCATTCGGCCCTGGGGCACAAAACTCATACCCCCAGCTACCCGTTGGTGGCTTTTCATTTTCGCCATTTCCACATTGTCCAGGGTAATACTGCCTTCCGACGGTAGAACTCCAATTAATGATTTCATGAGCGTGGTTTTACCCATGCCGTTGCGTCCCATGATGGCCACGATTTCGTTGGGCTTGACTTCAAAATTCAAACCGTGAATAACTTCGCTTTGGCCGTAGGATACTTTGTGGTTGGATACGTTTAGCATGCTGTCTTCCTCCTAGTGCCCCAGATAAACTTCTTTGACTTTGGGGTCGTTTTGCACTTTGTCCATGCTGCCTTCTGATAGAACTTTTCCTTGATGCAGAACCGTTACCCTATTTGCTATATCGGCCACAAATTGCATGTCGTGCTCGATTACAATCACCGAGCGGTTCTTGGTGATTTTATTGAGCAACTCTGCGGTTTGCTTTCGTTCTGCCACGGACATGCCCGCAACCGGTTCATCCAGCATGAGTAATTCCGGATCCTGAATAAGTAGCATGCCAATCTCAAGCCACTGTTTTTGTCCGTGGCTTAGCAGGGCGGCTTGTTTATTCAGGTCATCCTGTAGAAAAATCAGCTTGGCGATTTCATGTACCTTATCCACCACTTCCTGATCACGTTTAAACATCAGTGCGCCAAATACGTTGCGCCCCCTAGGGAAAGAAATTTCCAGATTTTCAAATACGGTCAGGTCTTCATAGATGGAAGGGTTTTGAAATTTTCGGCCTACTCCAGCGTGAACGATCTGATGCTCTTTCATTTTCGTCAGTTCTTTGCCGCGGAATTTTATTGATCCATCGGTGGCTTTGGTGCGACCACAAATTAGATCCAGAACCGTGGTTTTTCCGGCACCGTTGGGGCCGATGATGACCCTGATTTCGTTCTCGTCTACGTAGAAAGACAAATCATTCACTGCTTTAAAACCATCGAATGAAACCGTGAGTCCTTCCACAGAGAGAACAAAGTCTTTGTTCATGGCAGTTGCGGTCATAATTTAACTCCTGGTATGGGCAGTGGAGGAAGGCAGGGGAGGTCGAGTGGATCGTAAATCCTTCAGCCACTTGGCAAGGCGCGGCTCGATATAGGTGCTGTAAACTCCGGCTAGACCATTGGGAAAAGCAAGCACTACTCCAATAAACAAAGCCCCTAAGCCGAACAGCCAAAGCTCGGGGAAGGATTCCGAGAAGACAGTTTTGGCCCAATTGACCAGCAACGTTCCGTACACCGCACCCAGGAGGGACAATCGGCCTCCCACCGCACAGAAGATCACCATTTCAATGGAGGGAACGATGCCTACAAAAGACGGTGACATAAATCCCACCTGCAGAGTAAACATGGCACCACCCAGTGCAGAGAATGCCGCCGCTAAACAGAAAATAAAAATCTTGAAGTTAGAAACATCATAACCCGAGAAGCGTACGCGATCTTCTTTATCGCGCATGGCCACCAGTAGCCTTCCCAGTTTGCTTTTACGCACAAACTGCGCGAGAAGAAGCGATCCAATCAGCAACGTGCAACAGAGAAAGTAGAGAACGTATTTAGCTTCGTCGGTGCGGATATCCCAGCCTTTCAAAGTACGCAAGTCTGTAATGCCGTTGACTCCGCCGGTATAGCCCTGCTGGCCAATGATTAGGATAGTGAGAATAGCCGCGATGGCCTGAGTGATAATGGCAAAGTAAACACCGCCCACTCGACGCTTAAACATGGCCATACTAATGAGCAGGGCAAAAATGACTGGAACAGCGATAACCGCAATTATGGTAAAGCTGAGGCTGTTGAACGGTTCCCAAAACCAGGGTAGGGCCGTAAGCTGATTCCAATCCATAAAATCCGGTATGCCGGGGGTGGATTGGATTGCTGTATTTTCCGGTGAAGACGCTTCTAATTTCAAGAACATCGCCATGCAGTAACCACCCAGGCCAAAGAAAACTCCCTGGCCCAGGCTGAGAATGCCCCCGTAACCCCAGCACAAAGCCAGGCCCAGGGCGACGAAAGCATAGGATAAATATTTGCCGACTAAATTGAGGCGAAAAATATCCATGCTCATGGGAAAAATAACCAGAATTAATACCGCCAGAAGTAAGATATTAACCAGATCATTTTTGGGGAGGTACGAACCAAATCCGCTAGACATTTACAGGCACTCCTAGTGTCGAATCTTGAGGGAGAACAAACCCTGTGGACGCAGCATCAGGATGCCGACCACCACCAGTAAGGTGAGCACTTTGGCCATGGAGCCACTGAGGAAAAATTCCATTGTGGATTGAGCCTGAGAAATGGTGAACGCCGAAGCAATGGTTCCCAACAAGCTGGATGCGCCGCCAAATACCACCACCAGGAAGGTGTCAACAATATAAAGTTGGCCAGAAGTGGGGCCAGTGGAGCCCACCATGGTGAATGCGCTACCGGCGATTCCAGCTATACCACAACCCAATGCAAAGGTCACTCGGTCCACTTTTTCCGTATTGATACCCACCGCTCCGGCCATCTCTCTGTTCTGTACCACTGCTCGAACTTGTCCACCCCAGCGAGATCGATACATCCAGAAATAAACGCCAATGGAAATCACCACGGTGATGCACATTACAAAAATACCGTTTATGGGGATTTCAATCAGGTCAGTAAGCGGGTACGACCCCATTAACCAGTCAGGTAAGGTCACGCCCACTTCTCTAGGACCGAATACAGTTCGATAGAACTGTTGCAAAATTAGGCTAAGGCCCCATGTTGCCAGTAACGTATCCAGCGGGCGCTTGTAGAGGTGCCTGATCATGCCCCATTCCACAAGTGCTCCCAGGGCAAAAGTCACCATAAATGCCAGAGCCATGGCCACGAAAAAATAGCCGGAGAAAAGGCTTTGCGCGTATTCCGAGAAAAGATTTGATGTCAGATAGGTGATGTAAGCACCGAGAATCATAAACTCCCCATGTGCCATATTGATCACTCCCATTTGACCGAAAATGATCGCAAGACCCAGTGCCATTAATACAAACACTGAGAACAGTATTAAGCCCGCAAATCCTTGCATGGCAAATATTGATGTGAGCTCTGATGCAGTATATTCGGCGAACATAGCAGCCTCCAGGATGAGCAGAAAAGTGGCGAAGAATGAGTGGCGCCGCAAGCCGGCGCCACGGTCAGATGCTTATTGGTAGCCTTTGGGGAATGGATCGGGCTCGATCAATCCGTCACTTTCATAAACCACTTTGTACTGTCCGTCTGGTTCGGCTACGCCGATTCGAGTTTTGGACCATAGATGGTGATTCTTATGGATTTTGACATAGCCTTCGGGTGCTGTGGTTAATTCAATGTCGGGTGAGGCTTCGCGTACTTTGTCGATATCAAATGAACCGGCCTTTTCTACCGCTGCTTTCCATAACCAAGGGCCTAGATAGGCTGCCTGGGTTACGTCCCCAATGACGATGTCTTTGCCCCATTTAGCCTTGAAGGCTTCAACAAACTTCTTGTTGTTTTCATTGGGCAGGCTTTGGAAGTATTTCATGGAGGCGTAGATGCCTTCGATATTTTCGCCACCGATGCCAAGTATTTCATCTTCAGTAACGGAAATAGTAAGGAACAGTGGTTTCTCTTTGGTCATATTTATGCCTGCAGCTTTCAGCTGCTTGTAGAATGCCACGTTGGAACCGCCCACCACGGAGATGAAAACCACATCAGGTTTTTTCAGCTTGATTTTATTGATAACTGAGTTGAATTGCGTGTGACCCAGAGGGTAATACTCTTCACCCACTACTTTTGCTTTCAACACGTTTTCAATATGCTTACGCGCAATTTTGTTTGAGGTTCTTGGCCAGATATAGTCAGAACCCAACAAGTAAAACTTCTTTGCACCTTTGGTTTTCGAAGCCCAGTCCAAGCCTTCCAGGATTTGTTGGGTGGCTTCTTGCCCGGTGTAGATTACGTTAGGTGACTGTTCCAAGCCCTCGTAAAAAGTGGGGTAATAAAGCATGCCGTTGTATTGCTCAAATACCGGTAGTGCGGCTTTGCGTGACGCCGATGTCCAGCAACCGAACACCGCGGCCACTTTGTCGTTCACCAGCAATTTTTTCGATTTTTCGGCGAAGGTGGGCCAGTCGCTGGCACCGTCTTCCTGAATGTACTCAATCTTGCGACCGAGTACGCCCCCCATGGCGTTGATCTGTTCAATAGCTAATTTTTCAGCTTGTACCGAGCCGGTTTCACTTATGGCCATGGTTCCGGTTATGGAATGCAGAATACCTACGGTAACTTTTTTGTCTGTTACGGCTAGGCCGGTAGTGTTGACGGAATCTGCCTGAGTAGCGGTTGGAGTCAGCAGCAAGCTGGCGGATAGCGCCAGAGCAGCCTGTTTAACTTTGGAACTGAAGGTTTTGGACAACATGGTTCGACCTCTTGTGAATTTCCACCCAAATGAGACACGCTTCTACCGCTGCCAAGAGCACAGGTTTGCGGCACTGGTGTGCGGCATTGTGTCGTGGAAGCAAGTATCACGGTTTAGCTGATGGGCGAACATTCGCAGAATGACCCAAGCACCTACGTCATTTGACGCATAGACAACTTTCACAGAGATGGCTTAGTGTGGTGACGTCTACGTCCCTAAATCCGGTACCCAACTACATAAAACGGGTATCCAACTACATTGCGAGGAGTGACAAGAATGAGGCACGGTGATATTTCCAGTAGTCCTGATACTGTGGGTGTAGCAGTGGTGAATTACAAAATGCCACGTCTACACACAAAGGCCGAAGTGCTGGAAAATGCACGTAAGATTGCCGATATGATGGTGGGAATGAAACAGGGCTTGCCGGGAATGGATCTGGTGATTTTTCCAGAATACAGCACCATGGGGATTATGTATGACAAAGATGAAATGATGGCTACCGCGGCAACGGTACCGGGTGAAGAAACTGAAATATTTTCCGCCGCTTGTCGTCAGGCCAACACCTGGGGTGTATTTTCCCTCACCGGCGAACAGCATGAAGAACATCCCAATAAAGCGCCCTACAACACATTAGTGTTGATAAACAATGAGGGAGACATTGTTCAAAAATACCGTAAATGTATCCCCTGGTGTCCAATCGAAGGCTGGTATCCCGGCGATCGCACCTACGTAACGGAAGGCCCAAAGGGCTTAAAACTTAGCATGATAATCTGTGACGACGGCAACTACCCCGAGATTTGGCGTGATTGTGCCATGCGTGGTGCAGAATTGATTATCCGCTGTCAGGGATATATGTATCCGGCCAAAGATCAACAGGTGATGATGGCAAAAACCATGGCCTGGGCCAATAACAGTTATGTGGCTGTGGCCAATGCTACAGGATTTGATGGCGTTTACTCCTATTTTGGTCACTCAGCTATTATTGGTTTCGATGGTCGCACACTGGGTGAGTGTGGTGAAGAAGATATGGGAGTGCAATACGCCCAGTTGTCTGTTTCACAGATTCGAGATGCACGAGTCAACGATCAGTCCCAAAACCATCTGTTTAAATTATTGCATCGTGGATATACCGGTGTTCACAACTCTGGCGACGGTGAAAAGGGTGTGGCTGACTGCCCGTTTGAGTTTTATCGCACTTGGGTTATGGACGCAGAAAAAGCCCAACAGGACGTGGAAGCCATGACTCGAACTACCGTGGGGGTAGCGGATTGTCCAGTGGGGGAATTGCCGGTAGCGGCGCAAGAAAAGGTGGCTGAGTAACTAGCACAGCCAATATTTCATGCCTTTTATCAATGACGTGCTGGACCACAATAAGGTGCGCAATAGCGTTGCACTTGAGACAAAGCAAGCTTCCCTGACTCAGTCTCGATTCGCCTTTGAGCCGGATCAAATTGCAACGCTATTACTGTCACGAATTGTGGGTCAAGACCATGTGGTGGAATCGCTTCGACAACAACTGAATATTGTTAAGGCCGGACTGGCGGAGCCCCGTCGCCCCTTGTTGGTTATGTTTATGCTGGGTAACACCGGTGTCGGCAAAACCGAAATGGTGAGATTGTTGGCGCAAGCCATTCACGGCGATAGTAATGGGTTCTGTCGTATCGACATGAACACCTTGTCTCAAAGCCATTACAGCGCCGCTATTACAGGTGCACCACCGGGCTACGTTGGCAGCAAAGAAAATACAACATTAATCAATCAGGAGCACATTATGGGAAGTGCCAGCAGGCCTGGGATTGTGTTGTTTGATGAGGTAGAAAAAGCCAGCCAGGAAGTGGTACGTAGTTTAATGAACGTATTTGATAGTGGAAAGCTTCGCCTTGCCTCAGGCACCCGAGAACTGTCTTTTAGCAACTGTTTAGTATTCTTGACCAGTAATCTTGGGGCAGAGCAGTGGCGTCGTCAGTCATACAAAAGCGGTTGGCGACGTTGGTTACAATCAATTAGCCACAGAAATCGTCAACAGTGTTTTGAGTCGGCCTTGGTTAACCATTTTGATCCGGAATTTCTTAACCGTATTGATCGAGTGGAATTGTTTGCTGATATTGGTAGCGATCAGGTGTGTAGGATTGTAGAAATGGAAGTAACGCAGCTAGCTCAGCACTTGTTAAAAAAGCAGGTTGAATTAGAGGTCGAAGCCGATGTAATCAGGCAGCTGGCAATACAGGGCTTTGATTCCAATTATGGCGCACGAGCCTTGCGCCGGTGTGTACGAGATCAGTTGCTTGCACCTATTGCTACAACCTTATTGGAAGTAGGGGCGCTGGTGCCAGAGACCAAAGGCTCGACTCAAAAATGTCGGGTGAGACTGCGCGGCAATACTATTCATTGTGAGTTGCCGGCAAATTAAGTTCGTAAGATAAACTTAACTGATTTGTCTGGTATGCATATTGCTGCAATCGCTGTTCCGGGTCGTCGAGGGATGTGGCTGGGGATCGTTGAAACTGGAATTCGAACCTGCAGCAGGTGCCTCTATTGAATCTTCTGGTATCTGAGCTTTGCAGACGTAACAGTGGATTTAATTTGAGCATGGGGAAATGGCGCCTAGACAGAGAATTTTTCGCGTACGACGTAACTACAATAAGTGGGTAGCTAACGAGACGTTAGAAGATTTTGCCCTGCGTTTTACCGCTAAAAGTGCCCGCCGTTGGAGTTCTTTGCGGGTTAGTAACACGGCTTTGGGTGCGATTTCTTTTCTTATTCTTGAGGCCATCGGCGGAGCCATTACCCTCAGTTACGGTTTTAACAATGCAGCATTAGCCATTGTTAGCGTGGGGTTAATTATTTTCGCCACGGGATTGCCTATTGGCTATTATGCCTCAAAATATGGCGTCGATATTGATTTGCTCACTCGTGGTGCCGGGTTCGGCTATATTGGCTCTACTATTACCTCGTTAATATACGCCTCATTCACCTTTATCTTCTTTGCTCTGGAGGCGGCCATCATGGCCATGGCACTGGAGCAGCTATTCGCGGTTCCTCTTTCCATTGGTTATTTGCTCAGTTCCCTTATGGTCATCCCTTTAGTTACCTTTGGCATCACGGTAATCAGTCGCTTTCAGTTGTGGTCCCAACCTATTTGGATTTTGCTCCAACTGGTGCCTTTCATTTACATCGTTTGGACTGACTTTAGTGCAGTAAAAGATTGGACTCAGTTTAAAGGCAGTCATCCCCAGGCGGATAGTGGTTTAAATTTGCTACTGTTCGGTGCGGCATCGTCTGTGATTTTTTCACTGATTGCTCAAATTGGCGAGCAGGTGGATTTTTTGCGATTTTTGCCAGCCAAGAAGAAGAGCAGTGAAAAACGATGGTGGATAGCCATGCTAGCGGCCGGGCCAGGCTGGATAGGATTGGGTATGTTGAAACTGTTCGCAGGATCATTCCTTGCGGTGTTGGCTCTGAATTACGGTATTAGCACGGAAGACGCGTCAGATCCCACAAAAATGTATCAGGTTGCGTTTGGCTATCTGACTTCTTCGCCAGAAGTGGCGCTAGCCGTTGCAGGAATTTTTGTGATTATCTCCCAGCTAAAGATCAATGTTACCAATTCTTATGCTGGTTCCATTGCATGGTCGAATTTCTTTTCCCGTCTCACACATAATCATCCTGGTCGGGTGGTTTGGTTGATTTTCAATGTGGTAATCGCCCTATTGCTGATGGAGTTGGGTGTTTATCGAGCTCTGGAAGAAACTCTTGGTGTGTATGCCATTGTTGCTGTGGCTTGGGTCGGCTCTTTAGTGGCTGACTTAATAATTAACAAACCCCTGGGGTTAAGCCCCAAGGGCATCGAATTCAGACGGGCCTATCTGTACGATATCAATCCCGTGGGGTTCGGTTCCATGATTCTTGGGTCGTTGGTGGGCATCTCTTCTCATATGGGCAGCTATGGCGAGGTGGCCAAAGCGTTGGCGCCTTATCTTGCCTTACTATCATCCTTTATCTTTTCTCCCCTGATTGCTTGGGCTACGGCAGGTAAATATTATATATCGCGCAAACCCGATGAGATTATAACGGATAGCGGAAGCGCGACCTGCTGTATTTGCGAACACAACTTTGAGAAAGAAGATATCGCCTGTTGCCCTGCCTACGGTGGCTTTATTTGTTCGTTGTGCTGCACTCTCGATGCCCGCTGTCAAGATAGTTGCAAACCCCATGCTCGACTTTCCCAGCAAACACTGAGTTTTATTGCCACTTTTCTGCCAGCCGACATCGTAAAACGATTAAATTCCCGTTTGGGCCATTTCCTTGGCTTGATGACCATTTGTTCTCTGTTTATTGGTTTGATTCTGAGTTTGGTTTACTACGAAGTAGTTACTCCCGATCCTGGTGTCCAAAGTCTTGTTGCTGGTTTGTTATGGAAAGAGTTTTTTATTCTTTCAATAATTGTAGGTGTGGCAGTTTGGCTGTTTGTCTTGGCCCATGAAAGCAGGCGAGTGGCAGAAGAAGAAATCCAACGCCAAACGGATTTATTGCATCAAGAGATATTGGCCCATGAACAGACTGATCTAAAATTACAACAGGCTAAGGAAATGGCTGAAGCAGCCAATAATGCCAAGAGTCGATATCTAACTGGGATCAGTCACGAACTGCGTTCACCATTAAATTCAGTAATGGGTTATGCCCAGTTGTTGGAAAAAGACAAGTGTATACCCGAGCATAGAAGAGAAGCGGTAAGTGTTATTCTGCGTGGTAGCGAGTATCTCGCCGATTTGATTGAGGGTTTACTGGATATATCCAAAATCGAAGCTGGAAAACTGGATTTGCATCGTAACGAAGTTCGTTTACCACATTTTCTAGATCAAATCGTCAAACTTTTCCAGCTTCAAGCCGAGGCTAAAGGGGTGGCTTTTGTCTATCGTTGTCATGGGCGTTTGCCAGATTACGTGGCAACCGATGAAAAACGATTTCGCCAGATATTAATCAACCTGCTGTCAAATGCACTGAAGTTTACTGAGAAAGGTAGCGTCTGTCTTGATGTGCGTTATCGTAATCAGGTGGCCGAGTTCACGGTAACTGATACTGGTGTTGGAATAAGTGAAGAAAATCAGGAGCGCATTTTCAAACCGTTCGAACGGGTCCACTCAGCTTCGGTTGCACCGGTTCACGGTACTGGTTTAGGTCTCACCATTACTCGACTGCTTGTGGATATTATGGGAGGCGAGCTTAGTCTGAAAAGCCAATTAGGAGTGGGTAGTACCTTTTCGGTAATGCTGATGCTCTCAAATATTGAACAACCGGCACATGAGCCAACCCTGGAAAAGTCCATTCGCGGTTATATGGGGCCAAGGAAACGCATTCTGGTGGTGGATGATGATGCAACACACCGTGATTTGATCAAGCATATTTTGGAGCCTATTGGTTTTGAGGTTGGAACAGCAGCCAACGCCGCAGAATGTTTACACTTGGTTAGTCAGTGGCAACCGGATATTTTTTTATTAGACCTTAATATGCCAGACACGAGTGGTATGGATCTGGCTAAGCTTTTAAAAGCCAATGGCCATGGAGCACCCATGGTGATGATCTCAGCTGATGCTCGCGAAGGTAAACAGTTTCCTGATCAAAGGCTTCCTGTGGACGAGTATTTGGTGAAACCGGTGCGTGTCAGCACTTTGAAAGAGCGTCTGGCTAAGTTGTTGATGATTGACTGGGTTTATCATGAGGATGCTGTTGCGCTGCCTTTGCATAATCAACCCAAGGTCAGAGCTTGCGAATTACCGGACTACGATCTTTTAGTCGAACTGAGAAAAATGGCAGAGATAGGACATTTGCAAGGTTTACGAAAAAAACTTGTAGAGTTAAAGAAAAGCGCGAGATATCACCCAAGCTTCCTTCATTTTCTGGAGGAATCCATTAGTAAATTGAACTTTGATTCCATTGTTAATTTGGAGAGGGTTGCCAGCTGTGACTAGCCCAATACAACAATCGGATGTGGTGTTAGTAGTAGATGATTCCGCGGACACTTTGAGCATGCTGAGCCAGGTATTAGACGAAGCCGGTTTAACTGTTTTAATAGCCTTAGACGGCGAGCAAGGTGTGAATATCGCTGGAAAAATGACGCCAGATATTATTTTGCTCGACGCGATTATGCCCAATATGGATGGTTTTGAGACTTGCCGGCGTCTGAAGCAAGATCCAGCTCTCAGTGATATTCCTGTCATCTTTATGACCGGATTGAGTGAAACGGAAGATATTGTAAAAGGGTTGGAAGCCGGTGGAGTGGATTATGTCACTAAACCCATCAATGCTCCTGAATTGATTGCGCGGATGAAAGTGCATTTGAGTAATGCACGCATGACTCAAAGTGCTCGGGTGGCTTTGGATAGTGCGGGGCAAAACATTTTTACTACCTCCATGGACGGCAAAATACTCTGGTCTACGCCGCAAGTTACGGCATTGTTTGCCAGTGCCAATGGTGATGAAAACTGGTTACAGCAATCTTTTAAGTCCACTGTGGTTGGATTTATACAGCAAGCGCTGCCTCCTGGGAGAAAGTTTACGCTAAAGGCTCCTGACAAGGAATTTCAGTGTAAGTATATGGGGCAGGTAAAATCCAATGAATATCTATTCAAGTTGTTTGAGCAGAATGATGGATCGGACCTGGAATTACTTAGAACCAGCTTCAGTTTAACTGAGCGCGAAGCGGAAGTGCTTTTATGGTTAGCAAGAGGGAAGACCAATCGAGAAATAGCACAAATATTAGAAATGAGTCCGCGCACCGTGAACAAACACCTGGAGCAAGTGTTTAGAAAAATGGGCGTGGAGAACAGAACATCGGCAACCTCGGCGTCCATTCGCCTTCTCAGCGAGAGTGGACGCCTGGTATAACGCTTCAGCCCAATTTTTCCATCAAATACTCCTGAGCCGAAATTCGCTCCTCGCCTTCGCTGATGCTCACCCTAGTGTAGTTACCTTCTGAATTCATCAGCCAGGCTTGACTGTTGTCTTTGAGATAGATCTCCAGGCCTTCTTTGTACACCCGTTTGCGTAATTTGGGATCTATCATGGGGAAGCCCACTTCCACTCTGCGATACAGATTGCGTTCCATCAGGTCGGCGCTGGCACAGTAAATCTGATATTCACCATTGTTATGGAAATAGTAAACCCGGGTGTGCTCAAGGAACCGGCCCACGATGGAGCGTACTTCTATGTTGTCCGATACCCCGGGTATCCCCGGTCGTAGACAGCACATGCCACGAACAATGAGTTTTATTTCTACTCCGGCTTGGGACGCTTGATACAAAGCCTGAATCACTGACACATCCGTGAGGGAATTGCACTTGAAAATGAGCTTTGCCGGTTTGCCTTTGGCTGCCGCATCCCGTTCTGCGTCTATTTTTTGTAGCAGCAACTCTTTTAGGAATGTGAAAGGTGCATGGTACAAGTGCTTAAGCTGAGCGGGCTTTCCCATCCCCGTGAGTTCTTGAAAAATTTTGTGTACGTCTTCCGCCAACTCTTCATTGGTGCTAAACAAGCTGTAGTCGGAATAGAGCCGGGCAGTGCCCGCATGGTAATTGCCCGTACCCATGTGTATGTAACGTCTTAGTTTGTCGCCTTCACGGCGTACCACCAACATCATTTTGGCATGGGTTTTATGGCCAACAATGCCGTATACCACCACAACCCCCGCTTCCTGCAGACGGCTGGCGATTTCCAGGTTACTTTCTTCGTCGAATCGTGCCCTTAGCTCTACCACTGCGGTGACTTCTTTACCGTTGCGGGCGGCTTCCACCAAGAGATCCAGAATTTCTGAATTGGTGCCGGTCCGATACAGTGTCTGCTTGATGGCCACCACATCGTCATCTCTTGCAGCCTGGCGCAAAAAGTTGATGACGGGAGTGAAGGATTCATAGGGATGATTCAGTAATACATCACCGGAACTGATAGCAGAAAACATGCGATCGCTACGGCTTAAGCTGGAAGGTAGCTTGGGTTTGAAGGGTGCAAATTCGTGGACGGGTTTCGCCACGTCCAATACCCGCATCATCCGCGTTAGGTTTACGGGTCCATTGACTTTGTAAAGTTGGCTTTCATTGAGGCCAAATTTCTTCAGTAAGAAGACCACCAGGTTGTCCGGCATGTTGTCCGCCACTTCCAGTCGCACTTCTTCGCCGTAGCGGCGTGAAAACAGTTCGCCTTTCAGCGCCGTGGACAAATCTTCTACCTTTTCTTCGTCCAGAAACAAATCGGAATTACGCGTTAGACGGAATTGGTAACAGCCTGTGGCTTTCATGCCCGGAAACAGTGAACTGGCGTGGTAGTGAATCACGGAAGAGAGAAACACAAAGTTGTCGCCGCTTTCGCATACTTCATCTGGCAAACGAATTATGCGGGGAAGTGACTTAGGCGCGGGTACCACTGCCATATTGAGCTGTCGGCCAAAGGCGTCTTTGCCTTCCAGGGTTACTAGAAAGTTAAGGCTCTTATTTACCAGGCGTGGAAAGGGGTGGGCTAAGTCCAAACCAATGGGGGTGAGCACCGGCGCCACTTGTTTGCGGTAATATTGCTTTATCCACTGGAGCTGTTCCGCTGTCCAACTGTCCCGCGCCACAAAGTGGATATTTTCCTGGGCCAACAGAGGTAACATTTCATCGTTAAGTAGTTTGTACTGGCTTTGGATCGCCACCTGGCAGCGTTCACTGATTTGCCGTAGTACTTCTCTTGGTTTGGTTCCGTCCGCTTCGGGGCGTGCCTGGTCGTAGGTGATATCCCGTTGCAGGCCCGCCAGTCTAACCTCAAAAAATTCGTCCATATTACTGCTGAATATCAGCAGGAACTTCAGCCGCTCCATCAGGGGCAAGGAAGTATCTTCTGCTTGCGCCAGTACCCGCAGATTAAACTGAAGTAAGCTCAGATATCGGTTGGCGTAGAGAGAGCTGTCATTGAGATCCAGCGCGGGCACGGCTTCTTCCTCAGTGGGTATTAGAGGCGTGTCGCCGTCTACGATTTGATTGCTTGTCATGATTGTCCTGTTTTGTCTGCAGCGTTTGCAATGGGGGTCAAGTTAGCTGTTGAGCAACTCCGCGGCGTACTTGGCAAAGTAGGTTAGAATGCCATCGGCGCCAGCGCGTTTAATGCAATTTAACGATTCTAGTGTGACACTTTCTTTACTGAGCCAACCGTTCTCATAGGCGGCCATGTGCATGGCGTATTCGCCACTGACCTGATAAACAAAGGTGGGAGCGCCAAATTGGTCTTTGACCTCCCGTACAATGTCCAGATACGGCATACCCGGTTTTACCATCACCATGTCGGCGCCTTCCTGTAAATCCAATGCCACTTCATGCAGGGCTTCCAGTCGGTTGGCCGGATCCATTTGGTAGGTAAATTTATTACCCCCCTTCAGATTGCCGGCTGAGCCCACCGCATCCCGAAATGGGCCGTAGTAACTGGACGCGTATTTAGCGGAGTAGGCCATGATGCAGGTATTGATATGGCCTGCTGCTTCTAATTCCTGGCGAACGGCCCCAATGCGTCCATCCATCATGTCGGAGGGCGCCACCACATCGGCACCGGCCTGGGCATGTGACAGGGCCTGTTTGATCAAGGCCTCTACCGTGACATCATTAAGCACATAACCGTGCCTGTCGATAATGCCGTCTTGGCCATGGGTGGTAAAGGGGTCCAGCGCCACGTCGGTAATCACGCCCATGTCCGGTGCCGCTTCTTTAATGGCGGCCACCGCCCGTTGTGCCAGGCCACCGGGGTTGTAGGCTTCCCGGGCATCTTCCGATTTATTACCGGGCTCGGTGACGGGAAAAATTGCCATGGCCGGAATACCGAGGGAATACAGTTGCTTGGCTTCCTGTTGAAGCAGATCCAGGGATAAACGCTCCACGCCGGGCATGGAAGCCACAGTTTGCCGCTGATTTTGACCCTCCAGCACAAACATGGGGTAGATAAGGTCGCTAGGGGTAATTTGGGTTTCTCTAACCAGGCGGCGGCTAAAGTCCTGACGTCGCAGTCGACGCATTCGGGTTGCGGGAAAAGGGCCACGATTCAAGGTTCTGTCTGCCATGGATTCGCCTTCAATTTGAAACGATTAAAACGGTTGAACGTGGGTCATACGTCCAGTGATACAAACCGTTATAATAGCGGATTGCGAAGGTTACGTCAGAGCAGCGATCCAAAATGGGGAAAAAAGCCATTGCTTAGCTCAAAACACCACTGAAACGGGAAGCACCCTATGGTGGCCGGTGCGTGGTTGAGACTAAGTCGAAAGCAGAATATGCTTTAGCTGTGAGCAAGCACTTTAAATAGAAAATGAGAGAGACCAAATGAGTAAGAAAGTAGCGGTTATATTATCAGGGTGTGGTGTATACGATGGTGCTGAAGTTTATGAGGCTACTCTTGTGCAATTGCGGCTGGATGAGGCTGGTGTAGCGTTTCAGTGCATGGCTCCAAACCAGGATCAAATGCATGTGCTGAATCACATTACCGGGGAAGAAATGCCCGAATCTCGTAATGTGTTGGTGGAAGCATCGCGGTTATGTCGCGGAAATATAATTGACCTGGCAGAAGCCAATCCCGCTGATTACGATGCCGTTATTGTCCCCGGTGGTTTTGGCGTGGCGAAAAACCTGTCGTCTTTTGCTGTGAACGGTACGGAAATGACGGTTAATGCGGATTTGGTAGAGTTCATTCAGGCCATGCACAAAGACCGTAAGCCTGTGGGTTTGGTGTGTATCGCTCCGGCGTTGGCACCAAAGCTGTTCGGCGAAGGTGTAAGCTGCACTTTGGGCAGCAGTGAGGATGAAGCCGCTCAGGCGGTCACCGCTATGGGTGGTCAACACGTCGCCTGTGCGGTAGATGATATTGTCATTGATGAAGAACGTAAGCTGATTACTACACCGGCTTATATGCTGGCAAGCAGTATCAGTGAAGCCTCTGCGGGCATCACCAAATTGGTAACAGAGGTATTGGAAAGAGCCTAGCTCAGTGCCAAATACCCTTGCTCACATAGGTGTCCAAACCTTAATTACCCGGGGTCTGTTTAAACAGGCTGATCTGCGTTTCGTGTTGTTGGGTTGCATCATTCCCGATTTGCCTTGGATATTGCAGCGCTTGGTTGCGCTGCTATCCATGGTCGATGCTTACCAGTTACGCAGCTATGCCATAGCCCAAGCGGCTCTTTTCATGTGCATACCTGCGTGCATTGGCGTTGCTGTGCTAACCCAACAAAAGGCCAAGACCTTTGTCATTCTACTGTTTGGTTGCGTGTTGCACCTGTTGTTGGATGCCATGCAAACCAAGTGGGCCAATGGTGTGCATCTATTTGCTCCGTTCGATTGGTCGTTACTGAACTTTGGATGGTATTGGCCCGAATCACCCATCACCTATATATTGTCAGCCCTGGGTCCGTTGATGGTGATTTACTATTGGCGGGGTTTGTTTTTAACCCCGGTTCCTCTCCATTTTGCAGTCAAGCCAGTGGTGCTGAGTATTTTATTCTTCCTGGTTTATTTTGTGGGTCCAGTGCTGTCAATGAATGCTGTTTGGCACGCAGATAATCACTACGTTGCCACCCTGGCTCAGCCGGAGAAAGCGGGCAAGTACGTGGAGATTGATCGTCGGCCACTGCGGCTGGATGAAAACGGTCAGGCTACTTTAAGGGGGATTGCTGGCGAAGATTTCAAACTGGATCAACATTTTGAATATCCAGCCAAGGTGTCCATCAAAGGACAATTTAAATCAGATTGGGTTTTGCAAATTACACAGGTTCATTATCACCAAGGAGCGCTTCGTGATTGGTTCTCCTATCTTGGATTGCTGGTGGTATTGATGTCCTTTGTGGTGCCTTTTGTCTATTCCTTTATTGCAGGCAAGCGAGAGCAAGCTTAATGGTTTGTTAGTCCCAGTATTCGTGAAACGTTTTTTCTAGTTGCGGTTTATTGTACAGTTTCACTTTTTCAACCATGGCTTCTCGTATTTCGTTATTGTTACGATAGTGGTTGAGTGCCATCACAATAGTCGTTGCTTGTTGCAAACCGGCCTGTTCCAGCTGTAACAGTAGATAGTCTAAAGCGGCTTTTGATCGATGCAATGCAATGGCTTTAATCAAATGTTTTTGCTGCTGGCCCAACGCGCCTTGGTCAAGTGTTTGCTGTAGTAACCTAAGCGCATATTCAGAGGGGCACTGGGCAATGGCCAGGGCCGCGTATTCCACCCACTCTTCATTATCGTGTTGAAGGTAGCCCGCTACAAATTCCAGACTGTAGTCTGGTTCTACGGTAATCAGCTGATAAAAACACTCTCCTATAATGTAGGCATCCTCATCACCATCCAATACTTTTTCCCTCAACAGTAATTCTGCCTGGGCTGAGGCAAGGCAGGACATGGCTTTAACCGCCCCCAGACGTGCCTGAGGTTCTGCATCGTGTAATAAATTCAGAATCTGAAAAACCATCCTGGAATTGGGAGACAAGGTTAGCCCCAGTGCCCCCCAGCAGCGTACTTCCACGGCGGTGTCGACACTACCTCCCCATACCGGTTCATGTTGTCGGCATTGAATGGCCCTGATGTAAAAATCATCATCAAGATGGTCTAACTCGAATAGGGTTTGAACGATGGCTTTTTTCGCGAAACAGCCTTTGTCCTTATCTGGTTTTTCTTCGAAATAGCTAAACGCGGCTTTTAGTGGTTTAAGGTATTGATCAAAGTAATATTGACCACATATTTTCGCCGCTTTGGCCACCAGGCGATTGTGCTTAGCTTTGCTGGCTTTTGCTAAAAGTTCATGGCCATAAACATTCTCTGAGTTGAAATCCAGGTTGTCCAGTTGCTCAATTTTCTGATCTGGGGTCAGTCTGGCCATATTCCTATGCTCAATATGATCAAAATCATCAGTATAAATGAGTTGCGTTCTTAGTTCTTTTAATTAGTTCCTTTAGTTAGTTACTTTATTTAGTTCCTCGGGGTTGTTCTGGGGGGTAGTGAATAGATCGTGGTTGTCTTGCTTAGGCTAGCTTTGAAGCTACTTCATCGCTTCCAAAATAGCTACGCTGAGCGGGTATTACCAAAGAAAAATGACTTCCCACTCCGTATTCGCTTTTCACATGGATGGTGCCACCCAGTAGCCCGCTGAGCTTTTCTACAATGGCCAGTCCCAACCCAGTACCATAACCAATGGGTTGGTTGCTTGCCTCATCCAACTGTTCGTAACGCTCAAATAATCTGCACACGTCTTCTTGTTTTATTCCGATACCCGTGTCGGAAACAGTTAAGGTAACGGTTTGTGCTTTGTCGTCAAAGCTAACGCTGAGTTTCACCCAACCTATATCGGTGAACTTTATGGCATTGGATAGCAGGTTAATCAAAATTTGAACAAGTCTAACGGGGTCGGTCTCTATGTTGACAATGTTGGTGGATTTTTCCACCAGTAATTGAATCCCTTTTTCCTCGGCAGCGTCACTCATTTGTTCGATAATATCCTGGCAAAGCTGTTGCAAATCTACCTGTTGAATATTTACATCCAGCTTGTCCGCCTCAAGTTTGCTTAGATCTAGTATGTCATTGATCATGCTCAACAGATGGCGTCCGTTACGCTCCACCGTGGTTAGAGCGTTAAGCTGTCTATCCGTTAGGTTATCGGGGTTTTTAAGTATGCGCACGGTATAGCCAATCACGGAGTTGAGGGGGGTTCTGAGTTCGTGGGACATATTGGCAAGGAAATCCGTTTTTATGGATAGGGCTTTTTCTGTACGTTTCTTGGCCTCGACTAATTCTGCAATTAGGCCTTGCTGGACTTCGAATGAGTGTTCTGTTCTTTGTAAGAGTAAATGGGTTTCCTCATTTTTACTTTTGAAAACCTGGGCCGCGTTGGCCAAATGCCCGATTTCATCTTCTCTGTTTTGGCCAGGTATTTGACTGACAATTTTCCCTGCGGCCAAATGATTAAACACAGTTGTAATCTGTTGGATGGGTTTGGTAATCAGTCGGAAAAAGTAAACAGGCACCACTATAGCGATTAAAAATCCGATCACTGAAATTAGGAAAATAAACAGTTTGCGTTGATTCATTGAGTTTCTGGTGCTGGCGAGCTCCATATCAGCATGACTGCGAACGCGATCTGCCAAATCATTACTGTGGTAGATAATCTCATTGGCTGAGCCGGCCATCACCACATTGATCAAGTAGATATAGCTGCGGGAAAGCGCCACAATACGGGAGAGCTTCTTTTCATAGTCTTTGAGCTCACTCAAGAACAATCCCTGGCTCATAATGTCGGGAATCAGTTCTGGGGTCCGCGTACGAATGTCTCTTATGTGTAGATTGAATTCATTTAGATAGCGGTGATTACTCAGGGTTAGATAGCCAATGGATTGGGCGTGGGCGCTGGCCAGTTTGGCCATCAGTTCTGCTTTCTCCAGACTGGGGGTATTGGCCTGCTCTATAATTGAGCGCAGCCGGTGTGTGCCTGTTTCGATGTGCTGTTCAACCATTTCAGCTCTTTGCTGCCGGTAATTCACAACCACATCAAAATTACTTTTATACTCTTCCAGATGATGGGATATTCCACCTAGGGAGCCTGCTTCATCGTAGGTTTGCATCAGGGCTCGGCTCTTCAAATTGGCGATGGCTTCGGTCAGGCTTGCATAGAGCGATTCCACTTTCTCCGCAGAGCTGGCTGTGGCGTGTTTTTTGTAGATTAAAACATTGCGCTGCAGGTCGATTACATCCCTTTGCAGCATGAGGGTGGCTTCCAATAGGGAATCTCGCTTTGACGTATTTTCCAGGGTGGAAATAAACACCTGGTGTGTAATAACGTTGTAGTAAGCGATCAACAGCAAAGGCACTGCCAACATAAGAAACGCGGCGGTGATTTGAAACTTGATTGAGTGATAGTTCAGTTTCATGGCAGCCAATCAAACTCCCCTATGATGCGAGGAATTCATACCATTTTTGCAGTGAATAGTCGTAGGTTGGCATGACCGTATTCCACACCGCCACATTGCTGAAGCGGGTTTCGTAGGATCCACCTGTACGCACTTCACCGGGTTTTACTGCGATCCTGCCATCGGTACCCTTCAGCGATGTTTTCGCTTCCTTTCCATCGTACCAATAGTCCCATTCCTCAGTGGATAACAGTTCCCTGGATCGTTGTGCATTGGATATGTAGTAACCCTGGCGAGCAATAAAAGCACCGGGCCATCCACTGAGCCACCAATTCATATAGTCATAGGCGGCGTCTTCCTGGTGGCCTTTGCATTCTGAAGACAAGCACATGACTCCGTGCCAGGCGCGATAGCCTTCTTTGGGGGCTGCATAAATCACTGGAATGCCGGCACCATTGAGGGACGATACTGCCGGTGAAAACATGCTCTCGATAACCACTCGGCCGGTTTTCATAAATTCTACGGATTCGGGAACCGAAGTCCAAAAGCCGTTGAAGTGTCCCGCTTGTTTCTTGCTATCCAGAATTTGAAACAGTGAGTCCAGCTCCTGTCTGCTGATATTACCCAGGTCCTTGAATGTCATCAGGCCAGACGCTTGCACTGCCAGGGCCATATCGAACAGACCGATGGTGGGGGCGTTTACAACCCCTACTTTGCCGTGATAGCGCTCGTCTAACAACCATGCCCAGCTTTCAGTTTGGTAGGGAATACCTTTTTTGATCTGATCCAGGTTGTAGCCAAATGAATCCACATTATGAACGTAGGGCAGAAAGCTTATTTGGTCAGATCGCTCTGATCCTATGTTTCCGGAACTGTTCACGTACAATAATTTATGGGGTGCATCACCGGCACCGATATTGGCATTGGCAACCACCTTTCCGGTTTTCGACAGGTCGTTTACCTCGTCCCAGTTTTTTATTCGATTTCGATCGATGGCTTTGATGGATCCGGTCCTCCACAGCACGTTAATACTGTTGGACCATTGTTCGTACAAATCAAATGACTCGGGAAACATGGACGCTTTCTGCAAGACGGCGGCACTGCCTTTTGCTTCAAATTCCAACTGGATGCCCAGGTCTGCCATGGCTCGCTGGCGGATTTCTTCCTGTAAGGTCACATGGGTTCCCAGGATGCGCAGACGAACCGGCTTTTTACTAAATACATAGGGCGCTTTACCCATACCTGCCAGGCCTAAGGCCGCCACAGATGCTGTTTTAACCAACTGGCGGCGAGAAAGGGTGGATTGGTCAGGGGTGGATGTGGCTTTGGCCTTGGCTTCCATGGGGAGTATCTTCCTAATATTAGGCACTTACTGCGAATGCTATGGGCCCGTTTCATTCCCTGTAACGGGGACCAATTTAAAGTGTAATTTAGAATGGTTTAACTGCAAGGCGGGGTCTAGGTTGATTAGGTTACTGGTTTTCTATTAACTCCAACTGCTCCAGCAGTAACATCCATTCCTGCTCCAATTGTTCCAGGTTTTTAAGGGTCTCGGCCTGCTGTTGCAATAATTCAGTGAGTTCCTGCTTGTTGCTCGGGTCATAAATATTGGGCGCCGCCAAGCGTTCTTCGAAGCTTTGTTTTTCTTGTTCCAGTGAATTGATCTGTTGCTCCAGGCGACTGATTCTATTTTTCAATGGTCGTACTTTATTGCGCTGTTGCGCCGCCTTTTGTCGTTCGGCTTTGCGATCAGCTTTTGGTGGTGACGCTTCCAGGGCTGAAGCATCGTTGTTTCGATAATCAGACAGCCAACGGGCGTAGTCGTCCAGATCACCTTTAAATTCCGCCACCTGTTGGTCGGCTACCAACAGCAGCTCATCGGTGGTGGCCCGTAACAGGTGGCGATCGTGTGACACCAGCACCAGGCCCCCTTGATATTCCTGTAAGGCCAGGGTTAGCGCCAGACGCATTTCAAGATCCAGGTGGTTGGTGGGCTCGTCCAAAAGGAGTAAATTGGGTTTGTGCCAGATGATAACGGCCAATGCCAAGCGGGCTTTCTCGCCTCCTGAAAACCGAGCAATACTAGCATTGACGTTGTCTCCCTGAAAACCAAAGCTGCCTAGATAGTTTCGTAGGCTTTGCTCGTCGGTTTTATGGGTGATTCTTTGCATGGTAAGCAGGGGAGTCGCGCTGCTGTCCAATTGATCCAGCTGGTGCTGGGCAAAGTAACCTATCTTGGTGTGTTCTCCCAGTGTCCGTTCACCCTGCAACAGAGGTAGCTCGCCAGCCAGAGTCTTGATCAATGTGGATTTGCCAGCACCGTTGGGCCCAATCAGGCCAATTCTTGACTGGGGACCCAATTGCAGTTCCGTATGTTGTAGTATACAGCTGTCTCCGTATCCCAGATTGGCTTGCTTCAGATCCAGTAAGGGGTCGGACATTTTTTCCGCGTTGGGAATGGAAAAATGAAACGGTGAGTCCACATGGGCCGGAGCTATTTTTTCCATTCTTTCCAGGGCTTTCACCCGGCTTTGAGCCTGCTTGGCTTTAGTAGCTTTGGCTTTGAAGCGGGTGATAAATTGCTGTAAGTGAGCTATCTCTTTTTGCTGTTTTTCATGGGCCGCCTGTTGGTTCGCCAGGCGAGCCGAGCGTTGGATTTCGAAGTTGGAATAGTTACCGCTGTAATAGTTCAAATGCTGAAACTCTATGTGCAGCACATGCTGGCATACCGCATCGATAAATTCTCGATCGTGGGAAATCAGAATCAGTGTGCCCGGATAGTTCCGTAGCCAGGATTCAAGCCATAGGATGGCATCCAGGTCCAGGTGGTTGGTGGGTTCGTCCAGCAGCAGTATGTCTGAGGGTGCCATGAGGGTTTGGGCCAGGCTCAGGCGTACTCGCCAGCCACCGGAAAATGATTTCACTGACTGTTCAAATTGTTGTTGAGTGAAGCCTAAACCTGCCAGTAACTTGCATGCTCTTGATTCCGCCGTGTAGGCATCAATATCGGCTAATTGTTGATGCAACTCCGCCTGTCTTTGGGGGGCATTGACCTGCTCCGCTTCACGCAACTGTGATTGAAGAGCACGTAGGGTTTGGTCTCCATCCAGTACGAACTCCAGGGCAGAACGGTCCAGAGCCGCCACCTCCTGAACCATGTGGGCAATTCTGCTTTGCGCCGGAATTTGAACGTCCCCTGCGTCGGCCTGGCATTGGCCCTGGATAAGGGCAAACAAGGATGATTTGCCACAGCCATTGTGCCCAACCAGAGCGATGTGCCAGCCCGGGTGGGCAGTAAAAGTGGCGTCCTGTAGAAGGCATTTGCTGCCACGATAAAGGGAAACCGATTGAAGTTGAATCATAGTGCCGATTGCTCATCTTTGGGCAGCGGGTGGGGTAGGGGAGGATAACGAATTCCTGTGCCTTGTTTCAAATAAATGAAAAAAGGGCTGCTTCTGGCGAAGTCAGCCCTTTCTGATCATCTCCCAGGTGGGGACGCGCTTTAGGCGTCATTCTCCGGGTCAAAGATGCTGCGTTCCGGGGAGGTGGGTGCTTCTACCGGCTTAAGCTCGAACGGCTTTTCTTCCGCTTTGGGCGTTTCTTCTGCCGCAGGAGGTGGTGTTACGGGCTTGGGCTCCGGTGCTTTAGGCGCTTCTGCAGCGGGTGGTTTGGGCTCAGGAGCCTTTGGTTTTGGTGCGGCTGGTGCAGGCGCTTTTGCCTCGGCAGGCTTGGCTACGGGTTTTGCAACTTTTGGCGTATCCGCAGTAGCCACCGCTTTCACCGGGGACTTTTTAGCAGGCGCTTTCTTCGCCGGAGTCTTTTTGGCTGCGGCTTTCTTAGGTGCTGCCTTCTTGGCAGCTACTTTTTTAGCTGGAGCTTTTTTAGCGGGTGCTTTCTTGGCAGGGGCTTTTTTCGCCGGGGCTTTCTTCGTGGGCGCTTTCTTGGCAGCCGCCTTTTTGGGAGCCGCTTTCTTTACTGCTTTCTTGGTTGTGGTTTTCTTCGCAGCGGTTTTTTTGGCGGGTGCCTTTTTGGGGCTTGCTTTCTTCACGGCTGCTTTTTTCTTGGCCGCCGCTTTTTTGGCGGCAACTTTGGCTTTCTCTGCGGCTTTTTTCTTGGCTTCCGCCAGCTTTTTGGCCGCCGCTTTGGCTTTCTCAGCAGCTACTTTGGCTGCGGCCCGTTCTGCAGCCGCGATCTCTTTTGCAGCTGCAGCGGCAGCTCGTTTGATCTTGTTGGCGTTAGCGATGGCTTTTTTGATGTTGGCTTCATTGAGCTTGGCGCTGTCGAAGTCCGCTTTGGCAGATGCCAGCTTTATGTTGGCACTGGCTTCATTCTTCTTGCCAGCGGCTTTCTTAGCAGCAGCTTGCGCTTTGGTAAGCGCGGTTTTGGTTCTAACTGATGTTTTGCTGGCGGTGGCGAGTGCTTTTGCCCTTGCCTTTTCTAATTGCAGTTCTAGCTTTTCAATTTGAGTGGTAATCTCTACCACAGGGTCTTTCTTTGCAGCGGCCTTTCGAGCCGTGGTTTTTTTTGCTGCCATAATCCAAGTTCCTCAGCTTTGATTTTGGTGATGCAATCGAGAGCAATTATACGTGTTGCTTAAACAATATCTACATTCATGTGATAGCACATTCACAATTAAACGCAAAATTTTACCGGTGAAGGGTTCGATCGTAGGCGCTTTCTGTTAACATCTTTGGCGGTTCTAACGCGATGATAGCGCCCGTGAACTCAAATTGCTTCTGAGGGGCGAATAAGCCGGAAGCCAAATCCGGGTAAACATTAGGAGATAACATGAAAAAGTATATGGTAGTGGCAACCGTGTGTGCCGCTTTAGTTGCCTGTAAGGGTGAAGCCGGCGCTGAAAAGGAAAAGACCGCCGCTGCATCTGAAACCACTTCACTAGAATCAGAAATCCAAAAGGCCAGCTACGCCATTGGTATGCGGTTCGGTGAAGGTATGGGGCGAGATTTGAGTGAACTGGATATCAAAGCATTCTATACCGGTTTTGAAGATGGGTTTAACGGCCGAGACCCCAAAATGACTCCTGAGGAAATGGTCGCCACCATGCAGGCGTTGCAGGCTAAGAAGATGCAGGAGCAGCAGATAGAGCAGGCCAAAGCGATGGAAGAGAACCAAACCGCAGGCGTGGCCTTTTTAGAGAAGAATAAAGCGAAGGAAGGCGTTGCTGTTACAGAAAGTGGTCTCCAATATGAGGTCATCACCAAGGGTGAAGGTGAATCTCCTGACGAAAATGACAAAGTAAAAGTGCATTACCATGGTACCTTGCCTGACGGGACAGTTTTTGACAGTTCCATTGAGCGAGGTGAGCCCATTACTTTCGCAGTGGGTGGCGTGATTCCCGGTTGGACTGAAGCCATGCAGATGATGAAAGTGGGCGACAAATGGAAGCTCACTATTCCTTCCGACCTGGCCTATGGTGAACGTGGAGCTGGCCCTAAAATTGGACCCAACCAGGTACTGGTTTTCGAAGTGGAACTGTTGGGTGTAGAAAAAGTAGACTAACTCAGTTTGCGATCCCGCCAAAAAGCACTGCCTGGGCAGTGCTTTTTTTTTGGCATTTTACCCATTCAGCTGTTGTTCAGGCTGTGGATGAGACCATTGATATAAAGTAAGCTCAGGCTAACTAACAAATTATCCAGGGTTTTGCCCCTGATCCACCCCAAGGAGATAGAAATGAGAAATTGGATCATCCCGTTGGCTATGTCATTGGCGTTAGCCGCCTGCAGCAGCTCTCCCAAGATTGAGAGTGATATGGGAATTAAAGGTGCGCCAGACTGGGTTAATGAGGGCACTCAGGCAGTGGATAATGATGATGGGCGCTATATATTTGGAGTGGCTTTTGCTCCGCCAATGAACGATGAATCTTTACAAACCGCCACGGCGGACAGCCGCGCTCGGGCTGAACTAGCCAAAGCAGTATCCACCTATGTGAATAGCACCCTCAGTGATTATGCTGCCAGCTCCGGCGATGCCGCCAGCAGCAGTATTGAACAAAACATTACCTCTACCACTCAAACATTGTTGAATGGCGCTAAGATTAAAGGTCACTGGCGGGATAAGCGCAGCGGAAATATTTATTCTTTCGCCCAGATGGATATGAAAACTCTGGATAACGCTATTGCTGCCGCCGATAAACTGTCGCAAAACTTCAAACAGTTTTACCAGCAGAACTCGGGAGCTAATTTTCAGCGCTTTATGTCGGAAAACCAATAATTTAGGAAATAAAGATGAAACTATGGTTAGGTCTATTTTCATTACTCTGGATAACCGCCTGCAGTACCACAGTGGAGCGAGTGGAGTCTGATTCCACCATTGATCTGAGTGGTGCCTGGAATGATTCCGATTCAAGACTGGTGGCGGAAGAAATGATTCAAGATGCCTTGTCTCGGCCCTGGATTGCAGAATTTGGTGGGCAAACCGGTGCACGCCCTGCGGTGATCGTGGGAACTGTGCGTAATCTCAGCCATGAGCATATCAATGTAAAAACCTTTGTTGCCGATATGGAAAGGGCTTTGGTGAACTCGGGCCGGGTGGATTTTGTGGCGTCGCGGGAAGAACGTGGTGAGATACGTGATGAGCGTATTGATCAGGATCTCAACGCCAGTGAGAGCACGCGCAATGCCGCCGGCGAAGAGCTGGGTGCGGATTTTATGTTGCAAGGTCAGATTAACACCATTCTTGATGTGGATGGCAAACAACAGGTTCGCTACTACCAGGTAGACCTGACATTGATCAGTATGGCTGACAACCGTAAGGTTTGGTTGGGACAAAAGAAGATTAAAAAACGGGTTAAGAACGCCAAAATTCGCTTCTAGTTTTGTTGGGGGTGGCGTTATGAACCCATTGCGTTCAGGGGCCATTGTGGGGCTTTGTATCACCATGCTTTTGTTGCAAGGCTGTAGCTCCTGGCAAGTTAATCAGTTGGCCATAACGCTACCCACCAATGGGCCGGAAAAAACCTTGGCTCAGCTCCAGCGGATTGATTCCCCAAAAAGGGATCAGGCCCAATATCTTTTGAATGGGGGAATACTCAAATTCTACACGGGCGATCTGCAGGGGGCGCTTCAGGATTTAGAGCAGGCAAAAGAAATAATGAGCGCTCTCGATGCGGTGAGTATTACGGAAAATTTGTCGGCCCTCACCACCAATGAGACTCTGCGCAGTTATACGGGCTCCCCCAGTGATCGTATTCTGGTGCATCTAATGTTGTCCCTTAGCTACCTTTTCAGTGGTGATCTGGATGGGGCGCGGGTGGAGATGCTGCAGGCCAATGTCACCATGAAGCAGTTGGATGATGGTTCTTCCGTTAGTGGTCAATTGGCCAGTGTGCGATTCCTGGCGGGCGTCATTTACGAAATTCAAGGTGAATTGGATGATGCCTATATTAGCTATCGCAGAGCTTTGAGCATCGTTCAGGAGCGACAAGAGCCAGTACCCGATGGGCTGCTGATGAGCTTGCTTGAAGTGGCGCAACGCAGCGGCCGTGAGCAAGAATATCAAGACTTGAAGGACCGCTATAAAGTTAGCTCGGTAAAAGATACGGCTGATAAGGGGCACTGGGTGGTGTTCTACTTTGATGGTGTTGTCAGCGCAAAGTCCGAGACCAGAACCTCAGTGTTTGACGCTGAAGTGGGCACTATGGTTAGCATTGTACTGCCCCGTTATGGGCGTTCTCTGTACCGTCCTTCGCCATTACTGTTACGGATGGGCACCACTGAAAAATCAACTGAAGTGATAGAACCCATGGAAGCAAGGGTCAGAGAAGATCTGGATCGGGACCAGGGTAAAAGGGTAGCAGCAGCCACCGTGCGTGCGGTGGCCAAATATCAATTGGTGAGAGAAGCCAGTAGCAAGGACGACTTCGGTGGATTTTTGGCAAATATATTTACCGTGGTGACCGAGCAGGCTGATGTGCGAAGTTGGAATATGCTGCCCGCCAGCGTCCAGGTGGCCCGAATCTCTGGCCCGCTCAATTCGTCCCTTAACCTTTCCCCTGCACAGTTTGCTTTGCCTTCACTGCAGCAGCTGGGTAAGGAGCGCCTTGGTGTGGTGTTACTGAATAGTTTAAATGCACGGGTATACCAATATCCTGTGCCTCAAGGAGATACCCATGAAGAACCTTAACTCTGGCCCAGTGCTTATATTGTGTTGTGCACTAGTACTGGCTGCTTGCAGTAATCAACCCCTGCGTCCCCAGTGGATTGATCAGCCCAACTCAGATTTTCCAGAAGCCAGTCATCTCACTGCAGTGGGCTCGGCGGACGACCAGCAAACTTCAGCTGATAGAGCCATTGCCAATTTGGCAAAGATATTTGAGGTGGCGGTGCAAGAAGCTTCCAAGGATTTTAGCCGCGCTTTTGTGGTGTCTGAAGCCGGGGAGCGGCAAATCGAGAATGAGCAAGAGGTCTCTCGGGATATTTCTGTGCAGGTGGATAAGTTGTTACAGGGGGCAAAAGTAGTAGAGCATTGGCAATCGGAGACCGGTCGCCATTATAGCTTGGCTGTATTGGCAAAGGCACCGGCAGCGGCAGCATTTCGTAAGGGAATTCAAGCTGCCGATCGAGAGATAAACAACCTGTTGCGTTACGCCACGGTTGAGGCCAACAATCCTCTGTTGGCCTTGAGGGCGCTCAATCAAGCCGCAGAGATCCAGCTACAACGGGATGAGGACGATCGCAGCTTGATGATTGTGAATAATGGTCAGGGCATTAAAAGTGAACATGACGCCGCCAGTATCTCCCAGCTTACTCGGCAAGGTCTGGCCAGTTTGAGTGTGCAAATAGAGGCGTCTCAAGAGATGATTCGTGGCGAATTGCAGCAGGCTTTAGCCCGGTTAGGGGTTAACACCGTTGAACGTTCTAATTTGGTATTAGAAGGAACCCTGGATTTAGCTCCAGTCAGCTTCAAGCAGGGCTGGCATTGGCAGCGGGGCTCCTATCAATTGGTGTTCAAAGACGCTGATAATGTGCTTGCCAAAAAACGCTATCCACTTAAGGTTTCCGCTCAGGAATCCCATATGGTTGAATTGCGTTTGAGAGACACATTGAACCGGAATTTAGCCCAGTACGTGTACCAGATGTTGTCATCTAAGCAGGATTAACCTGCTAGTGTCCTGGTGTTTCAATCACTCTTAGTTTGCACTTGGTTTTGTATTCGTCGATGTCCGACTGAATGGTATAGCGGGTGTTGGCCACCACACTGAGAGTCAATTGGGCCGGTTCCAGTAGGTCATCCACGTCCATTGACATGCTACGCAGGCGCCAGTAACAGTGCCCTTTAATTTGGTGATGGCCGGGTTCCACCAGCACCACATCGTACTTTCCCAAATTCACCTTTTTTCCATCGAGACGGTTTACTCGAAAACCTGTATTGAGAGTGCCACCTTGGTAGGGCAAAGTTTCGTCCGTAGTAAAGCCCAGTATGATGGCTCCGTTGCCTTTGAGATCCTCGGGTATGTTAGGGCCGGTGACACAGCCCCAGAAGCAGAAGGCGCAAATAATGGTCAAAGACCCATAACCCGTACCTGTTGTCACGGCGTTCATAGAGCTGCTTCAATAAAGCCTGCCAATTCAAAATCCAACTGAGTTATGGTCTGGGCAGAGTGAGTGATTAAATCCACAGTAACGGTGTTGTAGCAGTTACTCCATTCGGGATGGTGATCCAGCTTCTCGGCCTTTATAGCCACTTTTGTCATAAAACTGAAAGCCTGTATAAAATCAGAAAATTCAAATTGCTTATGTAATTTGCCCTCTGTAATAGTCCAGCCGGGTAATTGGTTTAACTGTTGTTCGATTTCTTCCTGGGATAACATAATTCAACTCCAACAAAAGGGGGGCTAGGGTGTTGTATCTTTTGCTAGCACCATAAGCAACCCTTTTTCTACCCAAAGTCGTACTTCTAAACCTTTCACCATCATTATGTTGGGTGCCATACCCTGATTAATGTTGGGCTGTTTGCCAAATATTCTGGGGTCATATTCTACTTCATATAGGGTGAATAAATCCCCATCCAGGTCTTGATAGCGCAGCTGTGCAGCGGTTACTCCTTGAATGGAGCAATAGCGACCGCCTTGCAATTTCTCCTTTGCTATCATTGCTGAGCCGGTGATTGCGAAATCAAGATCGTTAAAAAACTGGCGCGCTTCCATCAGGGTGTCTGTGCTGACCTCCAACGGTTTCATTTTGATGTGGTTGCGCGCTACCTCGCTGGCAATGGCTTCACTTATATTGACATAGTTATTGAAGAGAAGGGCATGAATAAAATACGACACCAAAACCAGCACCGCGCAGGCGGTTAATGAAGCAATCAAGTATTGGGGTTTAAACCGGGATGATGGCTTTGCGGTATGCTGATCTATAAGTTGTTCCAGTTCAACCATTTTGCTATTCGATAAATCGGTACTCTCAAAATAGTCCTTGCTGGCATCCTTTATTGGCTGTTTCATGGATTCACTCCCTCCTTGTTAGAGGCGCTATCCTCAATTTTTTTGATTTTCTGTCGAACTCGAAACAGGCGAGCCAGTATTGTGCCTCTTGGGCTGTCCGTATGGGCGGCTATTTCTGCAGCACTGTAACCTTCCACGGCCCAAAGAAAGAGTACTTCCCGCTCGGATGCCGAGAGCAGAGCCATAAGCTTTGACACATGATCCTGGTCTATCAATAGCTGCTCAATGTCGTTCTCGTCTAAAAGAACCGGCTCGTGGTAATCTATGGGTTCAAACTCAACATTGTTTTTACGTCGACAATCATCGATAAATCGGTTTCTGATTACGCGCCGGGCGTAGGCCATTTCAAATTCAATGGTGCGTGGTCTCTTCAGCATCTTTTCAATGCTGTTATGCAGCAAATCCTCTGCAGCTGCAATTTCTGCAGTTAACGACAAGCAGTAATGAAAAAGAGAATTTAACTGCTCGCGGCTAAACATGGCAAGAGTCCACCCGGGTCAACTCAAACCCTTTCAACCATCTACTTTGCGTAAAGTCAAACAGCAGTTGCTGCAAAGGTGGATCCCACTCCAGCTCGACTAATTCACCCAATGGAGTGTTGCTGTGTAAATGTTGAATTAACTGAAATTCTCCCTGTTTTATCAGGCTAACCTGAGGGTGGTATGATTTTAGGCTGGAGCGGTGGTCGTAATTCCTCATGACCACATAGTGGTAGATACCCTGTGGTCCATCTTCCTTTTTGGTAGTTACGTGGGGCTGTTGAATATGCTGGCTTAAATAGTAAGGGCTGGAATAGATTTCCAAATGGGAGCACAGTGAAAATTGCACCGCTGCCTGTGCTTTCTCAGAGAGCTTTGCCAAAGCGGTGTAGCTTTCATGGTCCATGGGGGCGTCATTTTTAGCGTAATAACTTTTTTGCTTGAGCCAATCAAGAGCGGCTAGATCAGATAAGTATTCCAGATTGAGCTGCCGGTGCAGCTGGCTGGAAACTTGTTTGATAAACCGCTGCATTTGGTGACCAAAGTTATTTAATGTTTTTTCATGGGGTGGATGGGCCGCCATATAAAGGTGGCATAATTGCAGAAATTTTTCTTTTCCTATGCAATTAGCCAGGGTAGGGAAACTGTGATTCAGGGCATTAATAAGCGCCTGTTTGATGTTGCCTCGATAGATATCCACTCGCTGTGGCCCTTCTTTTATTAAGCCAGAAAGTTGGGCAACGTCAATTTCACTTGCCGATGGTTTAAGTCCGGCAATCAGTTGTTTCTGCCATTGATCGAGGGTCACTGGTTATGGCTCCCTGATGTTAAGAATTTGGTTTATTCTCTGGGCCTGCTCCAATAGCGCCTTAAAATCGGGAAGATGGTTATCCCACTCCACCATGGCGGGGATTGGACCGGCCATATTTATGAGCCGGGTAAATAAATCCCAAACCGGCTCCGCTATGGGGCAGCCGTGGGAATCCAGCAGATAATGGGATCTATGTTCATGGCCGGCCAAATGCACCTGTTTAATACGATCCAGTGGTAATGAATTTAAATAGTCTATGGGGTTAAAACCATGGTTATAACTGCATACGTATAGGTTGTTCAAATCCAGCAATAAATAACAATCGGCTTTTTCCAAAAGTTGTGCAATAAAATCTGCCTCAAATAGACTGTTGTGGGGGCTCTGAATATAGCTGGAAATATTTTCCAGCAGCATGGGCTGGCCCATGTAGTCCTGTACCGCTTTCACCCGGTCCACCAAATGAGCAAGGCTCTCCTGGTTAAACGGCATGGGCAGTAGATCCGGTAATTGTACCTCTCCATCAGCGCAAAAACTGATGTGTTCTGAATACCATTTAGCCCCAATCCCATCCATCAGTTTCCGCAGCTTCTGCAGGTAGTCCCAATCTAAAGGGGATACGCTGCCAATGGACAGGCCCACACCGTGCAGCACTGTGGGATAGCGCTCTGCCACGGCCATGAGCAAGTCCAGATTTAGGCCACCATCAATAACAAAGTTGTCCGCCAGAACTTCAAACCACAGGCTGGTCTGCTGGCATCCCAGTATGTCTTTAAAGTGGGGGTTGCGCAGGCCAATGCCTGCGCCTTGAATCGCATCCATTAGGATTTTGCGGGTTTTACTTTGGCTACACTGCCGCCCACAATTTTTTCGCAAGTGCCTTGGGGGACGTACACCCATTCATGGGAAAGGTTATCTGATTTCGCTTGTCCTGCGCAGCCGTGACTGCCGTCCAGAGCACCACAGTCATTCTTTCCAGCTTTTGCAATTCCGGCACATTTTTCCCAGTTTTTGGGTTGATCTGGAACCGCGTGCAGGGCAGGAGCAGCCGCCGCCAGTACTCCCGCCAGGGCGGTGGAAAGCGCTAATTTATGGGAGGATTGCTTAGTTGGTTTCATTTTTTGATCTCCAATAGTTGGTGGAAGGCAGTGACAACGGGGGTGTTAATGAACTGCCCTTCGATGATAGAGACGAATGAAACCAGGGTTTGATTGCATCCCTGGGCACAAAAATTTGCAATAATGTTAATCAGGTTGACTCTGTGGGGCTGGCTTCCCTGTTATTAAGCGGCCCATAGCTGATATAGTGGCCTAAAGCTGCCTACGCTTAAGCTGAACTGGATGTTAGGTGAGGTAGTGTATTGATACGGTCAAAATAGAGCCTAATGAGGTGGGTCAGGCCTAACCCCCTGAATTGGATAGGGCCACCCCATAGTGAAACTTGCTTTTTTGGGTCTATATTTAAATGTGACTGTTTATCAATCAAAAATAGTTTATTCACCAGCTGAAGTGTTCCTAGATGAGTTGGCTACATGTTTAAAAATTCGGTCTCAATGGTAAAAAGCGAGGATCAGCAGCCCTCCGGGTCCTTTCGTTTCAGTGCTTATCTGATCTTGCTAGCCATAGTGGTACTAGCTGCAGAGTTATTTTTAATCAGTTATCAGTATGATGCGGCTACCTTAAGAAGAAATGATGCCATCGCTGGTTGGAAGGTTTTGTTTTCCCACCTGGGAGATCTTGCCAAGCTAACAGTTCTATTCGTTTGTGTTTGGTTGTTCATCAGCCGAGATAAGTTGAGTGGTCATTGGGCTTCAGTGCGGGACAATTTGAACCCGTCGCGCTTCTTGATCTTGATGTTACTGCAGGTGGCGAGCTATTACGGGCTTATGGTTGTTACCGGTAAATTGTTTGGCGCTCCCTTGGAAGCCGATAAAGCGCCGGGCATGGTTTACGCTCTGTGGGTTGGCTTTGTCACACTGGTAATGGGGTTGTGGCTGTTAAGCCAAATGTCATTTGCCTTTATAAGGCAGTTTGTCAAAGAAGAAATTAAAAGCCTGGCGCTCGCGTTTGTGGCCTGTATCGTAATTTGGCTTTGCGCGATGGCCAGCCAATTGCTGTGGAACTCCATCCTGGCAGAAGAGCTGGTTGAGGGTACTTTTTTTATCTCCACTTATCTTCTGGTTTTTGCAGGAATGAGTGATCTCATTTATGTGGAGCCTGATAAAAACATCTTGGGTTTGGGTGATTTCGTTGTTCAGATCGCTCCTTCTTGCTCAGGTTACGAAGGCATAGGTTTGGTCACCGCTTTTACCGCCATCTACCTGTTTATGCATCGTCGGGATTTTGTTTTTCCCAGAGCGTTTATTTTGTTTCCGGTTGGGGCGGTTCTTGTCTGGTTTTTGAATAGCGTGCGAATCGCTGTTTTGGTTTTGTTGGGATACTACTGGTCTCCGGATGTGGCCGTTGGCGGCTTCCATTCCCAAGCGGGGTGGATCACTTTTATTATGACTTCCATAGCCGTGATTTGGGTCGCGGGGAAAACCAGATTGGTTCAAGACAAATCCAGTGCATCCAAGTCAACTCCCATTAGTTTGCCCATAGCCACATTGCTTCCCATGGTTGTTTGGCTAGCGGTTACATTGCTTACCAGTGCGTTTATATCTGGCTTCGATTACTTGTATCCATTAAGGGTGATCGTAGTGGGCATAGTCTTGATTCGAGTATGGCCGCTGCTACAGCTAACCCCATATCGACCCCGACTGGAGGCAGTGGCGGCTGCTCTATTTGTGGCGGTTTTTTGGGTGTTGATGCTGGGTTCCAGCCCGGAACAAAACAGCAAGTTTGTTGCAGGCCTCGATTCTATGTCACCGCTTTGGATGGGTGTCTGGCTGCTGTGCCGATTTATTGGGTCTGCGCTCATTATTCCCATCGCGGAGGAGTTAGCCTTTCGCGGCTATATGTACAGCACCTTGGCGAAAACAGAAGTGAAAACCAGAGGAAAGTTACCCGTGGTAATCGTGG
This sequence comes from uncultured Ketobacter sp., assembly GCA_964016105.1. Classification (GTDB taxonomy): domain Bacteria; phylum Pseudomonadota; class Gammaproteobacteria; order Pseudomonadales; family Ketobacteraceae; genus Ketobacter. Next base: position 640,864 of record CAXHEX010000001.1, read on the forward strand.
CTGCCCTGATCTCTTCCCTTGCCTTTGGATTGCTGCATGGGGCCTGGTTGGCGGGTACACTGGCAGGCTTGGTATATATGGCTGTACGCTTGAGAAGCGATCATATGGGCGATGCGATTCTGGCCCATGCGGGTACCAATGGGCTACTTATCATTTATGCCAGTATCACCGGTGAATGGTCTGTTTTGTAAACACAGCTTCCCACTGTAAGACTGCCTAAGGCCATAGGTGATTTCATCAATAGCGTAATCATACATATCCATGGATTTTTAAGCTCCCACAGGGCAGAACGGGTGAAGCTTTTGCAGCATTACCTATCTGAACATGGGATAGACATGGACGTGATTTCCCCTTGTTTAAGTGAGAACCCCAAATCAGCGCTGGAAGAGTTGGAATCGTTGATACAGGAACAAGTACTTCTGGGTCGCTTTGTGTTTCTCCTTGGCCACTCTATGGGGGGATATTACGCCACCTATTTGTCTTGTAAATACCAGCTTAAAGCAGTGTTAATCAATCCTGTGGTGCGGGGTTATGAAATCATGTGCGAGTTCTTTGGTGAAGGTTATAATCCCCACACTGGTCGTCAATATACCATTACTGAGGACGATATTGCTTTCCTGGTTAGTATAAACCAGGACAAGATATCCCATCCAAACCTCATTTATGTGTTGCAAGAGAAAGGCGATGAAATAGTGGATCCTCAAGAGATAATTGAGTATTACGGAGAATGTCGCCTTTTTCTGGAAGATGGCGGCTGCCATGACTTTGAGCATTTCGATAAGTACGTGGCTATAATCGTCGCTTTCTTCCTAGCAGGCTAATTTGCATAATATTGCGCCAGTTAACCTGACAGGACACTGTTATGCCAATTTATAAATGCCCTCTATGCTCTGAATCACTCACCTTAGAGCAGCGATCTTATTTATGTGAAAACAAACATTGTTTTGATATCGCAAAAGAGGGTTATGTAAATTTACTTCCCGTACAGAGTAAAAAAAGTAAAAATCCTGGAGACAGTAAGGCCATGCTGGTGAGCCGGCAGCAGTTTTTACGTCAGGGATACTATGATTTTCTGGTGCGTGACATTGCTGACTTGATTCGTCAGCATGGGGCTACCCGTGGCAAGGTTGATCTGCTGGATATGGGGTGTGGAGAAGGCTACTACAGCGAACAACTGGCGGAGGATAATCAGCAGCTTAACATTACGGCGGTGGATATTGCTAAAGAAGCGGCCCGAATGACCGCAAAAAGGAAGGCAGCCAATCAAGTGTCAGTGGCCAATACCTTCGACTTGCCTTTTTTCGATCAAAGTTTTGATTACGCACTTTCTGTGTTCTCACCTCTATCCGGTAAGGAAACTGCCCGTATATTGAAGCCAGGGGGAGTGTTGCTGGTGGTTGGGCCGGGAGAAAATCATTTGCGTGGCCTTGTGGAGCATATTTACAAACAGCCAATGGGTCACAAAGGTAATCCGCAAGCCCTGGATGATACTGATAGCTTGGCTTGTCTTGAACAAAAAGCCTTGGTGGATGACATTGTGGTGAGTGGTGATCATATCCAGGATCTGTTAGCCATGACGCCCTACTACTGGCAGTGTACTCCTGAACAGCAAGCTGCCCTGGGGGCCATGGCGGAAATCAAAACGTGTTTGGAATTCAGCATCTCCATTTACCGAAATATTTCACCACCAATAAATCAAACCGTTTGAGAATGCACTGATTACCTGACCTGATTTTTTGCCAAAGGTAAGATCAGTGATCACCAGGCCGGAAGGACGCCAGAAAAAAGGCGCGTCGGCACGCCATTCTTTCTTGTTGTTCCCGCTTTTAACGTTCCATAATACGATGCGACGAGCGGTGAAACCGGTGAGAAGTTGCTTATTGTCTTGGGAGAATCGGGCCCGGGTAATCGTGGTGCGATGGTGGCCAATTTCAGAAACCTGTTTACCGGTTTTGGTTTCCCATATTTTGCCTTTGCCATAATAAAGGCTTCCGAAGGCCAGCTTGCCATCGTTGCTGATGGCCACAGAGCTCACGTCATCTCCCAGTTGATAAGCAAAGGTTTCCTTGCCTTCAGGCAGGTCCCATACCCGTACAATGCCGTCTTCGCCTCCGGTGATGCCCACCAGGCCATCTGCGCTGATACCCACGGAGTTGATATCACCGGAATGATTTAACTTAGAAAGGATTGACCCGGTGGCGGTGTCAATATACATGGCTTGGTAATTTTCTTGTCCAACCAGGGCGTAGCGTCCGTTATCAGAAAGCGCCATTGCCAGAACGCCGCCCTCAGCGGGCCAAAAGCCTGCGGCGCGGCCTGTGGCCACTTCCCACATAACAAAGCGTTTTGATTCCGCGGTAAGAGCGAATTGGCTGTCGGTGGAAAAGGCGGTAGCAACGATTTTGGAATAGGAGCCTTGGGCGTGATTCCAATTATAAAGGCGTTCGCCTTTCTTCAGATTCCACAAGCTGCCGCCGTGGAGGATAGACCCCACAAGCGCGAATTGACCGTCGGGGCTAAGTGAAACACTGTACGCCCCCTGGGCCGTGGTTTCCAATTGTTTGCTGGGCTTGTCTCCACAACCCAGTAACATTGAAACCATCAAAATCAAAACAATAGAAATTCTCATGATACAAAACAGTTTAGCTAACTGCGTGGGAATGAGAAGGAAATAGAAATGAAAAGTGAATCAGTGTGCGGGCCGGCGACAGCAGGCCCGCTACGGGGGAATATTAGGCTACCTTGTCAGCGTGACAGGTATGCAGTTGATCGATCAGCATATCTTCAAGTTCAAACCGCTCAACCATTTTCATGCCCAGTTTATTCAGGTGCTTAGACAATCTGTCCATATCGGCCTGTTCCAACTCGGTGTCAGAGTATCGATCGTTAAACTCCAGTGCCATCTCAGTGGATTCTTGAATCCGTGGCAGCAGCTTATCGATGGTGGCCTGGTAGTTGTCCTGGAAGCATTCCGCCTCCTTGATCAGTTGTTGATACACTTCAAAGTGTCCCGCAGACACGTAGTCGATGAGCACTTCGCAGAGTGCATGCACCCTAACCTGGATGGGGGTATCTTTTTGTGCAAAAACTTTGAGGCCATCCACCTTACAGTAAATTAAGATGAGTTCTTGTCGATCTTTCAACCAGCGGGAGACTATGCGATCTACGTTGCCCCAGTGCTCGGTCGGATTAATTGCTTCGGTCAGCATGGTTCTATCCTTTCCATTCGAATTTGTTGGTAGTGGGTGTGCGCCCCAGAGGCGCGATCTTACCGTCTTACTCAACGAAACGATGTGTACCGTCTCTTAATTTTAATTTGCTTAAAAGCACAACTTTAAATTGTGGTGGGCGTTGTTGCCGACGCCCTGGCACCTTTTTATGGAACACTTTTTTCGGCGCGTACAATTGAGAGTATTGAAAATTGGGAAAGTGAGCAAGGCTGGGAAGAGCAGCTTTTTAACCGCATTTGCATTGACAAACCGGCGTTCTTTAGCAGGTTGCTACTTTACGCCTTATTCGAGCTGCTATTGCTATGATCTGAATTCTTTTTATGACAACTTGATCTAAAAATAGAATAGGGAAATCGTTTGCAAAACCGTCGCTTACGGGTTTTTTCGTAACATTTGTATTAGAGATAATACTGCAAAACCTATAAAAACCAATAGGGTTTGCGCGGGTATGGAAAGGCCCATAAAGCTCCATTGAATCTCGGCACATTCTCCAGCGCTGTTGAAAATGGTACGAATGGTTTCTCCGATAGGAAATGTTTCCAGCATGTATTCCAGGCCTGGGCTACACTCGGGAACCTGATCTTCCGGTAAGCTCTGTAACCAGAGGTGACGCCAGCAGACCGCGATGCCCAAACTGGAAAACAGCAGTGCCGCAGCCGCGTATAGGCGTCTGCCCAGTTTTTTAGGGTTGTGTATCAAAGCAAGTAAAAAAGCGGTGCCAATGGCTAACACAATGCCGCGATCAATCAGGCATAGTGGGCAGGCCTCAAGGCCCAGATGTTTTTGCAGGTAGAAATAGGCAAATGCCAATGAAGCTAAACAGCCAAAAACGCCGGCGGCGTTTAAAAATCGATAGGGTGGTAATGTCATCACAGCGCTCTTAGGGGTGACTTGTCCGGCACCGATTATAAAGCTAATCGATCAAATTGCGATGACTTTGACCTTGAGCCAGGGGGAAGATTCCCCGTTTTGTGGCCCGCTTTTAAGCTATGGCCTGTTCACCGTTCTTGAAGCCAATCTGGGACGCTTGAATGTTACCGTCGCTCCAACCGGCTTCCCACGCGGCTGCGATCACTTCCGATTGATAGGGGCAGGCCTTGGCAGGCTCTCCACTTAGACCAAACATATAGCCCTGTCGATACGCTTTATTAAGGGCTTCAATACTCCAGTTTTGGTGGTCAATTTCATTCATGCTCATGGTAAATCAGTGCCTCTGTCTCACCTTGAATTGCCAGAATTGGGTGCTTTTGCAGCACCTACAACCAAGAGTAGCAGTGAATTCGAGGAAGTCACGATAACCTATTGAATTTTTCTTAAATTTAAAGTAGGGCGTCTTGTTGGAAAAATTTGTCTAAATATTGCTCAAAAGAGAGACTGTCGTGGGATTCGATCTGCTGTTGCCTGGATAAAGACTGCTTCGCTTCCGTGAGGAAAGGGCTGATCTCTTCTTGGCTCAGGGGCTGATCCATAAAATGTTGGCGGTGGCTGAGGGCACAATCCAGGGCAAACTGGTAGAACGATTGGTCCTGTTGCTGAAACGTTCTTATTACCTTGGCGGAGGGGGTCAAATCCGGGTTGTGGAGCTTTTCTATTTGATGCTTCACTACCTGGCTGTGTTGATTGTTGCCGTGGGCCTGATCAAATAATTGCGCCACCATAAGCATATTTTGCAGGTGATCGTTGGCCCACTGGCGGAACGGGGCTTGAGTGCAAGGGCTGGATAGACGTAGAGAAGGGTCTCGGCCCTGGCTCACGATGACCTGCAGATTGTGGTGATTACACTCCACCTCTTTGTCGCTTAAAATCGGGCTGTGTTCCAATAGGCAGTAAAGAGCAAATACATCCAGAAATTGAAGCTGGGATTCACTGACTCCCACGGGCTCAAACGGGTTGAGGTCAACACAGCGCATTTCGATGTATTCCACACCCCTTTTCGATAAGGCGCAGGTGGGGCGCTCACCACTCTCTGTCACCCGTTTTGGACGGATCGAGCTATAGAATTCATTTTCTATTTGCAGGATATTGGTGTTGAGCTGCTTGTAGACAGAACCCTCCTTTATGCCAATTCTCTCATAGGCATCACTTGGGGTTCTTATGGCGTGCTGTAGGCTGGCCACGTATTCGGTCAGGGAGTTATAGGAAATCTTCAAGTCAGACTGGGCAGCGTTGTTGTAGCCCAGGTCGCTCATGCGCAATGACGTTCCGTGGGGCATATAACGGGTGTGTTGTTTCCAGCTGGCCAGCTGGTTGTCGCGACCTTGCAGAAAGGTGGCACATACTGCTGGAGATGCCCCGTAGAGGTAGACCACCAACCCCACATTCCTCAAGAAATTACGGATCAGGGCCATATACTGCTCTGATTTAAAATCCTGTAGCGATAATTGGCTGTCTTCCAGCTGGTGATAAGTGGACCAAAAGCTATCCGGGAAAGACAGGTTGTAGTGAATGCCTGCAATGGTCTGCATGTAGCGGCCATAGCGATGCCAAAGTCCATGGCGGTACACGTTTTTCATGCGGCCCACATTAGAGCTGCCATATTCAGCGATTGGAATGCTCAGTTCCCCTGACATTATGCAGGGCATGCTGTTTACCCAAAGGATTTCATCGCCAATGTTATGGTAGGTAAAACTGTGCAGTTTATTGAGAAATTCCAGCGGCCGACGCACATCTTGAAATACTGGGGTAATAAACTCCAGTAAGGCTTCTGAGTAGTCTGTTGTGATCCATTGGTGGGTGAGGGCGGACCCCAGGGCCTGAGGATGGGGCGTTTGGGCCAGGTGTCCCTCGTTATTAACCCGTAGGCTCTCTTTTTCCAGACCGCGCTTTATCTGAGTCAGGCTGGAATTCAGCTTTGACTCGTGAATGGATTCAAGTCGGTGTGTTAGCAGATTTTTCACGCTGGGGAGTTCCCGTATCAAGTTGTCCGATTATGGGGCAATTGAAACTAAATGCAAATGGCAGGAATTGCCGTCGTTAACACCGGTATTTATCAGATGTATGAGTCTGGGTAAGTCGCCAAGAGTCTTGATGTGGCCAATAACACCTGTTTAAATTTCCAATTATTGTGACCCATGGGTTGCGTTAACAGCCGTTATTTGACTTTGTGATATGGAATTTCTCAGTGAAGCCTCAACCATAAGCGATCCAGCATTGGTGATCCTGGTTTGGTTGGCGGACATTTTGATTCAGGTGGGTTTTGCCATTCGTGTGTTGCTGCGCCCCCATCGCGATCCCAGTTCCCGCATTGCCTGGCTTGTGGTGATATTAATCGTGCCTTTGGTTGGCATTATCGCCTATCTGCTGTTGGGCGAAACCAATATCGGCAATCGACGGCTTATGCGCAAAAAGAAAGTGGCGACACTTTTACCCAGCCCTCATCTTGTGGGGGCTCAGCCCGTGGATCATGAGGCTCGGGCCTTGGATAAGGCTTACGATCATCTGTTTAGCACCGCAAGATCCATTAACGGGTTTGCCGTTTCCAGAGCCGCCAGCGCCAGCTTGATGACCGATTCCAACGCCACCATTGACGCCATGGTGGCTGATATTGATGGCGCTAAGCACCACGTTCACATCATGTTCTATATTTGGTTGCCAGATAATAACGGCCTGAAAATGGTGGCAGCCCTTAAGCGGGCGGCAGCCCGTGGTGTGGTCTGTCGGGTTATGGCAGATGATTTGGGGTCTCGCAAGATGCTGCGTTCCAAACATTGGAAAGGGTTGGCCAAAGCCGGCGTAAAAGTAGCGCGCGCACTACCCATTAAATACCCCATTATCCGGACTTTTTTTGGCCGGGTAGACTTACGCAACCATCGTAAGATAGTGGTGATCGATAACGACATTAGTTATTGCGGAAGTCAGAACTGCGCTGACCCTGAATTTTTGATCAAGAAAAAATACGGTCCCTGGGTGGATATTATGTTGCGGTTACAGGGCCCGGTTTCCCGCCAGAATCAATACCTGTTTATTGGCGATTGGATGAATGAGGTGAAAGAGGATCTCAGTGATTTGTTGGCTCAGCCCATGGGCCTGTGCGATTCTGATGTTGCCGTACAGGTGGTGGGTACCGGGCCCACCATGCGTTATTCTGCCATGCCGGAGTTATTCGAATCCCTCATTTACGGCGCCAGGAAAGAAATCGTCATATCCACTCCTTACTACGTTCCTGATGAGTCCATGCAAGCGGCGTTGTGTGCCTGCGCCCGGCGTGGGGTAAGTACACGTCTCATCTTGCCCGCTAAAAATGATTCCTGGGTGGTTTCTGCGGCGAGTAAGAGTTATTACGCAGAATTGATTTTGTCTGGCGTGGAGCTTTATGAGTTTGAGTCCGGCTTGTTGCATGCCAAAAGTGTCACCCTGGATGGCACAGTTTCCTTAATTGGTTCAGCTAATATGGATCGACGCAGTTTTGATTTGAATTTTGAAAACAATATTTTGGTGCAAAGTGCTGAGCTCACTTTAGCCATTCGCAGTCGGCAGGAAGATTACATACAATCTTCCAAAAGGCTGACCATTGATGTGGTTTTGCAATGGAGTTGGGCCAAGCGTTTATGGAACAATACCATCTCCATGCTGGGGCCGGTGTTGTAATGGCTTTTGCTACCTGCAACTGGCCTGTAGTAGGATTAGGCTTAATCTAACCCCTCGTTGGTATTTCTTCCCTATGCCGAATATTTTGGTTTATCTCGCGTGTTTATTTTGGACGGCTTCCGCCTGGGCGGAAACAGATCGTGGCGTACCGGTTAAAGCCGCGAAAACCCAGCAGCAGGAAATTTACCAGCGGATTCCCCTCACCGGCACGGTGACTGCAGCGCAAGTGGCGCGAATTTCGGTAGAGGTCAGCGGCTTGGTGGATGACATTTTTGTGGAAGAGGGTAGCCGGGTGGCGAAAGGTGATCCGCTTTTGTCCCTGGACAATAATTTGGTGAAACTGCAAGCTGCCAGTGCATCTGCCAAGGCCAATCAATTGCGCTGGGCTTGGCAGGACGCAAAACGCCGCCTCAAAGAAGCGAAAGCGCTGGCCAGAAATATAGCGGAATCCACTGTGCGAGACATTGAATCTGAAATTGCGCAGGACGAAGCGCTTTTGCGGCAGGCCCAAGCAGAGCAGGGTTATCAACAAGCTTTGTTAAAACGGCACCAGGTAGTGGCACCCTTTGCCGGTGTTATCTATGCCAAGACCGCTGAGCGGGGAGAGTGGGTGGTGCCCGGACAGAGCGTGCTTGAATTGGTTAGCCTTGATCGACCTCGAATTGACTTCAAAGTGGCTGAGGATTACCTGCAGGTCATGGGGCCAAATGCTTCTATCGAGTATTACTTTAGTGCTTATCCAGGCCAGCGTTATCAGTCCAATGTGGGAACTGTGGTGCCGGTTTCAGACCCATTGGCCCGAACTTTTTTAATTCGCGTTCCCATCAAAAATCACCAAGACAAAGTGATTCCGGGATTGTCCGTGAGTGCTGAAATGAAGGTGCCCACAGGGCGTACCGGGGTGGTTGTATCCCGTGACGCCATTCTGCGCACGCCCGATGGCCGCACTGTCGTTTGGCTTCTGGAAAAAGAAAACGATGGATTTGTGGTTCGCGAAACTACCGTTGTCACCGGTGTACAGTCCGATGGCATGATTGAGATTGTGGAGGGTCTTACGCCGGGCCTCGATGTGGTGGTTAAAGGCAACGAAGCCTTACAGCGGGGCCAGAGAGTGTATCTAACCCATGATTGAGAAAATGATTCAACGGGGCACATTGATGACCATCATTGTGCTCATTGTCTGTGTTCTGGGTATTTTGGCGGCGTTGCGCATACCTGTGCAAATGATTCCTGATCTGGATGTGCGTGTGATCAGTGTGCGAACTAACTGGCCGGGTGCCACACCTCAGGATGTGGAAAAAGAAATTCTAATCGAACAAGAAGAATACCTACGCAATCTTCCCAATCTGTCTCGCATTGTTTCCAAAGCTCAAAGTGGCCGAGCGGTAATTGAATTGGAGTTTCCCTTTGGTACTGATACCACTGAAATGTTGATTCGTGTTAACAACGCATTGAGCAGGGTGCCATCCTATCCTGAAAATGTGGATGAGCCACGAATCTTCGCCAGTTCATTTTCTAATAATGCGTTCATGTTTTTCAGCGTTACTCCCCTTGCGGGTAATCCTTCCCAAGTGGAAATGGATTTGATGTTGAATTTTGTGGAAGACAACGTCAAACCCAGAATGTCCCGCGTAACCGGGGTTTCCGAAGTGGGTGTGCGTGGGGGTGCCGATAGACAAATACAAATACTCATCGATCCGGTTAAATTGGCCCAACGGGATTTGTCGCTGTTACAAGTGCGGGATGCTATCCGTGATCGTAACCGCGACCGTTCCGGTGGAGAAATTGAATCGGGTAAGCGCCAATATCTGCTTCGAACAGTGGGGCGTTTCCAGGATATTACAGAGCTGAATGATCTTATTCTGGACCGGCGCGGTGATACCATCATTCGGCTTTCCGATGTGGCCACAGTGAAGCTGGATCATTTTGAAAAGCGCGATATTACCTCCTTCAACGGACAGCCCAATATTTTTGTCATGATCCGAAAGGAATCAGGATCCAATGTGATTAATATCAAGCGGGCCATGATGAAGGAGATCGAATTAATAAACCAAGACGTGCTGAAGTCCGCGGGCCTTAAGATTGAGCTGATGGCAGACGACGTCTATTACGTGGAACAATCCATTGCTAATGTTTGGCAGAATTTGATATTGGGTGCCCTGCTGGCCACAGTGATCATGTTTGTTTTTTTGCGGTCATTCAGAGCAACACTAGTGGGCGTGTTGGGCATTCCCGTTTGTATTATTGTGGCCTTTTTGGGGCTACTTGTGGCGGGTAGAACCATAAACGTAATATCCCTTGCGGGCATTGCTTTTGCTATCGGTATGACGTTAGACAACAGTATCGTGGTATTGGAAAGCATCGCATTGGAGCGGCGTCGTGGTCGCTCCGGTTTTGCGGCGGCGGTGGAGGGTGTACGTCAGGTATGGCCTGCGATTTTCGCTTCCACTATGACCACGGTTTTGGTGTTCTTACCCGTTGCCTTTGTTCAACAAGAAGCCGGTCAATTATATTCCGATATTGCAATTGCCGTGTCAGCAGCCATTGTCGCCTCCATGTTAGTGGCCATAACCGTTTTGCCCACCGCCGCCGCTCGTTTGGGGTTTGAGCTTGATGGGGCCGCCGAGTCCAACATAAGCGAATCCCAGCCTAACTCTATTCTAAGAGCGGTAAGCTGGGTATTGAGTACGTCGCCACGTCGCTTTACTTGTATCGGGCTGACAGTCTTGTTGAGCGCGGCCATCATTATCCTGCTTACCCCCGCTGCCGAGTATTTGCCAGAAGGGGAAGAGCCTAAGGTTTTTGCCGTGATGAATGCGCCACCGGGGTATAATTTAGAAACCATGGCCGCTATCGCCAAACAGGTGGAGCAACACTTCTTGCCCCACGTCGAGGCTGCGGAGCCCGCTGAAAACACTTCGTCTGCATCAAGTTCGTCTCCAGTGCCACCCATAAAATATATGAATATGTGGGTGTCCTCCACGGGAGTGCGTATTATCGCAGAGCCGGTAACCGCCGCCGATGTTGATGCCCTGATGGATTCTATTACGGAGAAATACAAAGAGTTCCCTGGCATGCGTGCCTTCGCAGCCCGTGGCTCCATTATCACCAGTAATGACGGGGGCACCCGCAGTATAAATCTTGATGTGTCCGGGCCTCGTCTGGCGGAAATCTATCGGGTGGCCTCAGCCGCCTACCGGCGAGCAGGGGAGGTGTTCGAAAACCCCCGCATTCAAACCAACCCATCCTCTCTTACCCTGGCCCAACCCATGCTAGAGATAAGACCCAATTGGGATAGGGTGGCAGAATTGGGCCTCACTGCCGGTGATGTGGGGTTTGTAGTTTCTTCCTTGACCGACGGAAGCTATGTGGATGAGTTCTTTTATAACGATGATAAGTTGGATATCTATCTCTACAGCGATGTTGGGCAGCAGGCCACATTAGATAGCTTGGGGAGCCGCCCCGTGTACACACCTTCCGGGGTGGTTTTACCCCTGGCGGCCATGGCCGATATCGTGGAAACAGTGGATACCAACAGCGTGCGCCGGGTAAACGCCAAGCGCACCGTTACGTTAAATATTATTCCGCCAAAGACGGTGCCTCTTGAAACCGGAGTGGATATGGTGCGGGAGCAAGTGGTGGGTCACCTGCGTCAGCAGGGACAGATTCCTGCGGACATCAGTGTGGATATATCCGGGGCAGCGGATCAACTGGATGCCACCAAAGAGGCGTTAACAGGGAATTATCTGGTGGCCTTAGTGATTATTTACCTGTTGCTAGTGGCCATTTTCAATCACTGGGGCTACCCCCTGTTAATCATGACCTCCATTCCCCTGGGTATTGCGGGTGGCATTGTGGGGTTATGGAGCCTAAATGCAGTGGGTGGCTTCCTTCCCAAACTTGGTGCTCAGGCCATAGTTCAGCCCTTCGATATGATTTCCATGCTGGGTTTTCTTATCCTCATGGGAACCGTGGTTAATAACCCCATCCTGATTGTCCATCGCGCTGTGGAGAATCTGAAGCAGCGGGGCATGAGCGCACTGCAAGCAGTGGAAGAAGCGGTCCAGGCTCGCTTTCGCCCCATTGCAATGTCCACTATCACTACTATATGTGGTTTGGCACCCTTGGTTTTGATTCCCGGTGCGGGTACGGAGCTTTACCGCGGTGTTGGGGTGATTGTTATGTTCGGCATTATCGGTGCGGCCCTGGTCACCCTTACCATGCTGCCGGCGTTGACGGTGGTGGTGCTCAATCGGGTTCAAAACCACGCCTCGAATTAGACTCTAGCTCGCTGATTTTAAAGGTCTTTCCGTTTAGCAATAATTCTATTCTCTGCTAGTGTGAAGTGATATGGGCTCAACTTTTACGTTGTTCGCAAAATGCCCGGGGATCCCATGCACGCCAAACTCGCGATAGAACAGAAACGACCATGATAGAGCAATGGCTTGGCTTAATGTGCCAAATGCTGCCTAAAGTGATCCGTGCCAGCGTGGTCAGGGCGGGAACCTTGGAGCCATTGGCGTGCTGGCCCGACGCCAATATCGATGTTCAGGATTTAGATACCGCAGCCACTCTGTGTGGTAATAGAAGTGCCCCTGTGGTGAGCTCAGGCAAGCACACTGCCACCCAGGAGGCCACTATCATGGTGGCTTTTCCCCTCACCATTCCCAATCAAGCCAATGGAGTTTTTTGTGTGGAGCTGTTTGCGGGTCAGGAACAGCAAACAGTGATTCTCCAACTTTTACAATGGGGCCAAAACTGGTTGCAATGGTTAACCCAGGTGCAAACCGGTTCCCAACTAGCGTTTGAGAATAATAAGGACTCTACGTTTGCTATTTTCAAACAGTTGTTCAAGTGTGAAACATCAACAGAGATGTGCATGACGTTAGCCACTCTGTTGGCTAACGAATTTGATCTGGATAGTGTCTCAGTGGGGTTTTGTGAAAACGGTCAGGTCAAAATAGTAGCCAACTCCCATCATCCCCGTATGGATGGGCGGGGTGATTCCTTACGTCTACTTGAAGATTGTCTGCAGGAGTCTATTGAGAACCGAGCAAGCTACGAGTATCCCCTTCAGCAGAACGATGCCGGTAATGCCCATGAACGCTATGCTATTTCCGAATCCATCACCTGGTTAAAATCCTTCCCGATCCAAGCCAGCGGCGCCACATTTGCGAGCCTGCTATGTGAGCGTCAACAGGGCCAGCCATTGATTTCTGGGTTTGATGAGAAATTAGAATCGCTTTTGGCCCTGGCTGGGCCGCTATTGAAAATAAAGCAATCCGCTGAAATGTCTATTTGGCAGAAAGCCAAGCAGCAGTGGATTGATTTCGTCAACAGAACCCGTAACGGCGCGTTTTCTCCCTCCACTTTAATCACCGTGAGCCTGGTCACGCTCTTTTGTATTTTATGGTTGGCAAAAGGGTCTTTCCGAATTACCGCAGAAGCCCAGTTGGAAGGAAAAATTCAGCGAGTGGTGGTGGCCCCGGAAGATGGACACATTCGGGCCTCCAATTTGCGTGCAGGGGATAGTGTGAGCCAGGGAGACGTGTTGGCGCAACTGGATGACCGTGAGCTTAAGTTGGAATTAAGGCGTTGGCAAAATAAAAAAGCCGAATACAAGCAGCAATACGACAAAGAATTGATGGTGTTGGACCAAAGCCAAATGCAGGTTGCCAAAGCCCAGATAGCCCAGGCAGAAGCCCATATTGAAATGTATGAACGAAGGCTGGCTAGAACTCAACTCCTGGCTCCCATATCCGGTGTTTTAATCAGCGGTGATTTAAGTCAGTCTCTGGGTCGACCCGTGGAGCGTGGCGAAGTGCTGTTTGAAGTGGCACCACAAAATGAATTTCGTCTGGTGCTTAAAGTAAAAGAGAACCATATCAGACATATAAAGGCGGACATGGAGGGCCATTTATATCTCACCGCAGTACCCAGCTCAACCATTCCATTTAAAGTTGAAAGGGTGGCAAGTGTCTTTGATCTAACAGATGGCGAGGTTTTTTATCGAACAGAAGCCATTCTGGATACCGGTTTAGAACAATTGCGTCCAGGAATGAGCGGCTATGGAAAAATAGAAGTGGGAAAGCGAAGCTACTTATGGATACTAGGCCACGAAGTACTTGCCTGGATCGAATTGAAACTCTGGTCCTGGGGCTGGTGAGCCATGGTTGAACAGGGCTGCGTTTCTCCAGATCCATGGCAGGGTGTACAACCACTTAAGCTTAAGCTAAGCCCAAAAATACAATTCTTTTGTCATCACTATCGTAACGTTTCCTGGTTTCTTGTTTGTGATCAAAACAGTGGTAACTATTTTCGTTGTTGCAAACAAACCTACCTGTTTTTGAGGCTGTTGAATGGTAAAAACAGCGTGGCAGCCGCCCATGGAATTCTGAAGAATAAGTTCAAAGAGAACATGCCGGAAACGTCAGAGTTGCTGAATATACTGGCTAACCTGCATGCTGCTGATCTGCTTTCGGGCTGGGGGGATGACGAGGCTTCGGAGCGTTACCAAAGGCATCAAAAACAGGAAAAAAAACGGAAGTTACATAGTTGGATGCGCCCGCTTGCCATCAAAATCCCGCTTTGGAATCCAGATGCCTTTCTACAACGAAACGCTTCATTGACGAATAGCCTGTTTTCCACAGTGGGCTTGTTTGTTTGGGGCGCCTTACTTTTGTTCGCTCTATTCCAGGCCGTTGGAAACTGGAACTCATTGCAGCTCTATTGGCAAACCCGATTTATGGATGGATCCAATCTTAGCTATTTATTACTGCTTTACCCGTTGGTTAAGTTAGTCCATGAACTTGGCCATGGGTTTGCCGTTAAACGATGGGGAGGGCAGGTGAATGAATTGGGAGTGATGCTGTTGGTGTTTGTGCCCTTGCCCTATGTGGATGCCTCATCCAGTAATGGTTTTTATCACAAACGCCAGCGTATGGTTGTGGCTGGGGCGGGTATTATGGTGGAGTTGGCCATTGCAGCCCTGGCAATGTTGATCTGGTTGCAGCTTGAACCCAGTGTTGCCAAAGACCTGTGTTTCAATGCAATGGTGATCTGCAGCGTGTCTACGGTTTTATTCAATGGTAATCCTTTGCTTCGTTTTGATGGCTATTATCTGTTAATGGATGCTATTGAAATTCCCAATTTGGGATCTCGCTCCAATCGTTATTTTCGCTATCTCTTCCGCCGCTATGGATTGGGCTCACTTTCAGAACGGTCACCAGTCACTGCCATAGGTGAGAAGAAATGGTTTGTATTTTATGGCATTGCATCCAACCTGTACCGTGTCTATATCAGTATAGCCATTGCCCTGTTTGTGGCGACTAAGTACTTTTTCGTGGGTGTAGTTTTAGCTCTGTGGGCATTTGGGGGCCAGTTACTATGGCCGCTTTGCAAAGCAATCTATGGGTACTTTATTAGTGCGAAAATGTTAGAACGAAAATCGCGTTTTGCTGCTGTGGTTGGCGCTTTGTGTGGCATTTTTATATTGTTAGTCTTTGTCATTCCCGTTTCATTCAGTGTTTCCGCCGAAGGTGTGGTCACTTTAAAGGGAGAGTCGCGTATTACGTCACCGGTGTCAGGTTTCCACGGTGCGCTTTTGGTAAAATCAGGAGACAGGGTGGAACCGGGGCAGCCCATTATTCAGTTGCATAATCCGGATTTGCGCAGTACTGAAAAATTATTGATGGCAGAGATACGTGAATTGGAAATAAAGCGCAATCAGGTCATGATGTCAGATCAGACCCAGGCCAACATTTATAAGAGTGCTTTGGATACCAAGCTGGAGCGATTGGCTGAACTTCGCAAGGAAATCGAGAATCTCCTGGTGGTAAGTAATATAAGTGGCGTGGTGTCTATTCCTGGTGAGACGGATTGGCAAGATCGCTGGGTCGAAAAAGGTGATCTACTGGCCTATGTAATGGAGCCCCGCTCACTGCAAGCGGTTGTAGCCGTACCACAAAAGAACATAGATCGGGTAAACCAAAGTTTGGATCGTATGATTGTACGATTTGACAGTGAGCCTGGAACAACCTTTTCTGCGGCTTTAGTGAATCAGGTTCCCATGGCCAGCGATCGCTTACCAAGCCCATTGCTGGGTAGCCAAAGTGGTGGCGCAATTTTGGTGGATGCCAGAGATCCTCAAGGGCTGACACCTTTAGGTCAGGTATTTTTGCTTAACGTGAGAATTGAAAATTGGCCCGACCTTTCCTACCTGGGTGCCCGCATCAACGTGCGCTTTGTACACACTCCTCAGGCATTGAGCCATTACCTGTATCAGCGTATGCGACAGTATCTGGCACATCTATGAGAGATTCAGTGGTGAGACTGCAGAATTCTGGAAAACCGGGTTAGGCCAACTAACAGGCTGTTGAAAAAGCCCCAAAATGCGATAATACCGTATCCAACTTAAA
>CAXHEX010000002.1:0-386685 GCA_964016105.1 uncultured Ketobacter sp.
ATATCCCCAACAGCCGCAATGGAAGCAGTCGTAAAACCCTGCGAACCGAAGATGGTCAGTTTGAGCTGGACGCGCCTCGTGACCGTAACGGCAGCTTTGAACCTAAGCCGGTGAAGAAAGGGCAAACCCGGTTTACCTCGATGGACGACAAAATCCTTTTACTGTATGCCCAAGGTATGACCACGCATGAGATCGTCAAAACCTTTAAGGAGTTATACGGAGCAGACGCTTCACCCAGCTTAATTTCTAAAGTCACCGAAGCGGTTATTGATGAGGTAATTGAATGGCAGTCTCGACCATTGGACCCGGTTTACCCTATTGTTTACTTGGACTGTATTGTACTGAAAATCCGGCAAGACAAGCAGGTTATCAATAAGTCGATCTACCTTGCTCTGGGAGTCAACATGGATGGCCACAAAGACTTGCTAGGCAAGCGGCTGTCCGAAAACGAAGGCGCTAAGTTCTGGCTGAATGTTTTAACGGAACTCCAAAACCGAGGGGTGAAAGATATTCTGATTGCCTGTGTGGATGGCCTTAAGGGCTTCCCGCCATCAATACCGCGTTTCCAG
Organism: uncultured Ketobacter sp.; assembly: GCA_964016105.1. Classification (GTDB taxonomy): domain Bacteria; phylum Pseudomonadota; class Gammaproteobacteria; order Pseudomonadales; family Ketobacteraceae; genus Ketobacter. The sequence continues at coordinate 570 of CAXHEX010000002.1, forward strand.
AAACTCAAATACAACTTTGTATCGTTCATATGGTGCGTAACTCAGTGAAATATGTGCCTTGGAAGGACTATAAACCCGTCACAGCAAATTTAAAGCGAATTTACCAAGCAACGACAGAGGAGCAAGCATTGCTTGCCCTCGCGGAGTTCTCAGCGAAATGCGATGACAATTATCCTCAGATAAGTCGATCATGGCAGGCTCATTGGGACAATCTAAATACGCTATTCGCCTACCCTGAAGACATACGTAGAGCGATATACACCACCAACGCTATTGAATCACTGAACAGTGTCATTCGGAAGGCTACGAAGAAGCGTAAAGTGTTTCCAACCGAGGATTCTGCGAAGAAGGTGGTATATCTCGCTATACGACAAGCTTCTGAAAAATGGACGATACATTCATGTTTAGCTATCCTTGCCATAGCGGCTTTAACCATGGGCAGTTACACAGTTTTATCTACAGTCTTGAGTTTTTGGTCGGTCTTTACGATTGGCTACTTGGAGCAATGTACCAAGTAGCCCTATATGTATCGTCGAAATTATATAGAACGGGAAATCAGTTCTTTCATGATTTCATTGGTGCCGCCGTAAATGCGATTTGCGCGAGTGTCGATGTAGGCCCTTGCGATTGGGTACTCAAGCATATAACCATAGCCCCCATGTAGCTGAACACATTCGTCCACTACTTTACTTACTAAATCAGAAACCCAGTATTTAGCAGCACAAGCAGCTTCTATAGATAGCTCCCCTTTCAATACTTGCTCAATGCATCGGTCTACAAATACTCTAGCGATCTGGACTTCTGAACGCATTTCAGCAAGCTTAAATCGTGTATTTTGGAATGCTGCTACTGGCTTACCGAATGCCTTACGCTCTTTGACATAATCAACGGTAGTTGCCAATGCAAATTCAGCTGCGGACGCACAAAAAACTGCAATCATCATGCGTTCCCAGGCAAGCTCCTTCATCAGCATGATAAATCCCATTCCCTCAGCACCTAACATATTGGATTTCGGAATGCGTACATTGTTAAAGAATAATTCGCAGGTATCTTGCCCCTTCATCCCTACTTTTTTGAGCGGTTGCCCTTTTGTGAACCCTTCGCGATCAGACTCAACGATAAACAGAGAAACATTCCCCGCTCCTCCCTTGACGTCTCCAGATTTTGCAACTACCACAACAACATCACATAAATATCCATTGGTGATAAAAATCTTGGAACCATTGAGAACATATTCGTCTCCCTCTTCTACCGCAGTCGTACGAACTGCTTGGAGATCAGACCCGGTTCCGGGTTCTGTCATGGCGATTGCGCCAACTGCTTCTCCGGTCACCATCTTAGGTATCCAAGTCTTCTTTTGCTGTTCTGAACCAAAATTATTAATATAGTTAGCCACGATATCCGAATGCAAAGAGAATCCAGAGGCAGAATCCCCTACCCTAGCCTGCTCCTCCATAAGAATAACACTAAACAGCCGGTCAACACCTGCTCCACCGTATGCCTCTGGCATCGTAGGACATAACAGACCTAACTCCCCAGCTTTGTTCCACAATTCTCGATCAATGTGTTGTTGCTGCTCCCATTTTTCGTGATACGGGGCAATTTCTGTTTCAAAAAATCGCCTCACAGTGGCTCGAAAAGCTTCGTGATCTTCATTAAAAAGCGTTCTCGGCATCATAGGGGTAATTGCATTTGGGCTATTAAAAGACATTTCGGTCTCCAATGATTACGGTCATAAAAAAACTCGCTTGCAGTAACGGCCTGCAAGCGAGAAATCGTTGTTAAAGTTGAATTTTTTGATAGCGCTATCGACGTTTTTTCTAGGTTTTCATGATGGTATAATTGGGGAGGTCTTATGTGGTGATAGCGTCTCTATTTCCCCACACGCTCACCAGCGATCCTTCTTCGCCAAACAATTTCTCCTTCCATTTTTTTTCTAACTCTTTCGTGTTGTGTTTATTGGGATGGAAGCTTTTAGCTGAATACAGGGGCATTTTGGGGAGTATTCTTCGTACAAAGCCACGTTTTCCTAATAACAAATGAAGGCCTTTACTAACATCTTTGACATCCATCAGTTTTCCTTCTCTGGCAACCAAGTAAAGCCAACTGATGATTGCGGGTGGTACAATAGCGCCAGCCACATAGAAAGATGCTAGCAAACGAAGATTTTTACTGTTGCCCACCAATTCTTGGACATCGTAGGCTACTGCTTTGTGCTCAAGTTCCTCTAACGCGTGCCACTGCCACATTGGTAGAAATTCAGGATCAAATTTGCTGGTAAATGCTTCGTCTGTTAATAACTCTTCCGCCAACAATGCCGTAAAATGCTCCATTAATGTTGTACATGCCAGTTGCTGTTTCGGTGGTAACTTTTCAAGCAACCACAACCCAGCTTTAACCGCTTTTTCTGGTGTTTTTGTATCGATGCCTTGTTCTTGTAAAAAACTATTCAACCGTTGATGTTCTCTGCCGTGGATGGCTTCCTGACCAATAAAACCTGAGATAGCTGCTTTGAGCTCAGGGTCAGTGACGTGATCACGATAATATCTAACAGACTCCACAAAAAAATCTTCACCAGGAGGGAAAAATGCCGATAGCATAGCTAGGAACAGCGTGGCTGTCGCATTGTCATGAACTAGATACCTTTTCTGGTTATTCGGCATCAAAAAGTTAACATGCCTCGGGGGAATGCCAACCTTAGCGCCCGCTAAACGTTGTTTCTTCAAGGGCTTTACTTGGGATGTCATAGTTGCTGACCTCTGCACATGTGACACTGCATAATGTAACATTAATAATGGAACTAATTATCCAAGTCTGCTATGTTACATGGGCTCGAATATTTGTGAATTTAGCTCAGGGAGTTTGTATGAGTTTGGAGCTAGAGCCGTTTATTCCTGGTCGTTATCTATTGCAGGCTTTGGCATCAGGTTTTCTAAGAGAAGATAGTGAAAGTCGGGTAAATCATTTCTTAGAAAGTCGAGGCCTCACCCTTCAAGATCTAGAAGAATCTTCGTCCCGCTTCCCGGTGAGCTGGATATCGCAATTAGTGCCTAAAAGCAGTGGTGTGTCTCCTCAGATTTTAGCGCTTAGATTCGGTAATATGGTACGGTTAACCTCTCAAGGTGATCTGAGTTTGGTATTGATGACTTCTTCGAGCGTGAGAGAATCCTTGGATGCAGCGCGTTATCTACGCTTGCATAGCAACACCCTGGCTATCGATTTCCACGAAGACCACTCTGCTGGCGTATTACAGCTCGATATAGACTCAGGCAGTACGTTCACTGATGAAATTATTCTGTTCTATTCCTTTGCTGCTATCAGGCGATTAATGTCCATCCTCACCGCACAGGCGCCCCTTTGTGAGGTGAAATTAACCTGTGATGAGCCCACTGATTTTGATCGAATGGAACTAGAGGATGTAGGCCACTGGTCGTTTAATCAACCTATGAATTGCCTGGAAATCGAAAGATCCTTTTTAGATACGCCAGGAATATTTGGAGATCCTGTCGAGCATGCATTAGCGGTACGTGCCTGCGAAAAAGCATTGGCAGAAGACAGTCATGAGCATTCGCTACTAGCGGCTATACGCAATTTAATGATGAATGAGGGAGTATGGGAGCAAGACATTGTGGCCGAGCGCTTACATCTATCGAAAAGCACGCTCAAACGACGACTATCTCAACGAGGCCTAACTTTTTCTGATTTGCAAATGAGTATTCGCCAAAAACTAGCTATTCAATTGTTGACGACCACCGATGAGCCTTTACAACTGATTGCTGAACGATTGGGTTATAGTGATCAAAGTAACTTTTCCCACGCATTTAAAAAATGGTTTAACGTGTCTCCACGTGAATTTAAAAACTCAAATTAAAATTTTATTACCCCTCCAATAACACATTATGATCGGCGGGTTCGAGCGTTAGTCTTCGAGCTTGGTATCGTCAAATTGGTCTTTTGAGAAAATAGTGGAGAGCTTATCGGCCAGAAATGTGTTGGCCGCTTCACCCATAGCTCTGGCCAATTCAGCGATCACGGCTTTTTCAGCGAGTGGGCGTAACTCCCAAACCAAGCCGGTTAACTCTGGGAGCACTTCGCGAGGAGGTATATTGGATTCTCCATACGGTTCAAGAATATGCGCAGATACCAGCTTGACGAAATCGTTAGCCACTTGCTGAACGTTGGCTTGGGTTCTTTCCAGAATATCGAGTAAGTGACTAAGCGGAAGGCCTTTAGATGTCAGCACTTGTGCAACTTCTAACAGTTTCATGCTGTTGACACGTACTTCCTTCCCTTCGATAGAAAATACCCCAAGCTCTTGTGCTTTAATGATCACATGTGCGTCTACATTGTCCGGGAACATGTCATAAAGTTCTGCAATGGAAATGTATTGCGGTTCCTCGGCACTCCAGGGACTCGTTAAGGCGGATTCAACCCCTAAGAATTCGTCCAGTCCCAATCCTTGTTCAAGGCCGTTTAACAGCTCTCTGATCGCATTGACGGCGAATCCTCGCTCGATTAGACTTCCGATAAGCTTCAAGCGGGAAAGGTGGCGATGAGAATAGTAACCTTTTCGACCTTGCAGTCTAGGCGCTGCTAATAGACCTTTGTCCTGGTAGTTGCGAATGGTGCGAACTGTGGTTTCAGCAGCATTGGCTAACTGGTCGACGGTATATTCTTTGGTGCTATCAAGTTCTTCACCCGCGGGGGTTCCGGTACCCTGCCCATCATTAATCGATGTACGAATTACCTTGAGTAGTTGTTCCATATTCGCACTAGCGGGTTTACCCATTCTTTACTCCCTGATCTAAACAGATGATGTCTGGCGTGGTCATGTATCATCAATTAACGTAGCACGGCGAAGCGTCTCATGTTCTATGAGTTTATTATATTCGTTTTGGCAGGCTTATGACAGCCAGGAGGCAGCATAAGCTGCAGGTTGTGGCTTCTTGGGATGTATTAGCCTTGAATATGGCATCACTTAGAATTTAAATTGGTACTATTGAGAAAGGAAGGTGGATGGCCATAGGTTGGTTTCCACCTTCTTTCACTGAGATAGCTTGCCTAGCGTTAGACTAAGCTTAGTTCGGCTACCTTGCTGTGCTTACCAATAAAGCGCAAGTTACCATCATTTAGCGGACTGTAACGTATTGTTTTTATGTCATGGAAATAGTTTTGCACTACTTTCCACGGGCCGTTATTACCCTGGCGAGGTAGTTTGTCTTTTGCCCGCATGACATAACCAGATTGCAAATCCAGAAAAGGGGCGTCTGACGCATCTTGTGCACTTGGTTCTGGGACACAATAAGCTATTTTTTTCTTGTCCATGTATTTGATCAGGCGGCAGCAATATTCGGCGATAATGTCTGCCTTAAGCGTCCAAGATGAATTTGTGTAGCCGAAAGTCATTGAAAAGTTGGGCATCCCACTGATCATGGCACCTTTATAGGTCAAGCCGTCGCTGATTTTAACCGGGTTACCATCAACGGTAGGTTTAATATCGCCAAAAATCATCAAATCCAAACCCGTTGCAGTCACCACCATATCGGCTTCAAGCTCTTTTCCTGAAGTTAATCTGATGCCGTTTTCCGTAAACGCTTCAATATGATCGGTCACCACCGAGCCTTTACCTTGCTTTAACGTTTTGAACAAATCCCCATCAGGTACCGCGCACAGTCGTTCATCCCAAGGGTTGTACTTCGGCCTAAAGTGAGTCATATCGAATTGGTCACCCAACTGACGTTTGGCAGCAGTGAGCAGCGCCCTTCTAACGATCCTCGGGCGCTTTTTGGAAAGCTCATACACGCCTCTCTGGATACCGACATTTCTTACTCTAGCCATTTGATAAACGATTTTTTCTGGGAGGAACTTTCTTAGCGCAATTGAGATATGATCTTTTTCGGGAACGGTTGCTACATAGGAGGGTGATCGTTGTAGCATGGTAACATGCATTGCTTGGTCCGCCATAGATGGCAACAACGTCACAGCCGTTGCGCCGCTGCCAATAATGACAACTCTCTTATTGCTGTAGTTGATAGAATCATCCCATTTCTGAGGATGCACCACTTCACCTTTAAACTGTTCAATACCAGGGAACTTAGGTGTATATCCAGCATCGTAGTTATAATACCCTGTACAGCCCATTAAAAATGAGCAAGTAAAAGTATTCGTAGTTTGGGACTTCTCACAAAGTGCAGTCACCGTCCATTGAGCGTCCTGACTACACCAATTTACCGCCGTTACTTTCAAGCCATAGTTGATATGATCCGTAATCGAATATTCATCTGCCGTCTCTTTGATGTAATTAAGGATCGATTGGCCATCCGCAATGCTTTTATCTTGAGTCCAAGGTTTGAAGTTGTAGCCTAGCGTAAACATATCTGAGTCAGAGCGAATTCCAGGATACTTAAACAGATCCCAGGTTCCACCCATGGAGGTTCGTCTTTCGATGATCGCAAATGTTTTGCCAGGACATTCTCTGCGAAGGTGTGCTGCTGCTCCAATTCCTGATAGCCCTGCGCCAATGATGAGTACATCTACGTGTTGGGTCATTCTTCCCCCCCTCCTAATTTGTCTTGTTGATTTAAGCCATGAACGGGTTTTTACCCTTCAAGCTGCTCGCAAATACGGCATTTTTTGTATTCAGAATGGAAAAATCCAAAAAAACGTGACAAAATCCATGTTACATCATTGAATGTTACATGCAATAGGGGTAATAATTAATTTAGCGTTTAATTGGATAAATTAATCGAAGTTAATTAGCTGGGTTTATTTAATGGCACCTGGATGAATACATTTTAGGTTGCTAAAAGTGAGTTTGCCCACCCTCTATTGGATCAATCAAGGCTGACTATAAATATGAATACAAACAAAGACTCAATGCTTATTCCTATTCGACGAGATCTTAAGTTTAATCTAAATCCTGAAATCGTAAATCATTGGCACCATACAGGCGGGCCAATATTCACAGCTTTCCTTAACACTTTTTCTATCGTGTTACCAGTGGGTGAGCGCTTTTTTATTAACAGCGTCCGTGCTTACCGTGCGCAAGTCAGCGATCCAGATTTAAAAAAGGCAGTGACGGCGTTTATCGGCCAAGAGGCTATGCACGGACGAGAACACGAAGAATACAACGAGGCGTTTTTTGCTAAAACCCCTATCGCGCCCAAGTTTGAAAAGTTTGTGGAGAAGATATTATTTACTCTTAACAAGCGCGGTCCCAAAGCACTTGGTTTAAGCGGCACGATAGCACTTGAACATTTCACCGCATTGCTGGCTGATGGCGTTTTGTCCGAGCCTTTGGTTTCTGAAGGTGCTGATCCACATTACGCTTCGCTTTGGCGATGGCATTCCTTAGAGGAAACCGAGCACAAAGCCGTGGCTTATGATGTTTGGGAAGTAGTAATGGGTAAAGGGGTTGGAGCGTATAGTTTACGAAGCGCTGGATTAGTGGCTGCGACTATTATTTTTTGGGGATTGGTGATTCCTGTCTTTTTAGAGGTTCTAAGAAAAGAAGGTCAGCTAACGAATTGGGATGGTTGGAAAAAATTCTATCGCTATACCATGGGCGATATAGGTTTGCTGAGAAGACAAATTGGGAATTATCTCGATTATTTTAGACCTGGTTTTCATCCATGGGACCACGATAACAGAGAATACCTCGAGCAGATCGATGAGTTCCTCGCAAAGCAGCAAGCTCTAGCTGCTTAAAAGAGAGGCCCGAACAAGGATCGTTTGGGCCTTCTTATTCCTAGGTTTTGATTTATTCGTCCGACATTTGAGAAAGTATGGCCGATAACTTTTCAGCCAAAAATTCGTTGGCCGCTTCACCCATCGCTTTTCCTAGCTCGACATTGACAGCTTTTTCAGCGAGTGGTCTTAGCTCCCAAATAAGCTCAGTTAGATCGGGTAGATCTTCCCTTGGAGGCAGATTGTTTTCTCCATAGGGTTCAAGCGCGTGAGTCGCTACCAATTTTATAAAATCATTTGCCACTAGCTGAACATTTGCTTGCGTTCTTTCTAAGATATTAAGTAATTGCTCCAAAGGTAAACCATTATTGGTGAGCATCACAGCTACCTCCAACAGCTTTAAGCTACTAACTCTGACACCGGCACCCTCTAGCGTAAAAACACCCAATGACTGCGCTTTAAAGAATGCTCGGGAAGCGCGTATATCTGGAAACATATCATGCAGCTGTTTAAAGGAGATAAATTGCGGAGCTTCTTCGCTCCAAGGGCTGGTAAGTGCTTTTTCAACACCAAGAAATTCGTCGAGACCCACGCCATTCTTCAGAGCCTCTAAAAGTTCTCTAATGGCACTAACGGAAAAGCCGCGATCCATCAATCGACCAATCAATTTAATCCTGGAAAGATGCCTATCTGAATAGAAGCCTCGCCTTCCCTGTAGTCTCGGTGGATCGAGGAGCCCTTTATCCTGATAATTTCGATCGTGCGAACCGTTGATTTCGAAGCCATAGCGAGCTGATCAATCGTGTATTCACTAGCATCATCTGGTCCGAAGCTAACGACAGAGGACAATTGATTTTTCGCTCTAATGACAGGCCGGATCATTTTCTGAAGTTGGGACATGGTTGTCCTAGTCGTTTTAGACATAACTTCTCCCGATCTAATCGCATAAATGAGAATTTAAAAGAATATGCAAATTGTTACTTGCCATTCTTTCAATATTGATGGTACATTTTTTAATGTTACATCGCTAGATGTTTCATTGCAAAGCGATTTAAGTGAAATAGCCTTTCAGCATCTAAATAAGTTAGGAGCACAGTATGAATAATCTAAAATTACAAAACTTTGTAGCACCTATTCGACGCAATCTTCAATTTCCACTCGGTAAGGAGAATTCAGATCGCTGGAATCCAGCCGGTGTAGCGTTTACCCAATTTATGAACACGCTGTCTATTTTCTTCCCTGCGGGCGAAAGGTTTTTCATCGATAGTATTCGTAACTATCGAGAAGGTATCTCAGACGAACAACTTAAAAAAGATGTGCATCAGTTTATCGGCCAGGAAGCGATGCACACTCGAGAGCATCTAGTATATAACCAGGCTTTAGCGGACGCAGGGTTCCCAGTTAATCAGCATATGGTACGAGTAGAAAAGCTCTTAAAGTTTGTCCAAAAAGTCACTCCTAATCATGTTCAGCTAGCGGCCACGATGGCGTTAGAGCATTTAACCGCAAGCTTAGGTGAAGTGCTTCTAAAAAATCCAGAACTTTTGGAAGGTTCAGATTTAAATTACAAAAACATTTGGAATTGGCATGCGATGGAGGAGATTGAACACAAAGGTGTGGCCTTTGATGTTTGGAAAGCGGCAGTTCCCCAAACCCCTTATAGCTACTTGGTAAGAGTAGGTATTCATGTGATCGCCCATATGGTTTTTTGGAGCTTGGTGATCCCATTTCATTTTAGCATGGTTAAAAAATCCGGCCATCTGTCTGATCTTAAAGGCTGGAGTAGATGTTTGAATAATCTTTGGGGGAAACCTGGAGCATTAAGGAAAATATCGATTGAAATGCTGGATTACTTCCGACCAGGTTTTCACCCTTGGCAGAATGATAATCGCCATCTATTGAAAGATATTGACGCATTAGAAAAATCGGTTCACGCCATCTATGAAAAAGCAGCTGCTTAGGATCAGGTTCCTTATTTGATCTATCTCTGACAGAAATATTAGTCGATTAAAGGATAAGCGTATGAGTTTGCAATCTCAGGTAGTACAAGTCGTCTCCAAAAATGTGATAAAACGAACTGGGCTAAATCAAAAAGAAACTGTAAAACATCTGAGATTGGTGTTTAACAACACACCAAACGTTACCTTTCTTCCGCGGAATATTCGCGTTAAGCGTATTAACGAGAAAGGCTTTCGAGGTGAATTAGTATCGGTTAAATCACCTGATTTCTATGTGCTTTATTTCCACGGAGGTGCTTTCGTGGGAGGGCTAACAAGAACATACCATAATTTTTCTTCACGCTTAGCGAATCAGCTAAATGCAAATGTTTATCTGGCCACCTACCCATTCGCGCCAGAGAAACCCTTTCCAGCAGCACCTGAACGATGCTTTGATGCGTACCAATATCTGCTCGATAAAGGCATTCCTTCATCTCGCATTGTACTCGCAGGTGATTCAGCTGGTGGCGGTCTTGCTTTATCAGTTTTACTCCAGTTAAAACATCACGGTTTACCAATGCCGTTGTGTACCGTGGGTATATCTCCTGCAACCAACTGCGTACCGGATCACGAAACAATTGAGTCATATTGCAACACAGACAACATGTTATCTGCTGATATTGTGAGGGAAGTGATTAACGTCTTTGTACCTAACAAGGCTATGAGACATCATCCTTTTGCGTCCCCAATCAACGGCCACTATGAAGGTTTGCCACCGTTAATGTTAACGATTAGTAAAGACGAAGTGCTATATCCAGATGCGTTAGCTCTAAGACGCAAAGCGGAAGCCGCAGGCGTTAAAGTTAAATGGATCGAGAGATCAAACGTATTTCATGTGTGGCCCATTTTGACGCCGTTTATTCCTGAAGCAAACCGTGATCTGACTAGAATTGTGGCTTTTATAAAGTCCTGTAACAGAATGAACAATAGCGAGATTTGAACAATGAAAGAATTTAAAGGTAAAGTTGCCGCGATCACGGGAGCAGGTTCGGGTATTGGACGAGCTTTAGCAATGGCGCTTGCAAAGTCGGAGTGCAATCTGGCTCTAAGTGATGTCGATCAGACAGGTTTGGAAGAAACTGTAGAACTATTAAAACATACTAGCGTTAACGTCACTAGTAACATTGTTGATGTTGCGAATCGACAGGGTATGCACGATTGGGCAGATACAGTATTTAAAGATCATGGCAAAGTGAATTACATCTTCAACAATGCTGGTGTCGCTCTGGGAGGTACGGTTGATGACACCGACTATCAGGACTTTGAATGGATTATCGGTATCAACATGTGGGGAGTTATTCACGGGACCAAAGCGTTCTTACCGCTCATTAAAAAATCGGCTGGAACTGGTCATGTAATCAACATTTCCAGTGTTTTTGGCCTCTTTTCACAACCAACACAAAGCGGTTACAACCTTTCAAAATTTGCCGTAAGAGGTTTTACAGAGTCTTTACGCCAGGAATTAGATTTGGCCAACAACGGCGTATCCGCAACTTGCGTTCATCCAGGTGGCATTAAAACGAACATTGCGAGAAACGCGAGAATGACGGAAAGCGTTACATCACTTTCTGGAAATACTACGCCGGAAAATCTGAAAGAACGATTTGAATCTTTATTTATGACAACACCAGAACAAGCCGCTGACACTATTTTGAAAGCAGTGAAGGCGAATAGAAGGCGTGTGCTGGTAGGGCCTGATGCAAAGTTTTTGGATTTTATGCAACGTTCGTTACCTGCTCAATATCAGCGTATTGTGACCAGCGCGTTCCAATTTGCGGCTCGCTGATAACTGAATAGTTCTTTTGAACTTAATTTCCGCTACGTAACATTAATGGCGCTCAAGAGAGGTTAGCAATACATGCCGTATCTACAAAAATCAGACATACCCAAACCAATTGGCTACATTCCAACAGCTGAAGAACTTGAAGGATTTAAAGCCGCACAGAAATTGGCATATGCTGCTGCAGATGCAGTCGCTAGCGAACTCAAGCCTGGCATGACCGAAAAGCAGGCTGCCAAAATGCAGGATATTTGGCTACGAGATCATGGGGTTAATGATTGGCTTCACGCCCCGTTTGCGTGGTTCGGGGACCGCACTGCATTTCAAGGGTTTAAAGTCGCTGTTCAGTTTTTACCGACTAATAAACGACTAGAAGAAGATATGCCGTTTATTCTTGATAATGCACCTGTATTAAATGGATACACTGCAGACATCGGATATGCAGGAGTCCTAGGGCAAAATACAATTTTAGATAAGATTCTCGACGACCTAGCTGAACATCGAGCACTAATCTTAAAGCTCATTCGGCAGGGGATCACGATGAGCGATGTCTCTAAAGCTGTTGATCGCTTAACCCTGAACCAAGGTTACGAGCCAAGACACAAAGCTTATCCTTTCGAGGTTCTTGCGCATCAAGTCACTAGAATGGAACCTAGAACGACTCCACGAAGTACAATGCCATTTAAATTCGGCATAGACTTTTTGTCAACGTTGGGCCGCGTTGCCCTGGTTGCTAAAAGCCAAGGATGGTCTCCACTATGGAGCTCCAACGAGGGATCGAACCACCGCCCTATTCCAGGATTGTGGGCAGTCGAACCCCACCTTGGTTTTCGTGGTGTTGGAGCCAAGTTTGAAGAGCTGCTTGTTATAACCGAAGATGACGCATATTGGTTGGACGATGCCGTTCCACATGTCGAACGTTGGAAATCCAAAGGGCTTTGGATGGAGAAGGAAGATAGCCTTCTGGAGAAAGCATCATGAGTAGCTCCATCGTACTGAGCAAAAATATTGCATTAAGGGTTTTTACCTATGGAAACAGCAAAAAAACGCCCGTTGTACTTGTACACGGCTACCCTGATAACCATACCGTATGGAGAGCTGTAGCAAAGCTTCTAGCCAAACACTATTTTATAATCACTTATGATGTTCGCGGTGCTGGAAAGTCAGCAGCACCCGATAAGCAAGAAGATTATAAAATGCGTGCACTCTCGGAAGATCTAGAAGCCGTAGTAGACTCTCAGATTGGAGATAAAGCCTTTCATCTGGTTGGTCATGACTGGGGGTCTATTCAGAGCTGGGAATCAGTAACTGCTGAAGGTCCATTAAAGCCCCGCATACTGTCATATACGACAATTTCCGGACCTTGCCTGGACCACATGGGCTACTGGCTGAAAAAGAACGCGTTTAATTTATCTGTCGAAGATAAAACACGTGTTTTAAAACAAGCCGTCAGCTCTTGGTATATCGGCTTCTTCCATCTTCCATTGATCCCATCAGTACTATGGCAGCTAGGTTTGGATAAATTCTGGCCAAGTTACCTAAAGCATCGAGAGAATGTGATCGAAACCAAACCCAACCCATATCAAAAGAAAGATGGCCGGTATGGTGTGCAATTATATAAAGCCAATTTCCTAAACAAACTTACACAGCCTGAAGCGCGGTACACGGCTTGCCCGGTTCAACTGATAGTACCCACTCAGGACAATTACGTAAGTACTCACCTATTCGACGATCTGCATCATTGGGTTAAGGATTTATACCGTCGAGATATCAATGCAAACCATTGGGTACCACTCAGTCATCCTGAAATTATCGCTCAATGGATATCTGAATTTGTTGATGGTGTTGAAAAAGGGAAAATGAGCAGCGCCATTGAGCAGGCAAAAGTACGACCTGAACGATGTGATCTCCCCCTTTTAGGAAAAATAGCGGTTATCACGGGCGCTGGCTCAGGAATAGGCAGATCGACCGCTTTCGAATTAGCCGAGGCCGGTGCTGACATTGTTTGCGTTGATATTAACCCTCAATCTGCAGATAGAACAGCTGAACTCTGTCGAGCACTTGGCTCTAAGGCTTGGTCACACACAGTGGATGTTGGTTCAGCTCAGGCGATGCAGCGCCTCTCCTCCTGGACCGAGAAAGAATTGGGAGGAGTCCATATTGTTGTTAATAATGCTGGCATTGGTATGGCTGGTGGGATACTCGAAACATCGACGAAAGAGTGGGAGGCTCTCTTAAAAGTTAATCTTTGGGGAGTCATCCATGGGAGCCGCCTCTTCGCGCAACAAATGGTAAAAAACCAAACAAACGGCCATATTATTAATGTAGCAAGTGCCGCTGCGTTTGCTCCCAATCGCCAACTTACCGCCTATTCCACCAGCAAGGCTGCGGTCCACATGCTAAGCGAATGTCTACGGGCTGAACTTGCCGAAAAAGGAGTCAAAGTTACTGCCGTTTGCCCGGGCTTTGTGGCAACGGGCATCGCCAATAGTACAGTCTATGCTGGGCTTGACGAGGCAGCGCAGGAGCAAAAGCGGGCAAAAGCTGATGCCCTCTATCAGCGTCGAAACTTTTCTCCGAATGAAGTTGCAAAATCAATCCTTAAATCACTCGATTCTAACCCAGCATTGTCGTTGGTGGGTACAGAAGCTTGGATCACCCGGTTGTTGAGTCAATTTTCTCCTCCAATAAGTCGCAAAATTGCGCAAATAGATATTACGCCTTAAAAGCAGACGAGATGTAGCCATGTTGAAAAATTCTAACCTCCCAAACGGTCGCCATAAAATAAAGGGTCGGAAAGTTCAGTTTGATTTTACTGATACGCCGCTGTATTGGCTTAAAGACGATCCTTTTTCTACTCACTTGATCAACGGAATCCACCTATTGCTTCCTGCAGGTGAACTCTTTTTCTGTCGGGTGTACAACCAAGCTCTCCCTCTTGTTACTGATAACGATCTTCGGGAAGATGTAGAAGGCTTTATCCGCCAGGAAGCAATCCATTCAAGGCAACATACCAAAGCACAAACCTATCTTGATCGCAACGGTTTTACCTACGATGAGTATGTGTCAAGAGTAAACTGGCTGTTTGAGAAATTCTTGGGAAATGCTCCTTTTGGGATTAGCTACTTAGAAAACCGTTTTACAAAGGATTTATGGCTTGCTGCCAGAGTTGGCGTGATTGCAGCAATTGAACACTTTACTGGTGTATTAGGTCAGTGGGCAATGGATAATGAAAGCTGGGAACGAAACGGAGATGCAACTATGGTTGATCTCTTCAAGTGGCACCTAGCGGAAGAAGTCGAACATCGAACCGTGGCTTATGACTTATTCAAGCATCTTTGCAAAACCCGACTTGGTTTTTACGCAAGCCGTCAAGCATTGATGGCGATTGTATTCCCGCTCTTCATTTACTTCATTGCAGATGGTTTTCGCGTGCTTGCCCGACAAGATGAAAATGAGCAAATGAAAAAGCTATCCAAAACGAACATTGTTCGGCTTTTGGTAGAGTTAGAGCGAGTGGGAAAAAGGACTCATAATGCACCCACTTTCAGCTTTTTGGTAAAGGCAACGATGCGTTGGATAAATCCTTTCTTCCACCCCATTCATGAAGGTGATACACAACAAGCATTAGACTATCTAGCAAGATCTCCTGCTGCCATAGCAGCCGAAGCAGCGTAGAGTAAAACTAAGTCATATTGAGCAGCTATTAACCTAGCCATCTACACACTGGGTTAATAGCTAGAAAATTGATCCATAACTACCATGGTAGGTGATCAAGCAGATAGAAATAGCTTCGCTACACTCTGTTTCAAGTTGAGTCCGAACTGGATCTGCTATCGTTCGAATAACCTCTCCGTATTTTTGACGACCAGTTTGAATAGTAGACTAATGGAGTCTTAATTAAAGTTAAATTATTCTTCATAGTATTAAGCATCCAATCGCAACGGATTTCGCCATATGCGACTCAGAGATACTGAATCCGATTGTCGCCTGATACAAACTCCATCAGGACCTAGACAGCGGTAACAAACTCCAATGATTCCTATCTGATTGTGTAGCGCACTGGTTCTCACACAATAATATTGTTTAATATCAATTATATGGAGCTTGATGTTCAGTTTAATTTGTTCGATGACAACAGATTGTATGAGCGAGTAACTCAGAAACATCTGGCGATTCACCAATGCGGGATACACCACATAAATTCAACTACAATAGACTAAGAACAGTGAAACGATATTTCCTTAGGATGTTCATGGTTTTCATGAAGTGAAGTTAATCGATAACGGATGCAAACTCCAAGAAACGCGCCAATGATAGACCGAGCCATTTGTCCTTTTCACACTCAAGCTCTTGTGAAGTAAAAGAGCTATGAGTTCGCCGATCTTACTTGTTGACGACGATCCAATCCAAGGCAAAGTGTTATCCTCGCTTCTATCGAATGATTTTCACGTGTTACACGTAGACAGTGGCGAAGCTGCTCTAATCGCTTTGAGGCAAGCAAAATTTGAACTAGTGCTAACCGACTATATCATGCCGGAAATGAACGGTATTGATCTGCTAACCAAGATAAAGGGAATCTCCGATGATATTCCAGTCATCCTCCTGACTTCAGCCAATGACGTGACTCTCGCTTTTAAAGCGCTTAACGCAGGTGCTGATGATTTCATATTAAAGGATCCTGAAGGCGAATATTTGGATGTTGTGGTATCAGTAGTTCGTCGTTCTATTGAAAAACAACACCTTAAACAACAATCTGAACAACTCAAAAATGAATTGGACCAAGCAAAGAGTATTGCCTATTTAACTCTCGATAGCTTAGATCTGGGTGTGTTGGTTTTAAATGATGAATTGGAAATTCAACATTGTAATGCATTTCTCAAGAAACTCTTTAACCCACAGTCAGATTGTTTAGTGCATGGAGAAAGCGTTTTAATGTTAGCCCTTCTTCTCTCATTGAACGGCCAATTAGAATCGAATGAAGATAAAAATGAAATATTGAAATTGCTGGAAGAGGATCTCATTCACAACTACAAGAAGCTCCGTTTGGTGACACAGAGTCAGGCTGTATACGAATTAACATGTGTAGATCTGGGTTCAGCGGGTTATTCCATTGTTTTTAATGATATTACCGATCACATACGAACAAAGGAGAAAATCGAGTTTATCGCTCACCATGATCCACTCACCAAGCTGCCGAATCGGATTCTATTTTCTGATAGGCTTAATCAAGCGATTAGCCGATGTCAACGCAGTAACACCGGCGCGGCCTTTATGCTGCTTGATTTAGACCATTTTAAAGAAGTCAATGATTCGCTTGGTCACGCAGCTGGAGACTGCCTCCTAATACAGGTCGCGGATAAACTAACATCATTGGTACGAAACACAGATACTGTGGCGCGAATCGGCGGCGATGAGTTTGTAATAATTCTTCAAGATATTGATCGTCAACACGTTGAGAAATTAGCTCGCAAAATGATTAACCAGCTAGGAAAGCCGATTAAACTCGAAAACGGAGAAGCAACCATTGGCATTAGTATTGGGTGTTGTCTGATACCAGACCACGGTATCGCTGAAGACGATTTGTTTAAAAAAGCTGATTCGGCCATGTATGTCGTCAAAGAGTCTGGCCGGAATAACGTTAACTTTTTTGATGGGTACGTAAATCAAGAGCATGAGGATTAAAACAGAACTTACTCTTAAGCTAAGCTTGTTTTTAATCATACCTTTATTAATTACCTCGCTTTGGTTTTATGAGAAAGCTACGGATTACGCCATCAAAAATGAAATTGATCGACTAAAGTCAATCAGTCAAATCCAGAATGCACGTCTAAAAACCCTGTTGGTCCACCATAGAGACCGTGTAAAATTGATAGCGAGCCGGACAAAGTTACGTACGCTGTTAAGAGATCACCGCATTAACCCAGATGACCATGCAACGCAATTTATGAAACGCATATTGATGGATGCTATTACATCAGTAGAAGGTATTGAAGTTGCGTTTCTATACAACGAACAACAAGAGCTCATTATTTCAACTGAAAACAGAGTCAATACCAATAACACTAGTTACAACGAACATTCGATGCTCGATGATAACCAAAGACCGCTGGTATGGTTTACGGAGAGCGGAATGCATGAAATTCAAATTGTTGAACCACTCTTTCTGGACTCAAAACTCATAGGCTACATTCTCATTGTATTTGAATCAGAAAGCTTTCTTAGTACTTTTTTACAGCATGAAGGGATGGGTAAAACAGGCGAAACGATCCTTGTTCGAAAATCTAGGGATGATGCTACAGTTGCACTACATCCTTGGCGTTTTCATTCACAAACCATTCAAAGACCCATTGATTACGTAGCAAAATCAAAACGTCATAATAAAACGGGTCATAGTCAGATAAATGATGCGAATACACCAAAAGTTGTGATTGGTGTTAGGGACTATCGAGATCAAGAAGTGGTAGCCGTAGTACGACCGATACTGAACACGCAATGGTGGCTCACTGTCAAAATTGATGTTCAAGAAATCGTTGATCCAATAAATGCTCAATTTCAAGAGTTTGTTTTATCCGTACTGTCAGTCATGTCCATCGGCCTCATTTGGGTCTATCTGTCGGCACGCAAATTTTCAAAACCGATCGAAATATTGACTGACGTGGCTAGCAAAGCCCGATCTCAATTAACAGTACCCACCGCCAATATTAACGCAGACAACGAAATCGGAGATTTAGCTAATGCTTTTAATGATATGATCAGTCGACTACAAAGTCATCAGCAAGGGCTTGAACAAGAAGTTAAAAAGCGAACGAAGGAACTTGAACAAGCATTAAAGCTTGCTGAAACTGCAAACCAAGCGAAGAGTGATTTCCTAGCAAATATGAGCCATGAAATCAGGACGCCCATGAACGGCATTATCGGGATTTCTAATCTTCTGGCAAAGACGGATTTGGACCCTCATCAGAAAGAGTATATGGAACTGATAACCTCCTCATCGAAAGGTTTAATGTCAATTTTGAATAGCATTCTAGACTTATCAAAAATCGAAGCAGGTCATTGGGAACTCGAGAACATAGCCTTTAATATTAGAGAGTTAGTTCCGGATACTCTGAGGCAATTCGCCGCTGCAATACATGAGAAACAAATAGAAATCCACTATTACGCATCAAGCCTTATCCCACCATGGTTAAGTGGCGATCCAACTACATTAACACACGTTCTTATAAACTTGGTCGGTAATGCCATCAAGTTTTGCAACCCTGATGATGATATTACGGTTAGGGTTTCAATTCAGGATCAAAATGATAATACCATCATTCTTCATTTCTCTGTTCATGATACGGGCATTGGAATATCCAAAGAACAACAAAGCCATATATTCGAAGCATTTAGCCAAGCAGATGGTAGTGTCACCAGAAAATACGGGGGTACGGGTTTAGGGCTTACCATTTCAGCAGAACTCGTAAAGCTATCGGGTGGAAAGATTTGGGTTGAGAGTGAACTTGGTGATGGCAGCACGTTTCATTTCACCCTGCCTTTTCAATTGATAAGTGATTTTTCAGACGTAGAACCAAACGCTGAAACAGATGATTTGAAAAACGTGTTAGTGGTTGCAGTTGACGACAATGAAACGAATCAATTATGGTTAAAAGATCTTCTAACCTATTGGGGAGCTGAACCTCAAGTTGTGGCGTCTGCAGAGGAAGCTAGAGGGTTATTTAGTAAATTTTCAGAGGCTGAGCGAAACGATTTTCTATTGATTGTCGATAAACAAATGCCTAATGAAAGTGGATATGATCTGGTCGCATGGTTAAACGAACAGCGATCGATAAATCCCTCGAATATCATCATGCTCTCGTCTTCGATGGTAGACACTGATCAACAGATTTGTGAAGAACTCGGTATTCAGCATTATCTCACGAAGCCCTGTAGAGAATCGGACTTGCTGGAAGCTCTATTAAATGAAACGCAGACACGAAGTCAGAACCAAGAGTGCGATCGCCTAGGGCAGCTAGAAGGGTTTAATGTTTTAGTTGCCGAAGATAATGCAGTTAATCAGCGCTTAATACTTGATCTCTTAAACAGTTTGGGGGCCAACGTGAAATTGGTCGACAATGGAGAAGACGCCGTTAAACAAGCATTGAGCGAAAGTTATGATCTTATTTTTATGGATATCCAAATGCCTATAATGGATGGATACAAGGCAACAGAGTTAATACGAAAAAATACGCTGTCCAATGGTCAGAAGCCCATAATCGCTCTGACAGCGCATGCGTTTACTGAAGATAAAGAGATGGCCTTGAAAGTGGGGATGAACGGTTACTTGACCAAACCGATAGATATTGGCCATCTGAGTGCTGAGATAGAGCGTGTACTGAGCGGAGAAAACGGCCAAAAATCCAGACAAGACATGAAGGGCGATCAATCAAAAGCGATTGAATTTAAATATCTTGATCCTCAAAAGCTAAAAAAAATCACGCGAAACAACAAGCCGCTAATGATTGAAATTTTAGAGCTCTTTATAGGTGAAGTGCCTAAACTGCTTAAATCTCTGAATGAAGAAAGTTGTAAGCAAAATAAGGAAGAAACCTCAAAATATTGCCATAAAATCAAGGGCTCAATTGGTAACTTTGCAGTCTTTACTTTATATCAGCAATTTCAGGAACTGGAAGTTTACTCAAAATCAGGTCAATGGGTAAAATTTGATAAGTTGTACGCTGATGCAGAATCCAACTTACAAGAGCTCATTGTCGAGTCAAACGTTTTCCTGAGCCAATAGGTGTCATGGAGTAAAGGGTTTTATCGGCATATGTTGGGAGTACGAAATCCAAAGACTTCGAGATGCCTTTTCTAACTCGACTGTATGAAATGAAATTATTGGCTCAGTGCACATGCTGCCGCTAGGTCTCGGCACCTCGATGGAACAACGGTCTAGGCGCATATCTCAGTACTTAAAGGTGGAACCGAATACCAAAGATTGTTTGTGTGTCTTTTGATTCTTTCAGGCTTCTGATGATTCCACCTTCTATAACTATTTTCGGATGGACAAATTGCAATCCCAAGGTAATTTGTCGTTGAGGCTTCACCGCATTTACCCATCGCCCATTAAATTCAAGTACAGAATGGAGTTCCCCCTCTATTCCCCATGTCGCCCTTTGCTCTGGACTAATTCGATACTGCCAGGAAATATCATAGCGACCACTATCTGGCCTGTCATTTAGACCTGACAAATAAATGGCATCAATATCAATTTCGTGTCGATCCTTAAACTGTGTAAAAACAAATCCCGCCTGAGTGGCCCACTCACTATCTTCAGCAATAGGTAAAACGACCCCACCCAACAACCCTAATCGACTTGTGCCTGAAAAACGATCTTGCCGCCATAAGGTATAGCGAAGCAATGTTGATATATCACCCAATTCATCTTTCGCTGGAGACGATAGTACAAACGGTATTCTTAACAAAATGGATTGACGATTATTGACACCATAAGCCGCACTTAGGCTAAACGTATCTGTTACTTTCTCTGTCTCCATATGAAACCCGATAACAACCCCTTCTTTTTCAACCGGAAGCGCCACCATCGAGCGTAATCCCATACTATAAGCACTTATAGCTGTCAGTACCCAAAGGAAGAAAATCGTTACAAACAATCTAATCAACACGGGGATCTATTACCACTCTAATCGGTGTAAACCCAGCATCAAAGACCGTCTTTCTTATCGTATCTATACTAGGCAGCTCTTCTTCAGTTATTACACGCACTTTTTTATTCTCTAGGCTGACCTTCACCTCAGAAACGGAATTCATCTCACCAAACTTACGTTTTAAGCTATCGATACAAAACGCGCACGTCATGCCATAGACTTCAATTTCAACCGTCCTTGCGCTGGCCGATTGAACAGCCAATGCGGTAGAAATTAATCAAACCAAAATAAACGCCTCATATTTAGTCCCTCTTCAGAAACCCAGCAAATGACTTAACGGCAACAAGACAACACTAAAGAAGAATCCGAAGATCCAAATCATAACGCTCAACCAAAATAGCCGCCGATTCCAATCTTTTGCTTTCTGGCAACTTGCTGCCAATTCGGGGTTAACAGGGCAAGTTTGATTGGGCTGCCAAATCACCCAAGCAAGAAGCATGAGAAAGAGCGCCTATAGGCAAAGTACCCATAGTTTATGATCTGCCAGCAATACCAATCCGGGAACGTTGTAAATTAAACTTGCTGCTGTAGCGCCAAAGCCTAGAGACACCAATAGAATGGGCAATGCACAACAGAACAATGTTCCACTCGACAAAAACAGTGTTAGCCATTTTAAATACGGCCTATCCAGCAAATTAACGAGGCCCACAACGCTCTCCTTGGTGAAGGCTCATTCTCTCTAATTGAATGGGCGGGCATGGGACTGCACCATAGGAGCAAAAGACGCAGCAATCGCCTCGCTTAGGCTTTAATATAGCGAGACAACTGGCGCATTCATAAAACCATTGGCAGGCATCAGTCGGCATTTCGTGAACTTCCGAATATCCACATTCTGGGCAAGTAAGTTCTGAATGAGTGATCACATTTGTCATCGCAACTACCACCGATTCTACTTTTTTTGCTAGTATAAAACCTGTAGCTACTATAGGTTCAAGAGGCAATTCGAATCAAAATGACAGAATTCTCTATCGGGCAAATTGCAAAGAAGGCGAAATGCAAAGTAGAAACTGTGCATTACTATGAAAAATCTGGACTTATGCCTGAACCACCGAGAACTGAAGGGGGGCACAGGATTTATGCGTTATCTCATATCAAGCGACTGAACTTTATTCGCCGGTGTCGTGAGCTAGGTTTCAGCATTGAACAAGTAAAGGAATTACTCCAACTGATTGATGAGCCAGGCCATCATTGTGGAGAAGTGAAAGCAATCGCTTTGCTCCAGGCAAGGGATATACAGCAAAAAATCGTTGATTTGAAACGTCTTCAATCAGGTTTAAACGAAATGGTTCGTCAATGCAAAGGGGCTGATTACGCCATTGTTGACTGTCCCATTATCGAAGCACTGTATGTGGAGGAATAACGAAAGCAATCGCAACTAAAGCAACATCTGTGAAGCACAAGTTGCCGAATAAACCTCATAGTCAATGGATTCCGTTTTGATCCATGAAGCCAAGGTTCCAAATAGAGTTCCTTCTTGCTGTCTGGGAGGGTCACCAACATGCACATTGGAACTATCTTTTCGTGTTTCAAGGGCATCCTCTCGTCATATTCATCAATCAACAAGGTGATCTAAAAATCCTTTGTGCTAAAGTTGTAATTAGATGTGAGGTGTCCAATAAGATTCAAAGTATTGGTTTGGGAAAGCGGAATCATACGACAGGGAGGGAGTGGTGAAATATCAATATAATTATCATGAATTTTGTGAAATGGGCGCTCCCCATCCCGAGAATCCGCAGACTAGTCTGGGCGAACAAATTGAAAATTTCCAATTCTTTGATTTGGAAGGTAACCCGGTTTATTTGACAGATCTTCTAGATCGTCGGCTCGTATTGGAGTTTGGTAGTCTAACTTGCCCCATCTTCCAAGGGCGGCGCGCTGCTATGAGAGCTCTCTCGGAGCGTTATCCAAATAATCGTTTCATAGTATTTTATGTGCGGGAAGCACATCCAGGAGAAACTACTCCTCATCATGCCAGCCAGCAAAAGAAGCTCCAGAACGCGTGTTTGTTGAGGCATCGGCATGGTGAGGAGCGAGATGTGTTTGTCGACTTTTTAGATGGTAAAGTACATCGTCTTTTAGGTGAAATGCCAAATTCGGTTTTTGTAATCGATACCGACCGCGCCCTCAAATTTTACAGTGAGTGGAATGATGTTGTCGCCCTGGACCACGCGCTGAAAGCTCTGAATTTTGACCTCGATGTTCCTCAGATGAAGCGCTACTTCAGGCCAATAGAATTTTCGGTTTTTCGACAAACCTTGAAATTAGCAGGGAAAGGAGCTATGCGCGGATTCTATAGATGTTGGAGATCTGCATTTGACTTACTTATCCTGAAAAACATTAGGGTATTTCTCAGAGAATAAATGTCGTTCTAAATTAGCTGTGGCTGGCCTTTTACTTGTACAATTGATTGGTCAAACTGGCTGTTTTTGGCCGCTAGATCGTTTTTTAGAGGTGCCATTTCGAATTCACGATGGTGAAGATCTTGTTTTAATTAAGCTAACTGCTTCTTCTAGAACTACCACTGCAATCGCCAATAGATTGTGACAAGATCATCTCTAAGTTAATACCCTAGAAATAGAATATTTAATCATTCCGGAAACCCATATCTGTTTTGGCTAAATCCGCACTTACCAAGCAACAGCGGGCGAACTATGGTAAATATAATGGTTCGCCTACTCATGACCAATTAGCGCAGCACTTCTACTTGGATGATCGTGACCTAGAAGAAGTGGAAGCTAAACGGACTGATCAAAATCGCTTAGGGTATGCATTACAACTCTGTACTCTGCGCTTTTTGGGGACCCCTTACAACACCATCAAAGATGTCCCACTGAATGCTGCGATATTTGTTGCCAAACAACTCACGATTAGAAATGTTCGTGTTCGGCATGACTATACGGAACGGCGACGTTCTGCTCATTTAACCGAGCTTAAAAACCGCTATAGCTATCGCGATTTCAAAGAGCCTGCGGCATTCTTTAAATATTTGCGCTGGCTTTACGCCCGGTTATGGACCGGCGACGAATCCTTTCACACGTTATTCGATTTATCAACACGCTTTTTAGTCACGCACAAAATTATTTTGCCAGGTGTAACTGTTTTGGAACGTACCATCAATCGCACGCGACGACGGTGTCAGCAACGCATGGTGGATATAATTTGTCGACAGTTGAAAAAAGAAGATCAAGCGGGGTTAGACTTTTTATTGAAACCCTATGCGTCAGAAAATACCAGTGAGCTCAATGATCTCCGTTCGCCGCTACCCAACGTTAACAGCACCACCATCAATGCCATGATGGACAAATTGGCGCGGGTGCGAGAGGTCAAAGTACATCATGTTGATGTGTCTGGTATCCCCAAGAGCAAGCTTCAAGTGATTGCAAAACGAGTTCACAAAGCTCATGCCAGTAATTTGCGGCGCATGCCCAATGCGCAGCGCTGGGCTTTTCTTTTAATCTTTGTCCTATTATTAGAAACTCAGCTAGTCGATCAGATCATGGACTTGGTGGATGCGTTTGTTGCTGATATGCAGCGTCAAGTCAAAAACAAAAGCCAAAAGGAACGGTTGAGAACACTCAAAGAACTCGATGAAGCCGCCCGCTTACTGAGTCTCGCCTGTGGTGTGTTGGTCGACGATGCAGTTAAACCCCATGAGCTGAGAGCCAAAACCTTTCGGAAAGCATCGAAGGCCGAGATTGAAAAAGCCATGAAGGCAGTCGATGAGATCACACGCAGTAAAGACGATCAGAATCAAAAAGAATGGCTTGATAACTTCCACCGGATTAAACGCTTTTTACCACGTTTGGTGGCCTCAGTAACCTTTAAAGCAACAGTGGCCGGCCAACCCTTATTGGAAGGTCTTGAGTACTTAACAAGCTTTTTCAATGCGAAAAATGATGAATCGTTTGATCCACCCCTGGAACATGTACCCAAATCATGGCGTAAACATATTCTCCAAAAAAGCGGAGTCAATCTTGAAGCCTACACGGTTTGTACCACCAAACAATTACGTGAATCACTTGTTCGTCGAGATGTCTTTGTGGTTGATAGCGCTACTTGGAACGACCCTCGATTACGGTTGTTGCGAGGAAAAGCTTGGCATAAAGTAAAACCTGCAGTTTGCAGGGCGCTCGATTTATCAGAACAACCGAAACCCAAGCTAAACACTTTAAGGCAACAGCTGGATGCCAGTTATCAGTACTTTGTCAAAGGGCTACCGAACAATAATGAGGTGCGCATTGAGCAGGCGACAGGAAAACCCAAATTAATCATTTCGCCGCTCGATGCGCTATCCGAACCGGCCTCTTTGGTACAGCTCCGTGACTTGACCCGGCGTTTGATGCCACTCATTGATTTACCTGAATTGCTGTTGGAAATTAATGCGAGAACCAACTTTACCCAAGACTTTTTCCATGTCAGTGAAAACGAGAGTCGTGCTTCAGATTTACATATCAGTCTATGTGCAGTCTTGATGGCTGAGGCATGCAATATTGGATTGGAGCCTCTCATTCAGCCCGGTAATCCAGCATTAACCCGAGGTCGATTAAAGTGGGTGAAAAAGAACTATATAAGGCCTGAAACGATTGAGGCGGCAAATAAAGCCATACTGTGGTTTCACAGCGCCATTCCGTTAGTAAAACAGTGGGGTGGTGGTCAGGTGGCTTCAGCAGATGGACTAAGGTTTATAACACCAGCCCATACCGCCTATACACGTCATAACAAACTCTATTTTGCGGGTAACCCGGGTGTCACTTATTACAATTTTATCACAGATCAATTTGCCGGGTTTCATGGGTTACTTATCCCAGGAACCATGCGAGACTCACTTTACCTTTTACAGGCATTACTGGACCAAGATTCTCATCTCGACCCAAGAGAAATCATGACCGATACTGCTGGAGTGAGTAACGTAGTGTTCGGCTTGTTTTGGTTGCTCGGTTTTCAATTTAGCCCCAGAATCGCCGATATGGGCTCTATGCGTTTTTGGCGAGCAGACAAGCAAGCTGATTACGGTGACATGAATCCCTTCAGCAATCACCAGCTAAAAATGCATCTACCTGAATATAACTGGGAAGATATTCTTCGCGTATCTGGGTCGCTAAAACTCGGAAAAATAGGTGCAACTGAGCTAATTCGTTCATTGCTGCACTATAAGCGGCCAACGACGTTAGCAAAATCAATCGCTGAACTGGGGAAAGCAGTAAAAACCATTCATGCCCTCCGAACCATGACGGATAAAACCTATCGAAGACGAATACTAACGCAGCTTAATCGAACTGAAAGTCGCCACAGCCTAGCAAGAGCCATTTGCTATGGTAACAGCGGTGAATTAAGGCAGCCATACAAAGAAGGGCAGGAAGATCAACTAGGCTGCCTTGGCTTGGTGACCAACATTGTTGTACTCTGGAACACACTGTATTTAGACGCAATTTTGAACTATCTAAAAGACAAAGGCTTTGTAGTGCGCGATGAAGATGTGACTCGTCTATCTCCTTTGACTCATGAACACATTCACATGTTGGGTAGGTATCTTTTTGTCGTCGAACCGACTATAGAAGCTGGGCTGATGAGGCCCATCATAGAACGCAACGAAATTGACGAATATTTTTAGTTTACAAGGTTAAATCGTGGCGCTAACAGAACAACAAAAATACCTTATATAAAATCACTTCTAAGGGTGGATGTGACGAAGCTTTGTATCGGTTTGATACGCTAATGGAGTCGTTAGAACAAGGTAATAGTGATGGTAGTATCTATGAGCCCTAAGACATGGGGGCATCAATGCTGATTAAATATTATCCCGATATGCACCATCTATCTGATATGTAAGTAATTATTTTTCCTTATCGGTAAATTTTGTAGAGATGATCGCCATACCCCATAATTCTTCCGACGCTCGGCGGCTCGGGAACGCGTGGACTTTGAACTGATGAAATAGCAAGGAGGCTGGAATAATGATGCTACCGTTTGGGAGTACATCGAGGAAGGACAGCAATAATACGCATCAATCATTCTGATGGAAAAATGAGCTTATTGCTGAACGCTGAATCCCTAAGAAAGGGAAAGTAAATCCGCAGGATCGACATCATCTCGGTGCAAACATGATAATGCCCATCCCTAACAAGGTGATGGCCACGCCTACAAAATCCCACAGATGCGGGCGAATCCCATCCACACCCCACAACCACAGTATGGCCACCGAAACATAGACGCCGCCATAGGCCGCATAAACCCGGCCCGCTGCGGTTGGATGAAGAGACAGTAGCCAGGCAAACAGCGCCAGGCTGAACGCTGCCGGCAGCAAAACCCATGCGGATGCCGACTTCTTCAGCCAGAGGTATGGAAGATAACAGCCAACTATTTCTGCAATAGCGGTGATGATGAACAAACCGAGCGTGGAAAGTATGGACATACGAAGTTCTCTTGTTAGTGCTGATCCGTTTGGCTGGGCACGGGTTGATCCCGGCAAGCTTCTTCGGTCAGCTCGATTTCAATTGTGGTGTGAGCCAGCGGGTATTGTTCGAGCGCCATAGCAATGGATTGTTTGATGGCACAGTATTCGTCAGGGCCAAAAACTCCCTCGTGATCCGCTACGATATGGGCCGTCAGTACATGCTGTTCACCATCCAGGGACCAGAGGTGCTGGTGATGAATCTCGCTGACACCATCAATAGCAAGTAGCTTGTGCTCAATCTCTTTGTGAAGTGCCTTATCTGGTACCGCCTGGAAAAACAGCTTACCGGTCACCCAAAAATTCCGAATCACATTAAGTAGAATAAACAGAGTGAATCCCACCGATAACAATGGATCGAGAATAGGCCAGTCGGCAAACTGCAATACGATTGAGATAATCAGCACCGCCAGCCAGCCCAGCACATCTTCCAACAGGTGCCAGTTCAATATCTTTTCGTTTAGCGTATCTCCCTTGCTAAGGCGATATGCAGCAATTCCGTTGACGGTAACGCCCAAAATCGCCAGTGCTAACATGCCCTCGGTGACGGGCATCACTGGGTTGGCCAGTCGGGGAATTGCCTCGCTTAATACCCATATCGATCCGGCAATCAGCACCAAACTGTTGATCAAAGCCCCAAACAGCGATAATCGCCGATAGCCATAGGTGAATTCGCTATCGGCGGATTTTTTCCCCAGGCGGTTCAATAGCCAGGCGCTACCGATCGACAGGCTGTCCCCCAAATCATGAACCGCATCGGCCATGATAGCCGTACTGTTAGTTAACCAACCACCAACAAATTCAATAATGGTAAAGATTACGTTCAGGAAGAACGCCATTCCTATCCGGCTGGCGCTCTCATCTTTGAGGTGCGAGTGATCGTGTTGGGCCATTGGTATTCCTTATTGGTGCAACGGGTGATATTAAATCAGGAATTTAGTATTTCTTATGACTTTCTACCTTCGATAATCATTCCCGCCCCATTTAAATAATGTTCTTCTCTCAGTCCAATAAGACGCTCTCTTAGCACGCCTTTTCCACGAGCCCACTTCGCTTCCAGCTTTGCGTTATCCAGGTCTTCAGCAGAATCGATACCGGCATACTGAAGAACGATTCTATAAACTGGATATAGCCATCGTAACAGGCCCTTATCAGGGCGTGATTTCTCAAAATCCATTGTTGCGAATCTTCCGCCGGGCCGCATCAGGTCCGCGATTCGGTTCAGCGACGCCTCCAGATCATAGACAATACCAAGGCACCATATCGCGGTAACGGCATCGACTAGTTCTGTTACCCTGTCAAGGCGCGCGGCATCATCGCAAATGAGTTCAATGTTTCGCCATCCCTCCGTTCGAATGCGTCGTTGTGCCTGCTCCAGCATGCCCTCTGAGTAATCAACCCCAATTATCTTTCCCTGCTTCCCAACCCGCTCAACAAGCAGTGGGAAATTACGACCGGTACCGCAACCAACATCAAGCACGGTGGCTCCGCTAATGTCACCCAGCAAGTTAATCGTATGGCTGCGATACTTCTCAAGCTTCAGGATTCGCCCGAACACGATGTCGGTCAGCCGATCATAGTATCGTGCAGCGCCATCATAGTTTTCTGAGACCTCATCTAATTTCATCGCATTTCCTCCATTCAGCCCGACGAAAAAGTGTCTGGTGGTCGCATTGTTTAATGCCCGCAGTTGTAGTCAGAAAGATCATGTTGATGCACTGGATATTTCTTAGGTATCAAGCATACCTACCCTGACCGCAAAGGTAAGGGCAGGTACAACGTCTATGCCATGTCCCTTAACTTGCCTTTTGAAAACCAGGCAAACAGCACCGGCAATACAAACAGCGTCAAGAACGTAGCGGTTACCAACCCGCCCACGATCACACTCGCCAGAGGCTTTTGGATTTCTGCGCCGACACCATTCGACAGCAGCATGGGGATCAGACCCAGTGCCGAGGTAATAGCAGTCATCAACACGGGCCTTAGCCTTGAAACCGCTCCATCAAACACCGCATCCGATACTTTCAAGCCGTCCGCAATCCGTTGATTGATGCTTTCCACCATGACAACGCCATTCAGGACAGCGACCCCGAACAAGGTGATGAAGCCCACTGAGCTGGGCACCGACAAATACTGACCGGAAATCCAGAGTGAAAACACGCCGCCAATCACCGCCAGCGGGACATTCACCAGAATCAGCATGGCCTGGCCAACCGAGGCAAAGGCAAAATAAAGCAACAAGGCAATTAATCCCAGCGAAACCGGCACCACCAGTGATAAACGCTTTTGCGCTCGCTGCTGGTTTTCAAACTGGCCACCGATATCGATGGAATAGCCGGTGGGCAGATCCACTTGCTCCGCAATCGCCTGACGAATATCGGCAACCACGCTGCCCATGTCCCGTCCCTGAACATTGGCCTGAATCACCACCCGACGCTGAACGTCATCACGACGTACCTGCGGTGGGCCGGATGTAATACTCACTTCGGCAACGTCGCCAAGACGCACCCAGGCCCCGCTGGGCGCCTGTAACCTCAGGTCGGCAATGGTTTCACGGTCTTTGCGAAACCGCTCGGCCAGTCGCACGTAGATGTCGTATCGCTCGTTGCCATTGATGATCTGACCGGCACTGGCTCCACCCAATCCTTTTCGCACCAGCTCCATCACGTCACCCACGGCCAGACCGTAACGGGACAAGGCCCTTCGATCCGGTTTCACCACCAGTTGAGATTCGCCGGTGATCTGCTCCATCGCCACATCCCGGGCACCTTCGATGTCCTTCACCACGGCCTCAATAGCCTGGCCCTTTTCGGCCAGCACGGCAAGATCGGGACCAAACAGTTTGATGGCCAGCTGCGCTTTGACACCCGAGAGCAACTCGTCCACACGGGTTGCGATGGGTTGCGAGAAGTTGAACAGTAAGCCCGGGTGTTGCTCCAGTTTCTGTTCCATCAATGACTGGAGTTCATAACGGTTGTCTGCACTGGTCCATTCCGGCACCGGCTTAAGGCCAATATAAATCTCGATGTTATTCACTGGCTCAGGATCGCCGCCGATTTCAGCCCGGCCAATGCGCGACAGCGCGTAAGTCACCTCCGGGAACTCCATCAACATGGCCTCCAGCTTGGGGGCCACTTCCAGCGCGGTATCCAGACTGGAAGAAGGTGCCAGGGTGACGCGCAGGTTAATGGTGCCTTCCTCCAGCTCGGGCACGAACTCTGTACCCAGTCGGGGCAAAACCAGCGCGGCCGCCACCACCATAACGGCAGCAACACCCACCACCACTTTGCTGTGCCCCATAGCCCAGGATAAACCTTTACGATAGAGCCTATCGAGCGGCTTCAATACAAAGCTCTCGCGTTGACGCACACCCTTGCGAAAGAGGTAGGTGGCCAGTGCAGGTACGATGATCAAGGCCACTAACACCGCCGAGAGCATAGCCAGCATGATGCTGATGGCCATGGGCTGAAACAGTTTGGCTTCGACACCCTCAAAGCTGAACAGCGGCATGAAGACAACCAGAATAATGGCCGTAGCAAAAAAGATAGGGCGCGCGACTTCCTTACCGGCTTCCTGCAGGCGCAAGGCAATACCATGGCGGTCGTGGCCCACATCAACAGGGTCTTCGTCATCGGAATCCACCCGCGATTGTCTGTGGGTATCATGCTCAGCATCCGGATGCGTCAGATGTTTAAACATATTCTCCACCATCACCACTGAGCCATCTACCAACATACCGATGGCGACCGCGATCCCCCCCAGCGACATCAGATTGGCCGACAACCCAAACCAAGACATCACCATCAGGGCAATGCCAATGGAAATCGGGATAGACATCAACACCAGAAAGGTGGCACGCAGATTCATCAGGAACAGCGCGAGGATGACAACAATAAATACAAACGCCAGCAACAGGGCATTAACTACCGTCTGCACGGCCTTACTGACTAAATCCGCTTGATCATAATAGGCTTCAAATTTCACGCCTGCCGGTAGCGCCTGATTAATCCGTTCGGTGCGGGTTTTAACAGCGTCTATTGTGGCCTTAGTGTTGGCCCCCATGCGCTTGAGCACGATGCCGGACACAATCTCACCAAGATTTTCCACATTGCCGTCGGCATTCTTTCGAGACATGGTCACCGCACCCTGGCGGATTTCACTACCCAATGCCACTTGCGCCACATCGGACACAGTAACCGTGGTGCCATCTACCGTTTTCAACGGTACCTGGCGGATTTGCTCCAATCCCTGTTCACCATGATCCAGCCAGCCGGTACCCCTGATCACCAGTTGCTCCTGGCCCCGGTTCATATACCAGCCGCCAACGTTGGTATTGTTACGCGCCAGCGCCGACATGATGTCATCCTGGGTCAGCTCGTAGGCCAACAGCCGGGAGGGGTTCAGGTTTACCTGGTATTGGCGCACTTCACCGCCGAACGATAGCACATCGGTCACGCCCTCGGCCGGGATCAATAGCAGCTTCACCACCCAGTCGTTCAAACTGCGCAATGCCATGGCATCGAAACCGGCATCGGGTTCGGCCACCAGCAGATACTGATAGACCTGACCCAGGCCGGAAGTATTCGGGCCCATTTCCGGTGTGCCGACGCCATCGGGGATCAGCTCCTTGGCAGCCTGAAGCCGTTCAAATACCAGTTGCCGGGCAAAATAAATATCGGTGCCTTCTTTAAAGACTACGGTAACGCCGGACAGGCCGGTTTTGGAAATTGAGCGCACCTCTTCCACATCCGGTAAGGCGTACATCACGGCTTCGATGGGATAGGTAATAAGCTGTTCCACCTCTTCGGCAGCCAGCCCCGGTGCTTCGGTATTGACAGATACCTGCACGTTGGTCACATCCGGAAAAGCATCCAGATTCAGTTTTGGAATAATAAAAACGGCACTGACCGTTAGTGTGATCAGGGCTATCACCACCAGCAATCGGTTGATGACCGCCCAATCGATAATTCGGTTAAACATGGGGTCTCCTACTGCTTAGTGGTTGTGGGGATCAAAACCGCCCTTGGCGATCTGGGAGGCAACAAAGAAAGCGCCCTGTGTGACAATACGCGCCCCCGGACCGACACCGCTAATTTCACGTAGCGGCCCGAGTGCTCGACCCAACTCCACCTCCACTGGCTGGAACTCGCCGGGTTGGTCTTCCACGAACACCGTCCAATCTCCGTCCGCTCCGCGCATCAGTGCGGTTTCGGGTACCGCTAGCACGGGTCTTTTAGTCTGGAATCGGAAATACACCTCGGCGAACTGGCCCGGGTGCAGGCGATGTTCCGGATTATTGACCAACAGGCGCACGGTACGGGTACGGGTGATGGGATCGATGGTGTGTGCCTCCTGAGTGACCGACGCTTTAACGCGCACATCACCTGTCACGACTTCCGCTGGCGTCCCCTCGCCCAGACTCAGGGACAGATTGGCGGGCAGATGAGCTTCTACCCAGAGCTGCTTTTCATTGGCCAGCGCAATCAAAGGTTCGCCCGCCTCAATCCGTTGCCCCTGCTCGAAAGCATCGCTCAGCACCGCACCGTCGATTTGGGCACGCAAGGTATAATCCCCCAAGGCCAGGGATTGCTGTGACGCTACTAGTGGTTGCAGGTCTGCGGTGGACAGGCCATAGGCTAACAGCGTTGCCCGGGCCGCCTCCAGGTTGGTTTTGGCAGCAATATAACGCTGTTCACCCACGGTTTTGCGCCCAAGCTCCTGTACTCTCTGCCATTCGGGCCAGGCCGTGCGGTAATTGGCCTGTGCTTGCGCCACTGCTTCACTGAACAGAGTAACCAGCGGCTGACCCTGTTCGACGTGATCGCCCAGGGCGACATGGCGGTGCAGCACCACGGAGGGCACCCGGGGCGATACCCGGTAACTGGTGTAACCGTTGGACAGTATCTCCCCGGGTGCGTAAAGCTGATAATCAACCTTTCTGGGAGTCAGTGGGATTACCTGAATATCGGCCAAGGTCATTTGTGCCGGGTCCAGTGACGCGGAAGCAGCTTCTTCGTGACCTCCATGCCCACCATGATTATCGTGCTCACCATGTGCGCCCTCGCTGTGCTCTTCATGCCCGTGTTCTGATTCGGAATTGTGCTCGTCGTGGGCGCTGTGTTCGTCATGATCTTCATCGCCGTGATCTGCGTGGCCGTGCTCGGTGTCAGGCTGATGCGCATCATGCTCTTCATGATTATCGTGTTCGCTATGGGGGGCCGCTGTTGTCGCTTTTTCCTGCCCATGCTCACGCGCATGCTTAGACTCAGATTCTTTGGCGTGGCTTGCGTTAGCGGTCGCAAGCCACGCAATCAAAATGGCTACCAGTGTTTTATTCATGTTTCTCATTCCTGTTTAATTCGTTGACGCTGTCGATGGCTTTGTTGCGCTGATCAGGCGGCCCGATTGCTGAAGTACATCAGTGAGCGCGAGCCGGGTTTGTTTTTCCAGCTCAATGCCTGCCAGCAGGCTTTCGGCGCGTTGATTCAAGGCCAGCAGATAATCAGTGGTGGACAGATCACCCGTGCGCCATTGCCGTTGCAGCAGTTCGGCGCTGTTCTCGACCCGACCCTGAGCCACCGTTTGCCAGCGGCGGTATTGTTGTTCATAGCGCTGCCAGGCCGCGTGGGCGGCACTCCAGTCGAAACGTTGTTTGCGGTAAGTAGATTGGAATCGAGCTTCAGCCTCCAGTGCTGCCTGCTCGGCGGCACGAGTCTCTGCGCTGAAATTGTTGCGCACATTCAGCGGGATGGAGAGCGTTAGCCCCACAACGCTTTCGCCTTCATCACGACCGGCATTGAGCCCTACCGTGGGCTCCGCCCGAGCAGTGCGCCTTGCCACTTTGGCTTCTTCCTTAAGCGACTGCCAGCGGGCATGGGCACTGGCAATGGCCGGGTGCTTCAGCAGCTCCTGATCTGTCGTCGAGTCGGGCTGAGAAGGCCAGAAGCTATCGGGGACTGCACCCCTTTCCGGGGACCATTCCGGGAGCAACTCATGAACTTTGCTCTCTGCTTTTTGCAACGTCGCTTCTACCTCCGCGACCTGGGCCAACAGTTGCGACAGGGACAGAAAGGTGAGTTCGGCATCAATGCTGCCCAGATCACCTGCCCGCTGCCGCTTCTCCAACAGTCCGAGCAAGGTGTTAAGTTGCTGCTGTTGCGATTGTGCAATAGACGCAGCGCGCTTGGCGGCATCCCACTCCACCAGGGCAGCAATTGCCTGGGCAGTGTGGTTTAGCACCTGTTGCTGATATTGTGCTTGGGCGGCAATTCGCATAAAGCCCGATTGATGCTGCCGTGCGCCGCGTCTGTCCCACCAGTCAATGGTCTGTTGAACGCCAACTTGATAGTTGTCTTCCTCGCCGCTGCGTTCCAGCTCGGTGGAAAGTTCCGGATTGTAGAGTGGCTGCTCTGCTGCTTCGGCGCTGGCGTTAGAACCCAGCAATTGCTCGCGGGCAGCGCGCACATCGGGGTGTTGTTGAACCTGGGATGCCAACCAGGTGTTCCAACTGGAGACTTCCGCATATCCAAGCACGGGCAGGAAAAGCACAGCCATGCCCAGTAAAGCCCGTCCGGGCCAGTAACTTCGTTTCATCATGATGCTCCTGAAATTCAGCGTGCAACGGTTTGATCGTGCACCGGATTCTGTGGTTTTTGGGGTTCATCCCGGTGAAAGGCCACCTTTATCCGCGCATCCGCCGGCAGCGGGGGGAACTTCGCAGAAAATCGCACGCCACCTTTTTGGGATGCTCGCTTGGTAAGAAGACGCGGCGAGTAATCGGTGGTTGTTTCCGCGATCAAGGTGTTATCAGCGGACCAGGCGGCAATATCCACATGACCGTGAGGGAGGCCGTATCGAGTCGACGCATTCAGTCGCCCTGAGACGGTTAACTCCGTGCCGATATGGTTCACGAGAACCTGGCGAAAGTGCCAGCGTTGATTGTCGGTGTTGACGATCTCAATTTCAGGCAAGAGATTCCCTGCCTGAGCCGCATTGATGTACGTAAGGCTCAAGGCGAGCCCAATAATGATAGGTTTCATGGTGTTTCACCCTAAAATTAACTACCTTGTTCCGCTGTAACCAACGGCTACAGCGCCTGATGACATGCTTTTACAGCACCATCAGGCGATCGGAGGGCGAAATAGCGTCGGGGGAATACCCATGGTGAGGTTGGCGCGGTAGGGAACTTTCTGGTGACCTGAAAACAAAGCGGTCAGCTGTGAAGCTGCTACGGCTAAAACCATGGAGCCATGGCCGTGGCAATGGCAGCAATGGTGGCAGTCGTACAAAGGCTGGCCCGATTTTTCGGATGCCTGTTTGCTGAGCTGCTTGTCGCTTTCGGTATCACCGGGCTGATGTGAATGTTCGAATTCCAGGTGTTCTGTCCCGGTTTGATGAAGCTGGTGAGCGTCCGCCATGGCGACCACTGACTGCAGCGCAATCAGGGTGATCAATAGGTATGAAATGGCGCGGCGGATCATGAGTCGGGCTGGCTTCTTCTCGTTAAGGGTTTCGGTTTTAAGTACAGCGAGCCATAGACTATCAAATTTTCGCGAAGTTCCATAGCCTTCTATCATCGCTCGCTTCAGCGCGCTTAACTCTATTGAATATGGCATATATCCTTTAACATCAACCAGCTAAGGATGATCAACAAATACTTTTACATCGCCTTTCTCGTCAAATGAGAATACTTTGTAGGGTTCCTTTTTATCGCCCCTTTCCATGCCCGGTGTACCTATGGGCATTCCCGGAACCGCGATTCCCTTGACATCGGGCCTGAAAAGCAACAGTCGTTTGATGTCACGATGGGTTATGTGCCCCTCGACGATAAGTTATCAATCACCGCTGTATGGCATGCAGAGAGTTCCAGGGGCACGCCCAGCTTTCGTTTGATTTCGTAGACATCGCGAACATTGTGTTGATTAACCTCATAACCATAATCTTCCAGATACTCTACCCATTTTACGCAACAGCCGCATTCAGGGTTTTTATAGACCGTGATCTTTTTGGGCAAAAGGTCACTTGCACTCGCATTGGTGAGGTAAAAGCAGCAAATGAATAGTAGTGTATAGATAAACTTCATGTGGTTTTCTCTCCAAAGATAATGAGCAGGTTCAAGAGGTTCTGACTTCTTTCGTTATAGAAGCAAGCAGAACGCCCGCACCACATACAATGGCAATATCAGCGACATTAAATGCAGGCCAATGATGGCTCTTCCAATAGATATCCAGGAAATCTACGACCGCCCCTCGGAATAAGCGGTCGAACAAGTTTCCTAAAGCACCGCCAAGAATGAATGAATATCCAAGGGTCTCTGTTCGAGCCGTTGATCGTTGAATAGCAAACACCAGCCAGCACGAAATTCCGATTGCCAAGCTAATAAAGAAATAGCGCTGCCAACCACCCGCATTGGCTAAGAAGCTGAAAGCGGCACCTTTGTTATGCCGGTGCACCAGGTTAAACATTTCGGTAATGGGTACCGCTTCGCCCAGAACAAGCATTTTTTCAACCCAATACTTTGTTATTTGATCAAGCAACAGCAAAGACACAGCAACTATATGCCAAACCCATACACCGCCTGATTTTTTATTGTTCATGGAGCACTCCAGTCAGGCTTTTAAACGGAGAATAATACGGGCACCGTTTAACACAATCAGCCCAATCAACAACCCAATCACCAAGTCAGGATAGGGTGAACCTGTCCAGGCAACTAAAGCCCCCGCGAGAATAACACCAGTATTGGCGATTACATCATTGGCCGAGAAGATCCAACTTGCTTTCATATGGGCACCACCGTCCTTGTTTTTGCCGATCAGTATCAGACAGTAGACGTTTGCCGCTAAAGCAATCAATCCGAAGCTCATCATCAACGTAGATACCGGCTCACTGCCAAACCAGAAACGTCTTCCCACTTCCAATAACGCACCAAAGGCCAGCAGCATTTGCAACCAACCCGAGAAATGGGCGGCGCGCACTTTCAAGAAGCTGCTGCGACCAACGGCATAAAGGGCCAGTCCATACACGGCGGCATCCGCGAACATATCCAGTGAGTCGGCGATCAGGCCGGTAGACTGCGCTACCCAACCAACTGAAAACTCCACCACAAACATCAAGGCATTGATCGCCAACAATATTTTGAGCACCGCGGCATCCTTCTTTTCCATATCAGATGCTGAGGCATGAGCTTGAGATAGCGCTTCGTTATCGATCTTTTGTGAAGATATTAATGTGGCGCCCAGACCCAACGATTCTAGCGCGGTGATAATCTCCTCAACCGCATTGCTATGAAATACCCGAACCTGGCGTGCAGGAATGTCAAACTCCAGCGCAATGGATTGCTGAACTGCGTCAAGCGCCAGGCGAATCATGCGCTCTTCGGAGGCGCAATCCATTTTAGGAACTGAAAACTCGGAGATATAACCCCCTGATTCTATTGAGGGTTTTTCTTCGGTTGTAGTCAACTTGTTGTCAGTTATGACCGTCACATCGGACCCGCAACAATTTTTTTCGGTCATTTCAAAGCCTTCTGGTATCTCTCAATGGATATAATGTAAACTCTATAGCCACTATAGAGTCAAGATCGACAGGATGCAGAATGAAAATCGGTGAACTAGCAAAACTAACGGATTGTTCCATCCAAGCTATTCGCTACTACGAAAAAGAAGGCCTGATTGCATCAAGTGCACGCAGTGGAGGGAATTTTCGCCTCTACAATCAGGCCGCAGTCCAAAGACTGCTGTTTATCAAGCATTGCCGCAGTTTGAATCTGCCACTCTGTGATATTCGACAACTATTACAGCTCCAAGACACGCCTTCGGCCCAATGCGATCAGGTCAATCAGATGATTGGGCGCCATTTGGAGGAAGTGAAGAGGCGTATCGCCGAACTCGAATCACTGCGACTCCAGCTTCAGGCATTGCAGCATGCCTGTACTGAGGATCGAACTGTCGATCAGTGTGGAATTTTGCAAAACCTGTCCAACCACTAAGTCCCAACTATCCGGTGCGTGGATAGCATAGAGTAAGGTTTAGTATCCAGGATCAAACCAGCCGCACGGTATACATGGTGGTTTGCGCGGTTTTCGCCAGTTGCGAGATCGTTAATGGAAATTCAAGCGCTTGCCCATCGGCCTCCATAAAGGCAACAAAATCGGGGATCACTTCAAAAGGATGCGAGATGCCAGTTTCCTTTTGGTTACATGCTCGTGTGTTCTGGTTTGCCATCAGAATAACGTCTCTGTTCATGTGGTTCCGCCAGACCACGGGTTGTAATCTGCTTGGTATCTACGGAACGGCAAATTGGTACCCTTGCAGCACCTCACAACCTATATAGCTGTTTCGGTCGCTGGCCGCCGGTGGGGACGCTCCCATAGCGTGTTCATTCACCCGGCGCAACAGGAGAGTTCTTTGACATCCTTATTAAAGGTCTGAGCACAGAGTTTCAAACTTTCGACCATCGTCAGGTAAGGGAACAATTGATCGGCCAGCTCGGTTACCGTCATGTGGTTACGGATTGCCAAGGCTGCGCTCTGGATCAGTTCTCCTCCTTCGTGGGCCAGAATTTGTGCTCCGATCAGGCATCCACTGGCCTTTTCTACAACAAGCTTAATAAATCCGTCGGTTTCAAAGTTTGCCAAGGCGCGGGGCACGTTTTCCATGTCCAGCACACGACTGTCGGTTGCAATGCCTTGGGCGTTGGCTTGCTGTTCCGTCAGGCCGACGGTAGCCACCTGGGGATCGGTAAAGATCACTGCCGGCATGGTGGACAGATCCAGTCTGGCTTCTCCGCCCATCATATTGGTGCCGGCACGGCTACCTGCTGCCGCGGCGACATACACGAACTGGGGCATATTGGAGCAGTCACCAGCCGCATAAATGCCCGGAACATTCGTTTCCATGCGCTCATTGACGATGACTTCGCCATTTTGCTCCGTCTTGACGCCAACCACTTCCAGATTCAGCTTCTCGGTATTGGCGTGACGCCCAGTGCTGATCAACAGTTTGTCGCCGTGCAAGGTGTTGGCCCCGGTGTTCAAAGAATGGGTTTCCAGGGTGAACTGCCGCCCATCGTGGGAAACTTGTGTCACCTGGGTGTGATTGAGGACACGTATACCTTCTTTCTCGAAGCATTCGGCCAGCTTTTCTCCCAGCAGGGGATCTTCCCGGTACAAAAGGGTGTGGCGTGCCAGCACAGTCACTTCGCTACCCAAACGGCGATAGGCCTGGGCTATTTCCAGGGCAACCACGGAGGAGCCGATCACCACCAGGTGTTGTGGCAGTTGCTTGGCAAACAGCGCCTCATCGGATGTCCAGTAAGGCATTCTCTGTGAAGACGCGGGGGCCAATCCGTCAATGGGGGGAATGGTTGGCGTTGAACCGGTGGCAATCAGAATCTTGTCGGCATGGAGGTCCTGTTCGGTGCCGTCGTCTTTGCTGACGATCAATGTGTTTGCATCTTTAAATCGTGCATATCCCTTCACTAGGTGGAGTGCCGGGTTGGCATCGAGAATATTCTGGTATTTGGCTGCACGCAGCTCCTCGACGCGCGCGGTTTGCTGCTCAGTCAACAAGGCGCGACTCAGTTGAGGCGAATGGTTTTCCAGCCCCACAAAGGGATTGTGGCGTTGCTGCTGGGCCAGTTGTGCGGCCCGGATCAGAATCTTGGAGGGTACACAGCCGACATTGACGCAGCAGCCGCCAATGACATCAGCACCTTCGATCAGGGTGACTTTGGCACCCCTTTCGGCGGCCTTGATGGCACAGGCAAAGGCAGCGGAGCCACTGCCGATAATCACCACCTGTTGAGACCGGTTACCTCCTGTATCACTAGTAGTTGTGTTTTCACCATAGGCGCTCGGTGACGTATTTTCTTTAGCCGTATACCCCAGCGCCTCAATAGCGCCGACGAGATCGGCTACGCTGACGCCAGCATTTGCAGTGATCGCTGCGTTGGCGTTTTTATAAGAGACTTCAACGTTGATCACGCCTTCGATCGCATCGAGCGCTTCTTTAACGTGACCGACGCAGCTTGGGCAGGTCATCCCTTGTATCGATAGTAGGATCATGCTTGTTCCTCAACAGTAAGTCGGTTTTATCTAGTGGTGTTAAACAGCACAACTGTCGTCATCACAGCGCTTATTCGCGGGTGAAAAAACATCCCAAAGCGATACAACAACCATCAGACCTAACGCTGAATAGGTGACGTAACTGCTCCAGCCATATTGGAACCAGGGATAAAGGGATAGCAGTAGCAATATCGGACCGATCATACCGAGCGCACTGCGGTGCCATTGCCTGTGGCTTAACCAGCTAAGTCCATTGAGCACCAGAGTGACCCATGCAAACAGCGGCAAAAGCGTGTTAATGAACAGACCTTCCCACTGACTGAGAAAGCCCAGTCCTACCGCAGCGCCGAGACTGGCTATGGCCGGGAAGCACATGGCGCAACCCATGGCAGAAACCAGCGCGCCCAATGAGCCAAGTTTATCGCCGACGCGTGTCACCAATCGCATTAGCATTTCCATAATGAACACCTTCTGTCGCCACTCTGGCCGTTATCATTGTTCATCGTTTTCCCCGCCATCTTTATGGCCAGTATTACAACGGGTCGTATTTTGTTGTGATGGCTGTTTACGAAAAGCGGCGTAACCGGCTATGCCCAGAAACATGATCAATGCCGGAAACAGCACGCAATCCAGGTAACCTGTCAACGCCGACAGGCCAACCGTACCCAGCAAAATGACCAAAACCGGGGTGAAGCAACACAAGGCCACAATGATTGAACCGATAACCCCGGTGCGCAGAAGCTTGGCGTTATCCATGGCCACTTTACTCTTTAACCCTGGACGGATAACCTGCGTTGGTGGTGGCTTCGGTCAATGCTTTTACTGAGGTTTTTTCGTCATCGAACGTGACAACAGCCAGCTTGTTCTCAAAGGTGACTTCGGCGCTACTGACACCATCAACATTTTGTAAGGCCTTTTTGACTGTAAACGGACAGGTCACACAGTTCATGGTTGGCACTTCCAGTGTGACGGTTTGCTCTTTGGCAAATGCAGTCAGGCTAAGTAAGGTCAAAAAGAGCAATAGTGTGATTTTTTTCATCGTTTTCTCCGAGTATTCAAGGCTTAAAAGAGTTGTCATGCGAAC
Organism: uncultured Ketobacter sp.; assembly: GCA_964016105.1. Lineage (GTDB taxonomy): Bacteria > Pseudomonadota > Gammaproteobacteria > Pseudomonadales > Ketobacteraceae > Ketobacter. The sequence continues at coordinate 42,338 of CAXHEX010000002.1, forward strand.
CAGATGATCCAGTAATTACTGGTGATGAGCACCAGTGCGGTTAGCGCAGCGACCCAGAAAATCACCTGACGGCGCCTGCGTACTCGTGGTACGGCGCAGGCGGTGCCGGGCTCACAGGTTTCGATGGGGCGATAGATTTTCCAGCCGGAAAAACCAAATAAAGCCAATACCAGCAGGATAAATATGGGGCGGTACGGTTCTAACAGAGTCAGATTGCCAATCCAGGAACCACTGATACCGAGCAGCAGCAAGACGAAGGGCCCGGCGCAGCAAAGGCCCGCGCCGATGGCGGCGATAACACCGCCGATAATGGGCAGATTGGATTCTTTCTGGGACACGGCTTACTCCTCTGATGTATGTGATGGGAGTAAGTGTAAAGGCCGTACCAGAGTACGGTGTCAAGCAAGAAATCAGGGGGCATTGTTGTCGTCCGGTTGAAGGGACTCGATGATGGGACAATGGGTCTGGTCCAGATTGACGGCGCACTGGTTCAGCAGATCATCGAGGACGATTTCCAGACGCCGCAGATCGGCCAGCTTGGCGCGTACGCTGGCAAGTTTCTGAGCTGCCATGCCCTGAACTTCCCGACAGGGTGATTCTCCGAGTTCAAGCAGATTAGCGATCTCCTCCAGGGTAAACCCCAATTCCTGGGCGCGTTTGATAAATAAGATCCGGGCCAGGGTTGCCCTAGAATAAGTGCGGTAACCCTCGGTTGGTTTGGGTGGTTGTGCGATCAACCCGCGGCGTTCGTAGTAGCGGATGGTTTCAACATTAACACTTGCTGCTTCAGCCAATTGGCCGATGGTGTAGTTCTCGTTCATGACCAAAGTGCTCCCAGTGGTACGGCATAGAGATTTTCACCAAAAGCCGTTGTATGATCGCCATCGTAGAGCAAGATACCCATTTTGAAGCGCTCACCGGCCACACTTTGAAAACGTTTCAAGCCGGTAAAATCTTTGGCACTCAACGTCGCAGCTGCTTTGACTTCGATCGCGAAACAGTCGCCTATGGCGTTTTCGATGATCACATCGACCTCCACTTTATCCTTGTCCCGGTAGTGATAGAAACTCAACGGTTCTTCGATCCATACTGCCTGTTTTCGCAGTTCGTTGTAGACAAAGGATTCCAGCACCAACCCAAAATCACCGGGCTGCTTCAGCAGGCGTTCCCGGTTCAGGCCACGAACAGCGCACATCATGCCGGTATCAATGGAATGCAGTTTGGGCGTTTTCACCAACCGTTTGTATTCGTTGGAATGCCAGGCCGGCAATTGCTCCACCAGAAACAACTGCTCCAGCAACGCCATGTATTTTTTAATGGTCAGTCGATCCAGCCCAAGTTTAGCGCCCAGTTCGGTCAGGTTAACCAGTTTTCCTGCATAAAAGGCGGTGAGTTTGAGTAACTTGGCCATCAAATCGGGGTGATCGATATGGGTCAGATCGCGGATATCCCGCTGGATCAATGTACTGACGTACTGTTGATACCAAGCGGTGCTTCGCCGCTCATTGGCACGTTGCAGAGGCTCGGGGAAACACCCCGTAATCAACCGTTGCAGTAGATGATCCCGCACACGAATGTCCTGAGCCGAAGGCGCTTCCTGGTTCAGTAGTTTGCTTAAAAAGCTGGGGGGTCGTCCATGGATCTCACATTCGGAAAGCGTTGTCAGGCGAACCGACTCCATCCGGCCGGCCAGGGAATCCGATAGCCGGGGCAATAACAAGGCATTGGCAGAACCCGTCAGGAGAAAGCGACCTGCCGTGCGTTGTTCATCCACAGCCTGCTTTATGGAGACGAACAGTTCAGGCAGGCGCTGAACCTCATCGAGCGCAATTCGTTTCGGTGGCAGATTACGGATGAACCCGACGGGATCAGCTTGTGCAATTTCGAATTGGGCCTGATCGTCCAGGGTAATGTATTCCCAGTTTTCAGCGCCCATCTCACCAATCAACGCCTTCACCAGAGTGGTTTTACCGACTTGGCGAGGCCCCATCACAAAGACCACCGGGGTGTCGCTTAGCGCTTCTTTGACATTGATTTCAGAATAACGTGGGTACATAAAATAAGCGCTCGGCTAATTGATTGTTGTAATTCGTCTATTCGTTATTTTAATATCGTCTATTCATGAATACAATGCCGTCTAATTGTTAGATACGACAATGGCGTCTCACGAATATAAAAACATCAATAAAAACAACGCTATAGGAGTAGTTGGCGTAACTAAGCCCAAGTGAGAGCCCATGACAGCCAAAGAGCAGTTCTTAACCAGCCAGCAGCGATACCAACCGTTAATGCTGCCACAACGATTTTCCGACGAAGAAATGGTTCGCGATTGGACGCTGAGCCGACGCGATTGCCAGGTGGTCAACAAGTACCGTAAGCAATACCGTCTGGGATTTGCTATCCAACTGTGCGCCATGCGTCTCTATGGCCGGTTTCTTAACCAACTCCATGATCTATCCCCCCGGGTAATCAGCTACCTGAGCAGTCAACTCGACCTCCCGCCCACGCTAACCGTGGACGTGCCCGAACGGGAGGCGACACTATTGGAGCATCGGAACAACATCCTCAAGTATCTGGGCTTTCAACGGTTTGATGACACAGTGGAAGCCGACCTGGATCGCTGGATAGAGGAACACGCCCGTCAGGGGCTGCTGCCGGATGAACTTTTTCACCGGGCAGAATGTTACCTGTTGTTGAACCGTATTATGTTGCCCGGACCCTCGACCATCGAACGGCAGATCATCCGTGTTTGTAACCAGGTCCACACTCAGCTTTTTGAGCAGGTGTTTGATCAGATGTCCCCTGAACTGCGCGGTGCCATCGACGATCTGTTGCAAACCACGGACGGTAATCAACGAACCTACTTCAACCAACTCAAAGAGTATCCACCGGCCGCCAAAATCTCATCGCTGAAACGCTATTTGGAGCGCTATGACAATCTGGTGGCCACCGGCATTAATGAATTCGAGGAAAAGGTCATTGATACCGCTTTTCTTCACTACCTGTATCGACTGACCAAGCGCTACAGTGCCAAGGACATGAAACGCTTCAAAGACCACAAGCGCTATGCCCTGATGGTGTGCTTCCTGTTAGAATCCCGCAAGATCCTGCTGGATAACCTGGTCAAAATGCACGATCAGTACATGACGGAACTGTGCCGACAAACCAGAAACAGCCACGACAAAAAGCACAAGGAATTCCGCAAACGCCAGAAGAAAGCTATCGACGCCGTGCTCGATACCACGCATGTTTTGCTGGAATGGCCGGATGAACAGCCGTTGTACAAGAATGACTTATGGCAGCGTATTGACGAGAAACACTTGCTGGCCTCCATTGAGGATCTGCACATTTTTAAACGCCTGGAAGAACGCGGCTATTGCGATTTGTTGCTGACCCGTTACCCCAGTTTACGAAAGTATTTTTCCGACTTTATACGGTTACCGTTTGAAGTGGCGAAAGGTTCTGGGCCACTGATAAAAGCCATCCAGTTCGTCCGGCAGTTGGATGACGGCGATCTGAAAAAACTGCCGGAGAATACACCGACTGCGTTCATTCCCCGCGAGCTGCGTCGCAGCCTTAAAGATCAAACCGGCAACATCAATCGCAATGTTTGGGAAATGGGTCTTGCTCTCGCGATGAAAGATGCGTTGCGTTCCGGCGATTTGTATTTGCCACAGAGCAAACAGCATGTGTCGTTCTGGGATCTGACCTTGAACGAGCCCAACTGGGATGAAACCAAACACACTGTCTATACCGAGCTACAGCAGCCTTTGCCGCACGAAGTGCGTTCCGCCATTTCAACCCAGTTCCACGAAGCGGTGTCAGCAGCGCAAAAGCGTTTTGGACTGGATAATTTCGCCGAGATACACAATGGCCGGCTGAAACTCAAGCGTGACGACAAGCTGGACGTACCGGATAAAGTCAACCAACTGCAAAAGGTGATCGATGCGCATATGCCCAGCATACGCATCGAGCAACTGCTGATGGAGGTGGATCAAATGACGCATTACAGTCGTCACTTTGTCCCTATCCAGCATCACCAGTCACGGCCCAAAAACTTTTACAAAAGCCTGATGGCTGCCATTATTTCACAAGCCACAAACCTGGGCGTCGTGTCCATGAGTAACAGCGTCAATGGCGTTACTGTCGATATGCTAAGGCATATCCTGCAATACTATATTCGCGAAGAAACCCTGATCAACGCCAGTGCTGAAATTGTGAATCAACACCATGAGCTGCCGTTGAGTGCGGTGTATGGCTCCGGTACATTGTCCTCTTCAGATGCGCAACGCTTTAAAATCCGCGCCGACAGCCTGTTGGCTTCATACTATCCCCGCTATTACGGCTACTATGAAAAAGCCATCGGGATCTACACCCACGTATCCGATCAATATTCAGTGTTCAGCACCAAGATCATTTCCTGTAGCCCTCGTGAAGCCCTGTATGTTCTGGACGGTCTGCTGGAAAACAACACGATTCTGAAAATCCGAGAGCACACCACCGATACGCATGGGTATACTGAAATCGTCTTCGCCCTCTGTCATTTGCTCGGCTTCTACTTTATGCCACGTATTCGGGATCTGAAGGATCAGCAGCTATACCGTATCGACAAATCCGTCGATTACGGTGACCTCAACCATTTACTCACGAAAACAGCTGATCTGTCGATCATTGAGGAGCAATGGGAATACATGATGCGGGTGGTCATTTCTCTGAAGCAGAAAACTGCGCCAGCACACGTCATCGTTCAACGGTTGACCAACAGTTCACCCTCCGATCGCCTCACCAAGGCCTTTACCAACCTGGGCCGGATCATCAAGACCGAATACATTCTGCGGTACCTGACTGACAAAGAACTGCGCCAAACTGTCCAGCGGCAACTGAACAAAGGGGAATACCGGCACAAACTGCCGCGCTGGATATTCTTTGCGGACCAGGGGGAATTCACCACAGGGGACTATGAGGAAATCATGAATAAGGCCAGCAGCCTCAGCTTTCTATCCAATGCCATTCTGTACTGGAACACGATCAAGATAAATGACGTGGTTGAGCAGCTCCGGCAGCAGGGGGAGGATATCGACGACGAGACCTTATCCCATATCTCGTTACTGCCCTATAAGCATGTGTTGCCCAATGGTACGTATTTTATTGAAGATGAGGGGGAGGGGTAATTATTCGGAAACCTACGGTTACGCGGAGAGCCTAGGAGTCAAAACCGTAGGTTTTCGTTCAAATGCCCCCGCTGGTCCAGCATGGAGCGGGTACGCGCCGCCCAGGCCAGCGGATTCGATCAACGCCTGTGGCAAGGGCTTGCGGAAATGGGGGCTTTCTCCATGCGTGTACCCGAAGAGGCTGGTGGTCTGGGCCTGGGTTTGCTGGATGCCGCCGTATTGATGGAAGAAGTGGGCAGAACACTGGCCTGCGGTCCCATTGCTGAGACTCTAATAGCGACTCGTGTTCTCGCAATCTTGGCAGCGGATTCTCAAAGCGCTCTAATTGAAAAGGCCACCTTGGGCGAGTCTGTTATCACTATTGCACTGCACGACTTAGCTAAAGTACCTACTCAGTGGGTAGCCGGAGCAGCAGCGGCGGATTTCATTGTCGCTCGCAGTGGCGACAAAGTGGTATTGGTTGATAACGCTTCCAATAAAACCTCCACCCCAGAAGAAAATCTGGCTTCAACGGCGCTAGCGGAAGTGAACTTCAGTAGCGCAAGCCAAACTCCCCTCTCTGAAACCCAAGATGGTATTAACGAATTTGCTAAGGGTCTGGAAGAATGGAAACTTTTGGTGGCAGCGGCTTTGTCTGGCCTGTCGCGAGAAGCAGTCAAGTTGGCATCGGCCTACGCCTGCGAGCGTGAAGCATTTGGTCAACCTATTGGAACATACCAAGCTCTTTCCCATCCACTGGCGGATCGCATTACCGACATCGATGGTGGCAAGTACTGTGTGTGGAAAGCCATTCATGCCATATCTGAAGGCAAAGACGATGCCGGTGCCCAGATCTCTTTAGTGGCCTGGTGGAATGCCAGAACAGCAACCAAGTCTGTATTGCATTCACTGCACGTGTTCGGCGGCTACGGGCTTACCACAGAATATGACATCTATCTCTACAACCTCCGCGCTAAGGACTGGGGCCTCATCATCGGCGATCCAGAGCGACTGCTGGAAGAAGGTGGTCGACGCCTATATAGCGGAGAAGTTGCTCAGCTTCCTGATGTGGGTGAAGTGCAGATCGATTTTGATTTAGGTGATCAAGCACGAGAAATGGCGAAAGAACTGGATGAGTTGTTCACCGAGATTCTTACCCCTGAACTGAAAGCCAAAGCGCACTACTCATTCGACGGATTCGATAGAGGTGTTCATAAGAAGCTAGCCGAAGCAAAACTTTTGTTTCCCGATTGGCCTGTTGAAGACGGCGGCCGTGCCGCTAAACCCTACGCCATGAATGCCCTTTCTCATATTTGGGAAAAGCACGGTTGGAGTCACCACGCGGTGGGCACCACTTCCATGGTGGGCACCATGATTCGCAAGTTTGGTAGCGATGAACTGAAGCGCGACGTATTAACCAAAATTGTCTCCGGCGATGCCATTTGCAGCTTGGGTTACTCAGAACCCCACGCAGGTTCCGATGTATTCGCAGCAAAAACCCGCGCAACCCGCGATGGAGATGGTTGGCGCATTGATGGCTCCAAAATGTTCACCAGCGGCGCCAACATTGCTCAGTACGTGATTATGCTGACGCGAACCAACACCGAGGTTGCCAAGCACAAAGGCTTGACCATGTTTATCGTGCCTTTGGATGCGCCTGGCGTTGAGGTGCAACCGGTTTATACGTTCCAGGAAGAGCGTACCAATATCACCTATTACGAAGGCGTGAAAATACCAGACAGCTATCGTTTGGGTGACGTAGATGGCGGATTAAAAACCATGGCGGCTGGCCTTGAGCTAGAACACGGTGGCGGCAGCTTTGCTGGCCATCAAAAAGCCATGGTGGATGCAGCAGCTGAGCTGTGTCGAGAAATTCAATACGATGGTAAGCCCTTAATTGAAGACCCCATGGCGCTTAGACGTCTGGCGAAATCCATGGCTCACTTCTATCTGACCGAAATGATCGCAAGCCGTTCACTGTGGGCTGCTGTAGAAAAAATGCCCAATCTGGGTTACGGTCCCATGGCGAAAATGTTTTCTTCAGAAAAATTCTTGGAAGACGCGTCCGACCTGTTGGATTTGACTGCACCCTATTCCCTGGCCAATCGTGATGGCGCAGCGGGCGAACTCAACCTTTGTTATCGTCACTCTCAAGGCACCACCATTTACGGTGGCACCAGCGAGATTCATCGCAGCATGATTGCCGAACGTGCATTAGGTCTTCCTCGCAGCCGCGCTAAATAAGCGGCTGCGGAAGTAAAATAATATTCACGCAGGATTCACGCAGGAACAGACGCGATGGAATTTGATTGGAACAACGAGCAAAAAGAATTCCGCACTCAGGTGCGGAATTTTTTGCAAGAGAACCTTCCCGACAATTGGGAAAGCATCGCCCATGGGCCAGGCTCCGCCTCCCAGAGCGAGTTTTCAAAGCAGTTTTGCGCTAAGTTAGCGGCAGCGGGACTACTGGTACCCCATTGGCCTGAAGAATGGGGTGGTCGAAAAGCGGACGCTTGGTCGTCTTTCATCTTAGCTGAAGAAATGTGGGCGGCGGGTGAACCCCGCGGTGGCCAGTACATGAACGTGAACTGGATTGGCCCTACCCTGATGATGTTCGGTACGGAAGAGCAGCAGCAACGTTACATCCCTCCCATGGCCGAAGGTCAAACTATTTGGTGTCAGGGCTTTTCTGAGCCAGAAGCCGGATCGGATTTGGCTTCACTTCGAACCAAAGCTGAAAAGCAGGGTGACAATTACATCATCAATGGTCAAAAAATCTGGACATCCTATGCCGGAGACGCAGACACCTGCTTTTTACTGGCAAAGACGGGTTCCGGTAAAAAAGAAATCTCCATCTTCCTTATCCCCATGGATACCCCAGGGATTGAAGTGGTTGAGATTCCCAGTTTAATTGGTGAAGGCGATATTCACGAAGTTTTCTTTGAGAATGTGTCCGTTCCCGCCAGCGCCATCCTGGGAGAGCCTGGTAAAGGTTGGGACATCGTGCGGAAAGCGCTTTCCTTGGAGCGTGTGGGCATTCCCCGCTTTGCTCTGGCTTCCCGCATGTTGCACCGTGCTGTGGGTATGCTGAAACAAAGACAGCGTTTCCAGCATGGTGCCATCGACCAGGCAGCCCGTGCGGAAGCGGCCTGCGAAGCAGCACGTCTGTTCAGCTACGAAATCATTGATCAGCGCCATAAAAATATTCCCACTGGCGCAGAAGCCAACGTGGCCCGGGTGGCTACGGTTCACGCAGAACGACAGGTGGCGGAGTTTGTGGTTGAGCACCTACCAGAAGTACTGGCGGGCGGTGATCCATTGTTATTGGCCCACCATCAGCGCGGTATTGTAGCCGGAATCGCATCTGGAGCTGCTGAAATTCAATTGAATCTCATCGCCACTCAACTATTGCAACTACCCAGGGAGCCACGTTAATGGATTTTGCATTAAACCCAGATCAAGTTGCATTGAGCAGCGCTTTAGATAAATTAGCTTCCCGCTTTCAAAGCCCACCGACGGACTTTCGCGAGTTTGTTTTGAATGACGAGGAAATTACCAAAGAACTGGAAATGGGTGGCTTTTTTGAAGCGGCATCCATACCAGAGTTGGGCCCGGTTTCCGCTGCGGTGGTCACCGAGGGGCTGGCAAAGCTGCCCTACTCTGCCGAAGTGGCTCTCTCCATGCTGGTGGCACCCCAACTGGAAGGCGACTGGCCTCGCCCTTTTGCGGTGGTAGAACAAGGTCGCCCTGGCCGGTTTGTGGCGCAAGCTGGCACTCTAATCATACTGGACGGCGACAAAGTGGGTTTGTACAGCCCTAAAAGCGGTGAAGTGGAATCCGTTGATTCTATCTTTGCCTACCCCATGGGCAAATTGACTATCGAGCCCGAATACACGGCGCTTTCAGAGTCTCAAGCGGCCAACGTGAAAAAGTGGCTACGAGTAGCTTTAGCGGCTGAATCCGCGGGCCTGCTGCAAGCAGCCTTAGACGCAGCCATTGAGCACCTGTCCATAAGAAAGCAATTTAAGCGCCCTCTTGGGAGCTTCCAAGCAGTGCAGCACCGCATGGCCGAATGCACAGTGTTAGCTCGAGGTGTGCGGTTGTTGGCCTTGAGAGCCGCATGGAGCGGAGACGACGGCGATGCAGCATTGGCGGCTATGCATGCTCAGGATAGTGCTACCCAAGTGGCCTACGACTTACACCAGTTTATGGGCGCCATGGGCATGACATTGGAGTTCCCTCTGCACCTTTGGACTTATCGATTAAAAGCATTACTGTCAGAATTAAACGGTCGCAGTGGTCAAGCTCAGGCTGTGGCACAATACCGTTTCAGCTAATAAAAAAAGAGAGACTTATGTCAGAGCAAGCACCTGTTCGTCAATACGAGTATCTGAGTCTGGAGCGCGCTGGTCGCTTACTTACTATCACCATCAATCGACCGGATTTGATGAATGCAGTGAACCTTAAAATGCTGCAGGAAATGTCTGAAGTATTTGTTTATGCTGCTGCAGACCCGGACTCCGATGTGGTGGTGTTAACCGGGGCCGGTCGCGCGTTTTCCGCAGGCGGTGATCTGGAACACATTGCCGGCAATGCCGAGCGTCCAGAGCAATTTGAGTACGAAGCTCGTCTTGCCAAGCAGATCGTGTTTTCCATGTTGGATCTCGACAAACCGCTGATCTGTCGCATGAACGGACACGCGGTGGGCTTAGGCGCCACCCTGGCGCTCATGTGCGATGTGGTTTTTGCTGCCGACAATGCTAAAATTGGCGATCCACACGTGGCTTTGGGCCTGGTGGCTGGAGACGGCGGTGCTGCTATTTGGCCGCAACGGATTGGTTTTGGTCGCGCAAAGGAGTACCTGCTTACGGGTGAGTTGCTCACCGCTGCAAAGGCAGAAAAGATCGGTTTAATCAATCATTGCGTACCCGCAGCAGAACTGGACCAGGTGGTCAACGAGTTTTGTGAGCGCATGCTAAAAGGTGCGCAAAAAGCCATCCGCTGGACAAAAGTCCTGGTGAATATTGAGCTTAAGCGCGTTGTGCATTCCCTGTTGGATACGGGCTTGGCCTACGAAGGCCTCAGTGCCCATTCGGCGGACCATAAAGAAGGTGTAAAAGCCCTACAAGAAAAGCGAAAAGCGGTTTTCGGTCAAGATCGCGACGCGTAGATAAGGTGTTATGAATAATTATAAATCTAATTACGGCCTGTTAAAGGCCGTTTCTATTTTACCCACTGCAGTTTTCATCTCCTCTTTTTCCTTAACCGCATTGGCGGAAACAGCGCCCCAACCGCACAAGGTAACCGAAACCATCACGGTGACCGCAAATCGAGTTGAGCAACCCAGCACTGAACTGAGCAGCAGTATTAGCGTTGTGTCCTCCCAAGAGATTGAAGATGTATCTGCGGTTCATATCAGTGAGCTTCTTTACCGAGTACCCAGCGCGTGGGTGGTGCGGGGTAACGGCCAGGAACACCTTACCGCGATCCGATCTCCTGTTCTCACCGGTGCCGGTAGTTGCGGATCGTTCTACCTGGCGGAAGATGGCATTCCAGTTCGACCCACTGGTTTTTGCAACGTGAACCAACTGTTCGATCTCAACACCGAACAAGCTGGCCGAATCGAAGTCCTTAGAGGGCCTGGAACCGATATGCACGGGTCAGACGCTGTGCATGGGGTAATCAATGTTCTGAGTCGGAACCCCGTGGGGCTTGAAGAAGCTGGAGAATTGGAGGTGGCCTTAGAAGCTGGCCCTGATGATTACGGCCGTATCAAACTAAGCGCAAGCGAAAGTTTCGATCGTTTCACCACCCGCATTAATCTGAACGGTGCTTCTGATGGCGGTTATCAAGATAACTCGGGGTTTGATCAACAAAAATTAACAGCCCGCTTGGATTACCATGGTGATACCTGGTCCAGCTACACCCTGTTTAGTGCCAATAACTTAAATCAGGAAACTGCGGGTTATGTGGTGGGTACGGATGCTTACAAAGACAAAGAACTAAGAAAACAAAACTCTAATCCAGAAGCGTTTCGAGATACTCAGTCCTTTCGCTGGCAGACCCGGTTTGAGGGTCAGTTTGCCAACGATGCCGTGTTCATTGTCACGCCCTATGCCCGCTATTCAGAAATGGAATTTTTAATGCACTTTCTGCCCGGGCAACCCACTGAAGAAAACGGCCAAAAAAGCGTGGGTATCCAATCGTCTTTTCACAGCCCAATAAACTCAACGACGGAATTCACTTCCGGATTTGATATTGAGCTCACCCAAGCCTATTTGCAACAAACACAAGATGCACCTTTCCTTTGGTTTACTCCAGCGGGCAAACAGTACGATTATGAGGTGGATGCTATGCTGCTAGCGGGTTTTACTTCTGTAAATTTCCAAGTCACCGACAAACTTAACCTCTCCGTGGGCGGTCGGTTAGAGAGCCTGGAATACGATTACAATAATCAGATGATCAGTGGCAACACCGACGAAAATGGAATTGACTGTGTGAACGTCAATAGCGGTGCCACAGGATGTCGTTATACGCGACCTGAAGATCGCGAAGATGACTTTGAGAATATTTCCGTTAATGGCGGTTTAGTGTATGAGTATAGCCCCAGCCATATCTACAGTGCCCGAATTAATCATGGATACAGGGCGCCCCAAGCCACGGAATTGTACCGCTTACAAGCAGGACAACTGATTGCGGAACTGGATTCTGAGCAGGTGGATAGTGTGGAAGTGGGCGTTAAAGGTGTGGTTCAAGGGTTGGCCCAATCCTTCAGTTACGACTTAACTGCTTACTACATGGAAAAAGATAACGTTATTTTTCAATCATCGGACCGGCAAAACTTGGATAACGGTGAAACCCGACATCAAGGCTTAGAGTACCTACTTTCACTGCAGTTAAATGACCATTGGAATGTCAGTGCAAGTGGTGCGTTATCTCGTCACCGATATGCGAATAATGTCACTGCACCTGCATCCAACACGGTGCTGGGTACCAAGGGTAATGATATGGTTTCCGCTCCACGAAACTTAAGTTCGGTACGGTTAGCCTGGACACCCTCTCCCCGGGATCGAGTTGAGTTGGAATGGGTGTCAATGGGCCATTACTACACCGATCTAGCGAATGTGCATAGCTATGATGGCCATGACTTACTGAATCTGCGGGTACAGAAATCCATTAGCGAAGCAGTGGCTGTGGGCTTGAGAATCAAAAACATAGCCGACAAATACTACGCAGAAAGAGCTGATTTTAGTGGGTTTGCGGGAGATCGTTATTTTGTGGGTCAGCCGCGCTCATTATTCGCGGACGTTAAACTTAAGTTCTGATAAAAAGCGAAGAGCACCTTTCCTGTTGGTACGCTAATGGTGCTCTTCGCTGATCCTCAAATTCACATCACATGGCGTTGCGACCGCCTTTGGCAGATGCGGGGAAATCCCGAATCATCGCATGGATGGAGTAAGTGGCCAGCAAGTCTCCTTTAATAGAAAAGATCTTACCAGAGCCCTGGGCATGGCCTTTACCGGCATACACCGCATCATTCACATACAGCATCCACTGGCTTACATCCACGTCATCGTGAAAGTTAATATCGGCTTTCAATGGCCCGGTAGAAAGTGAAACATGGGCCAGCGCTTGACTGATCCCTGGATGGGGCCTCATCGCTGCAGCAATTGTCCAATGGGTTATGGCTTGGGTCATCAGCGCCTTATGTTGATATTGCTCTTCCGGGTTATCGCGAAACCGAATCCAGGCATGCAATTCTGGTGGCCCCATATGATCTAGATCCGCAGTGTATGCATTATCCACCACACGGATTTCCCTGCCGCTCACATTCCAATCCCGTAACGTGGATTCATAAGGTCCAGGGACTTTTGGCATTTCACAGGCGTGTTTTAAGCGGTCCTTATCCGAGGCGTCCATAAGCACAATGGCTGCGGAACGCATGGAATCCGCCTGCACGGTTTGAACATCTAAACAAGAAAAGCTGCGTCCGCCTCGTAATACGTTAACACGCACATCCGAGGGCGCATCAAAACTGGCGGCTTTACTGAATATCATAGAGGCAGAAGTGACGCGCTGATTGGGAACCGCCTTGGATGCAGCCACAACCGCTTGAGCCAATTGATGCCCACCTTCAACCACGCTGCGTTTACGACGCTCTTTCAGTTCCTCAATGATGGTGCCCACTGGCGGGTTGGGATAGGGATCACTTTGAAATAGATTTTCACCAATAGGCTGAACGTCCAACGAAGCCAATAAATCCTTGGCATCCCCCCAGGTTGGGAAGCGTGTCGTAATGGGTTCGTCCCCTTCCTCGCCCCACTTTTGAATCAATTCTACCTTAAGCGCTTCCATATCAAAGGAGACATAGCCTTTGAGTCCGGCCACTTTGGATACAGGCTCTTTGTAAGTCCAAGCCACGTTCTCTTGAATCTCATCATCCAGTTTCAGAGACCAGTAGCTGGCATCACCTTTAAAAGGGCAGTTGGATTGATGGTCAGAAACTTGGAAATTTTCCCAATTCACGTCATCTTCTGGCAAATACAACCTGGCATCATGTTCAGATTCTTTCACCAAGAGGCTTGCCGCGCTCTCCGCAACAATTTTGTTCTTATAGCTTACTCTTGTCACAGAATCGCAAGGCAGCAAATTAATTTCATAGCCCGGATAACGTTCCCAGGCTGATAAATTTTCTTCCACTCTTCACTCCTTATTGGTCTAAATCAGAGGGCCCCAAACTAGATATGCACCGGAGCCATGTCCGGAGTCTTCACCGCAAGGAAGCCATGCAGCGTGAAGCGCAACACCTCATTTCCAAACCGCTGCGCCATCTGCTTTTTCATCTTTTTTGTTTTTGCGTGGGAGTCTACCCATACCGGCCACAATAAGAATCCTGACAACATCAGAACCGCTAGGGCTTCGATATCGATGTCAGGTTCGCTCATTTCACTGTTTGCCAAGCGTTCAATGGCTTCTAAAAAGCGTTTATAAAACACGTCCTGCTGCGGATCTTTTTTGGACAACACATCGAATAACCAAATGCGGCTAATGTCAGGGTTCTCGACAGTATACAGTGCCATCCGCATTGTAAACCCCGCCATTTTTTGGATCACATCGGGCAAGTGTTGAATGCTGGGTTGGAGAGCCTCGTCGTAAGGTTCATCATCAGATTCTTCAAACACCGCTTCAAGCAACTGGTGACTCACCCGTTCCATGGTTGCTTCAATTAGGTCTTCTTTGGCGAGGAAATGCTGATAGGCGGTACCCCGGTTTACTCCGGCCAGATTAGCAACTCTGGAAACGCTGAGTGCTTCCGCTCCATCTTCTGCAAGGATGGATTGAGCGGCATCTAAAATTGCAGTTCGAGTCCCTTCTGGATCTCGTCTACGACGCTCCCGAGGCTTGGCTTTTGACATCGTTAGGGTTCCAAATGTGTGAGTTTTTAGAGGTTAAGAAAGCAACAAAGTGTAACACGCTGTGAACCAGTTTTCATAAAGCTGAACCGCACTGGCCCTCTTTCTGGGTCATGAACTCGTGCTTTATATGCCCAAACCTGTGAAATCCCTCCATTCAAGTATTTGCCAACAAACTCGAATAGACCCTCGCCGCTTTCACAGGCATAATAGACAACATTGTTGACCTGTATCATAGCAGCATAAATTGCAATTGCACCTATATGCGAATAATTAACGAAAATTCCATTCATTTGTACTGAGACACGATTCACCATGATCCTGACAGAAACCCAACAGGCTATCGCGGATGCGGTACGAAGCTTTGCCCAAGAAAAATTACGCCCCCAAACCTTTAAGTTCGAAGCGGATGGTGGCTATCCCCCTGAACTGTTTGAAGAGCTAGCTGGATTAGGCCTGATGGGCATGACGGCGGCGGAAGAATTTGGCGGTGCCGGCGCTGACTACATTTCCTATGCTCTATCGCTAATGGAGATCGCCGCCGCTGACGGTGCACTGTCAACCATCATCTCCATTCAGAACAGCCTTATCGTTTCGGCCCTAATTAAGGACGGTAACGCAGAACAGCAACAGCGGTTCTTACCTGATTTAATCAGTGGCCGCTTAGTGGGCGCGTTTGCCCTCACGGAGACCGATGCCGGGTCCGATGCATCGGCCATTCGAACCAAAGCTGTTAAACAAGGGGACAACTACATCCTTAATGGCAGTAAGCAGTTTATCACGTCAGGAAAAATCGCAGGCTTAACCATCGTGTTTGCGGTAACCGATCCTGAAGCAGGTAAGAAAGGCATGAGCGCTTTTCTGGTGCCCACCGACCGTGAAGGTTATTTTGTGGATAAGGTAGAACACAAACTGGGCCAAGGCGCATCAGACACCTGTGCCCTACGGTTTGAAAATCTACTGTTAGAGCCAGAATTGATGCTAGGTAAAGAAGGCGAAGGCTATCGCACCGCCCTATCCAACCTGGAAGTGGGTCGAATTGGAATAGCTTCCCAATGTATCGGTATGGCTCAAGCGGCTATGGACATTGCCGTTAATTACGCCAAAGAACGTCAGTCCATGGGTAAAACCATTATCCAGCATCAAGCGGTGGGGTTCCGCCTCGCTGATCTTGCAGCAAAGTTAGAAGCAGCCAAGCAGTTAGTTCTCCATGCTGCGAGCATTAAAGATACCGGCGCCCCCTGTTTGAAAGAAGCTTCCATGGCGAAGCTAGTGGCATCCGAAACCGCAGAAGCAGTGTGCTCCGGTGCTATCCAGACTCTGGGCGGCTATGGCTACTTGGAAGAGTTTGGCCTGGCCAAAATCTATCGCGATGTTCGCGTATGCCAAATCTACGAGGGCACATCCGATATTCAGCGTATGGTTATTGCTCGTTCGCTCTAAAATAAACACGAATAACTAAAGCCCAAAAGCGGCTAAACCCTATCGGTTAAACCGGTTAATAAGGAGTTACTTATGTCTTCCGATCCTATTGTAATTGCATCCTATGCCCGTACCCCCATGGGAGGGTTACTTGGGGATTTCGCCTCAGTCCCTTCCACCCAATTGGCCGCCACCGCAGTAAAAGCGGCTGTAGAACGCGCCGGAGTGAGCGGTGATGCAGTAGACCGTATCTACATGGGTTGTGTGCTGCCCGCAGGCCTGGGCCAAGCCCCCGCCCGTCAAGCTGCACTGGGAGCAGACCTGCCCCGCTCGGTTCAAGCCACCACCGTAAATAAAATGTGTGGCTCTGGCATGCAAGCCGCCATCATGGCCACGGAAACCCTAATGGCGGGTACCGCTGATGTGATCATCGCGGGCGGTATGGAATCCATGTCAAACGCGCCTTATCTGCTTCCCAAGCACCGCGCCGGTAGCCGAATTGGCCATGATGAAGTCAAAGATTCCATGTTCTTTGACGGCCTGGAAGATGCCTATGAGAAAGGTACTTTGATGGGCGTATTTGCAGAGAATAATGCCAAAAAGTTCGGCTTTACCCGGGAAGATCAAGATGCCTATGCATTGGAAGGTTTATCCCGTGCCCAAAGCGCCATTGCCGAAGGTCGTTTCGAAGACGAAATCGTGCCCGTTGAAATTAAAACCCGTGCAGGAACGGTAACCGTCTCTATTGATGAGCAGCCAGGAAAAGCCAAGCCAGAAAAAATCCCCACACTGAAGCCCGCTTTCGCAAAAGACGGTACCGTTACCGCTGCAAACGCGTCTTCCATATCCGATGGTGCAGCCGCATTGGTACTGACTCGTAAAAGTGTTGCTGAAAAACTGGGAATGAATGTGTGTGCCAAAGTGGTTGCCACCGATTGCCACGCCCATGAGCCAGGAGATTTCCCCAGCGCGCCAGTACCCGCTATTAAAAAGGTATTAGACCAAGCGGGCTGGACCGTTGACGACGTGGATTTGTTTGAAGTGAATGAAGCGTTTGCGGTTGTTGCCATGATCGCCATGAAAGAGCTTTCCATTCCCCACGACAAAATTAATGTGAATGGTGGCGCCTGTGCGTTGGGCCACCCCATTGGTGCTTCCGGCGCTCGTATTATCGCTACCTTGTTGGCGGCACTAAAGAATCGTGGATTGAGTAAGGGCGTTGCCGGTATTTGTTTGGGTGGTGGAGAAGCCACCGCAATGGCATTCGAACTTTTATAAAAATATATTTACAGAGGAATAAGAATGAAAGATTTAAATGGGTTGGCAGCGATCGTCACTGGCGGCGCGTCTGGATTAGGTGCAGCTACCACTGAAATGCTGTCTGCAGCGGGTGTTAAGGTCACTATCTTCGATATGAATGAAGAAGGCGGACAAGCACAAGCAGAAAAAATCAATGGTACGTTTATCAAAGTGGACGTGACCGATGAAGACAATGTGCGTGAAGCCGTATTAGCTGCCGAAGACAAGAATGGCGTTGCGCGCTTTCTAGTTAATTGCGCCGGTATTGCCACGGGAGCAAAAACCGTGGGCAGAGAGAACGCTCCTCACCCCATGGGACAGTTCCGCAAAACCATTGAAATTAACTTAATCGGTACCTTCACCGTCATCACTCATTTTGCCGCTCGACTAGCTGCCGCTGATCCTGTGGGTGAAGAGCGTGGCGTGATCGTGAATACAGCCAGCGTTGCTGCGTTCGAAGGTCAAATGGGGCAAGCGGCTTATTCTGCATCTAAGGGTGGTATTGTAGGAATGACGCTACCTATTGCTCGCGACCTTTCGAAACTTGGCATTCGTGTATGCGCCATCGCCCCCGGCATTTTCTATACCCCCATGATGGCAGGTATGCCTCAAAACGTGCAGGATGCGTTGGGGCAGCAAGTCCCCTTCCCCAGCCGCTTGGGTCAGCCATCTGAGTATGCGCAAATGGTGGAGAGCATTATTGCTAACCCCATGCTAAACGGTGAAGTGATACGTTTGGATGGCGCCATCCGAATGCAACCACGTTAATAAAAATTAAGAATTGGTTAGTAAACATGAAATTTAATACACGAATTACAGAACTATTGGGAATCGAATACCCCATCGTACAAGGCGGCATGATGTGGGTAGGCCGGGCGGAACTGGCTTCGGCGGTATCTAATGCAGGTGGTCTTGGAATTTTAACCGCCTTAACGCAGCCCACGCCGGATGATCTGCGCAAAGAAATCGACCGCTGTAGATCCATGACAGATAAGCCCTTTGGCGTTAACTTAACGATTCTGCCTTCGGTTAATCCGCCCCCTTACGCGGAATACCGCAAAGCCATCATCGATGGTGGCGTTAAAATTGTTGAAACCGCAGGTCATAACCCTCAAGAGCACGTTGAAGACTTTAAATCCCATGGGATCACAGTTGTTCACAAGTGCACAGCAGTTCGACATGCCCTCTCAGCAGAACGTATGGGCGTGGACGCAATTTCTATCGATGGATTTGAATGTGCTGGCCACCCCGGCGAAGACGATATCCCTGGTTTGATACTGATCCCAGCGGCAGCCAATAAAGTGAAGATCCCCATGTTGGCGTCCGGTGGTATAGCCGATGGTCGTGGCCTAGCGGCTGCTCTTGCCTTAGGAGCCGATGGTATCAATATGGGCACGCGTTTCTGCGCCACCGTAGAAGCCCCCATTCATGAGCGAGTTAAGCAACTCCTAGTGGATCACGACGAGCGAGATACTAATCTGATTTTCCGCTCACTGCGAAATACGGGTCGTGTATCAAAGAACAGTGTTTCCGACAAAGTGGTGGAAATATTAAAAGACCCAAGCGCGAAGTTCGAAGACGTGCATCACCTGGTTAAAGGTGCTGATGGACGCAAAGCGCTTGAAACCGGTGATCTAGATGCTGGTTTGATTTGGGCAGGACAAGTGCAGGGATTGATTAATGACATTCCTACCTGCGCTGAACTACTGGAGAACATCGCAACCGATGCTGCGAATATCATTCAGCAGCGATTGAAGGATATGGTTGGTTAAGCTTAACCCGACAATTCCGCCGGGGATTCTCCCTGGCGGGCACTCTCCTGCTCTAGCGATAACCCTATCTTTCGAAGCAGATATTATTAATATCTATTTGCTTACCCATCAACACGACACTGACTTTTATCTGTTCGAACTGATCCACGACAACTACGGGATATGCTAAGTATTGCGATATCCATGAAAAAAGGAAAAGTTTCCGCCTCGACCAATCCTCATTGCTTGGGAACCCGCAGTATTCAAAATTCCCTCTATTTTGCCTTTCGGGAACATGGCGGTGTGGTGAGAACACAATTCCTGCTGGAATATATTTGCAATATAGAGTCGCGGGAAACCATTCATGCCTCTACCTGAAAATGAGAAGAGTTCAATAAATTCATACAATCGGCATTTTTTATTCGGGGCGAAATTCAGGCGAACTTGCGGGCAGTCCAGGAAACAATGATCAGTTCTAGCCATCAGGTAGCAAACCAAGCAATCCTGCATATTGAAGAAAAAAGCAATCAAGAAATTGCTAACGTGCAAAATATCACGCTGGAAACAGTCAAAAGCAATGTGAAGCCTATGGATTTAAGGTTAGACAGTTTTTATTAATCGGTAGTCTAAACATACTGGCGGTGGAGCAATGACGCGCGGGCTCTATGAACGGGGCTACGTTGCCCCTGCTTGCAAAGCATCGGCTCACTTTCCGTATTTTGATGGTTCGAGATATTAGTAGTTCGAGGCCTGAGGCAGTTTCATTCACTCTGTACAGCATCGGACTGTCAGAAACGCCCCCGGCCACGGTTACCACCTCAATGGATAGCGATCAGCAACAATCATCCCTGGACACTTTCAAGCCAACAATAATTTCCTTCACGCAGACCTTATCGATATCCTGTTTGATCCCGAGGCAGTCCGCCAGTTGTTGAGCCTGTTTTACACAATCCCGGTCATCCCGTTGGCCACCGTTCCAGGGTTTTGAAATATCCGGATCCAGCCGGTAAGTCATTCCCCCGATCAGGTCGCCGTTGGAGAGTACGTCAATGCGAATGTCACGATCATGGCTTGCTTCCACGGCATCCCTGGTAAACGGCTGTCCCGGATGCAGCGTGATGTGCACCTCGCGTTTGGCGCCGGATGCGAGCGTAAAACCATTGCCAACCCCTTCCAGTTCAAGTCGCCAGCCGCGATCGCGAAGCAGAGCCGGTAAATGGATGTCAAAACTCATCCTGCCACGACCTGGGTCTGGGTTTCCGACATAAAAACTTTTTCCATTGAGGCCAGCCATAAGTCCCGCCTCGCCGCCAGCGCCCGGAACTGGGTTGACGTTTCGCTGTGCCACGTTATTGTCATTGGGAACTAGGCGCCATTCAGCGATGGTTTCACCCGCGGTGAAATTGTCGATATTGGCGGCATCGCCGTCCGCAGTCACCACCATCAACATACAGTCGTGGCCGTAGGTGTTGATATTCGGTGTCCACTCGAACGGGCCCACGATAACCTCTTCGGTATTGTTGGCATTGACCGTGCCGACATTAATCGATGCAGTGTTGAAGGCCTCGAAGTCGGCGGGCCAGTTCAACCCTGCACCGGGTTTGGTGTGGTAGCCGTACACCACGACATTCTGTGCCTGCTGGGTACCGCGGTTGCGAATTTTCACATAGGCGTAGTTTGGAGATCCCAGTTCCGGCTCCTGGTGGGTATCGACGTCATCCGGGAGTCGCCTGTTCCAGACAGTGGTGGTGTGCCAGTGTACGTGCTGGAACGGGTATTCACCGCCCCGGCCATCATCGATGTAAACATCGACATCCGGTGGATCGCCAGCGCTGGTGATCGTGCCATCTGCCGCGCTGTCGTGGGTCACCAGGGGTGTCTGGTATTCACCCTGTTGTTCAAAGGCCCAGCGGATAACCTTCTGATAAGCGCCGCCGAAAATGCCTTCGCTGGTCCAGTTGAGTGCATCGGTCGCCATTAGTTCGCTGGCAAACTCCCGTGCATATTGGGGATTGGTCGCCGGGGTCAGGTTACCGATAGCGCGCAGGATCAGATACATGGCCATGCGGGAGGCGAACTGGCGTCTGCCCAGGTTGGGGTGGTCGCCGCCGATAGAGCGGTAGAAATTGAAGAGTGTTGTCGCCAGGATCTCTTCCGAGCCGTACTGACCATTATCGCGGGAGCCGTTCCAGGCCCAGCCGCCGGCCACATCCCGGTCGCAGCGTCGATTCAACGTAGGGTGCCAGGGAACATAGGTGAAGCGCAAGTCACCGGGTTTGCCCAGGGGGGTGCCGTCGAGGCCTCGGCACTGGGAATCCGGGTCAAAGTAAATCAGTGAGAGTGCATCCCCCGCGCTATGGACGAAGCCCATATTCGCACTGCCGACAGCTTCGTACAGAATTCCGTGGCCCAGCACTTCATGCAGGTGCACCCGCGGGTCACAGGCCCTACCCAGCGGGTTGGTGGTATCGGTGGTATCCATCAGCCCGTAACCGGTATGACCGATGCCCCCCATACCGTCGCCAACACAGTGGGCGTTGATGCTGTTGAAACAACGGATGTCCACGGGAATGGGGAAGACGGTATTGGCCATATAGGTCGGAACATTAAAGCCGAGGTCTTCCATAGTGCGGAAGATTCGATCGACGTGAAAATAACCGCTGACCGAGGCGAAATCATTGGTCCGCACATTATAGTCAAAATCGGCCCCGGTCGCCTCCGTTGGAGGTGAGATATCGGGACCCTCGGATTGGGTTACTTCAGCGTAGGTACCCGACAGGGCATTCTGGCCCCCAACGGCTGCATCGAGATTCTGCAACAAAACATCGTTGCGGTGAGCATTGAGTGTGGCGGTATTGGAAGCGCTATCTGGTGCCGTGGTTCCCGAGCTGGTGATCGGGTCCTGTTCAAACACATAGCCGTTGACATGAGCCGATAACGGGCGCAGATAGAGAATCGAGTTGGTGTCAAGCTCCATCAGCATTTGCCAAACATCGCTATGACCTCCGGTCGAGATCTCAAAGGTCATTTCCGCCACCATGTAACAACTCCCATCCTGGATTTTGTCGTTCACATCGGGAATGTCAAAGAGGCGCGGCACTTGGTCGCTGTGCACTTCGCCGCTGTTGCTCTTTTTGCGTCGCTTGGCGGGAGTGGTTTTTTTTGCGGCTTCCGTGGGGTCAATGTTTGGATCACTAGTGTCATCGTCTTCCGGCAGGCGGGCTTCGGTATCGTAGCGATAGATCCAGAATCGACCCCGGATCAGTCGCGTGCGTGCCTGCTTTTTCTCCGCGCTGCCCTTGATATCCACAAAGCGTTTTAGAAATGCCTCACCCTCGGCCTCGCTGGCCGATTCTGTGGATTCACAGGCTTTAATGGCTGTAGCGCGCAGGTCGGGTTGCGCCATCAGTGCCCGTCGATGCGTCGTTGCGGCATTAACGCCGAGGAACAGTTTCCTGAACTGATCGATGGCGCGCCGGGAGGGCATTTCTACGTTAATGCCAGTTTGTGTGGTGTCTTCAGACTGTACAACTCTACTCGGGCCCTGCTTGACGGTGACCTTTAAACCAGCCTGCCAGACCGGTACGTTCAGGTAGGTTTGGTAGAAACCATAGGTGTAAGCGTCGAACATCTGCTTCTCTTCCGAGAGCCGGTACTCCTCGCCCTGCTCTAAAGGTTCGAGAAACGCGACCTTGCTCTCCAGCCGATCAAATTTATTCGCGGCTATTTCATAGACGGGGGCGAAGTTGCGCAGATAGGTGGTGGCAGCGGGCAGTCCGCCGCCGGTTGGGCTCTCCCAGTACTCCTGGCTGTGCCGGATCATCCGCACACGGTTGCTATCATCGGTCAGCACGTGGGCTTTTAGATCCGCTCGATAACGCTCTTTCATCATTATTCTCCTTTTTGTCGCCAGCGGTGACAGAACCTGAGGTCAATCACATGGCGTAAATTCCGGTTTTTGATGTGATGTAAAATATTCCTGTCAGGCCTGTTCTATAACTCCTCCTGTTAACTATTTTTCCGTCGCGATGAGGTCGCTGGTTTTTTGGTACGAGGTTTTGCCGGTTTCGGGCTGCGTGGTTTCAAAACATTTATGGCAACGCTAATGCCCCCCTCTATCTCTCCGTCGGCATTGCGTTGTATCAGGTCAAAATCGTATCGCTCCCCGGGGACGGCATCCTCGGGCAGCGCTATCTTCAGTTGGCTGCGCACTATTTGCTGTGGCTGCAGGCCAATGCCGATTACGCTCGCTGTTTCGTTGGCATAATTAATGGTGGTGGTTCCGTCCTGTTGGGTGATCAAATGGGCCGGGGAAAGCCTGGGTCTGAACGGCTTGGTGTCAGCGACGTTGTCGGCAGGCGTGCCCCCCAAGGTCAGGGTTGAGCCGCTCTCTATATCCAGTGTCACCATGTCCTCACCTCCGTCCATGGCGGACAGCTCCACTCGGGCCGGATCGATAAAACGTAAGCTGATCTTCTCCCTGGTGACTGGTGTCCGAGTTAATAGCTCACTTGGTTTGGAGCCGAAAGGGTGTTTGAAGACAAAATCGCTGCCAGCCCGAACAATTTTTCCCATTGCTCTAGCACTCTTCCCCTTCAGTGATACCGGCAGTTTCAATGCGTTGCTGGAGCGGTGAAGTTCGAGCGTGTAATAACGGCCCTCGCCGGTTAAGCGGCTGCCCAGTACCACCGAAATCTCCCCGGTATCGCCGGGATGTAGATCCACAACGGCAAGGTTTTTCTGGGCCAGGTTGTTGTGCTCCCAGGCGTGTGCACCCTGGGGTGGACTGTCCGGCGCGCCGAGCAACTGCACACTGGTCAGCCAGCAGACGTGGGTTCCCGCTGCTGGCAGTTGGTCCGCATCCCAGCGATAGTGGAAAATTGCCGAGTCGCCCGGCTCGATATTTCCGCCACCGGACATCACTAGGTAAGGCTGGTAATCGCCAGGATAAACAAACTGTGTACCCAGCCACTCCTTCACGGAGATATAGATGATAAATGCCCGCACGATCCCTTCTCCGCGGTTGTGCACGCGGACATAAAACCAGTTGTCCTGGCCAAACTCGGGATTCTGGTGGCTGACGCCGCTGTCTTCCTGGTTCCGTATCCACAAGTCCGGAGAATTCCAGAAGTTGTTTCCGGTATACAGGTCATCGCCGCTGTCATCGGTAGCATCGCGGATATAGCTATCGACGGGTAATTGGGGAAACAAGTTCAACAGTTCGTCGAGATCGTCGATGCATTCGCCGGAGGCGACCGTGCAACTGCTCTGGAACGGTTTGTGAATAGCCCGCCAGCCAAGCGCCCTGGCCGCTTCGATGTGGTTGAGACTCTCGGTTACGAATACTGTGTCGGTGCCGGCGCTTGAGAATCCTGCCTTGTTGAGCGCCACCTCAAATATCTGTGGATCGGGTTTGTAGACCGGCGGGTTAAATTCCGATGAGATGGTAATGACATCGAAACGAAAGGACTCAAGACCGTAATCCTCCAGCTTCTGGCGTACATCCTGTTCGGTGGTACCGGGGCTCTGGTCTGACAGCAGGCCGATCCGATAGCCGCGCCACCACAGCGCCTCAATGGTGGCGACCGCGTCATCAAAAGGCTGTTTGTTGCCTGTCGGCCCAAAGGCCAGTGTGTTGCCAAGATCAAAATAAATAACGGGTGCACTCATGCTCTGACTCCTTTCCCCGGCTTGATGTTAATTTGAATTGTAATGCCGCCGACTATGCGTCCCTGTTCATTGCGTTGAGCTAAATCGAGGGTGTAGCTATCGGTGCGACCCTTTGCCGAAAGCGCTTTTATGCGCAGTACAAAACTGCGGTACGCTCCAGCCCTCAGGCCGACGGGCAGCAGCGCGCGCCGGCCGCTATCAAAGCGGATAAAGGCTTTGCCCGAAGGCGTTTTGACGAAATCGGCCTGGAGTCGATTGGCTCGAGGCGTTAAAGCGCCGGTGCTGTTCAGCAAAAGCCTGGATTGCCCCGTCAGCGTTAAGACGGCCTTTCCCGCAGCAAATTGAGTCGTCCTAGGCAATTGAATCTTAATGCTTTGGTGATCCCGTGTAGTCACCCTGCTGAGTTGTTTGTAGCTTTCATAGAGTTCGAGAACCGCTTCGGGACGCTGGTGGGTGATCATCGCTTCGAGACCCCGGGGGGCTTTTCGGCGCCACAGCTCCAGGCTGTTCAACTGGGGGAGCCGGCTAAACCGGCTGCCAATCCGAAACGGCATCTCCGTCCACTCATCCGCCACCAAGTCGACGATGGTGAGATTGCGCTGGGCCAGGTTATTGTGGCCCCAGGTGTGGGGGTTGGCGGCGATAGTGTCGCCAGAGGTGTAGACCAACCCAAGTAAACAGCCGTGTGAATCCACTGGCGGTATGTCTTCACTGGGCCATCGCACTTTAACAATGCGGGACTCCCCCGGCGGCAGGTCAAACCCGACGGCCACAGCGGTTAGCGGAAACCAGTCCCCCGGGTAAATAAACTGGGTGCCAGCCCAGATGTTGATTTTAAAACCGACCACGAAGGAGCGTGCCGTAACATTGCCACGATTGTGGACGCGGGCATAGAGCCAGTTGTCCTGACCGCTTTCGGGATTCTGGTGAACACTGCCATCGTCATCGCTGTTGCGCACCCAGATGTCCGGCGAAAGCCAGAACACGCCGCTGTATGGTACATCGCCACTGTCATCAGGGGCATCCCTGAAATAGAGGTCGGGCTGTGCCCCGGGCGCCAGGCTGCCAAACCCGTAGACAAAGCGATCAAAATAGTCAGCGAATTGCAGTTGACCTGAACGACGGATCAACTCCGCTTCGATCTCCGGTGTGATGAAATGGCGATGAATACGATCCTGGTAGATGCCTGCCATATGGCTCAGTAGTTGAGCTATGCCGATATCTGCCGCTAGCCCGGAAAAAACTCGGGCACCGAGGGAATAGGATGAGCCGTGTGTTTTTCGGGCGAAGGGGTTGTTTTCACAGAGGGCAACCGGGGCATCAGACATATCAAAGGGGATGGCATCGGGGCCGCCGGTCCGGGTGTTGTAAGTGGTCCAGGCCTCGTCCAGCCAGCCGTCTTCCCCTCGCGCCGGGACCATTCCCCGGGCCCACCAACTGTGGAAGACCTCGTGCTCCAGGGCACTCATGCTGGATGTGGTGCCGCCATCGTACTCCATCGAATGGGTGGAGCCGCTGGTGAGGTAGGCGACAAACCGGTTGCCGTGCATATAGGAACCGACCTCGGTATAGAACTCATCCAGGTAGCCGGCAAGGGTTGCTGCTGCGGTGGCTAGGTTGAGCGAGAGGTCAGTGGCTCTTTTCATCAGCTCCAGGTTGATGGTTATGACTCCCCCAATAGTCGCGTTGCCGCTATAGGTCTCGACGCGGTCGGCCGCTTCGATCAGCAACAGAGGAGAGCAAGGGGTGAAGTCAGAATCAAAATTCACCTGCCAGTGGTTGTATCCGATCGTGGCCTCGGTTCCGTTTGTCAGTAAGTGATGGGCGATATCGCTATGGGTCACCTGGACCTCTAACTGAACAGGGAACTGGTCAAACAACAGGTTGGATGGCAGCCAGCTCTCCAGGTAGCGTGCCGGGTTGAGATCACTAAGGTGAAAATCGAACGAAAGCCTGGGTGAATCTGCCTCCCAGACTACAGCCCGTGCATTTGGGGCATCGGGTCTCTGAAGGGGATAGGTCAGATGAAGTGTGTGAGTGGAACCGGCAATCAGCCAGCGCTTGAGTATGCGCAACTCCGCGTCCACGCCGCCGCCAAAATCGTGGTGAGCTAGATCCCCAATGGCGATCGCCAGACCGTCGAGGTTGGCCGCACTGATGTTCTGCCGCAGGTCGAAATAGGGGTAGCCGCTATCGGAGCCGACGGTAAACTGCATCTCGGCAGCACACTGAGCGGTTTTTGTCGCACCATCAAAGATAAAACTGGCCGATACCTGGTTGATATGAATAGCGACTGCATACAGCCCATCGACCGTGATGGGCCCGGGGGCATATCGAGAAATGCTCACTGTTCTAATAATCCTTTAATAGATCAAACAATCAATTAGGCCTGCCACCACTAACGCTGAATCCATGCAGCGGTTAAGGTCTTGAGCTTGAGTCGATAACGTAAAGCCAGAGTATGTAAGTTGTGCTTAATCAACTGACACGATGACTCTGTGCGAAACAGACGATAGAAATTAAACTACGCGGATGGGGGAAGTTAATCAGTGAAAATAATCACATTCGATTAATGTACTATTTGGGTGGCACGGCTTTAAAATAGTAGTGTTTTGTTTTGCTTTAATCTCCCGCTGTGAACTGACATACGTTAATGACTATCCGGCAATGCCGCTCCGCAGGGTGCTCCAGAATCCGCTACGCTTCTCGAAAAAGATGCGCTGCTGGGCTTCAGCGACACCGTATTTATTAATGGCATTGCTGAACCCCAGCTAGAGACAGAAGGACGGGGCCTGCACGGTAGGCGTATTATCAACAAGCTCGTTCAGCCTGGCAGCGATTTTGTTCTCATCCTGGTTGGAGACAATAATCACATTGGCCCGAAGACGCTTTTGATCACTTTATACATCAAGCCAAAACACTCGGGCCGATTGTTGATCCGGATCATCTCTAAAGGCTATAAAGCCCGTTCGCTCTCTCTAACCTCAGTGGATGGGTTGGCCTGGAAAGCCTTGGTACAGTATCGGCGCTATTTGGGACTAATGGATGAACCCCAGGGTGAACCCATACCCCTCCTCCCTCGCGCCAAACCTGTGGTGATTAAGCGACGGGGACCCAATCAAGGCCTACATATAGATGAGCGCAACATTCGGCCCGGAGGTTGGGAAACCCAATTCAAGACGTTTCTGAAAAATGAAGTTATGAGTTATCTGCATGGCCAGGATGAAGAACGTAAGGCTGAGGCTTTCGAGCAAGAGTGGTCCCACTTAACCCCCCATTCGTTACGTCACACGCGTTTATCTCACTTGATGGAACAGGGCAAGGAATTACTTTGGGTTAAGCAATATGCAGGACATGAAAATCTCAATACAACAGCCAGGTATTTTCATACTCAGACTTGATCAGAGCCGTATCAATCCACAAATGGGTAGATTGAACAGGGTCTTTACGATGCGGATAAGTCAATAATTTAGGGCTTCTAATTAATTTCTTGCTACAAACAGCGGCTAACTACTCACGACCCCATATATTAAAAACCTAAGCCTTAGAGGCTAATCGTTACCAGTTGAATCAAACGAATATATAATAGACCCTATCGTGCTGGAAATAGTCGACAATTTCTTATATAAGCACTGTTGATTCTGCCCATCCTTTACTAAGGAAGCTTTATGACCGCTCTTGAACCAATAAACATAATCAGCCACGGACTGATACGAGTGGGAGTAGCCGCTCCGGCCCTGCGTATCGCTGATATTGCCTTTAATTTAGAGCAAATTTACCAAACCTGTCATAAAGCCATTGCTGACAAGTGCCATCTGGTTCTTTTCCCTGAGCTCTGTATGACTGGCTACACCTGTGGTGATCTGTTTTTTCAGCAATTACTGCAAGAACAGGTGGAATCGGCGCTGCTTGAGATAGCCAACTTTACCCAAAAGAACCCCATTACCTTGGTGGTGGGTGCTCCCCTATCCACAGAAAATCGCCTGTTTAACTGTGCAGTGATGATCTCTTGCGGGGAAATTTGCGGAGTTGTACCTAAAACCTACCTGCCCAACACCGGTGAGTTCTACGAAAAGCGCTGGTTTAGTTCTGCTCGGGAGCGTAATAGCACCCATCTATCTATTAGGGGCCTTCAAGTACCCTTTGGTGAAGATCTTCTATTCCAAATAGAGGAGTTCGCCCACTGTAAAATCGGTATCGAAATTTGCGAAGATCTTTGGTCAGTGGTTCCCCCCAGTAGCTTTCAGGCCTTGGCTGGCGCAACCCTGATTTTAAACCCTTCCGCCAGCCCGGAAATCATCGGCAAACACGGCTACCGCAGGAAGCTGGTTGAATCACAATCCGCCCGCTGTCTTGCGGCCTATGCTTACGCCTCTTCAGGGCCCAATGAATCAACCACTGATCTGGTCTACTCCGGCCATTCCATGATTGCAGAAAATGGCAAGCTGCTTGCGGAATCAAAACGCTTTGCCCCAGAAAACCAACTGGCCATAGCGGATGTTGATTTGGCCCATTTGGTTACGGAAAGGCAACTAAACAGCAGTTTTGCCACTGGACAACAACAGTCTTATCGCATTCAAACATTTTCATTGGAGCAACTATCGGTACCGGAGCTGCAGAGACCAGTGGCTCAAACTCCATTTGTTCCACCAGATGACCAAGAACGTAGCCAGCGTTGCCACGAAATTTTTCAGATTCAAACCAGTGGGCTGGCAAAACGTCTTCGCCACACAGGGTGTCGTAACGTGGTTATCGGGCTTTCCGGTGGGCTCGATTCTACCCTGGCATTACTGGTTACCATTAAAGCCTTTGATCTACTAAACCTGGATAGAAGTGGAATCATTAGCATCACCATGCCAGGGTTTGGCACCACATCAAGAACCAAAAATAATGCAGCCCTTATCGCAGAACAGTTGGGTACTGAGCTGCGAACCATCCCCATCAATGCTGCGGTGCTGCAGCACTTCAAAGACATAGGCCATGATGAAACACAGCATGACGTTACCTATGAAAACTGCCAGGCACGGGAAAGAACACAAATCTTAATGGACGTGGCCAATAAGGTGGGAGGCTTGGTTATCGGCACCGGCGACCTCTCAGAATCAGCCCTGGGCTGGTGTACTTATAACGGTGATCATATGTCCATGTACGCCGTTAACGTGGGTGTACCCAAAACATTGGTACGCTATTTGGTGGCTTGGTGCGCCCAGGAAGAGTTTTCAGGCCCCGTATCTGTTGCCCTAAATGATGTCTGTGACACGCCGGTTTCCCCAGAGTTATTGCCGCCCGATAAAAATGGGGATATCGCCCAGAAGACAGA
Organism: uncultured Ketobacter sp.; assembly: GCA_964016105.1. GTDB lineage: Bacteria > Pseudomonadota > Gammaproteobacteria > Pseudomonadales > Ketobacteraceae > Ketobacter. The sequence goes on from CAXHEX010000002.1 coordinate 72,363, forward strand.
ACAATTGGTTGGACCTTACGAACTGCATGATTTCTTTCTCTACCACGTAGTACGCATGCACTTTGCGCCACAAAAGATCTATATGCTTGCCAAGGTAGCGTTTAAAGACACGCCTGACGATGAGATTCTTAACTGGTTGCGGGTCTTCTATAGACGTTTCTTTTCCCAGCAATTTAAGCGATCCTGTATGCCAGATGGACCTAAAGTGGGCACCGTGGCCTTGTCACCTAGAGGTGATTGGCGGATGCCCAGTGACGCAACCGTTGCTCTGTGGCTGAAACAACTTGAACAAGTGTAAACGATTGAATATCACGCGCACCATTTCAACAGCGCATCCCTGGCAGCGGTGATCTCTACAAATTGTTCGTGACTGCCACCCACATCAGGGTGTGATTTTTGAGCCAAGCGACGGAAAGCGATCTTGATTTGGGTTGCTTTCAGTTCGCCTTGCAATGGCAGGCTAAGTAGCTCCCGATGTTTGCGGTCATCATCCTTTCGGTAGTAGCCGTTCTGGTTGTGGGCTGAACTGCGCCCACGATATTGCTGTTTAGACCGCTCGTTAAACTCGAATATCCGCTCTTGAGCCCGACGGCGATGCTTTAAAGCCTCCCTTCGTAGCTCAACCTGATCCAACTGCCACCTTTGTCGAGACATCACAATACAAGCAGCGAAGCTGATCTGTCCTAATTCCTCTAACTCATCAAGACTGAAGGGACCCACCATATCATAGGGTTCTTCCAACCAAGCGCTTGTTCCCCTATCGCTTGTTTCAACCTCACCAATGGTTACCGTATCCAGAATACCCAAAGAACCATTCCAGATCACCCATTGCTGTTCCTCTGAAGAAAATGCATTACTGTACATGGGCTGGCCCATTCTCAGTCAGTATGTTTAGGAAGTACTTGAGTATCAGCAAATTACATACCAAAACTCATAGTCTGCTTATATACACATCTAAACAAGCCTGGCAACTGAATACAACCGACTTGAGCGACACTAGGGGTAACGGGCTAATGTTGCACTTGAAACAAGATTATCTATGTACGGTGCCAATGGCACATAGATTGTGAACAATGCTACAGGCCACTTTGAACTGATTTTTCAGTGAATCAATTACTTATACATTGGTGTAATTTATGAAATAAGTTTAAGGTAATGGATCTCACTGTAGGCAAATTGCAAGGGTTGTTATGTCTGAAATAATTCAATTCCCTACCCCTAACAAAAAACAAAATTCTGAAATCGACGAAATAATCGAGCAGGAACTGATGGCTATTGCCGAGCGAGATAGAGCGAAGCTTAGGTTTGAACTGATCAAAACCATAGACAGTTATGATAGTTTCTTTACCGAATGGAACCTGACCATACCGGAAGATTGTGACGAGACATTCAGAAAACAAATCTACGATATTGCCCACAGCGAGCACGAGCGTAAGATGCGCATGCTCAAAGACATCATGAAACTAAAAATCAAAGAATTGGTTTCTGAATACTATAGAAAGTGAGAATGATCAGTTTAAAACCCGATAACCCCGGTTACGCATACAGTTCTTAACCACCACATCCTTCTCCTGTTTAGTTGCACCCGCACCCCTTGCGCCTCCGCTAACCGCTCCTACTCCGGCAGCCCGCTGTGCAGTGCGACTGTCGCCCAGTGCCGCCCCAACCAAGCCACCCACAACAGCGCCAACTAAAGCACCCTTACCCGCCTGCTGATCCACCTGTTCGGCCACTTGCTGGCATTGGGCTAAATCCACATCAAATTGCGCCATATCCACTCCAGCAGGGTCGATTATGACTTGCTTTCGAGTTGCGCAGCCGGATAATGCGCTGCCAATAATGAGTATTGCCAAAACCCAATTTTTCATTGCTAACTCCAACCGGTTCCAACTAGCTTTTTACGGTTTAAATAATGATTTATTCTATTCCCATTTTTACTATGGTAAGCGAGAGTGGTCAATGACCTGTAGTGAATGGAAAAGGGAATGCAAATCTTTTTGATCTTTTGCCTCCACATGTAGCCATAAACCCACCAATTTTGCGATTAATAAAAGCATTAACAGGAAACACACACCATGCATGACATTATATGCCCCCACTGCAAGAAGGCATTTAAGGTTGACGAAACCGGATATGCGGAGATCTTAAAGCAAGTCCGGGACACAGAATTCGAACAACAGATACACCAGCGGTTAGAACTGGCTGAAAAAGAGAAGTTAAAAGAAGTGGAGCTTGCAAAAAGTCATTTACGTAATGAATTGCTTGATGCGTCCGCCACCAAAGATGCTGAAATTAAGGAATTAAAAGCAAAATTAGATGCTGGTGAAGTGACACGGCAACTAGCGGTTGCTGAAGCGCTCAAGATGGTGGAAAAAGAGCGAGACGTACTGGCCAACGAGCTGGAAAAAAACAAAAAGGACCATCAGGCTGCCATGGCACTGGCAGAGGAAAAACTCAGTGCTAAAGCGGTTGCCCAAAAACTTGCCATTAACGAAGCTGTTGGCCAAGTGGAGAAAGAACGGGACGAACTGAAAAATGATTTGAAGAAAATTGAACTGGAAAAGCAAATAGCTGAAAAATCACTTAAAGATAAATACGAAACCCAAATCAAAGACCGGGACGAAGCAATTGAACGCCTTCGGGATATGAAGGCCAGGTTATCCACAAAGATGGTGGGAGAAAGCTTAGAGCAACACTGCGAAACAGAATTTAATCGCATACGCTCCACGGCATTTCCCAATGCCTACTTTGAGAAAGATAACGATGCTCGCAGTGGCAGCAAGGGAGATTATATCTTCCGGGACCAGGATCAGGCCGGTACCGAAATCGTTTCAATAATGTTTGAGATGAAAAATGAGTCTGATACCACCGCAACCAAGAAAAAGAATGAGGACTTTTTAAAGGAACTGGATAAGGATCGTAACGAAAAGAACTGCGAATACGCCATATTGGTCTCTTTACTTGAACCGGATAGCGAACTTTATAATTCCGGTATCGTAGACGTGTTTCATCGTTACCCTAAGATGTATGTTATTCGGCCGCAGTTCTTTATCCCCATCATAACGCTATTGCGCAATGCTGCCATGAAGTCACTGGAATATAAAACTGAACTTGCCCTGGTAAAGGCTCAGAATATTGATATTACCAACTTTGAGAACGACCTTGATAGTTTTAAGACTGCGTTCGCTAAAAACTATGATCTCGCTTCAAGAAAATTTCAGAAAGCCATTGAGGAAATTGACAAATCAATCGATCACTTGCAAAAAACCAAAGATGCTTTATTGGGAACAGATAGAAACCTTCGGCTGGCTAATGACAAGGCGCAGGATGTCTCCATAAAAAAACTGACCCGAAAAAACCCCACTATGGCGGAAAAATTTAAGAGCCTTGAGAATGGGGAAAAACCTGATAATTAATCTGCATGGGCCAGCGCCCTATGACTATTGCTCAACCCTACTCCAGTTAATCGTGCAACAGAGCAATTGACTATTCGATTAACTGGAGTATCAAGCAATAATCTCGCTAGGGTAACCGAGTCAATTCCTGAGCTTGTCCGTTATCAGAAACCAACACAACTCTTTGGACGCTGGCTTCGTAAACATTGGCGGTTCCGCTGAAACGCTCCTTTGCGCTCCCCATCATTCCTATAAGGAAGTTAGCCACACTATTACCGGAGGTTTCCTTAATATCATTCAGCTGCTGGCGAACATAATCACCTTCAATAGTCCATGAGCCCGTCATTTCCAATGCCACTGTACCCATGGGGCCGGTGGTGGTCTGGGTTAAGGTTTTCATCACAACGGTACCGTTGGGACGATAATCTGCTCTAATGTTCTTAATAGTATCTTCACCTTCAATGGGGTTCAGAATTCTAATATTCCAATTTCCCACCAGCATATCTGGAGATATGGCAGATACGGAATCCGCCCCACCATAAGCCATTCGCTCTGGTGGACTGAATGCGCAACTGATCACGAGAAGCGAAACGCAAAATATTGCGGCGTGTTTAAAAAGGCTTAGCATACTTATTCCCCTACAACGAATACATAACGTGGTTTCTAGGGGAACATTAAACAGGGTGATTGCACCTAAACAAAGGTAATATTCACAATGAAAATACTAAGAATTAGAGAAAAAATCACAACTTTCGATACTGTTTCACTTCTGCGTATTCAGTAAACTGCCCATCTTCCCAATTAATTGTAAAATGGGCAGATTGGTTAACTGGAGTGGTAGCGGGTGGTCTCAGTAGCGCATAGCAATTACTGCCCTTATCTCTCACTGAGCGAAAGTAGATACCAAATGCGCCATCGTTACGGGCCTTAACTCCGAACGCTTGTGAAGTTGTGTAGTCATCTGCTTGATGTAATCGGTTGTTCTTTGTTGCATCGATCAATGGTTTCGTTATGGAGCCGCAATAGGAACGGACTACCGCGTGGGCGTCATCCTTGTACTGAAAATCGTTCCAAACTTTTGCTGCGTGAAACGCCCATTCTTTAATGGCAGTGTGAACCGATACCGCCGAATAGTAGCAACCGAATTGATGGGTGTTAAAACGGCCAGGACTGATGTAACAGAATGAGGCCATTACCGGGCCCCATCCATCACCAAAACGAGCATCTGCCACACTGACGGACTCTCTCCAGCGCATCAAACGATCGCTTGTATCACCCTCCAATTCCGCCAGTAGCAAGGCGTCATGATCAACTACGGTATCAAACAGGTTCTTGGGAGGGTAAATGGAATGGATAACACGGTAATGCTTTGAATTAAGCTCGATAAACTTACTCATTAGCCCCGTGCCGCATCCAAATAACGTCGAATAGCGTATAGGGCTTCCATGGTTCCCACTTGAATAGCAAACTCTTTTGGGGACAAGCCGTTAAACAGTGCATTGCTGTTGGGTGAATTGAACCACTGAACCCCGACCTCCGGTCGACCACCTGGCGCAATAATTTTGAGCGCTTTATAGATGCCCAATAGCAAGCTGAAGCGTTCCATTAAATCACGGCTGAGTTCCACAGGCTGGTTTGCTAACGCTTTCTTTTTCCAATCCTGGTAAGTTCGCTTACTTACGCCACCCAACAGCTGAATTTGCTCATCAGTGCTAAGCCCCCATTGATCTTTTTCACGCATGGTATCGAACCAGCGCAGTGCTGCTCCTGCGTGATCGGGAGTTACCCCCTTCAGAGGGCTCGGAATCGGCTGTGCAAGAGAAACGGTCATGCCCAATTACCCTGTTTATGTGGATTGGGTAAACTATAGCACAAAAACACACGATGACGCAATATTGCGTGTTTTAACCTATAACAAGCAATTCCGCCACCCCATCTCCTAGCTTAGCAGTTCTGGCAACCCCCTGAATAGGTCCAAGCATCCAGGATTGGCCAAGGCATCTAAGTTTTTCACTGGCCGATTATGCACCGTATCCCGAACGGCAAGTTCTGAAATTTTTCCGGAATGGGTTCGGGGAATATCATCAACGGCAATGATCTTCCCGGGTACATGTCTGGGTGTGGTTTTAGAGCGAATTTCAGCCTTTATGTGCTTTTGTAAGCGCTCTGTCAGTTGCACCCCTGGCTTCAGGCGCACGAACAATACGACCCTGACATCGTTATCCCAATTTTGGCCGATCACCACAGATTCGAGAACCTCTTCAATGGTTTCAACCTGCCTATAAATTTCAGCAGTACCAATTCTTACCCCGCCGGGGTTCAATGTGGCATCGGAACGGCCGTAAAAGACCATACCCTTTTCCTTGGTCAAGGTAACCCAATCACTGTGACACCATACGTTTTTATACTTGGCGAAATACTCATTAAAATAGCGCTCGCGTTTGGGGTCGTTAAGGAACCCCAAAGGCATTGCGGGATGGGGTGAAAGGCAAACCAGCTCGCCTGGCTCACCAATAATAGACTTGCCTTCTCCATCAAAAACCTGCACATCCATGCCAAGGTGGCGTTTTTGACACTGCCCAGCATACACGGGACCAATGGGGTCGCCACCCACAAAACACCCGATTACATCAGTACCACCTGAGATGGAAGACAGACACACATCTTTTTTCCAAGATTGATAGACATATCGGAAACCTTGTTCTGACAAAGGAGAGCCGGTTGAAAAAACTGTCCGTAAAGCGCCGAAGTCATGGCTCTCAATGGGCCTGAACTCTTGCTTGGATAAAGAATCGAGATACTTAGCGGAGGTGCCAAAGTGAGTTACTTTTTCCTGCTCTACTATATTAGCGAGGCAATCAACACCAGGGTAAGTGGGGGAACCCTCAAACATAACGATGGTTGCACCAGAAGCCAGAGCACTCACCAGCCAGTTCCACATGGCCCAGCCACAGGTGGTGAAATACAAAAGCCGATCTCCGGGCCGTATATCTCCCTGCAACTGATGCTCTTTTAAATGATGCAACAGGGTGCCGCCTACGGAATGGACAAAGCACTTGGGCAGCCCCGTTGTACCAGATGAAAATAGAATAAACAGCGGATCTCTAAACCCCACCGGGGTGTAGGTAATCGGCTCTGGTGTATAAGCTGAGTACAGGTCCGATAGCAACTGGGCTTTTTCACCCAATTTGTTAATGTCCGGCTTCTGCTGCAGTAGAGGCATAACCACAATGCGTTCCAGGCTGAGGAGCTGGGTTTGCAATTCTGACACCACAGCCAGTGAGTCGAACTGTTTGCCGTTGTAGTGATAGCCATCCGCCGTGAACAACACTTTAGGCTCTATTTGCCCAAACCGATCGATTAACCCACTTACGCCAAAATCCGGTGAGCAGGAAGACCAAACAGCACCCAACGAAGTGGTGGCAAGCATAGCAATTAAAGCTTCGGGAATGTTGGGCACGTAGCCCGCCACACGGTCGCCTTTTTTAACACCGTAGCTCTTTAACGCCTGTTGCACTTGGGAAACCCTTGCCACAAGCTGCTGACGAGTTAACTCTTCCCTCCGGCCACTTTCGTGGCGGAAAATGACAGCGGGTTCAGCTTTGCATTTTTCTATCAGATTCTCGGCGTAATTTAGTGTCGTCTCAGGATAGAACTCACAGTTGAATAAATCGTTTTTGTTACGGATTACCGCCCCACTACGCTCCCCTTTTACTTGGCAGAAATCCCACAGGGATTCCCAGAATTCTTCGATATGATCCACCGACCATTGCCAAATATCATCGTAATCGGCAAAGGCATGCCCACGCTCTTTTGCTACCTTAGCCATAAAAGCGCTGATTAGTGTTTCGTTAATTCGTTGTTCTGATGGAGCCCAAAGAAGTTCTGTCATAGTTAGTTGAGTCGATTTGTCGTTATAAGTGGTATCCGCCGCCTTAGGAGCGAAATTTCTGTAGGGTCATTGAATGTTTATATCGGGATGCCGGATGGGTATTGATCGTCACTTGAAGTGTGGTCCCATCGGCAATGTTATAGGTCCGCCTGATCTCAAGAGCAGCCGAGTTCTCTTTCACATCAAGCTGAGAAGCTAGAGATTTAGAAATAAGTGTCGCGGTGATTTGTTGGTGTACCTCGCTCACACTCTGGCCGAACATATCTTCAATCAGCGGAAAAATTGGGCCATCATGACGCAACAGAATGCGACCAACAGCCGCATAGGCGCGATTAATGTAATATTCAGACTGACCCACCGATTCATCAGAATGCTCTGCCCGCCGGTATCCAAGCACTTGCAACCACTCTTCCCCTTCAGCTAATCCGGTTCTCGCCGCCAGCCTCTCATCAATTGTCACCATCTGAATAGAATCGATGGCGAACCGGGTGTCTGTGCCAAATGCCAGCAGATCATTTATGGACATCACCTGGTGTATGTCCGCGTCTCGAGACCGAGACGGCACAACCACGGTGCCCGCCCCTCGCCTGGAGGTAACCAAGCCTTCTTCCCGCAACACTCGCAATGCTTCACGAACGGTATAGCGACTTACTGAAAAACGCTTGCATAACTCGTCCTCCGTAGGAATCAAAGACCCCACAGGATAGACGCCGTCGATGATCTCCGCTTTTAGCTCCAGAGCAGCCTGCATGTACAGGGGTAGCGCAGAAGTGGAATCGGTTTTGGCGTTTTTATCGGATTGCTTGGCTGTCTTCACTGGTTTGTTACCGGCTTGGCTTTGCTTATTGGTCATGATGTGCCCTGCTAAATTCATTTAATGACAACAGCTCTTCACAACCATGGCTCTTGTCCTGATAATATGTTTGTCCGTACATATATGTCAATTTCTAAATAATAGTGGAAAAACTAGCGTTATTTTCCCAGTTATGCGATTATTTATGTCCGGACATATTTCGCATAACTGTGGGTGACGCAAGCCTTCAACTCCCTGATTACCAGACGCTGGTGAACCCGTGCACCTGCTCACCAGCGGCACTCCCTACAGAAACGGAGAAGACGATGACGAATAATACTAAAAACATCAAGGAAGTCCTTTCTGAGCCGGTGGTAGTGCCGGTGGAAGCCTATATCTCAGAGGATTACGCCAAAGCAGAAAAAGATAAACTGTGGCGCAAAGTCTGGCTTCAGGCTGGAAGAGAGGAAGAAATCCCTGAGGTGGGGAACTTTATTACTTATGAGATTCTGGATGACTCCGTGATTCTTGTACGGACACCAGAAGGCATTCAGGCTTATCACAATGTTTGCCCTCACAGAGGCCGCAGATTGATTGATGTACCAGAAGGTGCCCGTAACGCTCATGGTACTCGCACTCAGTTTTTCTGTGGTTATCACGGCTGGAAGTTCGGTCTAAACGGCGACAACACTCACATCCCCCACCAGGAGGATTGGCAGGGCTCTCTCACATCAGGCTGCCGTAATCTGGCTCCAGTTAAAATGGAAACCTGGGGAGGATGGATTTGGATCAATCTGGACCCCGAGTGTGAACCACTTAAAGACTACCTTAACCCAGTTACCCACATGCTGGACCCATTTGAGCTGCAAAATATGCGCTTCCGATGGCGCAAATGGGGAATATTCGACTGCAATTGGAAAGTGGCGTTGGAAGCGTTCAATGAAACCTACCACGTGCAAACCACCCACCCTGAGTTCAACCAGTTCGGGTCGTTTCGAGGCTGGGCCAAGGCCCATGGGAAGCACAGTAACATTGGCTATGAACGACCTAAAGACATGGATGAAAACCAGTCCGCCAAGTTACGGGTTGGTACCACTAATGATCCCCGCGTATCCACCGCCGAAATGCAAAATTATACCTGGGAGAAAGCCAATACCAACACCACACAAACCCTGGTTGACGCCGCAAACCGTTTAGTTGATGAGTTGCCGGAAGGAACCCCAGCGGACCAGGTTCTAAAACACTGGATTGAATCTGCCCGCGCCGCGGATGAGGCCCGGGGGGTAATTTGGCCAACGGTGGACCCGGCCCATGTTGCGGCCAGCGGCACCGCCTGGCAAGTGTTTCCAAACTTCCAGATTGGCCATGCGGTCAACAACGCCTTGTGTTACAGCGCCCGACCCTATGGCAACGATCCTGACAAGTGCCTATTTGAAGCAGCAGTATATGAGCTATTTCCAGAAGGTGAAGAACCACAAACCCAATGGGAATATAGCCCAGCCACAGAAGAAGCCTGGTGTTATGTGCTATCACAAGACTTTTCCAATATGGCGGCAGTGCAACAGGGCATGAAGTCGGCGGGATTCATTGGCAATAAACCCAACCCTTATATGGAGCGGAGCACAGCGAACCTGCATCGAAATCTGGCCGAATATATGGGTACGGGTGCACCAAGGCCCCTTACCGAAAAAGAATAAATTTTGAGTATAAAGCGCGATATAAAAATGGAAAAAACTAAGAGTTCACATCAAGAATCACAACAAAGCACGCATAAAGGACCCCTATCGGGTATTCGAGTAGTAGACTTGACGGCCATGGTAATGGGCCCCTATTGCACTCAAATGTTAGCGGATATGGGTGCGGACGTAATAAAAGTGGAGCCACCTGGCGGAGATGGCACACGCTATATTTCACCCGGCCCCATACCCGCCATGGGTGGTGTTTTCGTTAACTGCAATCGCGGCAAACGCAGTATAGAATTGGACCTCAAATCCGAAGAGGATCTCAATGTTCTACGGGAACTGATTAAAACAGCCGACGTCTTTATCCACTCAATGAGAGCAAAAGCCATCAAACGACTGGGGCTTGGATACGACGACCTAATCAAATTAACCCCCAATATTATTTACACCAACTGTTACGGCTATGGCCGAAAAGGTGTTGATGCTGACCTGCCTGCTTACGATGATACCATTCAGGCGGAATGCGGGTTGCCAGTGGTACAACAAATGCTAACCGGTGAGGTTAACTACGTTGGCACCATCATGGCCGATAAAATTGCAGGCATGACCGCACTCTACGCCACAACTATGGCCCTATTCCATCGCGAGCGCAGTGGTGAAGGCCAGGAAGTGGAAATCGGCATGTTTGAAGCCATGGCCTCATTTATGCTGGTTGAGCACGCCAACGGCATGCTTTTCGATCCTCCTTTAGGCCCAGCCAATTATCATCGTGCAGTGGCACCTAACCGACGCCCCTATAAAACAAAAGATAGCTATATTTCTGCATTGGTTTACAACGACAAACACTGGTCGTTATTTATGAATGCGGTGAAGCCTAGCTGGGAAAGTGAAGAGTTTGCCACACTTGCCCAACGGGCCACCCAAATCAACACCATCTATGGCCACCTGGGTGACACCTTTAAAGAGCGCACCACTGATGAATGGCTAAAGTTATTCAGAGAACTGGGTATACCCGCAGCGCCATTGCGCACGCCCGATGAACTGTTTGACAACCCTCACCTGCAATCGGTGGATTTTTTCCAAACCGTGGAATCTTCCTACGGCAATCTGAACTTTCCAGGGGTAGCGACGGGGTTCTCTAAAACCCCCGGGGAAGTGGCTGGGCCTGCGCCCAAAGTGGGAGAACATACCCAATCCATTCTAGAGGAACTGGGAATGAAAACGACTGTATCAAGCAGTTAACCCCAGAATACTCATTAATAGACTACGAGGACTTTCTCAGTGGATTTTTCGTTTACTGATGATCAAAACAATATCCGTGATGCCGTGCTTAAGCACTGCTCCCAATTCTCAGACGATTATTGGATGGAGCGGGATCAGCAAGCCAAGTTCCCGAAAGATTTTCACGCATCCATGGCAGAGGCTGGTTGGCTTGGTATAGCCATGCCAGAGGCCGTTGGCGGATCGGGTCTTGGCATCACCGAAGCGTCAATCATGATGCAGGCTGTGGCAGAGTCAGGCGGCGGTATGACCGCAGCCTCCAGTATTCATGGGCCAGTCTTTTCCATGAAGCCAGTGGAACTGTTTGGCAATGAAGAGCAAAAGCAACGCATGATACCGCCGGTCATTTCCGGTGAAGACATCATTTGTTTTGCTGTTACTGAACCCAATACCGGGCTTGATACCACCAAACTTAAAACACGAGCGGAAAAGCGCGACGGCGGTTATCTTATCAACGGTGAAAAAATCTGGATTTCCGTAGCCCAAGTAGCAAACAAAATGATGCTACTGGCCCGCACTACTCCCCTGGAAGACGTAAAGCGTAAGACCGAGGGGCTTTCCTTGTTCTTCACGGATATCGATCCAGACAAAATGGAAATTCGCACCATTCACAAAATGGGACGACACGCAGTAGATTCTAATATGGTGTTTATGTCCGATCTGTGGATTCCAGAAGAAGACCTGATTGGAAATGAAGGCGATGGCTTTAAAATCATTCTCCATGGCCTAAATCCAGAGAGAATTTTATTAGGAGCAGAAGCCATAGGCCTGGGACGTGTAGCGATACAGAAAGCGGCACAATACGCAAAAGAACGCATTGTATTTGATCGCCCCATAGGCATGAACCAGGGCATCCAGCACCCATTGGCTAAATGCTGGGCTCAGCTTGAAGCAGCGAATCTGATGGTCATGAAAGGCGCTACCCTGTTTGATAAAGGCCTGGATTGCGGTGTGGAAGCCAATGCTGGAAAATACTTAGCGGCGGAAGCCGGTTTTGAAGCTTGCCATACCGCTATGCTCACTTTGGGAGGCATGGGTTACGCGCAAGAATATCATGTGGAACGTTATCTACGAGAAGTATTGATTCCAAGAACCGCGCCAGTGAGCCCCCATATGATACTCAACTTTTTAGCGGAAAAAGCCTTGGGGCTGCCAAAGTCCTATTAAAGTTTAAAAAATATTCATCACTTCACTTTCAGGATTAAAAAATGAGTGACGCAGTTTTATTTGAAGCCAGGGATGACGGTATAGCCATAATCACCCTGAATAGACCGGATACCCGAAATGCCCTCACAAAAGAAATACGTGACGGCCTATTTGAGTGCTGGGATCGCTTTGAGCGAGATGATAGCTTACGCATCGCTATTTTAACCGGCAACGGAGAGAAAGCCTTCTGTGCCGGAGGCGATCTAAAAGAAATGGTGGAGCGTGGGCTAAAAATTCCACCAAGGGATATGTTTCCTGTGCCCTATGACAACATCGAGTTATCTAAGCCCACCATTGCCGCCGTAAACGGCGCAGCATTTGCCGGCGGCTGGATGATTGCACAGGCATGCGATCTTTGCGTGGCCAGCAATAGAGCCAAGTTCGGCGTCACGGAAGTAAAAGTAGGCAGAAGCTCCCCATGGGCGTCTCCCCTCATCCACATGATACCCCAACGTATCATGATGGAAATTCTACTCACCGGGAAACCCATTACAGCTCAGCGAGCCTATGAAATAGGCCTGGTAAACCGAATATCCGAACCGGAACAAGTGTTGAATTGCGCCATCGAGCTGGCCCACGAAATTTTGGAAGGTGCTCCACTTTCCGTTAAGGCAGCCAGGGAAACCGTAATGATCAGCACAGAAATGGGCCGATCTGCTGCGCTGAAAGCAGCCCGCTACGCATCAGAGGTGTGCTACAACAGTGAAGACGCCCAGGAAGGACCAAGGGCTTTCGCCGAAAAACGCAGCCCTGACTGGAAAAATAAATAAAGAAAACTGTTTCTGACTACATGCGAAAGCTGAAGAGCTAGAATCTCTTTTTAAGGGCTGCTAGCTTTTCATCTTCGTTAAGCAACTCATACAACTTGACTAATTGCCCTACGGCTATGTTTTTTGCGCTAGGAAACGTTTCCAGAGCGAGCTCCATAAAATACAAAGCCTGTTTATCTGTAATGGATTCCGTGAGAAGCAGCTGAGCATAATAAAGGTAAACTTTCGACCTTAGTTCTCGGGGTTGGTCACTGTCTAATTTTGGAATAATATTGGCCAACAAACTTTTTGCCAAACCGAACGATCCAGCGCAAAACAAGTGGCCCTCAACCATACCGATGATGCCTGAAATAGAATGTGCTACTAATTGACGAGAAGCAACTAATTGCTGTTCTGTTGCATTCAATACCGGTAAATTGTTACAGCTTACCAAATACCCCAGCCTTTTGAGCAAATCGTCTATCTGGTTCAGCGTCCATAAATCTGTTCCGGCATAGGTCACTAGTTTATTCAGCAGTTCAAACTGCTTGCCTGTGCTGAATACTCGCGCTTTCAATTCATCATTTTCTAGTGTTATTAATTGCAATAAGCCAAAGGCTTCATTGGCTTGTTTTGGCGGTAACACATTTTTCAAACTACCTCGCAAGGCATATATGGGTCTGTTTGATACCTTAAACATCGATTTTAGATCTTGTTCGCTCCATGGCCCATAGTGTTCAGTCAACGGGGTAACAGCTAAATGTCCTTTAACTAATTGGATATCAACATCGGGTCGCAAAACTTCCAGTTCCCGGTAATAGGCCAATGTGGCAATATCCGTATCGCCGGATACAAACAATACGGAATCCTTTGGTAAAAGATCCGGGATACCTAGAGCGTAATCCTTTGCCCAATGATAGTGGCGACGATTATTGTGTTCATGATTACCATAGCCCAACCAAATTGTTAGGCTAATTGCGACTACCACTAGCAGCGAATTGATATACCTATCTGGCATATTAGCTTTAGATCGATCTGCAAGAACTCTAAGGCCCTTTGCAATCATCAATGCCGTTAAACCGTAGGTAATCAGTGGGTATACCCTCATTACGCTGGCCATAAACTCGTCGTAATTGAAATCAACAAACAGAACCAGCATGGCCACAGGAAAGCTTGCCATTGCCGCGAGAACCCAGCCTAATTTTGGATCGTCACGAACAGTCACAAGCCAACCAAATAGTGAAAGCAGGAAACCCACAGGAGTTAATTGAAAGAACAGCTCTTTTGCAAAAAACGCGGCAAAACGAAGCTTATCAACCAAACTTGCAGTGTTTGCACCTTCCAACTCCGAATAGTAGTCACGCTTCACATAGGAAATAAACTCTGAGAAATCTGAAATCGGTAACAATCCGAAAAAGTTGAACGTGGGCTCCTTTTGCGACGCCAGATACATCCATATGTAGGGCGTTAACCCCAACACAAGCCCCACTAGAACCCAGAAGATAAACGAAATCTTCGTAAGTCGGGGCCATATCAAAAGCCAAAGAAAAAGCGTGTAGGTGAAAAATAAAGGCCAATGGTTTGAAAACCCCAACCCATAGCATACCCCCAGAACAAACGCTTGCTGATAGGGCTTGAACCAACGAATTGAAACATTTCGATCATCCCGTACAAATAAAATCAACCAGAGAAAGCAAAACACCAAAAGCGCGTTTAAGCTATATACTTCGGCAACTATGGATTGCGACCAATATCTTTCAGACAGCCCGAAGATTAAAACAGCGAGGGTGGAAAGCCATCTATCCCGCACCAAGCGATACACACACCACCACATAACAGCCATGGCCAAAACACTGAAAATAGCGCTGAGCAAGTGCATTCGAAACGCCGGAGTACCAAAAGGTAAATGGATAAATGTGCCTGCTAACCATGAAAACAGCGGATAACCAGGAGGGTGTGAAAGACCAAAAGAGAGAGCTGATAGCGTAAAATACCCATCATCTTCCAGCGCAATTTCACTGGGAAGCGATAGTAGGTAGACGAAAAACAGAGAAATACAAGTGGCTGAAACGGCCAGAAAGCTCAATGTACGTTCTCGATTCCGCTGATGAAATGATTCAGTTCGTTCCATATAAATGAGCGTGTTAGTACAAATGCTTTTGTTCAATATAAGCCTAGCACGGTCATAGCCACCATGATGGTTTTATAGCCCATCAATAAAATGTATATTGTCCCTTCTGCCTAAAAACTGTGCCTAAGATCTATCAAAGAAAACAGTGTCAGGCTAATTGAACAACAATGTGATATTGGGGTGTATTTTGAGAACTATAAGTCAAGGGTTGGCGTGTT
The DNA here is from genome assembly GCA_964016105.1 of uncultured Ketobacter sp. Classification (GTDB taxonomy): domain Bacteria; phylum Pseudomonadota; class Gammaproteobacteria; order Pseudomonadales; family Ketobacteraceae; genus Ketobacter. The sequence continues at coordinate 87,710 of CAXHEX010000002.1, forward strand.
TCCTAGTTTTGTTTTCCTGTATGTGCTTCGCTCAAAGCAGTGACCTGGTGCGTGCAAATCATTTGGTCGGCCAGGTGGATCGCGGCTTGTCTAGAATCAAAACCAATGATGTGAATACTATCAATTCATACACAGCAAAACTGAATCAGGCGAAGCAGATACTGGAATCCGAAACCGATAAACAGGATCCATCCTTTCGTGATGCTGCGGGTCAATGGATGAAAGTGAGAGATCGGCTCTACGCCACGCTGGAACAGTGGAAACAAGTGAAAACCACTGCTGAAAAACCGAAAACTCCATCAAAGTCGTCCAGTTCTCAACTTTATAATCAATTGATCAGTAAATATCAGAGTCAGAATCGTCCCAGATTACCTGCTGAGCTCGATAGTCATACTGGGAAGCAATGGTTGTCCGCTATGTTAGCTTTATATGGCCATACCTGGCAGCAAGACAATAACCTTGCTTCCCAATGGCACGCCAATGGCCAGTTATCAAGCAAGGACTATGAGCGATTTAAACGTTGGGTAAACGGCACTTGGCACCAACAAATTGGAGACCAGATTAATCAGGCCTACAGTAATTGGAATAATGCACTGAATGGGAATTTAAATGAGTCCCAAAAATTTTTTGGAATTAAAGATAACGACAAAAATAAAATCATGAATATAGCGGGAAGTAATCATTTAAAAGGTAACCAGGCACTATTGGCCCGTAGCAATCAACTTCTGGAACTTCTGGTGGAAACGGAAAAAGCGCTGGGTAAACCACAGACCGAACTGCGACAAAAACAGAAAAACATACTGACCACAGCCAGTCAACGTTTACAGGAACTGACACCATTAGCCCAAAAGTACCAGGGTGAGTGGGCCAAACTGCCAAAAAAATCTCGCACCAATCCAAACAGCCAATATCTTTGGCTAAACGGAAATCGGTTTGCTGAAATCACTCAAAAAGGAGAGGTTTGGATAAATAGCAATTTTGTCGGCAGCATCGGTTCCAATGGCGAAATTTATCAGAAAGGCAACTATGTGGGTAAAATCGGGGAAAACAACGAGTTGTGGATGTCCCGTAAAAATATATCCGCGAAGTTTATGGACAATGGGGAAGTTTGGGTAGGAGGTTCCCATGTGGGAACCATCCACAAAGATGGTAATGTTACAGGTACGGGAACTGCAGCGTCGGTGGAAGGTCCCGGCGATTGGAGACACGCTGCAGTTGTGTTCTTTTTGCAGGTGTTTCCAACGCGGTAAAAGGCGCCTAACGGCGCCTCATAGCTAAGAATTATTGCTGACCTTCTGCGTACCAGGTGCGGAATCGATCGTAGTTAGGTGTATCAAGGTTTTCGTTACCGCCATGATTTATAACGGGATCGATGGGTACATGAATCACCGTTGGTTTTCCGCTTTCAAATGCCTTGGTTACGGCAGCGCTTAAATCCTCGCCTTTATCGACATACATTCCCTGGCAACCCAAGCCTTCTGCGATTTTGTCAAAGCGAACGTCTTTGTTCCAGTGAACGCCAGGCTCGTTGGTTTTACCATGGCCGAAAGTACGCTTGTAAACACCTACTTCCAAGCCCCAGGAGTTATCCACGCCAACCACAATAACCATGGGAATTTCCAGGCGCGCCACTGTTTCCAATTCACCAATGTGGAATAAGAAAGCGGAGTCACTGGTGGTGAACAAAACGGGTCGCTTGCGACCTTCAGCAACCGATGCCCCAATGGCATAGGGCAAACCTGTTCCCAAGTGCCCAAAGTTCTGATTCCAAATAACATCGTGTGGCTTGCATTGCAGGTAGGTCCAGGTAAAGATAACCGTACATCCACCGTCGCGAACATGAATACCGTTTTCTGGGAATGCTTTAGTGGCCTCAACCACCCACTGCCCCGTGTGAACCCGACCACTTTCCGTGGAAAAGTCTTGCTTAGCCAGGTTCGCCAAACGTTCTTTATCTTCTTTTATCCAACGCTGTAGGTCAGGCGCTTCTGGTCGCGGGCTATCTTTAAGGCCGGCAGAAAGCTGCGGCACCACTGTGCGTAGATCACCCACCAACGGTACGTCGATAGGTCGGTTGATACCGATGGCTTCCGGATCCAGTTCAATGTAAATCCACTTCCGATCCACATTGCCCTCTTTCCATAAATAACCCACACCGTAATGAGATGGCTCACCAATTTCAGTACCAATTGCCACCACCAGGTCTGACTTTGCCACGATCTCATCTGCCACTTCAGCAAACAAATAGGGGAAAGTCCTTTCTTCGATGCCTTCGATGAAAGCGGTGCCACCGGATGTTTGCAGTACAGGGCAACCCATGAGTTCCGCCAACTCTTTAACCAGCGGCCCTCCACGGGAACACTGTACAGCGTGGCCCACCAATAAAACGGGGTTCTCCGCCGCTTTAATTAGCTCAACGGCTTTCGCCACCATTGCGCCGTCTGCGCCAGGTTGAACTAATCGATAATCCTCAGGTGGTAACGGTGCAGGTACATCCAGCTCTTCTTGAATCACATGGGACGGATACTCAATATAAACAGGACCCGGCGTACCAGACTGACACACTCTCAAGGCGTGACGGATGATTTCATCGGTTTGGTCTGCATACTCTATGCTGGCACTGTACTTAACGGAATTTTCAAACAGCGCCTCTTGCTGCACAAACTGAATACGGCCACGACGAACCCGTTGCTCTGTTACCCTGGCGCGCTGTCCTCCCAGGTAGATCACTGGTGAGTTTTCCACTTTGGCGCACATCATGGCACCCGCAGTGTTGGCGATACCTGGGCCCAATGTAGCAATACATAGCGCCGGCGTACCGGTCATTCGAGCATAACCTTCTGCCATAAATCCAGCCGCCAACTCATGGTGCGGTGTTACCACATTCCAACCACGCTCTTCAGCAGCTACAAACATATGAACGAAGTTAGGATCAGGTATACCAAATATGGTCTTGATACCTTCCGCTTCGAATAATTGGAGAATTCGCTCGTAGACTTTTACACCCATGATTTTTGGTCCCTAATTTAAAGTTGTTATAGATGAGTGGCCAGCCGAGGGCATCAGCATGACCACAACAAAAATGTCAGTTGGCGGTTATAGAAAATTAATATGCGTCTTCCGCTTCGGCACCGTAACCCGCTTTGAAATCCGTGTACCATGATTTAAATTCTTCATAGTTTGGTGCATCCATTGCGTTGGCATCAGGGTCAATGGGCACTTGAATAACGGTTGTCTTGCCACTGGCCACCGCCTTTTCTACGGCAGCGGAAATATCTTCTTCCCGCTCCACTAGAACGCCTTCGGCACCAAAACCCTTGGCGATCTGATCGAAGCGAACCCAATCACCCCAGTGGGCCTCAGTTTCGGGAGAATCAGGCCCAACCTGCTTACGCCAGCAACCCACTTCCAAGCCCCAGGAATAATCACATCCCACAACCACAACAATGGGGAGTTTTTTCCTCACGGCAGTTTCCAGTTCTGAGATGTGGAACATGAACGACGAGTCGCCCGTTACCAGAACCACCGGGCGCTCTCCGTCCGTTGCGATGGCAGCGCCAACAGCATAAGGAAGCCCAGTACCCAGATGACCTGTGTTCTGGTTCCAAACTAGATCCCGGGGTTGATATTGGGAGTAAGTCCAGCCAAAAATGGTAACCGACCCGCCATCGGCGGCATAAATGGTGTTTTTAGGAATGGCTTTGGTGGCTTCCACAATGAATCGCGCAGGGTGAACGGGCTGGCCTCCAGAAGGCACAGAATCCAACAGTTCTTTCTTCCATTCTTTCTGTTGTACTTTCCAGCTCTCGAACTCGGGGGAGGCTTTGCGTGGAGAATCTGCAAGTGCTTCCAGTAGTTGAGGAACGATATCTCGAATATCACCAGCTAGGGGAACATCAATGGGGCGGTTCACGTTCAGCGCCATGGAATCACGCTCGATATGAATCCACTTACGGTTAGCATCGTTTTCTTCCCAATGACGGCCTATTCCCATATGCACGGGTTCACCCAACTCGGTACCGATGGCGATACACAAATCTGACGCTCCTGCAGCGGCTCTACCCGCAGGCGAGAATCCATAAGCAAATGTGCGATCTTCCATGCCTTCAATCACCATGGCGCAACCGGACGTTTGCAGAATTGGACAGTCCATCAACTCAGCTAGTTTGCCAACGGCTTCGTGGGATCGAGAAGTAAACATACCCTGCCCCACCAACAAAACGGGATTACTTGCAGCTTTAATCAATTCCGCTGCCTTGGCGATCATGGAGGCACTGGCACCCTGCTCCGTAAGACGGTATTTATCCGCTGGAATCACCGGTGGCCAATTGGAGGTTTCGTGGATAACGCTTAATGGAAGCTCTATGTACGCGGGTCCGGGTTTGCCCGATGTCACCTGCCGGATGGCTTCTCTGACAATTTCATCGCACTGATCAGGTTCTTCAACAATGCCCACGTATTTCATCATGGGTTTAAAATTTGATACTTGATCAATAAACTGAATACGGCCTTTACGAGCACGTTGGTACGCCACCCGGGAGCGCTGGCCACCAAAGAAAATAGTGGGAGAGTTTTCTTTCGCTGCCACAATCATGGCTGCTGCCAAGTTAGAAATACCTGGCCCCTGAGTACCAAAGCACACACCGGGTTTGCCACTCATTCTGGACCAGGCATCCGCCATAAAGCCACCAGCCTGCTCGTGGTGAGGAGACACCACATTCCAACCCCGCCCCTCTGCGGTCATCGCCATATGAATAAAACCGGGATCGGGGATTCCGAACAACGTATTAATTCCTTCCACTTCCAGTAGATCGAGTATGCGTTCGTAAACTTTTACAGACATGTCAATTGAGCTCTGAATTATTTATTTGGGTTGAAGCAGGCCGGTAGAGTCGCAGGTGTTACTTGTGCGGTCTCCGCCATCGTGTTGTTGTATTGCTTATTATTGGGTCTTTAACATTTGACTGACTTGCCATTTTCAGTCAACAAAACAGCCTTTTCTGATACCCCAAAGCTTACCTCTACTTGCTAGTCTACGCAAGCCAGCCAACACATAATATGTCCGGACAACATAACAATACACCAGGTAATTCCACCATATTATGGGAGTTTGAACCAGTTAGACAAAACTTCGTTTAGATAATATATCCGGACATATATTTTGAGCTTCCATTCCTGCCCTAGGCTCATCACCTTCTACAGAAACCAAAAAGCCCGGCAAAGACCGGGCTTCTATGGAGTGAATCCATTGGCGGTTTTACTGGCCCTTTGAAGCCATCTCGAAGCTATACCGCAAATGATCTAAGTGTCCCGTGGGCACCGGCGGGAACTCCAGAGGATCGCTGTTATCCCGAATAGCATCGATTTGTTCAGCCACCTGCTCAATTGTCCAGGAAGGTTGATACACACCTTTGGATTCTGCTGCGTAAGTCCGTGAAATACGGCCTGCGATGGATGCCAGCATTTCACCGGTAATTGAACAGGACTCATGGGCCATCCAAGCAACCGCCGGAGCAACTAACTCGGGGTCCATGGGTGGATATTTACTGGTGTCCAGACCTTCCGCCATTCGAGTTACGGCGCCGGGAAGAATCATATTGCTTTTGATACCGTATTCTTCTCCTTCAATGGCTGCCACATTAGACAAGCCAATGAGGCCTGCTTTAGCGATGCTGTAATTAACCACATCACGATTGCCGTAAAGCCCATTTATAGAGCCTGTAAGAACGATACGACCGTATCCCGCTTTACACATATGGGGAAATGCCGAGCGAACCACGTTAAATCCACCCCGCAAATGAACATCCAGCACGCTTTCAAAATCTTCATAGGACAGATCTTTCAGCGGAGCTCGACGAACAATACCGGCATTGTGGATCACAATATCAATGCGGCCATAATGATTTAAAGCGCTGTTAATGATGGATTCACCGCCTTCTTTAGTGGCAACAGAATTCGTGTTGGCAACCGCTTCACCACCTGCGGCCTTTATTTCCTCAACCACTTGCTGGGCTGGGCCAGCGTCGGTGCCATCGCCTGACATGCTCACACCGGGATCATTCACGATCACTTTCGCCCCTCGTGAAGCAAGCAGTTTTGCGTAAGAGGCTCCCAACCCCCTACCCGCACCTGTAATCACCGCTACTCGGTCATCAAATCTCAACTCAGCCATATCACTTTCTCTTCATTAGCTTATTATTAAATTAGAAGATTCCGTTTACAGAACCATCAAGGCTGCGGTCAGTATATACGTAACCGACCCTATAGAGAACGAATCTGTCCAGATATATTTACATAAAGCCCGTATTTTGGGACTAAAACTGGGAAGATAAAGGCTACACCAGCCAACATATCCAAATTATTTGTCCGGACATATAGAGACAGACCCGGGTAGACTACAACGAAATGATTGCTGAATTCTAGGTTGCTTGAATTCACCCTGTTTCAACGCTAGCTTATGGTATGAATTATTACGTTAATAGAAATGACCAACTTACCCCCCCGCATTAATGAGTTCCCATTAGTACAGAGCGCAAGTCGAGCTTTGCAACAATTCAAAGCGCTGGCCAACCTCCATTGCTCGCTCCCATCAGCAGGAGAGTTATTGTACGAACGGGCCAGACTATTACAGTTCGAACCCAGAAACGGCTGCTCTTTCAATGGTACCTGCCACTTATTGGATTGCGTCGATGGCATGATAGCGGTGAATTTGCCAAGGGAGTCAGATTGGGAGTTGATGGACCCATGGCTGGGGCCTTGGTACGACTCGCCCCAGGTCTCGCCTGGTGATTGGGGGAAACTAAAACAGATTTGCCGACAGCTTCAACATAAACCGTTGCTGACTCAAGCGCAGGATCTAGGATTGGCAGCCACAACGGTGGAAAACGTCCCTCCCGCACCCAGCTCACCTGTTAATAACCTTTTTACAGGGCCAAGACAGTCAGTTGAAACGTCCCCGCAGCATATCCCCCTGGTGGTAGACCTTTCATCCCTATGGGCTGGGCCGTTATGTGGGCATTTACTGTTGCACGCAGGGTGCCGGGTAATCAAAGTGGAAGCATCAAACCGATTGGATGGAGCCAGGGGTGGATCTCATCTTTTCTATCAACTTCTGAATCAAGGTAAAGAATCCCTTACCCTGGACTTTGGCAACGAACACCACATCCAGCTACTAAAACAACTACTTTCCCAAGCCGATATGATTATCGAAGCCTCCCGACCCAGAGCATTGAGGAATCTCGGAATTGATGCCGAAGAGCTGCTGCAAGTAAATCCAGGAAAAATATGGCTGAGTATTACCGGATACGGAAGGACTAACGGCAATGAAGATCGCATCGGCTTTGGTGATGATGCCGGAGCCGCTGCGGGCCTCTGCCAAGTTATGTATGACGCCATCGGCGAGTATCAATTTGTGGGAGACGCCATCGCTGACCCCCTCACAGGAATTCATTCCGCGTTGTACCTGTGGCAAGCCTATGGGGCCGGAGCGAGCCAACTGCTGGAAGCCAATCTGCGTGATATCACATCTTACAGCCTGCAACAGGAGTTAAATGACGATAGAACCAAGACAATGGATTCGTTGCGACTTTGGCAGAAATGGGGGGGTGAACTAGACAGGGTATTTACTAAGCCCCCTCGCCCAGTGACCCGCCACTGCGCTTCCCCAGGAGAACACAGTAGTGCAATAGTAGATGAGTTAAGATCTGGAAAACGTCCATAGAAGCAATTTAACAGGGGCCTTTAATCAACAACATAACCCAAAACTGTTTTACTGCTTCGTTGAGTTTTCTGCGGGTTATTTTTTCGCGTCCACTTATGGCTCTATGGTTGGTTCCGGCAAGCCGCTCCATTGCGGTAAACAAGACCATGGTAAGGGTTCGGGAGTTTGCCACCTGGGGCTGTAACTCCATCACCTTCTTATTTAAACCATCAATGATATCTTTGGTAGAATCCATACGGAATTGTAAAAACCGAATGTTACCCTGGTCTGCTTCCTGATTTCGAACCCGCAGTTCGGCGGAATGCTTTTCCCAGGTGGCCGTGTAGGTGTCTACAAAATCGGATACCATTTCCACCACGTTTTCGGTAGTCCACTGTTTCTCAAGCACCGCCATTATATCCTGGATATCTTCAGCAGCCTCTTGCACACAGGCAAACAATACGTCTTCTATATCTGAGAAATAAACGTAAAAAGTGGACGTAGAAGTACCCGCTTCGTAGGCCACATCAGCAACCGTAAGATCTTTGTAAGATGAATCACTTATGAGCTCCAACGCTTTTTCCATAATGCGCTTACGCATGATGAGGCCTTTCCGACCCATTTTCTGACCATGCTTGTTCAGCAGTTCCTTCTCCAAGGCCCAAACCTCCAACATAACTGACGATTCATGAATTTTATGGTAATTTGCTCAAAAGGGCACCAAATGTTCAGCATTTATTATCCCCTTGCCTAAACCACTATACCAGCCGTTGATTTTGCGAAAAAAGAAATAACATGCTGATTAAAAATGCAGAAATATACCAACGGGGCCTAGGAGACTTAAGGCTGGTGGAGGGTTCTGTAGCCGAGATTGGCACCCTATCCCCCGAAACAGATGAGCCTGTGATTGACGCAAACGGGGGAGCCCTGCTTCCTGGCCTCAACGATCACCACATCCATTTTCTCAGCTACGCAGCTGCACTGGTATCAATGGATTGCAGCCCCACTGCGGCAGCTAATGCTACTGATTTAAAACGCTTACTCGGTGCGCAATCATCGGGAGCTCACTGGTTGCGGGGATTTGGCTACCATGAGAGTGTCGCTGGCGATATTGACCGACATTGGCTGGACAGGCATGGGCCCAAGCGCCCCATACGGATACAGCACCGATCCGGGAGACTCTGGATACTAAACAGCAAAGCGTTGGACATTGTGAACAACCTTCTCATGGAGCGCGACTCTAACATTGAGCTCAATCCCGAAAGCCTGGCAAGTGGCCGATTCTACGATTCCGATCAAGTACTTTCAGAATTAATTGGACGAAACTTACCGCCGGTAGAACTGGCAAGTAACAAGCTGGCTTCCTATGGTGTAACAGGGTTCTCGGATATGACCCCCACCAACAAGGGAGAAACGTTCGCGCTTTTCGCTGATCTGATGCAGCAACGCAAAATCTCTCAAAACGTTCAACTGGCGGCGAAAGATCCCGCCATTTGTGGAGGTCATGAAGGCAATCTGGTTAAAATCCATTTGCATGAAAATCGACTACCTGAACTGGATCAGTTGATCGCAAGAATCAAAGCCAGCCACCACCTGTCAGTGCCCGTCGCTATACACTGCGTAACCGAAATTGAATTGATGTTTAGCCTGGGCGCCCTGGAAGAAGCCGGAACTATTCAGGGCGATCGCATAGAGCATGCCTCCATAACCCCTGAACACACGTTGTCACGGATACAGGATATGGGGCTGATTGTGGTAACCCAACCGGGTTTCATTGCTGAGAAGGGCGACACCTATCTGGATGACTTAGAGCAGGACTACCACCCTCAGCTTTATCGCTGTAAAAGCTTTCTGGACCAAAATATCGGCCTCGCCGCCAGTTCTGATGCGCCGTTCGGGTCAGCGGACCCATGGCAGGCAATGCGAGCTGCGGTGCAGCGCAAAACGCGTTCGGGCCGGGCCGTGGGAGAAGCTGAATCCATAAGTCCTGAACAGGCTCTGTCAATGTACCTAGGGTCATTGATGGAACCCCACCACCCAAGACAAATCGAACCTGGCTGCACTGCTGACCTATGCTTAATGGCTCACCCCTGGAGCCAGATCAAATTACGTTTAACGAGCAGCGATGTGTCTCGAGTGTTTCGCGCGGGCAAAGTGATATTTCAACGTTAAAACCGGCTTACTGATCCAAAATCTCATCAATCAAGCCCCACTCCAACGCCCTGTTAGCGTCTATTTTTTTATTCATGAGCACCATGTATGCGGTTCTCTGACGGCCGATACGTCGTGAGATGCTCACGCAACCTCCGGCGCCCGGTATTAATCCCATGGTGAGCTCAGGGAGCCAAAACAGGGTTCGCGGGCTTGCTGTCAAACGCCCTGCACAGGCGGGTATTTCCAACCCGCTTCCCACGCAGGCTTTGTGAACATGGAAATGATAACGGCTGGCAGCGGCCAAAACCAATCGGGCTGGAGATAGCTGAGAACGTATTAAATGGCCCGCCAGCGGCGACGCCACTAAACCAAACTCCGACAGCTCTCCCCCCGTGCAAAAACAGCGGCCCAAAGCATTGACGTATACCTGCTGAATGGAGTCATCCAGGCTAACCAATTGGAGTTTTTCCATAAGCCCGTCTCGCATTTCCACTGAGTAGGCGTTATCTGTTTGAGGACGGTTCAGCGTAAGGGTAAGCCGGTCGCCCTGCCTGTCAGCCAGTACGGCTGGACCGGCATCCTCGGTCAACTCTGGGAGTTCTTTTTTCTGATGTTGCGCCAACCAGCGGGTAAACTCTTGGCCGGACTGCAGCGTGGCATAAGCCAGGGATTCCACCACCAGGCCATTATCAAAGGACAGGTTCTCAATGGTTCTGAGCACTTGAACCAGCACCGATGCGGCTTGAGGATTGGCTTGTATGCGCCGCAGGATCAGGTTGAGGTCACTGTCTCCGTCTACAATGGCATCCGCGCACGGAGAAGAACTGAGGTGCATGTCACCCAACCCAATTACCGGGCAGGGAAGCCTGCGACACCAGGCAACAACGTCCCTTAACAAGCTAGGATTCAGCCGGGTCAGGCTTTGCAGATTGAGAACAATGGCAGGCTGATCGGACTCTTCCAGTAGCTGATGGGCAGGTATCAGCATAGCGGACTGGATGGTGTGCCGGTCCAGCAATATCATATTCCTTGATGGATTAAGAGCCAATCAGTCCCCCAAAAGCTACTTGGTTATAAAGCTACTTGGTTATGTTGAAATAATAGACCAGATCAAATTTGCAAGCGACACTATCGTTCAAGGCGAGTCGAGATCGTTCAAGGCAAGTCGAGCAATTGATCAAACAGTACTGGAACGACTATCACAGAATTTCAAGCTCGTGGGCTCGAACCAATTCATTCACCGGCCCAACCACATAGTATTTGCGATCTCGATAATCATCATGCACAACCTGACCATCCCAGATAATAATGTCCAGGTCAATGCAGCGGGGCCCTGATTTAATAGGCCCTTTAACCCTTCCCATTCGGTTCTCTACGTCTTTCAGATACTGATTAAATTCGCCATAAGATAGACTGGTACCTAGTAAAAACGCGCCATTAAGAAAATCAGGCTGGTCCTTAAACCCATCAGGTTCCGTTTGAATAACATCCGACTCACCTAAAAAATGCGTCTCTTGCTTCAGAATATCCCTAGCACGTTGAAGGTTGGCCTGAGGTTCAATGTTAGTGCCCACCGACACAATGGCCACATGCTGTTTCATCGCTGTGAGTCCACGTAACTTTCGTAATTCCGACCCACCAGGTTGTTGGCTTCCCCGCCATCCACGTATAACACCTGGCCCGTTACAAAATCATTATGCAGTAGGTAGTCGATGGCAGAAGTAAGGTGAGAGCCCTCCCCTTTCTTCTTTAGCGGAATCCCATCCAGGCGCCATTTAACGTAGGCTTCTCTGCGGCTGTCGCCGGGCAGGGTTACACCGGGTGCGATGCCATTCACGCGAACATCAGGGGCGAATTCCAGCGCCGCCATTTTGGTGAACTCTGCCAAGGATTTTTTGGACAACAAGTAAGCAGAATAAACGTATTGTTGATAAGCAATTTTGTTGTCCAGAATATTGATTACACTACCGAGTTTAACGTGTTTGGCAAAGCTCGCCGATAGAAGAAAGGGGGTGAAGAAGTTGACTCTGAATTGGGTTTCCAAGAGGTTTCTTTCTGTCCCTGAGGCGGGCGCGGCCTCGTAGGCAGACGCGTTGTTTACCAGACAACTAAGACCAGCGAAACGGGCTTGGATTTTTGCGATAAAAGCGTCTGTATCAAAAGCCTCATTAAAATCCTGGCGGAACACCTCACATTGACTGCCACTGCGGGTCAACTGATCCGCTAGTTCAGTGGCGCCCGTGACAGAGGTATTACAATGCAGGGCTATATGGTAACCCAATGTGGCAAAATGGCGCGCGAAAATGCTGCCGAGGCGGGTGCCGGCGCCGGTGACTAAAACTGCTGGAGTATTCACTGATGAGACTACCTAAGTGTGTTTGATCCGGTTATCTCAGAGTACACTTTCAAAGTCAACTTATGAACCTGGACAGTGGACCAGCCTAAATGAATACCAAAACAGTACTGATCTGCATTCTGAGGAATAATCAATAACAAAAATTATCTATGGAAGTGAAAAGATTTGCCTGTTTTTTCGCTATATTGAAGCATCATTCTAAGCAGGTTGACTACCAATCCACTATAAGAGTATCTTGTCCGGCAGCATTGTATTTTCAGGTCAATAAACTAATCAAAAAATGTGAGTAAACCACTCGTTGCCGCTGTCTATAAGAGATATAAGCGCGGGCAAACATGGACTACTTTCCTGTTTGCAACATGACGAGGACACATTATTTAAGCCGGAATGCAATAGTAGCTGAAGAGCACAATATGGGGCATTAGCCAAACGTTGAGTAGTAGAATTTGGTTGTTTTGAGCTCGATCGACATTATGTTTCTCCTCCCGGGGGCAGTCGATTACGGACAATAACAATTAAAAATAACAATACACATAAAAATAAAGGAAGCAGTTCTATGGGAATAAAGCATTGGTCCAGTGTTGTTGCGTTGGTAATTTTTTCACTTCTCGCCAGCGGTTGCTCAGTTAAAAACATGCTCGCCAGCACCGTGGTTAAAGTCAGCAACGCTCACATGACACCCTGGTTTATGGCTTCAAACGATACCGATGTAATGTGTGCCATGGGTGAAGGTTTCTCCGCCATGGTTTTCCCCATGGGTCCCAATATAGATCCCATGATCCCACTTGTCACCCTGGCTTCGGGCATGTGTGCAGATGAAAAGGCAAAAGCAGAAGAATTGCGTTTTTACCGCGCCATGCAGAGAGACGACGTTCCCACCGCCCAAGATGCCCGCTCCATGCAAAAGCGCTGGACAAAACTGGCTGCCCAACGAATGTATTTTGGTTACGAAGCCACCGCGCGCTATTTCGGCGAACCTGTTGAAGGCGAATGTCCAAAATTCAAAAACGACGATATGGAAATGTCCTACCTGTTTGGCATGTTTGGTGGTCTTCAGGCATTTCAGCTGGACCTCTCCCTTTTGGGAGCTGCCGGGGTACCTACAGACCTGATGCCTAAAGCAATAAATGGCCTGAAATGCGTAGACAGTGACAAATTTTGGGGAATACCTAACGCAGTATTGGCGGCAAGAGAAATTGTCGAAGCGCGCTTGGATGGTGACAGCGCTGGAGAAAAATTGGGGTGGGACCGTCTTCACCTGGCGGCAAGAGTAGGAGAAGCTCAGGGCGTCAGAATGGCCCACATTGTTGAGGGCGCACTCTACATGTCATTGGGCGATGACGAAGGACTAAAGAACCTGATTCGTAAACACGTTGCCATGAAAGAAGAACAACCGGCCAACCCAGAGCTGAATCTTCTGGACGAGATGGCGACACGAAACATACTGCTCATGTCCGACAAACTTTGGACTGAAAACACAGGCAAACGTACCCCCTTTGGCAAGCTGGGCACATTTTGGGATGACAAAGCCGTTCCAAACGATGCCTTGGATATTGACGATATTCTCTAATAATAGAAATTCACCAACACCCTCGTTGTAATTAGCAAAGAGATATTCATTATGAAAAAAACAATATTGAAAAAGTTAGCAACAATGGTGGCAGGTCTTAGTGCAGGTTTTCTGCTAACTTCTGCCCATGCAGCAGAACCCGTTACCGTTAAAATGTGTTCTTTCCTATTTATGGGCGAAGGTGGCCCTGAGCACCAAAACCTGTTGGACTATCAAGCTGCCGCCCGAGAATGGGGAGCAAAGGTCGAATTTGTTAAAACCTACCAGGTCGACAAGATTGCAGCCGAGGAATTCAAATCAGGCACCTGTGATATTGTTAACTTGCCCAGCATCACTGCCGCTGCATTCAATAAATTCACCGGCACGTTGGACGCGCCTGCGGCCATACCCAGCTATGAACACATGCGCTCGGTTATGCAAACCCTTGCAAAACCCTCTGCGCAAAAGTACATGCGTAAAGGAGACTACGAAATCATCGGCATATTGCCAATCGGTTCCGTATTCATGTTCACACGAGATAAAACCGTTACGAGCCTGACGGATTTAGCCGGCAAAAAGATGGCCGTTTTGGACACCATGCCTGAGATGCGCCAGCTGGTGGTTGATCTTGGAATGACTCCCGTTTCGTCAACCATTACCAACATGTATCAAAAATTCAACAACGGTGCCATCGACATCACCGCTGCTCCCGCCATGGTTTATGACATGATGGAGTTATACAAAGGCCTACGCCCCAACGGTGGCGTTCTGGATAAACCCATCGTCCAAAGCTCCATGCAATTTGTGGGTCGCTGGGAGAACCTTCCAGAAGAATTTGCTCAACGCTCAAGGGAGTATTTTGTAAAAAACTTCGATGCCACTGTAAACGCAGCAAAAGAAGCAGAGAAAAACATACCCAAAGATCTCTGGATTCCTCTCTCGGATGAAAGTGAGGCAGAGTATGCAACTCAAACTCGGAAAATCCGGTTGGCGTTTCGTGAGCAAGACGTCTATGACCCCAAAATGCTAAAACTGCTTCGTCAGATACGTTGCCACAAAGATGGCACGCTGGCTGAATGTACAGATAAAAACGCAGAATAAAACTAACAGAAATCGGTAATCGTTTTGAAAGAAGTGGCCATGGAAAATAGTAGTAGCAGTAGTAAATCAAACCTTTTAGAACGATTATCGATTGTGGTAATTCTGTTCGTATTGATTTTTGTTATTTTTGCGAGAACAGGTGAAAGTGTACATGGCCAGGTAACCAAGCTGGGCAGTTACATATGGGAGGATTATTTTGAACTAAGGTCGGACCTTCCTGAGCCCACCTGTGACCCTAACTTAAATATAGAAAATGAGCTAGACAAGCTAGAAGCAAACGCTAACGCATCAGATGATGATTTTGATCTTTTTGAAGAGTCTTTTAACCGAGACGCGGCTAGGGTCTCACTGGAAAACCAGCTACAGGAATGCGCAATAGAGTTCGCCCATGTAGAAAAATTAAAGCAGAAACTCACGCCCAGCGTACAGATATACAGTACTGTAGAAGAGACCTTCTCAAAGGTCAGTATCTTCTCTACAGAGAAACAACAGCTACTTTTATTGATTCTGCTATTTTTGTCTGCTGCAGTTGCCACCATGCAGCGACATCATATTGCGTTCCGGCCCATGGTATCGCAATTGGACTTCAGGGTGTCCTTAACTCTGCAGCTTGTAGCTAATACCGCTTTAGCCGTATCAGCATGGAAATTTCGCCATAGTCTGTTATCGTCAGACATCCAAGCCGTAAGCCCAGAGATTGTCAATGGTATAGCTTTTGGCTCAACGGCGTTGGCCCTTCTCACCTTGAAAGATATGTTTAACATACCCAAGGATGCTCCCAAGAACGGCAACATTGGCAGAGCCCTTTTGTCACTACCACTGTTTACCATAGTGATGCTGCTGTTTGCCTTCATCATTATCGTAAAACGAGGCAACCTGGAGGGTCTCTCTCTTTATTACACCGGATTCTTCGATAACGCCGGTCTCTATGTGGATATATCACTCTACCTATGGATTGGCATGCTGCTTAAACAGACTCAACTGGGTGAGCGGGTTTTCAGCTTGTTCACACCCTGGAGATTGCCACCAGAAGCTCTGGCTTTTATTGCCATCGCGATCATGGCATTGCCTACGGCCTACACCGGAGCCTCCTCTATTATTATCCTGGCCATGGGGGCAGTGGTTTACAGAGAATTGCGTAAAGTTGGTACCAGAAGACAACTGGCCCTGGCTGCTACGGCGATGAGCGGAAGTTCTGGTATTGTTTTGAAACCCTGTTTAATCGTCATTCTAGTGTCCATCCTCAATAAGGAGGTGGTCAGTGACGATCTTTTCCATTGGGGTATTCGCGTATTTATACTTACGCTTTTGGTGTTCTTCATTTACGCCATGATTACCCGCAAAGACCCGCTCAAGATTGCCCCCATAAGTGAAGCTCTCCCGGTGAGCTTAGCCCATGCCCGCCCCCTCATAATGTACGTTGTGGTCTTCGTTGCAGTGGCGTCGGCTTACTTCTGGGTTCTTGGTGCGAAACTGGATCAATTCTCTGCTCCAATCATTTTGCCGGTTATTCTGTTTTGGATCATTGTGTATGAGCGAATGATCTCCAAAGATAAACCTCTCTACGATGAGCCGGAAAGAAAACCTACTCTTCCCGGTTCATTAACTAAATCCATGACCGACGCTTCAGTGCACATTGGCGGTTTGCTCATGATGATGTCCACCTTCCTTATCGCCGCAGGTTTAGGTGGCGCATCTGCGTCCCCTACCTTCTTACTGGACATAGACAATCCCTACCTGTTGATGGGTGCACTGATGCTGATGTTTGTCTTTATTGGAATGTTCATCGAATCCATGGCGGCAGTTGCAATGGTATCCATGATGATTGCACCCGTAGCCTATCAAATGGGAGTCAACCCTATTCATTTCTGGATGACCTGTTTGGTAGCGCTGGAACTAGGTTATCTAAGCCCCCCGGTTGCACTTAGTCATATTTTCACTCGCCAAGTGGTAGGCGAGGAAGAAGCATTGGCAGCCTCAAAAGAAGGTGACACATTCTATTATCGTCACGAAAGGCTGTTACTGCCTCTAATGGTTATGGGGACTACCCTTCTGATTGTGGGGTTCGGTCCACTACTCTACGGAATTGAATAAGCTTTTATACAACATCACTTGACCGGATCCAGGCGAATAACTTTACCATTGTTGCTGTCAGTAACAAGGTAGAGTAACTGATCCGGTCCTTGTACCACATCCCGAATACGCTCCCCAATTTCTTTCTGGAACAGACGCTGCTCTTCTAAAACATTTTTGCCATCCAGTTTTAGCCGAACCAGTTGACGAAACTTTAAAGAGCCCACGAACAAATCACCTTTCCAATGGGGATAAGCATCACCGGTATAAAACACCATACCTGATGGTGCGATTGACGGTACCCAATAATGAATAGGCTGCTCCAAACCCGGCTTCGCAGTGCCCTCTCCTATTTTGCCGCCGCCATAACTTTCACCGTAGGTAATCACCGGCCAACCGTAGTTTTTGCCACCTTGGGCAATGTTGATTTCATCGCCTCCTTGGGGCCCATGTTCATGTATCCACAGTTCGCCGGTTCCTGGATGCAGGGTTGCTCCCTGGATATTGCGATGCCCCATGGTCCAAATCTCAGCCAGTGCTTTTATGGAAGGCCAACTGGGGTTGCCTCGGGCTGCTCCCCCTTTCGGTGAAACGCGGACCACTTTGCCGTGATGATTATCCAAAGTTTGAGCATCGTCTTTGGCAGTAAATCGATCCCCCAACGTCACGAACAGCATTCCATCTTTATCAAACACCAGCCGCGACCCAAAGTGCGCTCGGGATAGATATTTGGGCTTTTGACTGAAAATCACCTCAACCTCGGTGAGATTGTTTGCCTTTAATTTACCCCGGGCAACCGCTGTAGAATTCATTAAGGGAATGGAATGGGGCTCAGAGTAACTAAAATAGATCCAGTCACCGTTTACCGCCAAATCCAACAGACCGCCCTGGCCGCCCACCCAGATATCGGGCATCCCTTTTATAGGATCACCCAGTTTTCCTTCATCTATAATTCGAATATTGCCTGAGCGCTCGGACACCAGCATGCGCCCGTCAGCCAGAAACTCAAGGCTCCATGGGTGATCCAAACCCTCGACCACCACTGTGGGTACGATAGTGGGTGCCTTGCCAGGCAGAGAATGGGCACTTGTAACCCAAAAAAGAGCCCCCATAATCGTTAACAGTTTGATTTTCAATCTAACAGAAACCATAGATTAGGCACTCCAATGGGCGCATTTATGTAGGGTATTGGCCAAATAGGCTCAGGTTTAGACAATCACATCAGGAGTTGGTTAGGGATTTTATTTATAAACTGCCCTAAAAGGCCTAATTTCCTCAATTTTTAATCGAACCTGACTCCGATATCCGGTATATTGCGCTCTATTTTCCTGTCCACCCATCTAGAGAAGCAAGATGACTGAATTAGCACACTACAGAAACATTGGAATCTTCGCTCACGTTGACGCCGGTAAAACTACCACAACTGAGCGTATCTTGAAGCTGACTGGTAAAATCCACAAGACCGGTGAGGTGCACGACGGTGCGGCCACCACCGATTTCATGGAACAGGAACAAGAACGTGGTATTACCATCCAATCGGCTGCCACCACCTGTTTCTGGAAAGATCATCGCTTCAACATCATCGACACCCCAGGGCACGTTGATTTCACCATCGAAGTGTATCGCTCTTTGAAGGTGCTGGATGGCGGTGTTGGTGTGTTCTGCGGATCCGGTGGTGTGGAACCTCAGTCCGAAACCAACTGGCGCTATGCCAATGACTCTGAAGTTGCCCGAATCATCTTCGTAAACAAGCTAGACAGAATGGGCGCTAACTTCCTGAATGTTGTTAAACAGGTTGAAGATGTTCTGGGTGCTAACCCATTAGTTATGACTTTGCCCATCGGTATCGAAGATGGGTTCTCAGGCGTAGTGGACGTTCTCAACCAGAAAGCCTTTGTTTGGGATGATTCTGGATTGCCAGAAAACTACGAAGAGAAAGAAATCCCAGAAGATATGGTTGACCTTGTGGCGGAATACCGGGAGAAGCTGGTGGAAACGGCCGTAGAACAGGACGACGACCTGATGGAAGCCTACCTGGAAGGCCAAGAGCCCAGCATTGAAGACCTCAAGCGTTGCATACGTAAAGGTACTATCGCCCTGGACTTCTTCCCCACGTTCTGTGGATCTGCCTTTAAAAACAAGGGTATACAACTGGTACTTGATGCAGTAGTTGATTATTTACCCAGCCCCACCGAAGTGGAACCTCAGCCTTTAACCGATGAAGAAGGTAATGAGACCGGTGAAGTTGCCACAGTAGATGCGTCCGAGCCATTACGCGCCCTTGCATTTAAGATTATGGACGACCGTTTCGGCGCTTTGACATTTGTTCGTATCTATTCTGGCGTACTGGAAAAAGGCCAGACCATTCTGAACTCGTTTACGGGTAAAACAGAACGAGTGGGCCGTATGGTGGAAATGCACGCGGACGAAAGAAACGAGCTGGATCGCGCCCAAGCGGGAGACATTATTGCTATCGTTGGCATGAAAAACGTGCAGACGGGTCACACACTGTGTGATCCGAAAAACCCATGCACCCTGGAAGCCATGGTGTTCCCGGATCCCGTTATTTCCATCGCTGTGTCTCCCAAGGACAAAGGCGGTTCAGAAAAAATGGGCGTAGCCATTGGTAAAATGGTGGCGGAAGATCCCTCCTTCCAAGTTGAAACGGACCAGGAAACTGGCGAGACCATTTTGAAAGGAATGGGAGAACTTCACCTGGATGTTAAGGTGGATATTCTTAAGCGAACCTACGGCGTTGAACTGGAAGTGGGTGCTCCACAGGTAGCTTACCGTGAAACCATCACCACTCCTGTTGAAGACACTTACACCCACAAGAAGCAATCCGGTGGTTCTGGACAGTTTGGTCGCATCGATTATCGAATTAAGCCCGGTGAGCCCAACACAGGTTTGACTTTCACCACCACCGTTGTGGGTGGTAACGTACCCAAGGAATTCTTCCCAGCCATCGAAAAAGGCTTTAAGGGCATGATGGAAGAAGGCCCTCTGGCGGGCTTCCCCATGTTGGACGTGGATATCGAGCTCTACGACGGGTCTTACCACGCGGTTGACTCCTCAGCGGTAGCCTTTGAATTGGCCGCTCGCGGCGCTTACAGACAATCCATGCCAAAAGCCGGCCCTCAGTTACTTGAGCCAGTGATGAAAGTGGATGTGTTTACTCCAGAAGATAACGTGGGTGACGTAATCGGTGACTTGAACCGACGTCGTGGCATGATCAAGGATCAGCAGGCTGGAACCATGGGTGTTCGAATCAAGGGTGATGTGCCTTTGGCGGAGATGTTCGGTTACATTGGCCACCTGCGAACCATCACTTCTGGACGTGGTCAGTTCTCCATGGAGTTCTCGCACTATGCGCCCTGCCCCAATAACGTAGCAGAAGACGTTATTGCCGCAGCGAAAGAAAAGAAAGCAGCAAACTAAAGCCTGTTTGCTTTAGAAAAACCCCACTTTTAAGTGGGGTTTTTTTGTGCCAGCTCCCTCCCTATGAAATCGGTTTACTGGCCCGAATTGACTGATTTCTTGTACTCTTAGACCGAACCCGGTACCTTGCAATTCACTATACTGTTCTCTAAAGATGAGTTCATTAAGTAAACATAGGGGCAATTGATCCATGACAGCGGCGCTCAACCAAAACGTAAAGTCCATTGGCACCCAAGATATACCCGTTCGAAGGATGGATTTTGAATTTGACGACAGCATTCCCACATTCTGGTTTGGTAATGACGCTCTTCGATCTATGATTCTAACCGCTCTGTCTGGGACTTTTCCCGAAGGCGAGCGTATGTTTATGCGGTCGGTTCGACACTACCAGGATAAGCTCAAAGACCCCCAATTAAAGCAACGGGTTAGAGCATTCATCGGTCAGGAAGCCCACCATGGTAAAGAACACCAGGGTTTTAACGAGCTGTTAACCCGACAGGGTCTTCCGGTTGATGCAATAGACGAATCCACCAAGGTAGCTATTTCCCGTTTGGAAAAACTCTATTCACCCAAGCGGCTGTTAGCCAAAACCTGCGCTCTGGAACACTTCACCGCTTTGTTCGCAGAACTACTGCTTGCCCATCCCGATCTGATAGACGAAGTAGACGATCGCCTTAAACCGCTGTGGCTTTGGCATGCGGTTGAAGAAAGTGAACACAAATCTGTGGCCTACGATGTGTATCAAGAACAGGAAGGCGATTATTGGACACGTACCAGTGAAATGGCCATCACCACCATTATGTTTAGCTTCTACACCGCACTTTATACCAGTAGATTAATGCAATCTGCCAAACACAAACCCCGGGCTAAATTCACCCTTGGCAGACGTTTGAAAGGTATGTGGCGTCATCGAGACGTTTTTGCCGAATTGGGCAAGCATTACATGGAATACTACAAGCCCGATTTCCACCCTTCTCAAAAAGACAGCTCCCAGCTCAGACGCAGTGGTATTGAAATGCTGGCTGAATTTGTTGGAGATAAAGTGGCTTTGTCTGTCTAATAATATAACTTAAGAGTATTCATCATGACTGCAGCAGCACACCAAAATGTCAAAACCATCGGCACCAAAGATATTCCTGTGCGGGCCATGGACTTCAACTTTGACGATGACATTCCCACATTTTGGTTTGCCGATGACCCTGTACGATCAATGTTATTAACCGCACTCTCCGCTACCTTCCCGGAGGGTGAGCGCATGTTTATGCGCTCAGTCCGCCACTATCAAAACAACCTAAAAGATCCTGAATTGAAAAAGCGTGTCAGAGCGTTCATTGGTCAAGAGGCCCACCACGGTAAAGAACACAAAAGTTTCAATGATCTGTTCATTCGGCAAGGACTTCCCGTTAACGAGATTGAAGACAAAATAAAAGCCGTACTGGCGTTTGAGGAACGCGTCTTTTCACCTAAACGAATGTTAGCCAAAACCTGCGCACTTGAGCATTTTACCGCTCTTTTTGCCGAGACTCTGCTGGCTCACCCGGAGTTAATCGAACAGGTAGATGACCGCTTAAAGCCCCTTTGGTTATGGCACGCGATTGAAGAAAGCGAACACAAATCCGTGGCCTACGATGTGTATATGGAGCAAGAGGGAGACTACTGGACTCGAACCAGTGAAATGGCCATTATCACTGTTTTGTTTACGCTTAATTCCGCTCTTTTTACCGCTAAATTGATCCGCTCTGCTAAAAACACACCCAGAAAAAAGCTCAGTTTAGCGCAACGGGCAAAGGGATTATGGCAACACCGAGCTGTGCTTGCGGAACTGGGCGAACACTATATTCAGTACTACAAACCGAATTTTCATCCGTCGCAAAAAGACAGCAAGAAACTTAGAGACAGAGGGATTCAGATGCTCGCAGATTACGTGGGAGAGAAAGCCACGTTCTCCATTTAGACGATTCAGTGTGATTGAGAACGCACTTAATCCGACACGATCAATTCCTCTAACAGGGGGAATTAATTTCCGGGATATGGGGGGATACAAATCCCATACAGGCTTGGTGGTGGCGTGGCGCAAGTTATTCCGCTGTGGACATCTAAGCAATCTCAAACCTGAAGACAAAACGACCCTTAATCAATTGGGCATTACCCATATCCACGACCTGCGTCGAGAAGACGAACAAGTCCGTCATCCAACAGACATTCCTGGGTTGATTCTAAATTTAGATTATCAGGTGACTTTCGGTAGCACAGGACCATTGATGGAAATGGCCCTGGGGGAAATACTGACTGCAGATAAAGCCAGAAAATTGATGACCGAACTCTATGCTAAAGCCGCTCACACAACCACGTTAGCCCTGGGTCTTTTTTTAAAAAATCTCGTGGCTCAAAACGGCTCGGGGATGATCGTCCATTGCACTGCAGGCAAAGATCGTACTGGAGTGGCTGCAGCAGCTTTATTGATGGCTTTGGGTGTGGATGAGCCAACCATCATTGAAGATTACCTTCTCACTCAGCAACATGGCAATACGGAACACATCACAGCTTTGGTCATGCAGAAACTCGTCCAAAATGGCGTTAAAGATCTGCACCCCAGTGACCTGCAGCCCTACTGCTCAGTTGAAGAACAATATATCGCCAGCTTTTTCAGAGAACTCGGAAACACCTACGGCGGTCACGAAAACTATCTGATTAATGGCCTGGGAATCACACCTGCTGAAATAACAACGCTACAACAAAACTATTTGGAATAATGACCGAATCAACCATTGGCTGAAGCATTGACTAACATCAAGCACTCACCCTGTTGTAATGGTTCATAATTAGGATTCCGATGAGGGAGATACCATTATGAACGTTGCACTATCCCATAAAAAAACAGAACTTATAGCAAAACGAGAAGAACTATTGGCACGCCTGGACGCCATAAAGCGTGACTACGGTAAAGGCCTGGAAGCGGACTCGTCAGAACAAGCCATTCAGCTGGAGAATGCAGAAGTACTTGAAGAAATCAGCAGAGTTACCAGCGAGGAATTAGCCAAAGTGACCGTGGCAATTGAACGTTTGGAGATGGAGCTGGCCCGAGAAGCCTAAGCCTTCCATTCAATTCTGGTTTGAAGCCTGTCTTTTCCGTTATAATGCTGTTTATTATGAATCCATTCAAACAGCATGAAAAAGAGAATCAGGGCTTTAAGTTCGACTTGGATGAGAACCTGAAACACATTCAGTTTAACGATAAAGGCCTTGTGCCTGCCATTGCCCAGCAATTCGACAGTAAAGAAGTTCTAATGATGGCCTGGATGAACCTGGATTCCATCAAGGAAACCCTGGCCACCGGGCGCGTATGTTATTGGTCGCGCTCTAGGTCAGCTCTATGGAGAAAAGGAGAAAGTAGCGGGCAGGTTCAGCTGCTGAAGTCCCTTTCCATCGACTGTGATGGCGACACTTTATTACTGGAAGTAGATCAAACCGGCCCTGCCTGCCACACAGGTCGGCGTCATTGTTTTTTCTATAAGGTCAACGGAGATCAACTCGAAGTAAGTGGCGACGTGCTGATATCTCCCGACGATTTATATAAGTCCTAATTAATCTAATAAGCTAGCTGGGAAGCGCTACTCTCCCAGCTCAAGCATATCCCACTACTTACTCTGTTCTGCCAAATAAAACCACGTATCCAACACGGAATCGGGGTTCAATGAGATGCTGTTGATTCCCTTTTCCATCAACCATTTTGCTAAGTCCGGATGATCTGAAGGACCTTGGCCACAGATTCCAATATATTTATCGGCTTTGAGGCAGGCTTCTATGGCACGCTGAAGCAACGCTTTGACCGCGGGGTCCCGCTCGTCAAACAAATGGGACACAATGCCTGAATCCCGGTCCAGGCCCAGAGTCAATTGAGTTAAGTCGTTAGATCCAATGGAAAAGCCATCAAAATGTTTGAGAAAGTCTTCTGCCAATAAACAATTGGTGGGCAACTCGCACATCATAATGACCCTTAAGCCTTTTTCGCCCCGCTTGAGGCCATTCACCTCCAACAGCTTGATAACCTGCTCTGCTTCACCTTCGGTACGGACAAAGGGCACCATGATTTCCACGTTATCCAGGCCCATGTCTTCCCGAACCCGCTTGATGGCCCTGCACTCCAGTTCAAAGCAATCCCTAAAACTGTCTGAGATATAACGGGAGGCGCCACGAAAACCGAGCATGGGGTTTTCTTCTTCCGGTTCGTAGAGTTTGCCGCCAATCAGATTAGCGTACTCGTTGGATTTAAAATCAGAAAGACGCACTATGACCTTTTTGGGATAAAACGATGCCGCCAAGGTGGAAATACCTTCCACCAGTTTATCCACGTAAAACTCAACCGGGCCACTGTAGCCAGAGCTGCGGCGCTGGACTGCCTGCTTCACATCTTTGGGTAAACTATCAAAATTCAACAGCGCCTTGGGATGTACTCCAATCATACGGTTTATGATGAACTCTAACCGAGCCAATCCAATACCCGCATTGGGCAAAGCCTGAAAATCGAAAGCACGATCAGGATTCCCCACATTCATCATCACCTTGAAAGGCAGGTCTGGCATGGATTCAATAGAATTCTTCTGCACGTCAAAAACAAGTTGGCCTTCATAGACCAACCCTGTATCACCCTCGGCGCAGGATACCGTAACCTCCTGACCCTCTTTCAACAAATCAGTGGCGTCACCGCAGCCAACTACTGCGGGTATCCCCAGTTCTCGGGCAATGATGGCGGCGTGACAAGTGCGCCCTCCTCGGTTGGTAACAATGGCCGAAGCTCGCTTCATCACCGGCTCCCAATCGGGATCGGTCATGTCTGTAACCAGCACATCTCCCGCTAGAACTTTATCCATCTCTCTCAGGTTAGTGACTAAACGAACGCTGCCGCTTCCAATCTTGTGGCCGATGGAGCGACCCTCCACCACCACCTTGCCTGTCTCCTTCAGCAGATAGCGCTCCATGACATTGGTCTGACGGCTTTTAACCGTTTCTGGACGCGCTTGTACGATATATAGTTTGCCATCGTCCCCGTCTTTGGCCCATTCCACATCAACAGGATGGTCATAGTGCTTTTCAATAATCAGGCATTGGCGGGCCAGGTCCTGAACCTCTTCATTAGTAATGGCAAAGTGTTGTCGCTCTTCCTTTTCAACATCAACGGTCTCAACCGATTTACCAGCAACGTTGCTGTCGGCATATACCATCTTCACCGCTTTACTGCCCAGATTTCTGCGCAATACCGCTGGTTTACCTTCATTAAGAGTGGGCTTATGAACATAGAACTCATCGGGATTCACTTGTCCCTGCACCACCGTCTCTCCCAGCCCATAAGCTGCGGTGATAAACACCACATCGCGAAAGCCTGACTCGGTATCAAGCGAAAACATCACACCGCTGGAGCCGGTGTCGCTTCTGACCATACGTTGAACCCCTGCTGACAGAGCCACATGACGGTGCTCGAAGCCCTGATGAACTCGGTATGCAATAGCACGATCGTTAAAAAGTGAGGCAAATACTTCTTTTATGGCGTGCAAAACATTTTCAACGCCATGAATATTCAGATAAGTTTCCTGCTGACCGGCAAATGACGCATCGGGAAGGTCTTCCGCAGTGGCAGAAGAACGAACAGCCAAAGTCATCTGGTCATTACCTTCCGTGAGCGTGTCATAGGCAGCTTTAATGGACTCAGACAACTGGGGTTGCAATGGAGCACGCAATATCAAATCACGGATATCTTTGCCGGTTTCAGCCAGAGCAACAACGTCATTCACATCCAACTGATCAAGAGCATCATGGATCTTGCTCTGCAAACCATTCACTTCCAAAAACTCGCGATAGGCATGAGCTGTTGTGGCGAAACCGCCGGGCACTGAAACCCCTGCTCCAGATAAATTACTGATCATTTCTCCGAGAGAGGCGTTTTTGCCGCCCACTCGATCAATATCGTTTTTTGAAAGATCCTGGAACCAGATAACGTAATCGTTCAAGGCTGCTCTCCCTACCATTTTTTGGTATTAAATCACGGGCATCTAATGGAAACTAACTCAACACTAACCCTGTATCAAATGCTGCGCAACCCATTGGTCACCGGGCGAAGTTTACTAAAAAAGTCAATAAATTACTCGTTCTCATAAATTTTTCACGTTAAATTATTAAGACAATTTGTTCCAATTCAGGATCCACACATGGTTTCCCGCACCGTTTTTTTCATTTCCGATGGCACCGGTATCACTGCCGAAACGCTGGGCCATTCCCTCTTGGCTCAGTTCGAAAGCGTCGAATTTAATCAAGTGACCATTCCCTATGTGAAAGATGAACAAAAACTAAGCGATACCGTAAGAAGAATTAACAAAGCTGCCACTGAAGACGGTGCCCAACCCTTGGTATTCAGCACCATCATCAACGGAGAAATTCGCTCTAAGTTAGCGCAAAGTAACTGCTTTATGATGGACATCTTTTCCAGCTTCCTGGCACCGCTGGAAAGATCACTGGGGGCAGCTTCCACCTATTCAGTTGGTAAGTCCCATTCCATCGTCGACGACCAAAGCTATCTCCTGCGCATCGATTCCGTTCACTACGCCCTGGATAATGATGACGGCGCACGCACACGACACTATGACTCCGCCGATGTGATCCTGATTGGAGTATCCCGCAGCGGAAAAACCCCAACCTGCCTTTATCTTGCTCTGCAATTTGGGGTCAGGGCAGCAAACTACCCCTTAACGGAGGATGACCTGGACGACCTTGATCTTCCGCCTGCTTTACGCAAACACAGGCAAAAACTGTTTGGCCTCAGCATTGATTCGGAAAGGCTAGCGGCTATACGTACCGAGCGTAAACCAAATAGCCGCTATGCTTCTCCAGTCCAATGCGAAAGTGAAGTGCGGGGTGCAGAAGCTATTTTTAATCGTTTTGGCATTCCCTATGTCAACAGCACCCATTCATCCATAGAAGAAATCTCAACGAAAGTCATTGAAGAGGCTGGCTTAAGACGCAGGCTGGCCTGAATATTTATATGCGTATTCCCAGTAATTAAAGCCCATGAAGATAGAAGGTTTATTATTCGAGGCCCTGCCCTACTCGGCCAACGCCATGGACATATTCAGTAATCTGAGAAATTCAGAAGCTGGGGCATTTCTTCTGCAAAGTGGTCAGGGTAGCCGTGACCATACTGACGTAATTTCAGTTAACCCGGTAAAGCTGGAGACTTTAGGAAAGGATACAGGCCTCGAAAGCTTAGCCTCCTTCATTGACACCATAAACGTGGAAATTGAGCGTCACGCAAGTAATACAAGCGCTCCCCACCCATTACCGGGATGGTTCGGCGTTTTAAATTATCAATTGGGATCTGTTACGGAAAAAGTGCCGTTAAAAAGTAACGCTAGAAGCCAACGCTTACCCCTCGCATGGGTGGGGTTTTTTCCCACAATTGTGGTAATAGACCACCACAAAAAAACCAGTGGCGTGTTTGGCATAAAACACTACCGAAATCACTTTGAAGACATTTTGTCAAAGCTTGCAAACAAACGTCCTGTGCAGGTTGATGAATTTCATTTAACTACGCCGTTTTCGTCAAATGTTTCACAGAAACAATATGGGGCACTGTTCGAAAGAATAAAAGGCTACATCGAATCTGGTGATTGTTATCAGGTGAATTTGGCCCATAGATTTTCTGCCACGTACAAGGGCAGCCCTTGGTCGGCGTATCAAACACTGCGAGATAACACCAATGCTCCCATGACCAGTTTTTTTGAGACACCCCAATGGAGTCTGCTAAGCATGTCTCCGGAGCGCTTCATTTCCTGTCGCAAGGGCAAGTTGGTGACCAATCCCATTAAGGGGACTCGACCCAGATTGGAAAACACTGCCATGGACGAATTGCAAAAACAGGAGTTAAAACAGAGCACTAAAGACCGGGCTGAGAACCTGATGATTGTGGACCTGCTGCGTAATGACCTGGGGCGAAGCTGTCAACCTGGAAGCATCAAAGTGCCGTCCCTGTTTTCAGTGGAAACGTTCACCTATGTACACCATCTGGTGAGTACTATTGAAGGTCAGCTGCGTGATGAAGTATCTCCCCTGCAAGCCTTGTTATGGGCTTTTCCTGGAGGATCCATCACCGGTGCACCCAAGCATAGGGCCATGGAAATTATCGATGAATTGGAGCAAGAATGCCGAGGTTTTTACTGTGGCTCGGCATTCTATTACGATGTGGCGAAAAATCTGGATTCAAGCATCCTGATTCGAAGCCTGGTGGCAGTGGCAGGAGAAGTGGAATGCTGGGCCGGTGGCGGCATTGTTGCCGACTCCGTTATGGAGCAGGAGTACCAGGAGACATTCCACAAGGTCCAGGGGCTTCTTAAAGCACTGTCTTGATGCGCTGTTTCTAGAGTGACAAATTCCTTACAGAAGCATTTATAAACTCTTGTTTTAACTCTTCATAGGTGGATACCGAAGGGTATTGGGGGAATTCTTCAATTACATTTTGAGGCGCTTTAAAAAGAATACCCGCCTCTGCTTCGCCCAGCATTGTGGTGTCGTTGTAGGAATCACCGGCGGCAATACAGCGATAGTTTAATGAATGAAAAGCTTTTACAGAGCTGCGTTTAGGGTCCTGCTGACGCAACTTATAGTCTACGATTTTACCATCGTCTGCCACCTCTAGGCGGTGGCAAAACAAAGTAGGCCATCCCAGTTGGCGCATAAGTGGCTGAGCGAACTCATAAAAAGTGTCTGACAAAATCACCACTTGGAATCGCTCCCGCAACCAATTTACAAACTCAACTGCACCTTCCATGGGGGTCAGGGTATCAACCACAGCTTGTATTTCGTCTAGACCAAGATTGTGTTGATTGAGAAGCGATAGACGTTGCTTCATCAGTACATCATAATCTGGTATGTCTCGAGTAGTGGCTTTTAGCCCTTCAATTCCTGTTTTCTCAGCAAAACTGATCCAAATCTCCGGAATCAAAACCCCTTCCAAATCGAGACAAGCTATTTCCACGTGATTCTCCCAGATAAATATCGTAATTTGAGGCGCAACTCTAGCGATAATGTCCGAATTATGCAAACTATGTTAAAGCCCGGTTTATTACCCAAACAGGGAAAGGATTATGCCTTAGCAACCCCTTTAATAAAGTTGCTTTATCTTATATTGTAAGCAAATCCAGGCGTCTCACACCATGGGCTTAAAACTACTTTTTAGTCAAAGTTTCAGGCAACATAAATCAGAGTGCGGGAATAAAGTTACAACTGATCACTGCGCTTTTTGGAATCGAGGCATGATCAAAGGCTTACGGTTCAAACATCGTATTATCTAGGAAATAATTATAATGAAAATCACCTTAGTCAAAAAAATCCTAGCGGATGGATCACCCTGCAAAAAATGCGTAGAGGTGCATTCGCGCCTCAAAGAGTCAGGATACCTGGATCGCATTGATGAGATTCTCGAAGCCGATGTGTGTGATCCAACCAGTAAAGGAATGTTGCTAGCCTCTGAATTAATGGTGGATAGAGCACCGTTCTTCATTGTTGAAGACGATACGGGGCATAGAAAAGTCTACACAGTCTACTTTAAATTCGTAAAAGAAGTGATGGAGCAGGAACAGGAAACTGAAGCGCTAAACAAGTCTTGAAGGAAAAGGCCCTGCTGTTGCCTTCACACCAGGGCCTTTTGCTGAGGAGACTGATAGGAAATGACTAGAGTGCCGGCAGATTGATGTGGCTGAACAACTCATCCAACTCAGACCGAGTATGACGCTCAACCGCTTCATTCACTACATCCTTGGTCAAATGGGGCGCGAAAAGCTCAATAAAGTCATACATAAACCCGCGTAAAAAGGTTCCCCTTCTAAAGCCAATCTTGGTGACACTGGGTTCAAACAAATGCGATGCATCCAATGCGACAATATCAGGGTCGTTGTCCTCGCAGGCCATTTTCGCGACGATGCCCACACCCAGGCCCAATTTTACATAGGTTTTAATAACATCGGCATCCGCGGCAGTGAACACCACTTTGGGTGAAAGGCCTTTGTCCAAGAACGCGTCGTCCAACTTCGAGCGCCCAGTGAAGCCGAAGGTATAGGTCACTATGGGTTGCCTGGCCACGTCTTCCAATGTCACCTTGGAGCTTTGGGCCAATGGGTGATTTCGGGGCACAATAATGGCGCGGTTCCAGGAATAACAAGGCATCATTATAAGGTCACCGAACAACTCCAGAGCTTCCGTGGCAATGGCGAAATCCACTGTGCCATCTGCCGCCATCTCAGATATCTGAATGGGCGTGCCTTGATGCATATGTAAAGAGACTTCAGGGTACTTATCAATGAAGGTTTCAATCACATCAGGCAACGCGTATCTAGCCTGGGTATGAGTGGTGGCCAATGATAAGCTTCCGCGGGCCTCATCACTGAATTCTTGGGCAACCTGCTTGATACTGTCTACCTTACGCAAAATTTCCCCGGAAATTTTGAGTATGGCTTCGCCAGCCGGTGTTACTCGTGTTAAGTGCTTACCACTACGGGAAAAAATCTCAACGCCAAGCTCATCTTCCAATAGGCGAATCTGCTTGCTGATGCCCGGTTGCGACGTATATAAGCTTTGAGCTGTGACAGAGACATTCAGATCGTGTCGCGCCACTTCCCAAATGTAACGCAATTGCTGAAGTTTCATTCTACCCTCACCCTTCCTTTTCTTATTGAACCGTTGGGGTTATAACAATTTCAAAATCTATTCCTTTGCAGAATAGGACAGAATTCAGGAATTTACCAACTGGAAACCTAAGATAATTCAATATAATTTTTATTCTGGAACAGGAGGTTATGGAGGCCAAATTACCCCGCATCAATGGCCTGTTAAATAAAGAAAGTGATTTACATATTGCGAGCCTTACCACAAGCCCCGCTCATGTAGGCCTCTTTTGGCGTGGTGGGTACCAAATAGATGGGCACACGAGACAACTGCATCACTTTAGATGCCACCGATCCTATGGCAGTGGCACTATCGGAAGCCCCACCATGAGTGCCCATCACGATCAGGTCGGCATCAATAAATCGAGCCGTATCCATAATCACCTGGCTGGGCTCACCATCAACCACTAGCACGTCTTCAATGGCACTTTTAGTGCCGTTTACATGGAGAAAGTCCTCTTCAAATGCCTGCCTGACTCTTTCTCCTATGGCGGCCATAACCTCTTTATAGCCATGGTGTTTGAGGGCGTCCTTTTCCTCTTTGGGAACATATATTTCTAATAGAGTATCGGCGAACAGCCCCACAGGCTCAACTGCATGGACCACTGTGACCTTAGCACTGTGGCGGTGAGCGAGCTCACAGACGTGCTCCAAAACCACCGGACCAAAGAGCCCCAAATCAGAGGCATATAGAATATGGTTTAACATTAAATTACAGAACACCCACCGCATTTCGAACAATTTTTGATCATACTATAAATATAGCAGCTACTTTGGATTCCGCGCCAAATGAATCCGGATTAAAGCTGAAAACAAAGAAGATCCATAGTGAATTAGGGTCCAGCTAATATTGCTCACTGATCGACCAAAATTGCGCGATCTGTAGCACATTGTAAGAAACTTGAAATGGCGAATATTACTACCAGCTACTATTTTGAAAGCAGGTAATCGGAATGCCCGCAAAGCAGGCTTCCAGGCTAGGATTTCTTTCAGTTTCGTCGCCCATTACGTTGTTGTATGAAGGAAAACTCAATGAGTGCAATGGTAGTTCGCAGTTTGGCTTTTATCGCGTTAATACTAAATTCGCTGTACCTCAATGCCGCTGAATTCCAAGAAGTATTAGATAATCTGGACGAACACCAAGCTCAGTTACTTGAAACACCCCTTCAGCATGAGCAACCTGCCCAAATTGGCACAGATATCCATTCCCTCAACAGCAAGCCAAATCAAGCCGGCATTTCTCTGGTTCGATTTCAGTTCACCGCAGACAGCAACATGATGCAGGGCTCTACCTTTGAGCTGGGCGCCCATTACGGTGAGTTCAGCAAAGAGATTACATTGAAGACCCCTTTATACCGCGCTCATCAGTTCAAAGACGCCATTAGAGTTCGTAGCAGAATGAGCCCTGAAAAGCTCATTGATAAAATGGTTATTGATGGTGCCGTAAGCTTTAATCTGGTTTGGTAAGGCAAAATATCAGCGACGATTAGCGATTCCATGGGGCACATGGCCCGCAGCCACGTGTTCACTGGCTGAAACGCAATGACCTTCCTGATCATCAAAGAAAACATCCGCTCCAAACGCTTTAAGAAAGCTGCCTTTTTCAAGACCACCCAAAAACAATGACTCATCAATACGAATACGCCAATCCCGTAGGGTTCTCACAACTCGTTCATGGGTAGGAGCAGACCGGGCCGTAACCAATGCTGTTCTTATGGGACACTCATCTTCTTTAAATTGAGATTGTAGATTGTGCAGAGCCTGTAAGAAAGGTTTGAAGGGGCCGCCACGCATGGGTTGTTTGGCGGCCGCCCGCTCCGACTCGGTAAATGCCTGCAGGCCCTGGGTTTGGTAGATTTTTTCCGAATCATCTGCAAATAAAACCGCATCCCCATCAAATGCAATTTTCAATTCCTCTGAAGCTGTTTTCTGCCCCTGTCTACTGGGCGTAATAATACTGGCGGCGGCATAGCCGAGGTTAAGTGCGCTACTGACATCTTCTGAATTTGTGGACAGAAACAGATGGGCCCCAAACGCTTCCACGTACCGGTATGGATTCTTTCCACCGGTAAATGCCGCTCGGGTTATGGGCAGATTCCAATGTTCTATGGAATTAAACACTCTAAGGCCCGTATCCGCGGAATTGCGGGACAGTAGAATGACCTCAACCCCAGCTTCGCTGCCAACCTGTGAATTAATTGATAACAATTTTTGTACCAAAGGAAAGGCTTCTCCCGGCTCCAAAGGAACATCTTCCTGTTCTACTTGGTAGTTGCGATAGGCCTCCAAGCCCTGCTCACTATAGATTTTGTGAGCAGCGGACAGGTCGAAAAGTGCGCGCGAAGATGTGGCGATCACCAGTTTACCTTCAAAGGTTATTGGCATAACGTATCCACCTCGTATAAATGATCAATTAGGGGAAAGTACAAATAGGTTTTGGTGGCCATGGGCTCAACCGCATTCATCAGATTGCTATACAAATGTAACTGGTCATAGTAATGTAGCCGTTCTTTATCGAGGAAGGCATCCAGGTCTCCACTGGGCTGCGAGAATTTGTAATCAATAATATGCCTTACACCGTTTTCTTCAAAACAACGATCAATCACCGCCTGCTTGACGCTGCCTTCATCATCCACATAAGAAATTGGCAGCTCCTGCCGGCTTTTTTTATGATTGCAATCGAGAATCCAATCTATTGTTTTCGATGCAGAAAACATTTCCACAGCCTTCACAAGTAGCGCTGCTTCTTGGTGAGCCATAACATCGCTAACCCCTGCCTGCATCAGTTGCCGTAGCCAGAAATTAGAATCATTGTGTTGCCGCAGATTTTCTATACCATCAGCGCGTTTACTGGCTAACTCAAGTGCTCGATGCAAGATCACACCGGCCTTCCGTCTGCCCTCTTCGGTTTCATCAATTACCGTATTCGCCGGGTTTGATTCACTGAGTGGCCCTGCTGGAGATTCTGGATTAGAGGGAAGTGCCAGCAGGAGCTTCTGGGTGAGCTCGCTCTCTGGCCTTCTAAAAACATACTCCACGGTTTCGAATTCCGACTCAATATAGGAATGGTAGTCAACAAGCTCCATGCGCTCCAAATGGGGCCACAGTAACGCCAGCAGCGTGCCATTGGATGGTGTTTTACGTTGATTATCGGAATCCAGGGATACCAGCCCCGTTAAATACAGTTGCCGCTTAGCTCGAGTACAGGCTACGTATAACAGCCTGGTTAATTCATTCAATTTACGCTGAGAATCAAGTTGCCGTAGATAACGGTACAAACCATTGACGTGAGCATCATTATCAATGGGCGCAATAAATAGCCCCTGTTGATAACTGGTCAGGGAACTCTGTTTTTCAATCAAAATCAAAGGCCGATCGTCACTGCGTTTTTGTCGGTGTAATTGAGGTAAGAACACCACGTCATATTCTAGCCCCTTGGATTTATGCATGGTCATAATATTGACCGTCGGTTTGCTGGCATCAGTCACCGGAGAAGTGGGTACGAATAAATCCCCCAGTTTTCGCTTAAATTCCTCTATGTCCGGACTATCGCCGATAAAGGAAACATCCCGCAGGCTGGATAAAAATAATTCAGATACTTCCACTTTATTCGTTTCGAAACTGGCTGGCATGCCTAATCTGAGCAAAAGCTGCTGAATACATGTAACAAAGTCCAGTGCGCCACGGGATCGGTAGGCTTCTCTGAAAGCGTGATGGACTAATTGCAATTTGGTGCGCATGTGCTCATCTAAATCGGCGGCACTGTTCTCTATCAATGAACAAATTGCTAACCAAGGGGAGTCCCCTTGCTCTGATAAAAAGTGAAGTTGCTTCAGAGTAAGTCCACACCAAGGTCCCCTCAAAATAGCAAACCAGGCGGCCTTGTCTGAAGGTGAAATAAAAGCCGAAACCAAACTGAGCATATCTGTGATTACCTGATTGTCACTCAAGGTTTCTAACTCAACCGCCTGATAGGGAATATCGTGCCGCTTGAGCGCAGGAATCAGATCAAGAATATGGTTTTTTCCTTTCACCAAGATAGCGACACTGCTAGTGGGCTCTAAATCTTTTATCTTACTGGCGATCCAATTTGCCTCTTGACGATTGAGCGCTTCACGCGTGCCGTCATCACCCTCAAATAATGCAATTTCCACACGATCCTCTGCCAGGGGTGATTTGTTGTAAATGGATTCTGCAAAAGGCACGGCTCCCTGACGCTGATCAGCACGAGCGGGAAAGCTGAGAGAGAAAAAATCGTTAACCCAATCAATTATGGCTTTCGACGATCGAAAGTTGGTACTTAATTGCAAGGGAACAATATTCACACCACCGAGACGCCGCTGTTGCCACAATTGTAGAAATAGCCCCACATCGGCTTTTCGAAATCCGTAGATAGATTGCATGGGATCACCCACAAGGAACAAGGTGCGGCCGTCGTCAGGTTGCCACCCTTCTGTAAGTCGCTCCAGCAAGTCCACTTGTATTATGGATGTATCTTGAAACTCATCCACCAATATGTGTTGAATTTGATCATCCAGTTGCAATAAAGCCTCGCCGGGGTTATTCCCGCTACCCAGTGAATCCAGGGCACTGAGGGCCACCTCGGTAAAGTCAACGCTGTTTCTTCGTTGAAACTCGAGTTTGAGATGGGCTGCTGCGTACCTTACCACTACCACCAAATCCTGTAGTAAAGACCAATGGTATGGGTCTATGGAACATTCTGGAATAGTCACAAATGCCCGTATGGCCTGTAGGCCCGGTGCGCCTCCTGCCTGCAGCCGTTCCAACAATAGTTTGGCCCTGTCTTTGTATGCTTTGGCCTGGGCTTTTTCTTCTTTTGACTCACCGGCGGGAAATCCCTGTCTTTTACTGATGGTTTTAAGGACTAAAAGATCTGTCTTTGTGAGAAATAAGCGCAACTGCTGTTTGAGTTTATCAGTCTGACTGACAGTGGGTTGTAGCAGGAAATGGTTAGGCTCCAGGGTACTCAATTGATTCTCTGCATACTGACATAAACTGGCAAGTTCAATAAAAAAATCAGGTGCAAGATAGGCCTTGAGATCCTCTAAGGCGGCCTCAGACAAGCCCTCAAGGGATTGCTCCAACAGGGTCTTTAGCCCCTCCAGGTCAGAGTGAATGTGGGTAATATCGCTGAGCCAATGGTCTCTTTGGCTAAGCATTTGACACAGCAGATCATTGAGCTTGGCGTACTGATTATTAAATCCATTCAGCACTCGCTTTAAAGGTGCACCCACTTCATCGTCCTGATCCAGAGATAGCAACAACTCCCTTACTGCACTTTTATAAAGCTGAGAAGGATCTGTGCTGATACTGGGCCTGGCCCCCAAGCCAGAACTTATGGGTCGCCCCCGTACTATGCTGTTACAAAAGCCATCAATGGTGAGCAACTGCAAACGATTCGGGTTTTCAAGCAACCCCCAGTTTCGCTCGCTGTTTCTTTGCAAAACCACCTTTGCCAATTGATAAAAGAGTCTGTCGTAGGCATCAGCAGGCTCTGTCAAATTCTGGCCTAACTGCAGCGCCTCCATAACCCGCATCCGCATTTCAGCAGCGGCTTTTTTGGTGAATGTAATGGCTAAAACCTGCTCTGGTTTATTCACCAAGGCTAATAGTTTTAGAATACGTAGTGTGAGAATCCCGGTCTTACCGGATCCGGCTGGAGCCTGGACAATATAACTTCCCCCCGTGTCCAAAGCCTGTTGCCGTTGTTCAGCATCAGCTAATGTCATTGGTGCGCTCCTTTATTCGGCAAACGGGGGAAAGATGACAGTAACCACATTCCAAGGGACGGCTTGGCTCCACCCGAGCCACCCCCTCCTCTATTTCTGCTGCCAGGTTTTCCAAGGCCTGCTTCCACTGGTCAAGTTGATTCTGCCAACCTTCTTTAGGCGAGTTGATGGTGCGGGACCGTTTGCCAACAAATGGGGTATTCTCCTGCTCCAGCCCGTACCAGCTTCGCTTATCAGAATGAAGCACACCAAAATAGACGCCCGATGTATTCTCCGGCTCAAGAAAAACATATAGGGGTAGTTGCGGTTCTTCAGGGCGGGCACCCAACCAGCTTGATGCGGTTTTTAACCCGGTTTTGTAATCAATAACAATACGGGATCCATCCTCCAACTGGTCAATTCGATCCACCGTTAAACTCAGCTCCAGTCCACCTACTATCAACTTTCTGTTTTGCTCGGTCTCCATTACCTCAAAAGGAGCACGGATTGCCTCACAGCTACGTACCCAGTCCTGCACTAGCTGAAATGTTCGTTGACGCTCCAATTCGTAAAGTGCCTTAGGAAAAAGATGAACTTCAGTCTTAAACCGAATCATTTCATCTTCCAAAATTTGATTAATAAGGGAATCCAAATGGTCAGAGTCTTGGAGAATCTTCACCAGCTGCTGTTGGTTTTGTACCTGTTTCCAAAACGCTTCAAGTACTCGATGAACCAAAGTGCCACGATCATTGGCTTTAACCCCTTCCTGGATTTCATCGGTTGATCTGATATTCAGACGATATTCTGCATAGGCTTTAAATGGGCATTGGGACTGGGATTTGATAATGCCACTTCCACCTTTTAATTGTGATTGCTGAAGTGGCTGCCCCACCACGTCATCATCGCAGAATTCGATTAACGCCCCCAGTTGTTCACTCTGGGCCATTTCTTTACTTTGCATAATAAAAGCGGTTTCAAATGACTTTAGTTCCTGAATATGCCCAAGCATGGGAGAAAGCGTGTTCTCCGCGTCACCTTGGTATTGACACCAACTGAAAACGATCTCTGGTGCTGCGGTACAATAACCCTCCAGCAATTGAGCTGCGTAATGTTGCTCTCTTTCAGGACCCGATCCGGGCATATTGTATTCACGCAAGACACTGCGGGGGAGCAACGGATTTGCCTGATTCGCTGCTGGCCAATTAGTACTCTCCGATTCGCACAGCCAAATACCGTCAAAATTAATTCCAGAAGACTCTAGAACCCCCATTATCTGAATGGGAGCGGTGTCGGTTTGCGGCTGAAATCGTGTGGCCCGAAGCCGTGATTCCAATTCTTGCCGAAAATGAGAAAAGCTGATATCCCCCATTAACAGCTGAACATCAACCAGCTCCGACGTCACTTGATGAACCCGTTCCTGTATTTGAAACTCCACGCTACTCAGTACACGAAAACCAGCCCAATTCAATCTTTGCAGCGTCTGATCCAGCCATGTGATCCAATACTTCACCGGCTGCTGCTTGGAACTGGGTAACTCACATAGCAACGGCTGCAACAGACATTGGACGCTGGAATTGAAACCCTGGGTCCACAAATGCACAAGGTCTTTAATACGTAGTTGATTTCGGTTTTTTTGCTTGAGGTATTGAACGAAGCGATCGTGCTCAAGAAAAGTTGTTTCATTGGCACATAAATAAGGGCTCTTCAAGATCACGGCCCACTGGTCCACATTCAGTGGGCTATGCAAAGACGATAACAACAGTAAAAGATGGGACGGTAACCCATACCCGGCCAAGGCTTTACCTGCGGTTATATTAATAAGAGAATGCCAGCTGCTCACTTCAGCGATTTCATTAACGGCAAAAAAATCGTCGCAAAGCGCTCGAACCCCATCACTCTCCTGTTGTAAATTCGGTACCACAACCCCATAGCGTTTTTCTGGATTTTGTATATGTCGCTCCACTGCCCAGGCGATGGCACTGCGGAATTCGTTCTTCCTGTTATCAAAAGTCAAATAGCCGGATGAATATGACTCCCGTTGTTGGGAATCTGCCCTGGGCTGTGACAGTTGCGAACTAAATTCCACTCCAACTTTGCTTGCGCTTAACCAATTTTTAACTGCAATTAACTGAGGCTCATGGAGATCAATAAAACCATGCAAATAGGCAACGGATTGGCTTATATCGGGTTTGGCGTACTGCACGAGCCACTGGGGTAATAAATCCATATCCAGCCAGTTATTGGCCTCCAGAGCCAGCCGGTATTGACGCTGCGCCTCATAAAAAAACACCTGCTCCGGGGTATTCTGAATCTGCCAACAGGACTCGGGCAAGCGCCAGCGATGCACCAAGCTATGGGCCTGTTGGCAAAGAGCAACCATACCTTCAGCGTCATGTATGGGAATGTCCGATTGCAGCAGGGTTTGGTGCCAAAGAATTCGGCTCTGGTCCCTACTGAGTAAAGTGGGTACTGAGGTGGGGTTCGCTGCGGAATGGGATTCAAACTGCTGTACAAACCAGGATTCAATGGGCACCGCATGCAATTGCGGCCATGCTACTCTTCCTGAATTGAGCATGGACTTATCGTAATCACGAGCCAGCCAGGCACTCAACCTGCGGTTGGGCGTCAAAATCAAATGGTCACTATTCAGCTCGAATACGCTCAGCGGTTTAACTTTCACCTATTTTCCTGATTTAAAAATTTAATGGGTTGCCGCAAGTAAGCGGTACAACTGTAATAACTATTAGGCTAAAATCGATCTCTTGACTAAGAATTTTGAAAGCTAGATCAAATAGGGTTTGAATGCAATGCCACATAATAGCGTCGATAACGTAAATGTCTCTTCACAGGAGCTTTTGATTACGCCAGCGCAACTGAAACAGGAAATTCCCCTCACTGCGGCTGCGGAAGAAGTGGTGGTTAAAGGCCGACAGGATGTAAGAAACATCCTTGACCGAAAAGACCCAAGGTTGTTTCTTGTGGTGGGCCCCTGTTCAATCCATGATGTGGAGGCCGCAAAAGACTATGCCAAGCGACTGAAAGCTCTGGCGGATGACGTCTCCGACAGCTTGTTGTTGATCATGCGAGTCTATTTTGAAAAGCCTCGCACCACTGTGGGCTGGAAGGGCCTGATAAATGACCCCTATCTAGACGACAGCTTTAAAATTCAAGATGGTTTACATATTGCCCGAAAATTGCTAGTGGATTTGTCTGAGACAGGCTTACCCCTTGCCACGGAAGCATTGGACCCTATTTCCCCACAATACCTGCAAGATTTGATCAGCTGGTCCGCCATTGGCGCCCGTACCACTGAATCCCAAACCCATCGAGAAATGTCCAGCGGTCTCTCTTCCGCGGTGGGCTTCAAAAATGGCACGGACGGAAGCTTGACCGTAGCCATCAACGCCCTCCATTCAGTATTGAGCCCCCATAGTTTTTTAGGCATTAATCAGGAAGGACAAGTGGCCATAATCAATACCACGGGCAATAACTACGGTCATATGGTGCTGCGAGGCGGTGGCGGTAAACCAAATTATGATTCCGTCAGCGTGGCCCTGGCTGAAAAGGAACTGGAGAAAGAAGGTCTATCCAGCAACATCATGGTAGATTGCAGTCACGCCAATTCCAACAAAGACCCCGGCTTGCAACCGCTAGTAATGGAAAACGTAACCAACCAGATATTGGAAGGCAACAAATCCATCGTAGGCCTGATGATTGAAAGTCATCTGAACTGGGGAGCCCAGAAAATCACGGAAGACCGCAGTCAAATGCAATACGGCGTGTCTGTTACCGATGCCTGCATTGACTGGGAAACCACTGAAAAAGCCATTCGTGAAATGGCGCAAAAGCTGGGACCTGTTCTGAAGCAGCGAAACTGATTTTATAACCAGTTTACTACCCGTTAGCGCCCCAACCCATTGCAAAGATCGCGAATCGGTTGGGGTTTTCGTTCTGTATGGAATGTTGAATTTAGGTTATGTGAAGTAGGCGTTTTCAGTGA
This sequence comes from uncultured Ketobacter sp., assembly GCA_964016105.1. GTDB lineage: Bacteria > Pseudomonadota > Gammaproteobacteria > Pseudomonadales > Ketobacteraceae > Ketobacter. The sequence continues at coordinate 128,515 of CAXHEX010000002.1, forward strand.
CCGAGTGATCAGTCTCGTCCACGACTCGCTTCAAAGAAGGCACCTTCTCCAACAGTGTCTTTTCGATTCCCTCTTTTAAGGTGACGTCCACCATGCCACAGCCCTGGCAACCGCCACCGAATTTGAGCACTGCCACGGTATCATCTTCAATTAAACCCACCAATTCCACATTGCCCCCGTGGGAAGCTAACTGAGGGTTAATCTCGCTGTAAAGCAGATAATTAACCTGCTGCTCAATGCTGGCGTTTTCATCCAGTTGGGGCACTTTCGATTTGGGTGCGCGAAAAGTAAGTTGACCGCCCATGCGGTCTTTGGCGTAATCGATGACGGCATCTTCCAGAAAAGGCACGCTTGCATCTTCTATAAACGCGCTGAACCCATCCAGCTCCTGCTTTTTGTCGGTTTGTTCCTGGTCACCATCTGCACAATACGCCATGCAACACTCGGCGTAGGGGGTTCCCGGCTTTTCAACAAATATTCGAACACCCATCCCAGGGGTATCCTGCTTGGCTAGCAGCCCACCCAGGTATTCTTGGGCTGCTTCCGTTACGGTAATATAACTATCTGACATAGTACGGCCTATATCTCAACTTAACAGGCCAAGGATACCCCCTTAAATACTAAAAACCAAGCATTCTGCTCAGGTACTCTCAAATGTAATGACCTGCATCAACTGCTCCCATGAAGCGCCTTTGATCCAATATGAAGAATTCTCAGTAGCTGTGGCGAGCTACCCAAGCCCCTAATCTGATACAATCCCGCGCTTGAGCATCATCCATACACAGACCGTGAGCCTAGAAATACCCATGACTGCCCGAGACCAACGCGCACACCAGTTAAAGCAAGCCCTTAATCAACGCATCCTCATATTAGACGGAGCCATGGGTACCATGATTCAGGGCTATAACCTGCAAGAACAGGATTACCGCGGAGAACGCTTTGCCGCCCATGGTCAGGATCTCAAGGGAAATAACGATTTACTGTCTCTCACCCGCCCCGATGTGATCGAGGCCATCCATGGCGCCTATCTCGATGTGGGGGCAGACATCATTGAGACCAATACCTTTAATTCAACGGCGGTTTCCCAAGCTGACTACAGTTTGCAGCAACTGGTCTATGAGTTGAACAAACAAGGTGCCGCCCTGGCTCGAAGTGCATGCGACAGAAAAACCAAAGAAACGCCCAATAAACCCCGCTTCGTGGCAGGGGTGCTGGGTCCAACCAGTCGCACCTGCTCCATTTCACCAGACGTTAATAGACCGGAATACCGCAACATTACCTTCGACGAGCTGGTAGAGGATTATCTATTGGCCACGTCGGGTTTGGTTGACGGTGGCAGCGATATCATCCTGATCGAAACCGTGTTTGACACCCTCAATTGCCGAGCCGCAATTTTCGCTGTACGCAAGTATTTCCGGGAAAACAAGATCGAATTGCCCATTATGATCTCGGGCACCATTACCGATGCCAGCGGACGCACTCTGTCGGGCCAGACAACCGAAGCATTTTACAATTCCATTATTCACGCCAACCCTATCAGCATTGGCCTTAACTGCGCTTTGGGTGCAACGCAACTGCGTCCCTACGTGGAAGAACTTTCCCGTGTGGCAGAGTGTCATGTGAGCGCCCACCCGAATGCCGGTTTACCCAACGAATTTGGTGCTTACGATCAAACACCGGAAGAAATGGCGGAAATCGTGAAAGAATTTGCCAGCAGCGGATTCGTAAATATCATTGGCGGCTGCTGTGGTACATCCCCAGGGCATATCAGCGCCATTGCCGAGGCCGTGGAAGGCATGTCTCCAAGACAAATCCCCCAGATCCCCCCCGCCCTGCGGCTTTCAGGATTGGAACCGTTTAATGTGGACGCAAGCTCTTTATTTGTGAACGTGGGTGAGCGAACCAATGTAACGGGCTCTGCCAAATTCCGCCGCCTAATCAAAGAGCAAGAGTTTGAAGAGGCGCTACAGGTGGCCAGGGACCAGGTGGAGAATGGCGCCCAGATCATCGATATTAATATGGATGAAGGCATGCTGGACTCCCAGGAAGCCATGATTACCTTCCTTAACCTTATTGGCTCAGAACCAGAAATCAGTCGCGTGCCCATCATGCTGGATTCCTCCAAGTGGGAAATCATAGAAGAAGGACTAAAGCGCATTCAAGGTAAAGGGGTGGTGAACTCCATCAGCCTCAAAGAAGGGGAACAAGAGTTTCTGGAAAAAGCCCACCTTTGCCGAGAGTACGGTGCGGCCGTGGTGGTGATGGCCTTTGATGAAACGGGGCAAGCGGATACCGCGGAACGCAAAAAAGAAATTGTGAAACGGTCTTACGATCTATTGGTGGGAATCGGCTTTCCGCCACAGGACATTATCTTTGATCCAAACGTATTTGCTGTAGCCACAGGGATCGATGAGCATAACAACTATGCCGTGGACTTTATTGAAGCCTGCGCCTACATAAAAGAACAATTACCCCATGCCCTTAGCTCCGGTGGCATCAGTAACGTGTCCTTTTCATTCCGCGGCAACAACCCGGTTCGGGAAGCCATACACGCGGTGTTTCTCTACCATGCTATTAAAGCGGGTCTCACCATGGGTATCGTCAATGCGGGACAATTGGCCATTTACGAAGACATTCCCACTGAACTTCGGGACCGGGTTGAAGACGTTATTCTCAACCGACGCCAGGATAGTACCGACAGACTGCTTGAAATAGCCGAGCAATATCGCGGAGACGGCAGCCAACAGCAGAAAGAGGATGAAGCCTGGCGTGAACTGCCCGTAACCAAACGGCTGCAGCACGCTCTAGTGAAAGGCATCACCACCTATATTATTGATGATACCGAAGAAGCCCGTTTGCAGGCTGACCGCCCCATTGAAGTTATTGAGGGCCCATTAATGGACGGCATGAACGTAGTGGGTGACTTGTTTGGCCAGGGTAAAATGTTTTTACCCCAGGTAGTGAAGAGCGCCAGGGTGATGAAACAGTCCGTGGCCCACCTTATTCCCTTTATCGAGCAGGAGAAAGATGCCAACAGCCAGGCTAAAGGCAAGATTCTAATGGCCACGGTGAAAGGTGATGTGCACGATATAGGTAAGAATATCGTGGGTGTGGTTTTGCAGTGCAACAACTTTGAAGTGGTGGATCTGGGGGTCATGGTGCCCTGTGATCAGATTCTTGCCAAAGCAAAAGAGCACAATGTGGATATCATTGGCTTAAGCGGCTTGATTACACCCTCCCTTGACGAGATGGTGCATGTGGCAAAAGAAATGGAGCGCTTGGATTTTTCAGTTCCCCTGATGATAGGTGGTGCAACTACGTCAAAAGCCCACACTGCGGTAAAAATTGAACCCCAATACAACCAATCCCCCGTGGTGTACGTGGCGGATGCGTCCCGCAGCGTGAGTGTCGCTTCCAACCTGATCAACCCCGGCCAAAGGGAAATTCTTGCCCAAAGCCTGAATGAAGAGTACGAAAAAATTCGCCAGCGCAACGCCAAGCGCGCTAACCGCACAAAACTTCTGGATTACCCATCGGCAATAAACAACAGCCTGGCAATTGATTGGGCCAATTACACACCACCCAAACCCAGTTTCACCGGTATTCGGGTATTTGAGGCCTATCCACTGCAACAACTGGTGGACAGAATTGATTGGACTCCGTTTTTCATTGCCTGGGAACTGGCAGGAAAGTATCCAGCCATTCTCAATGACGAGAAAGTGGGTACAGAAGCCACCAAACTATTTAATGATGCCCAGGCCCTGTTGGAAAAAATCATCGCAGAAAAATGGCTAACCGCCAGTGCCGTAATTGGCTTCTGGCCGGCCCATAGTGAGGGTGACGACATACAGGTTATGGATGGCAATAACCAACCCCTGACCACCCTGCATCACCTTCGCCAGCAAACCGATAAAGCCAATGATCAGGCTAATTTTTGCTTGTCTGATTACGTTGCCCCGAAAGGCAGCGCTGAAGACTATGTGGGTGGCTTTGTGGTGACAGCTGGAATTGGCTTGGATGAAAAAGTGGCAGAGTTTGAAGCGGCCCATGACGACTATAACGCCATTTTACTTAAGGTAATTGCAGATCGGCTGGCAGAAGCCTTTGCCGAACATATGCATGAGAAAGTGCGTACCGAGTACTGGGGGTATATACCAGACGAGGCGTTGACTAATGAAGAACTAATCAAAGAAAAGTACCAGGGTATTCGCCCTGCTCCGGGCTACCCTGCCTGCCCGGATCACACCGAAAAAGCCACACTCTTTGAGCTATTAGATGCAGAAGCCAACACCGGCGTTAAGCTAACGGAGCACTACGCCATGTACCCAACGGCGGCAGTATCGGGCTGGTATTTTTCCCATCCAGACAGTCGCTACTTTGCTATTGGAAAAATTAATCGCGATCAGGTTGAGGATTACGCCCAGCGCAAACAAATGACAGTAGCCGAAGTGGAACGTTGGCTCAGCCCTAATCTGGGCTATGAACCAGAGTAGAGAGTGGTCATGAATTCACTTGCTTGAGCAGCCTGCGGAGGCCATTATTGGCTACCAGCAGTATCACAAAAACAACAAGGCCAACTGATATCGAGAAGCTTATGAGTGAAAATTCAGAGGAACCGAAGAAAAGGGGCCTTCTTGGTCTGCTGCAAAGCACAGTGGCGGCCATTTTTGGCATTCAGAGTGACGAGAATCGCAAAAAGGATTTTGCCAGCGGAGATGCATCCCAATTTATCACCATGGGTATCATTGCCGTGGTGGTGTTGGTCGTCACCATGATTATTGTGGTAAACCAGGTGCTGGATAGTGCTGGTCAGTAATGGTGCAGGACAATAGCAGCTAACAAACCAGCATTATCCATAAAAGCGGTAACACTTATCCAAAAATATCACTTTTCTGAATAAAGACTAGCTGGTAACCTTGCCGCGCTAATAAACCCTATTCCATGTTGTAGCCACTCTCCCCTTATTCCCTTTGGGGAGCAGAGGCAATCGAGTCAAATATGTACGTATATACAGAATATGACCAACAATTGTTGGCCGAACGAGTCGCTCAATATCGAAATCAAACCCAACGTTTCCTTAACGGGCAACTAAGCGAAGACGAATTTTTAGCATTACGACTGCAGAATGGTCTCTACGTGCAACGTCATGCTCCCATGCTCAGGGTTGCCATACCCTACGGTACCCTGAACAGTGCACAGGTACGGGTACTTGCGGAAATATCCCGGGATTACGATAAAGGCTACGCTCACTTCAGTACCCGTCAAAACATTCAGTTCAACTGGCCCAACCTGGAACAGGTACCGGATATTTTAGAAAAACTGGCCTCTGTACAGATGCACGCCATTCAAACCAGCGGCAATTGTATTCGTAATACCACCACGGACCAGTTCGCGGGCATCGCCTTGGATGAAATTGAAGACCCCCGTCCCTACTGCGAAATCATTCGCCAGTGGAGCACCTTTCACCCTGAGTTCGCTTATCTACCGAGGAAGTTTAAAATTGCGGTAAATGCGGCGGAAGAAGACCGTGCTGCCATAAAATTCCACGACATTGGAGTGGAAATTGTAAAAGGCGCCAATGGTGAAATTGGTTTTTCAATTTGGGTTGGAGGCGGCCTGGGCAGAACCCCCATAGCCGCTCAAAACATCACTGAGTTTCTGCCCCGCAAGTACCTTTTATCCTATTTAGAGGCCATCTTACGGGTCTATAACCGATATGGTCGTCGAGACAATAAATACAAAGCTCGTATTAAAATTCTGGTTAAAGCTCTGGGCATAGAAGAATTCCGCAAGCGGGTAGAAGCGGAATGGCAACCCCTAAAAGATACCGAAATGGATTTGCCAGAAGCTGAATTCATGCGCATGAAAGACTACTTCACACCCCCGGCTTACGAGTCATTGGAACCACAAACCACCTTGTTGGCACAGCAAGCGAACGACAACCCTGGGTTTAAGGCTTGGTTAAAACAAAACTGCACTGACCATAAACAACCTGGATACCAGGCAGTAACCCTCTCCCTTAAAGCAACGGCAGTTGCACCGGGGGATGTGAGTACAGAGGAACTGTTCACCATTGCCGATTTAGCAGACCGATACAGCTTTGGCGAGCTTCGTTCCACCCACAAACAAAATTTGGTACTGGCGGATGTTCGCCAGGATCAATTGCTAAGCCTGTGGAAAGAACTCAAGTCCCTTGGCTTTGCCACTGCAAACATAGGTTGTTTAACGGATGTTATCTGCTGCCCTGGTGGTGACTTCTGTTCTCTGGCCAATGCCAAATCCATTCCTATTGCAGAGCAGATTCAACGGCGTTTCGATGACCTGGATTATCTCTACGACCTGGGAGATATAGAACTGAACATTTCAGGCTGCATGAATGCTTGCGGCCATCATCATATAGGCAATATCGGCATATTAGGTGTTGATAAAAAAGGCGAAGAATATTACCAGGTATCCCTGGGAGGCAACTCAGGAAAAGAAGCCCAAGTAGGCAAGATTGTAGGCCCTTCATTTTACGAAAATGACATTGCCGATGTGATCACCAAAATAGTGGATGTCTACGTTGAAAAACGTATGGAAGGTGAATCTTTCTCTTCCACATACAACCGAATCGGAATGCAGCCGTTCAAGGAGCGCGTTTATGCCTCGTAAGCTAATAAAAGATGGTGCGATCATCGAAGACACTTTCCTTCTCCTGGAGAACTCTTCAGAATTTACCAGTCAACAGGACCTGCTGATTCCACTGGCCCTATGGAATGAAACCAAACCCTTACTCAAAGATCATAAGGGTAAAATAGGCATTCAGGTATTGGGAGAAACAGAGCCCAGCGAGTTCGCTGACGATTTATCCGCTGTGGATTTAATTGCCATTGATTTCCCGGCATTTAAAGATGGCCGGGGCTATTCCTTGGCCCGCATGTTGCGGCAGAAGTTTAACTATGGCGGTGAGCTCCGTGCAACGGGCGACGTGTTGAGAGATCAATTGTTCTATCTCTATCGCTGTGGTTTTAATAGCTTCGCCGTACGAGAAGATCGCTGCATAGAAGATGCTCTCAATGGTCTTAAGGATTTTAGCGTTCTCTACCAAGCAGACGTGCATCAACCAAAGCCAATCTACCAAAGACGCAGCTGACAACTTAACGATACATCACGGGGTTCTACCAGGCCATGTATGACAAGGTTAAAGAGTATTACGGTACCACCTTACAGGGAAGCGATGACCTGCAAACCAATGCCTGCTGTACTGATGAAGGCTTACCAGAATATTTAAAACCCGTGTTATCAAAAATACATGACGAGGTAATGGCCCGTTATTATGGCTGCGGATTGATTGCCCCAGAAGCTTTGCATGGCATGCGTATCTTGGACTTGGGCAGCGGTTCCGGCCGAGATTGTTATGCGCTTTCTGCCTTGGTGGGTGAACATGGCTCCATAGTGGGTGTGGATATGACTGACGAGCAGCTAGCCGTTGCAAACCAGCATATCGATTATCACACCCAGGCCTTTGGTTTTGAAAAGCCTAATGTTCAGTTTGTGAAAGGCTATATTGAGAAGCTTGATGAACTTGACCTGGCGGATAACAGTTTTGACATCATCGTATCCAACTGCGTAATTAACTTATCCACCGACAAGCGCGCCGTGCTGGAACAAGCTCACCGACTCCTTAAACCGGGCGGTGAAATGTATTTCTCCGACGTTTACGCCTCGAAACGGGTGCCTAAAGACCTGGTAGAAGACCCGCTTTTGTATGGCGAGTGTCTAAGTGGTGCATTGTATTGGAATGATTTTATCAATCTAGCAAAGTCAGCCGGGTTCAAGGATCCTCGCCTGGTAGAAGATCGCCCCATCGGTATTGGCAATAAGAAAATTGAAGAAAAAATAGGTCATATCGATTTTTTCAGCGCCACTTACCGCTTGTTCAAAATCGATGAATTGGAACCCGCCTGCGAGGACTACGGACAAGCCGTTGTGTACAAGGGCACTATCCCCCACCAACCCAATCTATTGAGACTTGATAAACACCACCTGATTGAAACTGGCAAAGTATTCCCCGTCTGTGGTAACACCTATCGTATGCTCAATGAAACTCGCCTGGCACAACATTTTGAGCTTTATGGGGCCTGGGATACCCATTACGGCATCTTCGAGGGGTGCGGCAGTAACTTGCCCTTTGACACACAAAACAATTCAACCAGCAGCAATGTCGACGGCGGCTGCTGTTAAAGAAGACCATTTGTGAATGATTTTTGCTAGGATAGGCAAAACCCTTAGCAAGGTCTCAGGATGGAATCAGAATCCATTGTATTTTCCATATTTCTCATCTTCAGTGGCGCCGCAGTGGTGTCCTCTCTTGCCCTATTCACCCGGCAACCCCTGATTGTTGGTTACATTGTTCTAGGCGGGTTATTCGGGCCCCATGGCCTTAATCTGGTTTCTGACGGTAAAACGCTGGAACAAATCAGCCACATAGGCATCGTGTTCTTACTTTTCTTGCTTGGGCTTGATCTTCAGCCGCGTAACTTCGGCAAGTTGCTGGGCCGTAGTGCTCTGGTTACCTTGACCAGCGGCGTCGTACTCTGTGCTACCGGATCCGGCATTAGTCACTGGCTGGGCTTACCTTGGGTAGAATCTCTGATCGTGGGAATTTCGTTGATGTTTTCCAGTACCATCATAGGGATAAAATTGCTGCCCACCACGGTGCTGCATCACAAGCACACCGGTGAAATCATAATAGCGATTCTATTAATACAGGATATGGTGGCTATCGTAACCTTGATACTCATTTCGGGAACCAACCATATCAGCGATGCCAAAGCCTGGATCGGTGTGGTGATATCCCTGCCCGCTCTCTACATAGGTGCACGCTATTTCGTGCGCTGGATATTGCTACCTTTACTCACCCGGTTCGACCGCTTTCATGAGTACATATTTTTGCTGGCCATTGGCTGGTGCCTGGGTGTGGCCGAACTGGCCCAGGCCCTAGGATTATCGCTTGAAATTGGTGCATTTATCGCCGGGATAAGTTTAGCCAACAGCCCGATTGCCCAGTACATAGCAACCAACCTCAAACCACTGCGGGATTTCTTCTTAATATTATTTTTCTTCTCCATTGGGGCCGCATTTAACTTTGCCCTGATACCCGACATATGGGTAACAAGCCTGTTATTGACATTGCTGGTGCTGATATTAAAACCCACACTGCACGCCAAATTATTAAGTTCCCTCGGGGAGTCACGGTCAATGTCATGGGAGGCTGGGTTCCGACTGGGTCAGACCAGTGAATTCTCCTTGCTCATCGCTTTCATAGCCAGTAGCCAGGGCCTTATCGGCGTGGCCGCATCCCATGTGATACAGGCTACCGCTATTCTCACGTTTTTGTTTTCAACCTATATAGTGGTGTTTCGGTTTCCCACACCCATAGCTCTATCAGATCGATTGCGGCGGGATTAACCAAGCAACTACTAAAGCTTCACCACATAACGCCCGGTATGAGTACCGGCCAAAACCTGCTTGATTGAACCACTCAATTGTTCCAGCCCAATTTCCGTGGTAGTCAACGCCTTAAACTGATCGAAGTTTGGAAACAACCAATCGTTGGCGATCACGTTCCATATATCTTGTTTCACGTCCAGTGGTAACTCAACCGAATCAACCCCCAAAAGATTGATACCCCGTAAAATAAAAGGGAGTACGCTGGTATGTAACTCATGACCGGCCACCATACCGCAACAGGCTACACTGCCGCCATACTGGATGCTTTTTACAAGGCTTCCCAGAATATCACCACCAACCGTGTCAATGGCTGCAGCCCATAGGGGCTTATTCATGGGCCTGTTATTGTTCTCCAGCAGAGATTCACGACTAATCACTTGCTTCGCTCCCACTGAATCCAACAGGGACTCCTGCTCCTGTTTGCCAGTGGCCGCCACCACATCAAAGCCCAAGTTCGACAAAAGCCAAACCGACATAACACCCACGCCACCGGTTGCCCCGGTCACCAATACGCTGCCCTGATTGGGTGAAATACCCACCTGTAGCAAAGTATCGACGCTCATTGCGGCTGTAAATCCCGCAGTACCGAATATCATGGCGTGTTCCGCACTTAAACGTTCAGGGCGATGCACCACCCACGCACTGGGAACGCGAATATATTCACTAAAGCCACCGGGAGTATTCATACCCAGGTCGTACCCCATTACAATAACGGGGTCGCCGGGAGCAAAACGGGGATCTGATGATGATTCTATTTCCCCGGAAGCATCAATGCCTGGGGTGTGAGGGTATTGCCTGGTGATGCCCTTACTGCCAGCAGCAGATAGGGCGTCTTTATAATTTAGCGAAGAATACTCAACTTTCACAAGCACCTCGCCATCGGGTAGATCGGCAAGGCTTTTCTCAACTACTTTCCCTTGAAACTTTCCATCTTTTTCACTAACACAGTACGATTTGAATGTGTTACCCATTATTCTTCCCTAAATAGAATGTGAAAACATAAGCAAGCTTCTTACATAAGCTTCTTTCCCTGACTGCTTAAACTTGTTAACAAGCGATTAATAGTGCGACCCACAACGCCATCTACTGCCATTCCAAAACGATCTGCCATGGTTCGTTTTTCTTCGTAACACACTTCGTAAATATCGCTATCATTACTGGCGTCGAACAAATAATCTTCACTGGTCTGTATGTGGTCCACCAGGTTGAGGTCCACACACTGCTTACCGTACCAATGTTCACCGGTTGAAACCGCTGCGATATCCAGTGACGGACGATTACGCTTAACCATGTCTTTAAAAAGCGTGTGGGTTTCCTCGATTTCTTCTATGAACTTGCGTTTACCTTCCTGGGTATTTTCTCCCAACATGGTTACAGTTCGCTTAAATTCACCAGCGGTATAGATATCATAGTCCACATCGTGCTTACGTAAAATTCGGTTAAAGTTCGGCAGTTCCGCTATGACGCCAATTGAGCCGAGGATAGCAAACGGCGCGGCCAGTATTTTGTCCCCGGTACAGGCCATCATATAGCCCCCACTTGCGGCCACCTTATCGACACAAATGGTAAGGGGTATTTCTTTTTGCCGAATACGTTCCAGCTGTGACGATGCATAGCCATAGGCATGGACTTGACCACCGGGGCTTTCCAAACGCAAAACCACTTCATCCTGCTTTTCCGCCATGGTTAGCACCGTGGTGACTTCGTGGCTTAAACATTCAGCCCCCGAGGCCTTCACGTCACCATCAAAATCTAGAACATATATGCGTTTTTTTCGAGGCTCATCCTTGTGTTTTTTCTTATCTTTTTCTTCTTTCTTTTTTCTTTTCTCTTCCGCTTTTAATTCATCTTTTGATAGCACGCTGTGCATCATGGTCTGCTTTAAATCTTCGTAAAAGTCATTCAGCGCAGTAACCTTTACATCCCCTTTTTGGTCGCTACGATTACGGGACTGAGCAGCTGCAGCAATGGCCGTTATGACAACCACAAAGGCAATAACCACGGTAATGGCCTTTGCTAAAAACAGGCCGTAATTGAAAAGAAAATCTAACACGGAAAGACCTCAATTGACGTTGTAAAGCCACTTTGATAGCGGCGCGAGGCCATAAGATACCGCAAAGGTGGTGTGAATCCTACTTTTTGGGGCTATTCCCAGTCTTGAATAGCGATGGTTGCCCTATCATTCTCCGGACGAGCCACCAGTCCCGTACTGCTGAGCTTCACGGTAAATAACGCGCCATCTGCCATTGGCAGGAAGGTTGCGCTACCATATTCAGCATCAACCCAGGCTATATGGTGGGACAAGTTATCCATAACACTCCAAAGATCAAAGCCAATGTCAGGGTTGCTCAATGCATACACGCTTCGGGGCTTACTTCGCTCATCTTCTAAGGTGTAATAACGGCCCTGTATACGGTCCAGCTTATAACCTGGACGCCCCCCCACCATGGCCAGCAAACCACTCCATTTAATTACCCGGGCATCCACTTGCCAGAGGTCACCGCTTATTTCAAATGGCATTTCGGAGCCGCTGGAAGACAGCACCACGTTGGCTTTATACACTTGGTCATCAAGCTTATCGAAGCTGATGGTGGCCACTGCCACTTCTTTTTCAACCGGTCTGTAGCCATTTACATTTAACGCGGTTAAAGCCATCACCGAAGCGGTTGCCAACAAAATCAATCCCACCGTGCCTTTGATCCAGCCGATAAACCAGTCTTTTCGCATCAACAGCCTGAAAGACAAAAATAGAATCAACAGGCTGATGATGGCAAAAAAAGCAGTGATCCACTGATATTGCATAATCAGGCAGCTTTAACGGGGAACCCAAGAACCTGCATACTGTCTTCTGCCACGTCCAGTATGCCCTCGCCTATAGGCTTGTCGTCTTCCATTCCTTCTAAATAGTAGTCAATGCTGGTTACCGCATCCGCCAGTGTTTCCATCAACTCCCCAGTGGGGTTTTCAGATCGATTCTTAATCAACTTGTCTTCGATGAAACTTTCACAGGAACCCACAACAGCGGCGGCCCGATGCAACTGCAGAAATACCAGCCCACCCCACACAGACTTCAAGGTGATTGGAACGTTATTGAGATGCATTCCATCCCAATTTGAGTCCATAAAGGAGGTGATTGCACGCTTGGCCAAAGACAACCCAGCCCTGGCTTCAGCAACCACCACCCGTCTGGCATCATCCAATTGGGTCACAGAGATACCATCGTTGATGGCTTCCTCTGCTTTATTGCTGAGTAAATTGCTGTCGGGTCCACATCGAGGTGACAACGTGGCAATGCTGTTCTCGATGTACAGCAGTGTGTCCGCCACTCGGTTAAATTCTTCCGAGTCCACACTAGCATTATCCTGGGACCAGCTTCTCACGATATCTGATTGCTCTTTAAGCAAACCTGCCGCCTTGCTCAACCCCAACATGATTAGGGTATTGGAGACCTTCATCATGGTATCGGCGGTGGATTCGAAGCGCTCATTATCAGCGGAAGCTCCGCGGGCACCCAGATCGAGAGCGTCTTTAATGGAAATCAATTCTTCATTTATAGCTTCTGCTACAGACCGTATTACCGACCCGCCCGGACCACGCATGATTTCCAATTCGTGGTTTAGGCCGGAGTCCGTGAGGCCACCGGTATCCAGATTGTAGTGCTTGGCTACCTCCGCCAGACTCTCCCCGGAGGCACCTGCCAAAGAGGCAATATAGACACATTCCTGCACGGTAGCTTTGGAAGGCTCTTTCGCCAACGCCGATTCACCGTTCACAACCACCGCTTTGATCTGGCGATCAATGGTTCCCAACAGAGATTTTCGAGCCACATTCAAAACCACTTTTTGGGCACCAATGGCTTCCAGCACGGCCTGAGCTAACCACCATAACTTTGACATGGGTGCGTTTCCGGATAACGAATCGATTCGAGCAACCGCGCGACTCATCATTTTGGCGTTGACCGAGATATTCTCGTTACGGAACAAACCCAGCAGCCCTACCTGATACATATGTCGCAAACGTCTTCCTCTGCTGGACAGCTGCGCTATATCAGGGCCCTGGGCATCGGTTTTTGCTGGTCTGGGGGGGTTATCGCCCAAATCAAAGAACTGGCTTTCCGTGATGAGGGGTTTACTCAGCAAAAAACGCACTTCGTTTATGGTGGGAACCAGCAACACAGGCAAGGCTTGCTTTTTGATTTCCACATACTCTAAATAATGGTTCATCACCATGATGGCGTTGCTGATGGCCGCCAATAAGTGCTCATTATTCTGCTCATGACGAGCCAGGATCTTATGCCCAAGCTCTTCCAGCTCTCCTATGAGCATGGATGCTCCAGGCAGGTTAATTAACTTGAACACGCCTTTTATGAGGGCAAATTGTTCAATAGCCGCTTTTAAACGAGCCTCTTGATCGGGCTCCTCTACGTACTGCTCAAGGTTTGACTCTGCAATTCCTAAAGACTCGTCGATTTGGGCTTTTACGAGATTTAAAGATGCGGAACCTTCGATCGTAAGCATGCTGACACCGTGTTTTCTCTGCTAAATGTAAATCATTCTGTGATGCATTAAGTTGGCTATGCCGCCTAACCTAAGAATGTTCACCTAAACCAGATTAAAGTATAGATGTTTTTCTTAATTTGACTCGCGACATCATAATTGTTTACTTTTTAGCCTTACCGCCAACACTTAATGCTACTCTAAGAAAGCTACAGTAACCAATTGATTGAATGTAGCTTTTTAGGGTCTCGCTGACAACAATTAGGAAATCTGTATTGTGTATTTTTGCAAAAATGTCGAGTTAGTCACTGCTCTTGAGCCAAATGCATTGGCCACCGCTGGCCTTATCAATGGCCTCTAAGCGTTGATTGTGCTCTTCAATTTCTGGGGCGTCCGCCCGTATCACCCTCAAACTGGGCCTTGAACTGTCAAGCCGGCGAATGCTGGAGCCCGTTACCGCACCGCCTTCTTCCTCATCTCCCCCCAAAACAAGGGCAGTTTGCCCACCTGTCATCATCAGGTAAACATCCGCTAATATTTCGGCGTCCAGCAAAGCGCCGTGCAGGTCGCGATGGGAGTTGTCAATATCGTAGCGTTTACAAAGGGCATCCAAACTGTTGCGCTGCCCTGGGTGAAGCTTTCTAGCCAGCAACAATGTATCCAACACGCTGCAATGATCTGTGGTAACCCCCAGATTCGAGTCTGTTAGTTTGAATTCATGGTCCATAAAACCCACGTCAAACGCGGCGTTATGGATAACCAGTTCAGCCCCTTTGATATAGTCCAGAAACTCTTGGCTGATCTCATGGAAACGGGGCTTATCTACCAAAAATTCATTGGTGATGCCGTGCACCTCAATGGCGCCATCATCAATTTCCCGATCGGGCTGTATGTAGCGGTGGTAGTTGTTCCCAGTCAGTTTTCGGTTGATCACCTCTACACAGCCAATTTCAATGATGCGGTGTCCATCTGCCGGTTCTAAACCCGTTGTCTCCGTATCCAGAACAATTTGTCTCATGGCTCACCCCCCCATTTCATCAATAGCAAGATTGGCTAGCTCATCCACCCGTTCGTTTTCGGGATGGCCACTGTGGCCTTTGACCCAATGCCATTCCACTTCATGGACGGCATTGGCTTCATCCAGCGCCTGCCAGAGATCGGCGTTCTTAACCGGTTTTTTACTGGCATTTTTCCAACCCTTTTTCTTCCATCCGTGAATCCACTCCGTTATGCCCTTACGCACATATTGGGAATCGGTGGTGAGACTGACTTTGCAGGGGCGTTTCAGCGACTTTAGCGCTTCCAATGCTGCAGTTAACTCCATACGATTATTTGTGGTATTGGCTTCCGCACCTTTAAGTTCTTTGACGTGGCCGTTGCAACGCAACATGGCGCCCCAACCACCCGGGCCGGGATTGCCGCGACAGGCCCCGTCCGTAAATATTTCTACTGTATCCATTAATTTTCCGAATTGCCGTTATTGGGCCAGGGTTTTCGAGTTGATGGTTTGGCGATTCCAGCGATCGGCAGGGTTACCAGGGAATCTCTTACGCTCTTAAACCCGGGTTTAATGGGTGTTAAAGTCGACACCTGCTTGGTGGCCACCAACACATAAACGCCCCCCCGCTGCCGCCACATGCGTTTGCTGAGAAAACCAAACCAATTGAACATTTTCCTGGCGGTGGGATTTGAATAAGGCACACCGTGCACGATGGCTTCGCAACCTTCCACACGAAAATCGAGCAGATGAAGCCAATCGGATACCCGCATGGGGCTGATAAAGTTTCCGCTCCAGGGTATGCGGACGGATTGTGCTAACAAAAATCGGCTTAAGCCCCAGAGACTCCAGGGATTAAACCCAACGATAACAATCTTGCCACCGGGAATCACCGCTCGGGAGATTTCCTTAAGCACCCTGTGGGGAGCATTTTCAAAGTCCAAACTGTGGTGTAATAGAGCCACATCCACGCTTTCTGTGGCAATGGCCAAATCGTCCAACCGGCTGCACACGCAACGGTAATGCTGCGACTTTTGAGGTTGTTCACAGACATATAACTTGCGGTGAATGGTGCTTCCGGCTGTTAGATATTTTGGCTTACCTACCCCGGTTTGAACCAGGTAATAGCCGAACATTGAGGGTAACAGTTGCGCCAGCAGATCCTTTTCCTGCTCTAAAACATCCTTTCCTATGGGCGTCTCAAACCATTTGTCCAGCAGGTCATGAACATAGCTGCCCTGAATTTGCTGGAATGGTTGGAATAATCTAGGTAGGCTCATCAGTTACTTACACAATTTAAGCTTCATTTGTTAAACATTAGATTAACAGATGTTAACCGCCTTGCAGAAGCCTTTTTCAGGATTATGAATATGCTCACACTCCATCCCATCCCCGCCTTTACCGACAACTACATTTGGTGCCTGCACGATGGAAACAAGGCCTACGTGGTGGATCCTGGTCAAGCCCAACCGGTATTGAAATACCTTGAACAACAGAAATTGGAATTGGCGGGCATACTCATTACGCACCACCACTGGGACCATGTATCCGGCTTACCTGATTTGTCCAATCTTGCGCCAAATGTGCCCGTATGGTACCCCAAACAAGAGGACATCTCCCATGGTAACCATCCTCTAACTGACGCTGACACCATCCAGCTTGAGTTCCAATCCTGCAAATTGCAATTCCAGGTGATTTTGCTTCCGGGCCACACCTTGGGCCACATAGCCTACTTTTGCACGGAAACCGAATTGGGCCCACTGCTGTTTTGTGGCGATACCCTATTTTCCGCCGGTTGTGGCCGATTATTTGAAGGCAGCCCGGAACAAATGCACACCTCCCTAAGTAAACTGGCGGCGCTGCCGGATACTACATTGGTATGCTGCACCCACGAATATACCCAGTCCAATCTGAAGTTTGCCCTGGCGGTAGAGCCGCACAATAAGCATGTGCAAGAGCATGGGGAAAAGGTGGAAAAACTGCGCCAGCAGGAACTACCCAGCCTGCCCACCACATTAGCCACGGAAAAAATGATCAACCCTTTTCTGAGGGTAGAAATTGAGCCCATCCTAAACAGTTTAGAAGAAAACTGTGGCAGCCGTCCCACGAGCCCGGTGGATTCTTTTGCTAAACTTCGAGCATGGAAAGACAGCTTTTAAGCGTGTCTCTCTCAGTTGAATCACCGCAGTAATCAAAATGGATGTGTGGAGTGAATTCAGCTAAAACACTATCACTAAAAAGGAACTGCAGTGTTAAGTTCTAATTTAATAAAAAGCAATAAGCTTCTGTTTCTATTACCTTTTTGTTGCTACTTCTTGTGGTCATGCAATAGCGCCAACCTTTCAGAACAAACCCACATGGGTGCTAACTCCAAACCTGAGGACACAAAAACCACCTCATTTCTTGCGGCGTCTTCCCCCACGCCTGATGAGCTGGCAGCCATTATGGAACCGGAGCCCGCCCAGGAGCTAGAGACTCTCCCGGAAGCAGCTGACCCGGCCCCAACACCTTTATGGCGAGTGTACCGTGATAATGTTGGTTTGAATCTCGATCAAGACAACCCCAGGATAAAGAAAGAGCGAGAATGGTACGCCAAACATCAATATTACTTTGACCGTGTTCTAAAAAGAGCGGAGCCCTATCTTTATCACGTACTCAATCAAGCAGTGGAAAGAGGCCTACCCAGCGAGCTGGCCTTGCTGCCCATTGTGGAAAGCGCCTACGATCCATTCGCCTATTCCCATGGCCGGGCCGCTGGCATGTGGCAGTTTGTACCCGGCACAGCCAGAGGATTTGGATTAAAACAAACCTGGTGGTATGAAGGACGGCGTGACGTAGTGGCTTCCACTAAAGCAGCGCTGGACTATCTGGAATCCCTCAATAAACGATTTGAAGGTGACTGGATGCTGGCATTGGCATCTTATAATTCCGGCGCTGGCACCGTGCGCAAAGCCATGCGCAAAAATAGAAAGCGCGGCAAACCCACTGACTTTTGGTCTCTTAATTTACCCAAAGAAACCAGAGCCTACGTCCCCAAACTGATCGCCATTTCCCAACTGTTCAAACGCCCAGAAAAATACAATTTTGAGCTACAAGACATGGCCTATGAGCCTTACTTCGAGGAAGTGGACATCGGTGGGCAGCTGGATTTGGCATTAGCCTCAAAAATGGCAGGGATCAGTATTGAGGAGCTGTATAAACTCAACCCCGCATTCAATCGCTGGGCCACCGACCCCGATGGCCCCCACCGACTACTAGTGCCTGTGGATCAAGCTGAGCAAATAAAAGCAGAGCTCGCTGAGCTCCCCCCGGAGAAACGGGTATCCTGGCAGCGCTATACCATTAAGCCAGGGGATTCCATTGGCTCCATAAGCCATGCACACAAAATTACCCCGGCTCTTCTTAGAGAGGTTAATCATCTCCGTTCTGACACCATACGAGCGGGTAAGGCGCTTTTGATTCCCAAGTCAAGCCAACCCCTAGAAAATTACACCCTTTCTGCCGATGCAAGACAAAACCAACGCCTGGAAAAGAAACGGGCTGGCAAGCTTAAAATTATTCATGTTGTATCCAACGGGGAAAGCTTTTGGACCATCGGCAAAAAGTACGGCGTTAATCACAACGCACTGGCCAGGTGGAACGCTTTGGCCCCTAATGACACCCTGAAAGTGGGCCGAAAACTGGTGGTCTGGAAAAAGCCCAAAGTAAATCTGGACGGCATCAATCAACAGCGGCTACGAAAAATCTATTACAAAGCCCGCTACGGTGACTCCTACTCACGGATTGCAGATCGTTTTAATATCAGCTTGAACCAATTGAAGAATTGGAATGGGGTGGATTTTAAAAGCTATCTACAGCCAGGAGATATGCTGACACTGTATGTGGATGTAGCCAACGCGCCATAAAAAAAGGCATGCTTGAATGACCTCCCAGTCTATTCAAGCATGCCCAACTTAACCCGTTAAATAATTAATCCACGACCACCGTAGGTTCCACCACATTCACAACAATGGCTGGGCTTACTGTGCTTGCCCCTTTATCGTCGTACACCACCGCTGTGATATCAAACGTACCGTAAGGTGCTCGATCCACATTTAATGTAAATGGCGCTTCGGTTACGGTGCCAAACAACTGGTCACCAAAGGCGAAATATTCCACCTTGGTTACGCTGCCATCGGCATCAGATGCATCCACCGTAAAGGTAACCGGTGCACCTTCAATTAACTCGCTGTTATCTGAGGGGCTGGTTATGGTGATACTAGGGGGAATATTGCCACCGTCGTTGGCATTCACTGTAAGTGTGACTACCTCACTGGTGGTGCTATTGCCGTCGTTGTCGTAGGCCACGGCGGTAATATCAAAAGTGCCGTAGGGTGCGCGATCTACCGTTATGGAGAACGGCGCTTCCGTTGAAGTGGCAAACAATTGGTCACCAAAGGCGTAGTACTCCACTTTGGTTATGCTGCCATCGGAATCGGACGCGTCAACAGTAAATGTGACAGCTGAACCTTCAATTAATTTGGAACTGGTTGTAGGGCTAGTAATGGCTACTGAAGGAAAACCATTACCAACAGGTTCATCCTTTGGTGAAAGAATATAGGCAAAACCTGAACCACCTGCTATCTGCCCTGACCCGTTGATTGTGTGCACAGAACCAAGATACTGATACTGCAAACCTAGAGCTTCATAATCAACCGCGTTCAGCAGATCACTTATATAGTTAATCCCCCCTTCAATGGAAAATGTAAACCCTCTGCTGTGCACACCTCCAGTCCCAGTAGGGTGATGGTAGACTCCACCCAAAATACCGTTATCACTCAAACTCCTGATTGAAATTTCACCGGCACTTGAAAACGCCTCTGGCCGGGGGTCCACGGCGTAATTTTTGTCAGTTTGGGGGTCATACATCCACCACACATAACCCCTTTGGTAACCAGACTCACTAAAGCGATCACTCCGGCCAAAGACCTGACCCAATTTATTGATGCCCAAAAGATCAGAATCTTGATATCCATCGTTCCGAGTAAATCCGTTTCCATAGAAACCGATACGCCGTGTGTTGCTACCATCAAAAAACCAAACACTCTTGCCGTAGTCACCCTGAGGGGGCTTCGTCAGTGTAAATTGGGTACTATGACCCGCTACTTGACCAGCTTCAGTTAAAAAAATGGGCTCACTAGATTGTGTACCATCTTCCTTGGTATGCGTTTTATCCAACAAACCTATGCGCTTTATTTGGTTCCCCTGATATAACCATGCGGTCCTTCCCTTACTACTGTAGCCAGTGTATCGGATACTGTATCCTGCCACTTGCCCCGCTTCATTAATACCACATGTTACTGTACTGTATTGGTAACCATCGTCCTGGGTGTGCTGTTCATCCAAGAATCCGATGCGTTGAGTCTGACTTCCATCATAAACCCAGGCGCTACGCCCATAATCATTGTCGCCACGGTAGCGTTTACTGTATCCAACCGCTTGGCCAGCGTCATTGAGTACCTTATCTACAAAACCGTGGTAATCACGGCCGCTACGTTGGTAACCGTCAGAGCGAGTATGCTCCTCACCATAAAGACCTATAAGTCGGGTTTGGTTGCCATCATAAAGCCAAAGGCTGGTACTCCATACGTCTCCCTCGTCGTTTGCGCCTACGTATCTGGCGCTGCTCCCCATCACGTGGCCAGCGTTGTTCAAATGTAAAGGCGTGCTTCCCTGAAAACCATCCGGGCCAGTATGATCCTCATCAAAAAGACCAATGCGCCGGGTTTGATTACCATCATAGAGCCAGGCGCTTGATGAATCATTATCATCGCCGTTATATTGAGTACTAATCCCTATAACCTGACCTTTCTCATTAAGGGAAGTAATGCGGCTGTCTTGTACGCCATCGCTTCGAGTGTGTAAACTATCCGCCAATCCAATACGCAGGGTTTCACTGCCGTTATACACCCATGCAGTATCTAAATAATCTTTTGGGTCGCTCGTGTATCTTTCACTGGTACCGGCAACATGGCCGACCTCATTTAAAAACTCAAAATCGCTTCTCTGTTCGCCATCTAAATTGGTATGGTCTTTATCAAACAACCCAATGCGACGGACAACGGTGCCGTCAAACAACCAAGTACTGTATCTACCGGGTGCGATGCTGATCCCTGCCACATCACCTGCCTCATTCATAGATCTAATCGATCTATATAGCGACCCATTCGGTCTGGTATGTTCGGCATCAGTCAAACCCAGAGAATGCAAAGTCCAATTCTCCAACTCAATTGCCGGTGCCGGATTGGAACTACCCACTTCAGCTAACGCCAACTGCCCCGATAACCCTACGCCCATTAAAGACGCCATTAGTAACAAATGTCGTTTCATTTTTACCCCAAAGATCTAAGAAAATATAAAAAATCATATGGCAGCCTAAAGTAACCTGCTTTGTTTACTTAAGGCTGCCTTAGTTATATACGTTGTTAATCAACAATAATGGTGGGTTCCACCACCTTCACAACAATATCCGGGCTTACTGTACTTGCCCCTTTATCGTCGTACACCACCGCTGTGATATCAAACTTACCGTAGGGTGCTCGATCCACATTTAATGTAAATGGCGCTTCGGTTACGGTGCCAAACAACTGGTCACCAAAGGCGTAATATTCCACCTTGGTTACGCTGCCATCGGCATCGGAAGCATCCACCGTAAACGTCACCGGTGCACCTTCAATTAACTCGCTGTTATCCAAGGGGCTGGTTATGGAGATACTAGGGGGGTTATTGCCACCGTCGTTGGCACTGACCGTAAGGGTAACCACCTCACTGGTGGTGCTATTGCCATCGCTATCGTAGGCCACGGCAGTAATATCGAAGGTGCCGTAGGGAACACTGTCCACGGAGATGGAGAACGGCGCTTCCGTTGCGGTGGCAAACAAGTCAGAACCGTAGGCGTAGTATTCTACCTTGGTTACGAAGCCATCCTCATCTGTTGCATCCACGCTAAGTGTCACTTGCGAGCCTTCAACTAACTGAGAGTCAGTGGTGGGGCTTACAATGGAAATATCGGGTGGTTGCTTTTCGGGATAAGACCTGGAAATGTACACTACAGCGTAATCACTGATGGCCATATTACCGTTATTGTCGTAGGCCACTGCAGTCAGTTTTAGCTTGCCGCTGGGTATGACTCTATCATCAAGCACGTCATCTAAATTGAGCGAAAACGGCGCTTCTGTTTTAGTGGAAATTAGAGCAGTATCCAGGTAGTAACTTACCTTGGTCACGTAGCCATCAGAATCCGAGGTATCAACTGTGATGGTATGCAACGAATCTTTATCAATCTTTGCATTGTGTGGAGGACTGGTGATGGTTACAGAGGGCGCAATATTGCTACCGGATTCTGATTTAGGTGACAGTATAAAAGGGCTTTCATCATCCCCGAAATTGCCCAGGATATACCCGGAATGAGTTCTTGCAAAATAAGTCGGGATTCCCCAATTGTTTTGGGCACGAACGTTATCACCGATAAGTGAGTCAAGATCAACTAGCCCCCCCTCAATGGTATACAGAAAGTCATGTGAATATTCTTTACCGAGGAAATCATTAGAAATAAAAGAAAATAGAACACTGCCATCATCACCAAAATGTTTTATGGGATTGCCAAAATATAAAGCTGCATAAGTGTACATTGAGGTGTCTATGACGTGTGTTTTATCGGTTGCGGGATCATACACCCAATAAACAATGGCCGTTCTACTGATATACTGCGAGCTCCAACCCAGCACTTGACCTGACTTGTTGACCGAGTGAATTTCAGAATATTGTTGGCCATAACGTAGATAGCCGTTATCAGTTTCGGTGTAATCTGGCCCGGTTAGCCCTATGCGGCGAGTTTGGCTACCATCGAAAAACCAAGCAGATTGCTGACGATAATATCTATTAGCGAAAAATCGCTCACTGGTTCCCGCCGCTTGGCCAGAGTCACCCAACCAAATAGGCGTAGTGGATTGAAATCCATCAGCGGCAGTATGATCATCGTCCACTAACCCCAATTGTAAGGTTTGACCATTGCGGTATAACCAAGCACTTTGACCGAATTCATCCCCGTCTTTATATCGGATACTGGTTCCAATGACATCACCAGAATCATTGAGATCCACAGCGGTGCTACTTTGAACGCCGTCTAAATCTGTGTGATCGCCATCCGTAAAACCGATCCTACTTGTATCGCTGCCATCAAAAAACCAGGCGCTCTGCCCCAACTCGTTTGCGCCGCTATAGCGGTAACTGTAACCCACCGCTTGGCCAGCTTCATTCAGCGTCTCAGTGGGAGCATCACTTTGTTGGAAACCATCACCCCGGGTGTGCTCGCCGTCAAACAAACCAATACGTAGGGTTTTATTGCCATTATAAAGCCAGACACTCTTGCCACCCACCTCTTGCCCGCTGTACCGTGTGCTAGAACCCAACACCTGACCTGCCTCGTTTACATCGTAGGCTTTCAAATCCTGATAACCGTCAGCCCGCGTTTGGTCTTCACCATATAGCCCGATGGGCAGGGTTTGGGTTCCATCAAAAAGCCAGAAACTGTCAACGCCAATATCAGCCCCTACATATCGCCCACTGACACCAAGCACTTGACCAGATTCATTCATTTTTCCGTATATTGGAAAACTGGCCTGAAAACCGTCGGACCGAGTATGATCGCGATCATAGAGCCCGATACGCTGAGCTTGATTGCCATCATAAAACCACGCACTGACACCCGCCACTTCATTACCATCATAGCGGAAACTTTTTCCAGCCAACTGACCCGCTTCATTTAAAGAAAAGAGAGTACTCCCATGTAATCCGTCAGAATTGGTGTGATCGCTATCCATTAACCCAACCGGGATCGTTTTATAATCTTTGAACAGCCAACCCGTTTTATCGCTTTCCCACCAGTTCTCATCGACCCCATCACCGGCTTTCCAATTAACGCCTGCTACCACACCCGATTCATTCAGGTGCCCCCACCCCACACGAGAATTCTCTTGACCATCCTTACTTATATAGTTTTCACCCAGCAACCCCATGTGATAGATTTGGCTACCATCATAAAACCAGCTACTTCGGGAAGGACCATTCCTTATGGACCACGAAACCTGGCCCGCCTCGTTAATATAAGTATCATTGTCCAAAAAAAAAGGCCAAGAAGGATTGGATTCAGCCAAACCAAGGTACTGCAGTGTCCAACCACCCAAATCAACGGCCGGTGCCATTTTAGAACCACCCACCTCTGCTGATGCCAACGGCCCCGTTAACCCTACGCCCACTAAAGACGCTGTTAATAACAAATGTTTTTTCATATGTGCCCCGAAGATCTTAGAAAATAGAAAAAATCATATGGCAGCCTAAAGTAACCGGTTTTGTTTACTTAAGGCTGCCTTAGTTAGATACGTTGTTAATCAACAAAAATGATGGGTTCCACCACCTTTACAACAATGGCTGGGCTTACTGTGCTTGCCCCTGCATCGTCATACACCACCGCGGTGATATCGAAAGTACCGAAGGGTGCTCGATCCACATTTAACGTAAACGGCGCTTCGGTTACGGTGCCAAACAACTGATCACCAAAGGCGTAATACTCTACTTTAGTTACGCTGCCATCGGCATCGGATGCATCCACCGTAAAGGTAACCGGTGCACCTTCAATTAACTCGCTGTTATCTGAGGGGCTGGTTATGGTGATACTAGGGGGGATATTGCCACCGTCGTTGGCGTTCACCGTTACGGTGACGACCTCACTGGTGGTGCTGTTGCCGTCGTTATCGTAGGCCACGGCGGTAATATCGAAGGTGCCATAGGGCGCATTGTCCAATGTGATGGAGAACGGCGCTTCCGTTGCGGTGGCAAACAATTGATCACCAAAAGCGTAGTACTCCACTTTGGTTATGCTGCCGTCGGAATCGGCCGCATCAACGACAAAAGTCACCGATGCACCTTCTAGCAGCTGGCTATTTTCAGTGGGATTAATAATGGAAATAGTAGGAGCACTGTTTCCACCTGTTTCCATTTTGGGTGACATTAAGAATGCATTGAAAGAATCTTTAGTCGTTACCGCTTCACCCACTATATGGCCTGAGCTTTTTGTTGCTTCGGCACTGGAAAGATGGGTCCAACCAAAATTAGTCAGATCGCCTTCACTAACCATCTCGTTGAGTACGCGATAACTTTCGTCAATAGTATACGAAACAGCATAACTGATAAAATAATTAGAAGGATTTCTATAGTTACCAAGAACTCTTCCGTCATCCCCTAAACGATAATAGCTGGAAGGGGGGTTATCGATAATGTGGTACTTGTCTGTATTCGAGTCATAGAGCCATCTGACTTTGCTGCCATCTAAAGTACTGTCTCCAAGTACCTGGCCTAGCTTATTAAGCTTATAGATATTGGTATATTCTGCTCCAGATAGCCCTAGCTCACGAATGTTTTTGCCGTCAAACAACCAACTACTGCGACCGAGAATACCATTCTTCTCATACTTGTTGCTAAAGCCCAAAGCCTGGCCAGATTCGTTTAAATATAAAACTTCACTCAGTTGCTCACCATTGTAGGCGGTATGCTGATCATCCCAAAAGCCCAATCGAATGGTCTCACTACCATTATATAACCAAGCTGCCTGGCCAATAGAGTCATCGCCATCGAATCGATCGCTATGGCCAGCCACTTGGCCCGCCTCATTGATTCCTATTGCTGGCCTGCTGACTTGATAGCCGTCAGTCCGCATGTACTCGTCACCTGTTAGGCCAATGCGATGGGTTTGGCTGCCATCATAATACCAAGTACTTAACCCAAGATAATACCGACCACCATATCGTGAACTTGTGCCAACAGCGTGCCCCGCGTTGTTTAAAGAAGAATAATTACCCCAAGAACTGCTACTCTGAAAACCATCGGTTCTGGTGTGCTCAGCATCCGTCAGACCAAGACGAAAGGATTGATCACCATCATATAACCAAACAATTTGCGAATTCCAGTCGACATCATCATAGGTATTGCTAACCCCAAGCACCTGGCCTGCCTGGTTTAGATCTAATGGTTCAATTCTTTGTGTGCCATCCGCAGCAGCGTATTCTTTGCCATAGAGCCCGACGGGTTTGGTTACATTGCCATCGTAAAACCAGGTGCTAGGGCCGAGCATGTCGTTACCATTGAACTTAACGCTACGTCCAACCACGTGACCCGCATCATTAATAAAATCAGCTTCACTCCACTGTTCGCCCGTATCATTTGTGTGGCCGCTGTCCACCAACCCAATTGGCAGTGTTTCATTACCGTTATAAATCCACGCTGTGGTGTAAAAGAATCCGGCTGAGTCTCCACTTACCCTCTTACTGATTCCCACCACCTGCCCTGTTTCACTGAGAGCACTCACCTCACTGAATTGATCCCCCTCCAAGCTGGTGTGCGCACTATCGATTAATCCAATACGCTTAGTTTCATTTCCATCATAAACCCAGGCACTCTGACCGCCGCCATTGTATCGAATACTGTAGCCCGCTACCTGACCCACCTCATTTAGATAATCTGCATGGCTTGTCTGTACACCATTTGCAGAGGTATGTTCGGCGTCGTATAAACCCAGTGAGTGTAGGGTCCACTCCGCTTCCTGAATTGAAGGTGTTGGGTTCTCGGTAACCGTATTAGCCAAGGCGTATTGCGCAACAAGCCCCACGCCAATTAATGACCCAATTGATCGTAGATTTTTTTTCATAGATGCCCCTTGATTTAACTTCCATTTTTTGACCGCGCGCTAAAGTGTGCACACTCGGTCAAGAGTGCAGTAAAGCAATTTTTGGATTTGGATGGTATTAAGAATATCCCCGTGCTCTACCCCCAATTATTATTGGCGAGCAGACATGATTTATTGATTATTTTCCCCGCAGAAAAAGTAACAAAAGATCTAAATGCCGATCAATAACAAATTACAAAACCTTACACAAAGCGTATCCCTAAGCTGTTAATAAAAATAAAGAAATCAGAAAACACTTAATCAAATGAAGTGAACACGGTGTAGAGGGGCATTAAAGTTAGGATAACTACATTTCTATGTGAAGAGATAGAGTTGTAGGTGGCGGTAAACAGCTTGTCGCAAAAGGCTGACTTGAACTGCTTAATAAACCAAGTCCAAGCCAGCCCAGGTTGAGCGTTATGGAAGTTAATCCACAATCGCCTATGGCTGAACCACATTAACATAATGGGATGTGCTTCCTTCACTGCTTGGTTCGCCATTCGCCCACCCCAGGCGCGTTGATTTCTCGCCGTCAAACGTCCACGATAAAGTTGTTCCCCAACAACAATTAAACAGTTCTCTCATAGGGTTCCAATTATAAATATGACTTACCACACGCCCCGCTTCGCTCAGTGAATACTCGCCTCCCAAATACTGTAGTACTCCGCCATAGGGGAGAATGTCAGATGAGTTTTGTACTTTCATTACTGCTGATCCATCGATGCGACATGGAATTTCCTTATTTGTGAATTAGTTTTTCGATGGGAATACTGTATTTAGAATGGACATCAAGATTTACCGAATCCAACTTCCATGCTCGATTGTAAGACTCATTGACTGTGGCAACGGGTAAAAAAACCAGCTGAGCTGTGATCTAAAAAAGTAACATCGACATGCTCTGCTTCCTGTCTAGCGCAGGTAAACAGACTTGTTTTGCTTACAAAATCCCCAGGTGAAAAACTAATCTGATACAACTGCCGCTACAACGTGAAATTACAAACAATTACAAAATGAAAGCAACGACCAAACGAGCAATGCTCCTCACTGAGGTTCAAAATACCGGATATTGTTTTATTAGTTTATTGCAATGGATAATGTCTAAAATAAACCGTCGAATTCAACTTTGAACCGCGGTTAATGCCATCCCGGCCTGTTGAGCCAACATGGAAAAGCCTGCGTACTGCTGGTCATTTAGTGGAGTGTGGGAAATACCACAATCGCCATAGAATGCGCCTATGGGTTTTCTTGCAACAATGATTGGCGATACGAAGTACTCTTTACAGATTAGGGCTTTTTGTAAGTTGGCGGTGTGAAGATAGGCGCGACCAGCCATCATTCTCGACCCCATCCACAGCTGTTGCGATTGTAATATAGAAAGAGAAAAAGCGTTCTCCTCTTCCAGTTCGATCACAAGCCGTTCTTTAAATTCAAGATCCACTTTCCCTTTAAAAAACTTTGGTATCCATTTTTTACGATCCCTAGACACCAATCCCATTACTACCCTGTCTAAACCAATAGCATCACACATACCTTCCAGAACCAAATTCAACATGCTGTTCACATCCATCCGTTTTTCAGCAATCAATTGATTTAGCTTGGCCATGATATCCATCTGCAATTGAACATTGCCCACGTTGCCGCCTACCATGTTATTGGCCACAGGAGTCACATCACTTGCGTCATGGCGGCTGCTATCGTGGGGCTTAGGAGCAAGATCATAGGATGTGGTTTGTCCGGAAAGTGCCAACTCCATTAAATCTTCGATTCCCTCATCCTCTGGCATAATGACCTTGTCAGATGTAGACGTGAATTCCGTTTTCTCTTCAACTGATTCTTCGGCGCTGACGACAGTATCCTGTGGTTCAGTTTCAGCAACATCCACGGGTACCGATACTGATTCAGATTGATCCTGCATGCGGGCTTCCGAACTGGGAATCAAATGTCGAACTTTTGCGGCGCCATAGTCCGTGGCCATATCTTGCGCCATGTCCGCCACCTGTTTTACTTCGGTCATGGCGACTTTAGGATCGATCCCCCGAAACTCGGCAATTTTTTCTACAACGTCGATCACCTGCTTCGAGTCCCAGCCAAGTGTGGCTACCCTACTCAACTCGTCACCTAGTAGAACCGCTTGTGCTGGTTTGGTGGGTACACTGGGTCGAGACAGGGCTTCTATCAGCAGGTCTCCTAATTCCCACTGCTTAGCCAGCGCCAGAGATATCTCATTGAAACCACAACCCAGCACTTGCCTTACAGCCTCTTTGGCGGGTCCGTGTTCTTGGCTCAAGGCTTTATTGAGTTTGCGACTAATCTCGTCATCACGGGACAACAAAGAAAGCTCAGCAAAGTGCAATAACAGGGTGGAAATAAAAATTTCTTCGCGGGCATCCACTTTACTGCCGGAAAGCATTCCCCTGGCCTGCATTGCGCCATGAAACGAGTTAGCGATTTGCAGCATTAAGTGCTGAGACGGTTGATGCTTGAGAATTTTATCCAGAATTTGCATGGACATTGACGTATCACGAATGGTATCAAAGCCCATCATTACAATAGCCCGGGTAACGGTTTTAATGTTGCCGCCATAGCCTTTGTAAATTGCACTATTCACCACTTGCAGCAATCGTGACGTCAAACTGGGGTCTTTAAGAATTTGCTCTGTTAACTGGGAAACCCGTGAATCGTCGTCGGAAGTGAGCTTGTTCAGCTTTTGCACAGTCACCGCCATGGCCGGCATGTGTTCCTTGCCCAGAAAATTTACCCAATCTTCAACAGTATTTGTTTGTTCCGCCAACATCCCGACCTGCTGCTCACGACTAGCTCTTCTTACCACTAATTTTAGCCAACTTCATGGGATGTGCTTGTTTTATTTGAAGTTCTCAACTTTAGCGGTTATAAAGAACCTAAACCGGATTGTCCTGTCTTATACCTATAAATTACCTGCGTTACTCATTTCGCTTATATGCCCGATATTTCAGTCAGTTACAGTGATCACAAAGGAACCAGAGCAAGCCTGAAATACCCTTTCGTGGGTCACTTTTTTCTAAGCCTCTGTATTTTTTGGTTGTTGTCACCCAGCAGTGAAGCCAGCGCCATTGAGAAGGTGACTGCATTCAGTTTGTATGGCGACCCCAAATACCCGACGGGGTTCAGCCATTTTGATTACGTGAACCCATCGGCGCCCAAGAGTGGCAAAATCACCTTGCCAGCATTAGGCACATTTGACACCCTCAACCCCTATGTATTGAAAGGCATCAGTGCTTCAAGGTACTCCGGCAACTACGGCATCACCGAATTAAATGAACCGTTAATGGTGGGCACGGGTTATTACCTGGAGTCAGGAGACGAGCCTCAAACCGCTTACTGCCTTCTATGTATACACCTTGAATACCCCAGCGACTACTCCTGGGTGATCTTCCAGTTAGATCCCCAAGCTCAATTCCATAACGGCACAGCTCTAACTGCAGAAGATGTGGAGTTTTCTTTTCAGCTTCTGCTGAGCGACCAGGCCCACCCAATGTACGCTAACAACCTAGCGAACGTAGCGAAGGTAGAGGCCCTCTCCCCCCATAGGGTCAAGTTCAGCTTCAAGCAGTCTGGCCTGCGCACCTCCATTCTTCGCGCTGGCGAACTGCCGGTGATGTCAAAGAAGCATTGGCAAAACCATAAGTTTGGCTTTTCGTCAGGTACAGCCCAACCCCTGAGTGGACCTTACAGGGTAAAAGAATTTGTGCTGGGAAATTATCTAACCCTGGAGAGAATGGACGATTTCTGGTCAAAAGATCACCCGGTTTATCAAGGTATGTTTAATTTTGATGAGGTTCGTATCGAGTTTTATCGGGACCGAACCGTGGCATTTGAAGCCTTCAAATCCGGAGGCCTGGATTTTTGGATTGAGTATGTATCCAAAAACTGGGTAACGGCCTATGACTTTCCTGCGGTGGCACAAGGCAGGGTGATTAAACAAGCCTTGCCTCACACTATCCCTTCCGGCACCCAGGCATTTTTTATGAATATGCGGCGCCCCCTGTTCCAAAGCCTGGAAGTCAGGAAGGCACTTTCTTTGCTTTTTGACTACCATTGGATCAATAAGAATATTTTCTCGTCGGCCTACAAACGTTCCCAAACCCATTACCCCAACTCAGAAATGGGTTCGCGCGGCCTGCCCTTGGGTGCTGAATTAGCGCTGCTTGATGCCCACCGTAACCACTTGCCCCCGGCACTGTTTGAAGAGGAATTCAAATTTGAGCTGTACGACACCACCAAGAAACGGCGTTCCGCTCTGCGTCAGGCCATTGCATTATTGCGACAATCTGGGTGGGATTACAAAAATAAGCTGCTGGTGAACAACGAAACCGGAGAGCCATTCAAATTTGAGATAATAATAGATAGTCCCTCTTTTCAACGGGTGTTGCTGCCCTATGTTAAGCAGCTGAAAAAAGCCGGAATGCAGGTGGACATTAGAATTGTGGACCCAGCCCAGTACAAAGTAAGATTAGACAGTTTTGATTTTGATATGACAGTGTATGTCTTACCTCAAGCAGCCTACCCTGGCCCCGAGCAAGGGCTCTACTTTCATAGTGAACAGGCCGATGTGCGAGGCTCCCGTAATCTGTCGGGGATCAAAAATCCAGTGGTTGATGCCTTGGTGGAACGGGTAGCTGAAGCCAAAAGCCATGATGATTTGGTCGCCACGACGCGGGCACTGGATCGTGTACTACTTTGGAATTATTACATGATTCCCCATTGGCACCTGGATTATCACCGCTTGGCTTACCGTAACCGGTTTCAACGCCCTGAACATTCGCCAGACTTGTCCCTTGGGTTTCAAACCTGGTGGCTAAAGAACTAAACCAAATTAATTGAATCTAGAGAATTGAGAATCTATGACATCAATCTTTCGTAGCCTAGCACTGGCTGTATGCCTTACAAGTACACTTGGGTGGAGCAATGACGTCATTGTCAGCCATGGGATAGCCATGCATGGGAATATGAAATACTCCCAATCGGATACACACTTTGGTTATGTGAACCCCACTGCACCCAAAGGTGGATCGGTCACTCTAGCAGGATATGGTACTTTTGATAGCTTCAACGATGACATAGTTAAAGGTGATCCAGCCACCAACATCAACCTGATATACGACACGCTGATGGTACAAGCTATGGATGAGCCCTTTACCGTTTATGGTTTGGTTGCGGAAAAAGTGGAATACCCCGAAGATCGAAGCTGGATTATTTTCCATTTGAACCCTAAGGCTCGCTTCCATGACGGAACCTCTATCACTGGGGATGATGTGGTTTTCACCTTCAATACGCTCATCGAGCACGGACGTCCTTTTTATAAGGCCTACTATGCGGATGTAATTAAAGTGGAGGCCCTAAGCCCTCAAAAGGTTAAATTTACTGCAAGAGACGGTAAAAATCGGGAATTGCCACTGGTGTTAGGGCAATTACGGGTGATGCCCAAACATCACTGGAAAGACAAAGACTTCAGCAAATCAACACTGATACCCCCACTTGGTAGCGGACCATATAAAGTCGCCAGTTTCGATCCGGGCAAAAGCATAAAATATGAGCGGGCAAAAGATTACTGGGCGAAAGATTTGTTTGCCCGTAAAGGTATGTATAACTTTGATACCATCCAAGTTGAGTACTACCGAGACGATACGGTGATGCTGGAGGCGTTTAAAGGTGGGCGTTACGATTACCGTCCGGAGAACTCATCCAAACGTTGGGCCACGGAATATCAAGGCGCCAATTTTGACAATGATAAGATCAAGGTAGAAGAAATCACCCACAGCAATCCCACGGGAATGCAGGCTTTCGTAATGAACACCCGCAAACCGCTGTTTCAAAACCCGTTGGTACGGGAAGCATTGGACTACGCGTTCGACTTCGAATGGACCAACAAACAACTATTCTACGGAGCGTACAAACGTACCAACAGTTTCTTCTCCAATTCAGACCTGGCAGCCAAGGGTCTACCCAGCGAGAAAGAACTGGCCTTGCTAAATCCCTATATAGACGATCTGCCAAAAGCGGTTTTTAGCAAACAATATGAATCCCCCACCACCAACGGCAGTGGTAATAACCGAAAGAACATTCGAAAAGCCATTGGCTTGCTTAAAGAAGCCGGTTGGATACATAAAGGGACACAGCTGGTTAATGAAAAAACGGGAGAACCCTTCCGCTTTGAAATTCTGCTGCACAGTAAAGACTTTGAAAGAATTGTACTACCCTATATAAAGAACCTGAAAAAACTGGGTATAGAAGCCAGTGCCCGCCTAGTGGACACCACCAACTATATCCGAATTATTCGGGACTTTGATTTTGATATGATCATTGGCAGCTTGCCGCAATCCAATTCACCGGGCAATGAACAAAGAGACTATTGGTTTTCGAAGTTTGCCGATCATAAGGGCAGCCGCAATATAATTGGTATTAAAGACCCCCTTATTGACAAGCTAATTGAAGCCATCGTTGCCGCCCAAACCAGGGATGATCTGGTGGCCGCCTGCAGCGCTTTGGACAGGGTTCTGCTTTGGAATCATTATGTGATTCCACAATGGCATATAGACAAACATCGAATCGCTTATTGGAACAAATTCGAACACCCGAAAACGCCACCGGATTACGGCGATGTGGGTTTTTTCACGTGGTGGATAAAATAACCCACGCTAGCTAAGGAAAAATTGTCGCCCATGTTGGCCTACATTGTTCGCAGATTACTTTTAATCATCCCCACATTACTGGGGATACTCACCCTCAATTTTATCATCATCCAGGCCGCCCCCGGTGGGCCAGTGGAACAGATGATCGCTCAACTTGAGGGGATTGAATCCGGCACTAGCTCACGAATAGGTGGCGGTACCCAAGCCGAAATAAGGCGTGCGCCCGATAGCAGCAATTCCAATTATCGGGGTGCCCAGGGCCTTGACCCTGAACTCATCGCAAAGATCGAGAAAATGTATGGCTTTGACAAACCACCCCTGGAACGCTTCACCACCATGGTTAAAAACTATTTCAGTTTTAACTTTGGCGAGAGTTTCTTTAGGGATAAAAGCGTCATTGATTTAATCCTTGAAAAAATGCCCGTTTCAATTTCCTTGGGCCTTTGGTCCACCCTGCTGGTATACCTCATATCCATTCCACTTGGGATTCGTAAAGCCATTAAGCACGGTTCGACGTTCGACATATGGACCAGCTCCATCGTAATCATAGGTAATGCAATACCGTCGTTTCTATTTGCCATCTTCTTGATTGTGCTATTCGCTGGAGGCAGCTACTTCACCTGGTTCCCCCTTCGGGGACTCACCTCCCCCAACTTTGATGACATGACCCTGATTCAGCAAATTGGCGACTACTTTATGCACCTGGCGCTTCCCATAACGGCACTTGTGGTAGGTAGCTTTGCAACCCTGACCATGCTCACAAAGAACTCTTTTCTGGACGAAATTGGCAAACAGTACGTTGTCACTGCTCGGGCTAAAGGTTTAACTGAAACTAAAGTGCTCTATGGCCATGTGTTCCGCAATGCCATGTTAATCATCATCGCTGGTATACCTGCTGCTTTGATATCCATCTTCTTTACCGGAGCATTCCTGATTGAGGTTATTTTTTCATTGGATGGTTTGGGTTTGTTGGGCTTTGAAAGCATTTTGTCCCGAGATTACCCCGTTATATTTGGTACCCTATTTATTTTTACGCTGATTTCTTTGGTTGTAGGGTTAATCAGCGATATCACATACACCCTGGTGGACCCACGAATTGATTTTGAGTCGAGGGCTTAGGTGAAACTGTTTCAACTGACACCCATAAATCAGCGGCGTTTTCAGCGCTTTAAATCCAACCGAAGAGGCTGGTACTCGCTCTGGTTTTTTCTGATTTTGTTTTTCTTGAGCCTGTTCGCAGAGCTGCTGGCCAATGACAAGCCTCTGATGGTGAAGTACGACGGTCAATTTTATTTCCCCATCTTCAAGGTATATGCAGAAACGGAATTTGGCGGTGACTTACCCACAGAGGCAGATTACCGCGATGAATTCGTGGTGGAGTTGATCGAAGAAAAAGGCTGGCTAGTTTACCCTCCCATTCCATTTAGCTACGACACCATCAATTACGATCTCAGTTCACCGGCCCCCTCCTCGCCAGATGCAGTAAACTGGCTGGGAACCGATGATCAGGGTCGCGACGTCCTAGCCAGAGTCATCTATGGCTTTCGCATTTCTGTGTTATTTGGCTTGGCTCTAACCCTGTTCAGCTCGGTTATTGGCGTCATAGCCGGTGCCCTACAGGGTTACTACGGTGGTAAAACCGACCTTTTCGGGCAACGTTTTATTGAGATCTGGTCTTCTCTACCTACGCTTTTCCTCCTAATTATTTTGTCCAGTATCGTTAAACCCAACTTTTGGTGGTTATTGGGCATCATGCTATTGTTCAGCTGGATGTCTTTGGTTCCTGTGGTAAGGGCTGAGTTTTTGCGGGGCCGCAACCTGGAATACGTAAAGGCGGCTAAAGCCATGGGGCTACATGACCGGGGTATCATGTTTCGACATATACTGCCGAACGCCATGGTCGCCACCATCACATTTTTGCCTTTCATTTTGACGGGCTCCATTACCACTCTTACCGCCCTGGACTTTCTCGGATTTGGCCTGCCACCGGGTTCGCCTTCCCTGGGAGAGCTAGTTTCTCAAGGAAAATCTAACTTACAAGCCCCTTGGCTTGGTATTGCTGCGTTTGTGGTCCTCAGCCTGATGCTAACGCTACTGGTATTTATTGGAGAAGCCTTTCGTGATGCATTTGACCCGAGGGCACAGTAATGAATAAAACCCCCATACTGTCAGTTAAGGACCTCTCCGTAGAATTTGTGCAAGGGGAAAACCGTAACCAAGCTCTCAACAATGTGAGCATGGATCTGTACCCTGGAGAAACATTTGCCCTGGTTGGTGAAAGCGGTTCAGGCAAGTCGGTAACCGCCCAGGCACTGCTGAAATTACTACCTTCATCAATTACCCGCTACAAAAGTGGTGAGGCGATTTATAAGGGAAGCAATCTACTGCAACTAGAGTATGAAGAGATTCGCGCCGTTCGCGGCAACCAGATAGCGATGATATTTCAGGAACCTCTAACTGCGCTTAACCCTCTCCATTCCACAGCCAAACAAATTGGTGAGGTTCTGAGAATACACAGCGGTCTCAAGGGAAAGCAGGCGGAACAGCGAATTATCGAACTGTTGCAGTTGGTTGGCATTCCAGACCCAGAACAAAAGATGAAGGCCTACCCACATCAATTATCCGGTGGCCAACGTCAACGGGTCATGATCGCCATGGCATTGGCCAACGATCCGGATATCTTGATTGCCGATGAACCAACCACCGCCCTTGACGTCACCATTCAGAAACAGGTTCTCAATCTGCTACAGGAACTACAAACCAAACTGGGCATGACCATTTTATTAATCACCCACGATCTTGGTGTGGTTCGCCGCTATGCCCATCGGGTGGGAGTCATGACACAGGGGCAGCTGGTGGAGATTAACGACACTGAGACGCTGTTTAACCGACCTCAACACGAATACACCAGAGCACTTCTGGATGCAGAGCCCAAAGGTACACCAGTACCCCCCCAGCAAGAGCCCAAAACGGTGCTTGAAGTAGAAAATTTGAAGGTGTGGTTTCCCATTAAACGGGGTGTTTTTAAACACACCGTAGGACATGTAAAAGCCGTTGACGACGTCAGTTTCACAATAGATAAAGGCATGACCCTGGGAATTGTGGGAGAAAGCGGTTCCGGCAAGACCACACTAGTTCAAGCTATATTACGTCTGACCCAAAGCAATGGTTCTATTAAATTTAACGGTACTGAGTTGTCAGAACTGGGTTCAAAGTCAATGCGCCCTCTGCGTCGACATATGCAAATCGTGTTTCAGGATCCATTCAGCAGCCTTTCCCCCAGGATGAGTATCGGAGAAATTATTGATGAAGGTATGAGTATCCATCAATTGGGCAGCAAGCAAGAAAGGATGGAGAGGGTCAGCAGCGTATTGCAGGAAGTGGGACTGGACCCCAGCTTTCAACATCGTTTTCCCCACGAATTTTCTGGAGGTCAACGACAAAGGATTGCCATCGCTCGCGCCTTGACCATGGACCCCGACTTAATCGTGCTTGACGAGCCCACCTCTGCACTGGACCGTAGCATTCAAGCGCAGATTCTTGACCTGCTTCGACAATTGCAGCAGGACCACGGCTTTTCTTATTTATTTATCAGCCATGATTTGAAGGTGGTGAAAACCATTGCCCATGATGTGCTGGTTTTGAAAGACGGGAAAGCGTTGGAGCAGGGATCTGCCAATGACATATTCAGTGGGCCAAAAACGGACTACACAAAAGAATTGCTTAGCTCCGCTTTTGACCTCTAACAATAATACTTAGTAAATTGTAACCTCTGCAGACTCCCGCAGGGATGCCACATAATTTTGGAAATCTTCGTTGGCAAGCCTGTCAGATGCGGCGGATTTGGCCTGTATCAATTCAGCCCCTTCCATGGAAAAGTCGCCCTCTTCAACTTTACTCAAGATGACAATCTCTTGGTCTCCGCTGGGCTGGCTGGCAATCTCAACCTGAGGTTTGCCTTCTAGAGGTTTCGCCATGGTAAACGCTGTGTTGATAACAGAGCGAGACAACTCACTGCTCTGTCGGGTGGCCTTCTCTACCGTTTTCCAGGTCAACCCATATTGATCCGCCAATGCGTCGGTGGATTCGCCGCTCCGAATTTTATCAACGATCTCCTGGGCTTTGTCTTTTGCCACTTGCTTTGCTTTATCCAATTCCAGTGCACTGGAAATCTGCGCCTTCACTTCTGAAAAATCACGATCCCGCGCTTCTTCATGCTGATTAAGATGCACCACAGCAAGCTTACCATCTGCCAGCTCCAACACGTCGCTATTTAAGCCCTCTTGCAATACGGGATCAGAAAATGCGGCTTGAACCACAACATTATCTGCTGCGATACCGCTTCCACCATTGCGCGCAAACAAATCAGTGGTTTTTATGGGTGTACTAAATTGCTCAGAAATCACCTGTAGGTCGCCACTCTCATAGGCAAGCCTGTTGAGCTCATCCAGGGCAGCATCCAGCTCCTCTTGAGCTAATCTGTTTTTAACCTCAGCGGTTAACTTTGCCTCTATCTCAGCCAAAGGGGCTATCTCCTGCGCCTCAATCGCGGTGAGCTTTATTAGGTGATACCCAAATTCCGTTTCTACGATATCACTCACTTGATTCACTTCTTTTAGGCTGAATAAAGCCTCTTCAAATGCAGGGTCATACACACCCCGGCCTGCAAAATCCAGATCGCCACCATTAGCAGCGGTTGCGATATCATCGGAAAAGGATTCGGTTAAACTTTCAAACTGGGACCCACCGTCCAACTTGGCTTTCGCTTCTTCAATTCGGGCAAGAGCCTCTTCTTTAGTACGGTCGTCATTAATTTCCACAAGGATATGAGAGGCTTTTCGACGCTCAAGATCTTTCTGGGAAGCCAGGTAATCCTCGTAGGCGGCCTGTATATCAGCTTCACTTACCTCGACGGCAGAAGCGAAATCCTCTACCCCTAGAGCGATATAGTTGAGCTTAACCTTTTCTTCGGTACGGTACTGTGCTTTGTTTTCCTCAAAATACTGCTGCAGTTCGTCGTCGCTGATCTCCACTTCTTTTTTCAGCGGTGCCACATCGAGTTTGGCGTAGGCAACATCCCGTTTTTGATTGCTTAATTTCACCATGTTTTCCAGCTCAGCCTCGGTGATAAACGCAGAGGCACCTACACCGGCCTGAAGTTGTTCCATCACCATGCTTTCCTGAACCACGCTGTATAATTTAAGCTTGGTGTAGTTCGCTTGCACCAGCGCTACTTCCAAACGCTCATTGGAAAACTCACCGGATTCATCTTGAAATTGGGGCATGGAACGCACATAGGATTTAACCAACTCAGGAGCCACTGTGAGACCATCGGCCTCTAGAGCCTGTTTAACCAACTCTCTCTGGATTAAATTCTCCACAACGCCTGGGCTCAACATGTCATCAGTTAGAAAAGAATCGTCTATATTGCCGCCCATCTGAGCTTTGAGGTTTTGCCGTTGGTTTTGAATTGCTCTACTTACCTCAACTTTTGAAATTTCCACACCATTCACCTCAATAGCAACATCTTGTTTGCTATTTCCGCTGAAGATGCCTTCTATTCCAAAAAAAGCGAAAGGCAGGATAAAAATGACAAGTAAGACTTTACCCATCCAGCCTTTTAGCAAGTTGCGAAATTGCTGCATGATCTCGTGCTCTCCAAATTCAAGTCTTTTACATGGTAGAAAAACAAGAAGCCTATCATAGATAGGCTTCTTGTGGCTGTAACTATAGAAGAAACAGAAGAAACAAACGGGATAAAATACAAATCAAGTTTAACGTAGTGAAAATGGTTCATAGCGCTTGGAAAAACCCGACTCAAAGATAGTTATAATTAAGTTTTCGTTTTAATTAAGCCACTTAGAACAATATTTAGCCAAGAGTAGCGATCTACTTACTTATTGCCTTTGTATTTCGAGTTTTTTTTCGGTTGTATACGTAACGATGCCCGTGTTCCTAATTCTTATACTGCAAACAGCTTAGCTGTTTACTGCATCTTTTAAGGCCTTACCGGGCTTAAAAGATGGAATTTTAGCTGCTGGTATCTCAATTGGTTGACCCGTTTGAGGATTACGGCCACTGCGTGCTGCTCTGTCCTTCACAGCAAAAGTGCCGAAGCCAACTAGCACAACCTGGTCATTCTCCTGCAAAGCGCCTGTTACAGTATCAATAACTGCATCTAGTGCTCTGCCAGCCTGTGCTTTGGGTATATCTGCAGACGCAGCTATGGCGTCAATCAGTTCGGATTTGTTCACTAGACTCCCCTTTCGTAAGAATTTTGTCTGCGGATTCAAGTCTATCAGTAGACTCAGTTAGAAAATAAAATTGGCATTTGGGCCCTGGTAGCCCCCGTCTTTCGCGGCGGAGGAACTTTATACCAACTGCAAAAAAGCCCTGTCAAGCGTACTCTTGAGCCTGCATGTATTTATTTTTTTTCAAGTCCTATTTTTGATGTTCTTATCTGTTTTTTATTGAACTAAGGTAGTAATTGATAACTGATTTTGGTGAAGGGAAAGCCAAGTAAGGGAACCCCATACTTGGCTTTATTTACTTCTTAGTGAGTACTCAATCGATCGTCTTCATCTTTTTCGTCAATCTGTTTTATGTCAACAGGATCCTCGTCGGGCAACGGCTCCGGTACTTTTGATAAAGCCAAAGCTAATACCTCATCGATCCATTTAACACTGTGTATATCCAAATCCTCTTTGATGTTGTCGGGGATCTCTTTCAGGTCACGCTCGTTCTCTTTCGGGATGATAATTGTGGTGATACCACCCCGGTGTGCAGCCAGTAATTTCTCTTTGAGACCACCTATGGGCAACACCTGCCCTCCCAAGGTAATTTCGCCTGTCATTGCTACTTCCGATCGCACTGGGATGTTGGTTAAAACAGAAACCAGAGCCGTGCACATTCCTATACCCGCGCTGGGTCCATCTTTGGGCGTTGCACCTTCTGGGACGTGTATATGTATATCATTCTTGTCACTGAAGTCAGGTTCTATGCCCAAACGCCGTGAGCGGCTTCTAACAACCGTGAACGCCGCTTGAATGGACTCTTGCATCACGTCCCCCAGCGATCCGGTTCTGATTTGCCGGCCTTTGCCCGGCACCACAGCAGCTTCAATGGTAAGCAACTCACCGCCAACAGATGTCCAGGCCAGTCCAGTCACTTGACCTACACGATCTTCCTCTTCTTTTTTACCGAAGTTGAACTTTCTAACACCACAGTAATCCTCTAACAACTCCGGACTAACCCGAATGGACTCCATGGACTCATTTAACACGTTCTCTTTTACGTGCTTGCGACACACCTTAGCGATTTCCCTTTCCAGCCCACGCACCCCTGATTCTCGGGTGTAATAGCGAATCATGTTACGAATGGCATCATCTTCAACATCAAGTTCTTCGCCTTTCAAACCATTCATCTTTCTTTGCTTGGGAACCAGGTATTGTTGCGCGATGTTGAGCTTTTCATCTTCTGTGTATCCGGGGATTCGGATTACTTCCATCCTGTCCAACAGGGGGGCAGGAATGTTCATGGAGTTGGATGTACAGATAAACAGCACGTCGGAGAGATCATAATCCACTTCAAGATAATGATCGTTGAAGGTATTGTTTTGCTCAGGGTCAAGCACCTCCAATAATGCGGATGAAGGATCACCACGCATGTCCACTCCCATTTTGTCTATCTCATCGAGCAAGAATAACGGGTTTTTCACCCCAACCTTTGAGATTTTTTGAATCAGTTTACCCGGCATTGAGCCTATATAGGTGCGCCTATGACCACGGATCTCAGCTTCGTCACGAACACCACCCAAGGCCATGCGCACAAACTTTCGGTTTGTCGCTTTCGCAATAGATTGACCCAGTGAAGTCTTACCCACTCCCGGTGGTCCCACCAGGCATAGAACAGGACCTCGTATTTTGTTGACCCGAGCTTGAACGGCCAAATACTCCAATATCCGTTCTTTCACTTCTTCCAGCCCATAATGATCTTCGTCCAAAATGGTTTTGGCCTTTTTCAGATCATTTCTAACTTTGCTTTTCTTTTTCCACGG
This sequence comes from uncultured Ketobacter sp., assembly GCA_964016105.1. Taxonomy (GTDB): domain Bacteria; phylum Pseudomonadota; class Gammaproteobacteria; order Pseudomonadales; family Ketobacteraceae; genus Ketobacter. Next base: position 169,985 of record CAXHEX010000002.1, read on the forward strand.
CAGATTAACTATCCAGTCCAGGTAGCTCCGTACTACGGTTGCCTCTGCGGACATGGGCGACATCATCTTCAATTTGTTCAGTTCAGCATGGGCCTTTTCCTTTGCTTCTTTGGTCATGCCAGACTTATCAATTCGTTTTTCGAACTCTTCAAGTTCGTTACCGGTTTCTTCCAAATCGCCAAGCTCTTTTTGAATGGCCTTCATCTGCTCATTCAAATAATACTCACGCTGGCTTTTTTCCATCTGCTTCTTAACTCTGCCGCGTATGCGTTTTTCCACCTGCAGCAAATCGATCTCACTTTCCATCAGGCTCATCAAGTGATCGATGCGCTCGCGCAGATCGAATATCTCAAGAATTTTTTGTTTTTCCTGAATTTTAAGTGCCAGGTGCGCAGCAATGGTATCCGATAAACGCCCAGGCTCCTCGATACTGCTAACGGAAGTGAGAATTTCAGCGGCAACTTTTTTGCTCAGCTTTACATACTGCTCAAACTGAGAAAGAAGAGAACGTGATAAAACTTCGCCTTCCCTCTCATCGATGTTGGAAGCTGGTGTTTCTGCAATATCAGCCACAAGAAATCCATTTTCTAACGTCACTGATCTTGTAAACGCGCGATAGGCACCTTCCACTAGTACTTTCACTGTGCCGTCGGGGAGCTTCAATAATTGCAGGATTGTGGCGACCGTTCCCACCTGATAGAGGTCGTTAGGTGCGGGATCATCATCGGACGCATTGATTTGTGCCACCAGGACGATTTGTTTATCGTCTTCCATTGCCTCTTCAAGGGCCTTGATGGATTTTTCTCGTCCAACAAATAATGGAATCACCATGTGTGGGTAGACGACCACATCCCGCAGGGCGAGTAAAGGGTATTGTTTATCTTCGATTGGCTGATTCATTTCTGGTTCCTGCTTCAGTGGGGCGCCAAAATGTGTGCCTTGCCTGAACCTACCCAGATAGATTGTGGTTCGATAAGTTCTTCGACGGCAGACGACAGTTATTGCATATACGTTTGGGCAATAAACTGTTTTTCAATGGGGTGAGCCTAATATTATGAAATTGGGGCCCGTGAGGACCCCATTAATCGTTATTAATCGTCGGGAACGGCCTTGGCCTGGTCATTGTTTTCATAAATCATCAAGGGCTCGGACTCTCCTTTAATCACTGCCCCATCAATGACAACCTTAACCAAATTATGCAGCGATGGAACATCGTACATAGTATCCAGAAGAACCGATTCTAAGATGGACCGTAGCCCCCGGGCACCGGTCTTACGTTCCATTGCTTTTTTCGCTACGGCAACCAACGCATCATCTCGGAAATCCAAGTCAACTCCGTCCAAGTCAAACAGCTTGTTGTACTGCTTGGTCAGAGAATTCTTGGGCTCCGTGAGAATTTGCACCAATGCGTCTTCATCCAACTCTTCAAGGGTGGCAATCACAGGTAACCTGCCCACAAATTCAGGAATCAGACCGTAACGCACCAGATCTTCCGGCTCCACTTCCTTCAATGTTTCACCCACAGAGCGCTTGTCATCCTTACTCTTAACGGTGGCCGAGAACCCTATTCCACTCTTTTCAGAACGATCACTGATCACTTTATCCAGGCCCGCAAATGCACCACCGCAGATAAACAGGATGTTGGACGTATCTACTTGTAGAAATTCCTGCTGAGGATGTTTGCGCCCGCCCTGGGGAGGAACAGATGCAACGGTGCCTTCAATCAGTTTCAACAGCGCCTGCTGAACACCTTCTCCCGACACATCCCGGGTGATGGATGGGTTATCTGACTTGCGAGAAATCTTATCGATCTCATCGATGTAGACGATACCCATTTGGGCTTTCTCCACATCGTAGTCACATTTCTGCAAGAGTTTTTGAATAATATTCTCGACGTCTTCACCAACGTATCCCGCCTCTGTAAGCGTGGTAGCATCGGCAATGGTGAAGGGAACATTGAGCAGGCGAGCTAATGTTTCAGCTAAAAGTGTCTTCCCGCTCCCTGTGGGGCCAATTAGCAAGATATTACTTTTGCCCAGCTCCACATCAGCGCTTCCGCTTTTCGCGGATTTTGCGGAACCAGAACGCAGGCGTTTATAGTGGTTATAAACAGCAACCGATAACACCTTCTTAGCCCTGGCCTGACCAATAACATAATCGTCCAGTATTTCTTTGATCTCGACAGGTGTAGGAAGCTTATCAGTACTGCTGTCTTTACTCTCCTCCTGAACTTCTTCGCGAATTATGTCATTACACAAGTCGACACATTCATCGCAGATAAATACAGAAGGCCCGGCGATTAGCTTGCGTACTTCATGTTGGCTTTTACCGCAAAAGGAGCAATACAGTAGCTTTCCACTGTCTTCGCCTTTACCGTCTCTTTCATCAGTCATTTAGATACCTCATCTGCCCTGCATCTGTTCCTATAGAAAGATGCAGCGAAAACCTCATTTTTGCAAGTCAGAGATTCTCATATTTTCTAGATTTGTTATAGTTAAAAGCCACAACTTATTGATTTATAAGTTATCTTTTCTCAATAACTTCATCAACCAATCCATATTCTTTTGCATCATAAGCACTCATGAAATTATCTCGATCTGTGTCCTGCTCGATTTTCTCGAAAGGTTGACCGGTATGCCCTGCCAAAATGTCGTTCAGGCGCTTCTTCATCTGAATGATCTCGCGAGCGTGTATCTCAATATCTGAGGCCTGACCTTGGAAGCCACCCAGTGGCTGGTGAATCATTACTCGGGAATTCGGCAAACAATATCGTTTGCCCTGGGCGCCAGCGGTAAGAAGCAATGACCCCATAGAACAGGCCTGGCCAATACACATGGTGGAAACGTCTGGCTTGATGAATTGCATGGTGTCGTAGATTGCCATACCAGCCGTCACTGAACCGCCGGGAGAGTTTATGTAAAAATGAATGTCCTTATCTGGGTTCTCGGATTCCATAAACAGTAACTGAGCGACGATCAAGTTAGCCATGTGATCTTCAACCTGGCCCACCATAAATATGACCCGTTCTTTCAACAAGCGGGAATAAATATCAAATGAGCGCTCTCCGCGAGCTGTTTGCTCAATGACCATTGGCACCAAGCCGGTGTTCAAAATAGGGTTACGATCAACAAGTTCTTCGTATGGGTGAGACATGACGTGATCCTTAGCTGCTGCAGCGTTATTTCGGCGATTAGTGAACTACCCTCTGGGGAATATGAGGCCATTAGGTAGCATTTCAACAGTTTGGTGTAATTTTTTACAGGGTCTTCTTAACTATAGCGCCAATACAATCAGGATCACATGGTTTAGGCAAAAAAAAACGCGGCTTAAAAGCCGCGCTTTCTTTAACCAAATTAATGGGTTAGGCTTCCGCCTGCTCAGGCTGCTTTACAGCATCTTCGTAACTCATGGTTTCTTCGGTCACAGTGGCCTGCTCTAAAATAGAGTCTACAACCTGATCTTCCAGCACCATGGCTTCCACTTGCTGCAGCATTTTTTCGTTCTCGTAGTACCAGCTCACCACTTGATCCGGGTTCTCATAGGGCTGGGCCATTTCTTCGATGGTAGATCGGACTCGGTCGGCATCGGCTTTAATGTCTTTTTCTTTGATGAGTTCACCCAGAACCAACGCCAACTTAACAGCGCGAGTGGCTTGAGCTTCAAATAGCTCTCCGGGTAGAGTGCTGGCATCAAAATTTGCGCCGCCACCAAATTGCTGAACCATCTGCTGACGCTGACGATCAATTTCTGCATCGATAAGCGCCTTGGGTACATCCACTTCATTCTTGTCCAGTACGCCATCCATCACCGCTTTCTTCACGCGATTTTTGATGGCATTTTGAAGCTCTCGCTCCATGTTTTGACGAATTTCTCCACGAAATTCTTCCAAATTAGACTCTTTCTGAGAGAAATTCTTGATGAACTCTTCGTCCACTTCAGGCAGTGTCTTCGCTTCCACCTTGTGCAAGGTGATCTTAAATTGAGCAGCCTGCCCTTTCAGGTCTTCTGACTGGTAATCTTCTGGGAAGGTAACGTCGATGTTACGCTCTTCACCGTTGGTCATACCTACGATGCCGTCTTCAAAGCCGGGAATCATAGAGCCAGAACCTAACACCAGCTGCTGATTGTCGGCACTGCCACCGTCAAATGCTTCGCCTTCTTTAGTTCCAAGGAAATCGATGGTAACCCGATCGCCGCTCTCACAGGCTCGATCAACCTCTTCGAACTCTGCTTTTTGCTCCCGCAGGCGCTCGATCATGTTGTCGATATCGCTCTCTTCAATCTCAGCCACAGGTCTTACCACCGAGATCTCATTCAAGCCCTGAACCGCGATCTCAGGATACACTTCAAAAGTGGCGACAAATTCCAGGTCTTCACCGGGCTTGTCATTGGTGCGCTCAATCTGGGGATAACCGGCGGGATTCAATGATTCTTTGGTCACCGCATCATAAAAGAAATTACTCACCACCTCGCCGATAACTTCTTCCCGTATGGATTTTCCAAAACGACGCTTCACTTCACGTAAAGGCACCTTTCCGGGGCGGAAACCGTCAATTCTTACCTGTTTAGCTGCATCCTTTAATTTAGCGTCTACAGCGGTATCAATTTTCTCGGCTGGTACGCCAACGGTTAAGCGACGCTCCAGGCCAGAGGTGGTTTCCACGGAAACTTGCATAATCATGTCACCTTTATCAGTATTCAATCTTTGCAGGGTTGCAAAGCACAAACCGGCAATACCCTCTGGGTATTACCGGCTTTGTTTATCAGCGAAATTGGGGTGGACGATGGGACTTGAACCCACGACGACCGGAATCACAATCCGGGGCTCTACCAACTGAGCTACGCCCACCATTAAACTTTTAGAATTGAGCAATAATACCCTGCCTGCTCAAAACAGACCAGATGGAAGGTGGCGCGCCCGGCAGGACTCGAACCTGCGACCCTCGGCTTAGAAGGCCGATGCTCTATCCAGTTGAGCTACGAGCGCTTTGCTCGAGTTGCTTCTAACCATCTGATTTCTAAAACTTAATGGTCGGGGCAGAGGGATTCGAACCCCCGACATCCTGCTCCCAAAGCAGGCGCGCTACCAGACTGCGCTATGCCCCGATACCTGACCTATTGGGTCAAGAGGGCCGCATGATATACATACCGATGGGCGCCGTCAAATACTTTCATAAAACGCAATAAGATCAACCTGTTGCCTTACTTATTCCGCCAGTAAAGTAACTCCTGAGCTTTACCCGGGCCCAACTATGATGAGACAATACCGCGGCTAAGTTTGGCAATGAATAATTCCGATTCTATGACAGCAAAAATTATCGACGGCAGCGCCATTGCCAGCGAACTCAAACTGCAAATCAAATCAAAAGTGGAAACACGCAGAGCGAATGGCCTGAGAGCGCCGGGACTAGCGGTGATCTTAGTAGGTTCAGATCCAGCATCTGGGGTTTACGTAAACCGAAAACGGCAATCCTGTGATGAAGTGGGTTTCTACTCAAAAGCCTATGATCTGCCGGAGAGCACGTCCCAGTCAGAGCTGAACGCGCTTGTAGACCAACTCAATGAAGACGACGCCATCGACGGAATCCTGGTTCAACTGCCACTTCCCTCTCATTTGGATGACAAAGAAATAATCGATCGCATCCGACCGGACAAAGACGTTGATGGCTTCCACCCCTACAACATGGGCCGGCTGGCACAACGGGTACCGCTGTTACGCCCCTGCACGCCGAAAGGAATTATGCGATTGCTTGAGTCAACGGGAGTTGAGCCAAAAGGGTTAGATGCCGTTGTGGTCGGCGCATCAAATATTGTGGGCAGGCCCATGGCACTTGAACTTCTGCTGGCGGGGTGCACGGTGACGTCCTGCCATCGCTTCACCAAAAACCTGGAACAACATGTGGCGCGAGCAGAGCTGTTAGTGGTGGCAGTTGGCAAACCGGAATTTATCCCCGGGGAATGGGTAAGGCCTGGGGCTATTGTTATCGACGTCGGCATTAACCGCAGCGAAAATGGAAAACTTAAAGGCGATGTTGTATTTTCCAGCGCTCAGGAAAGGGCTGCTTGGATAACACCGGTTCCCGGCGGTGTTGGCCCCCTCACCGTAGCCACGTTACTTGAAAACACTTTAATTGCGGCCCAAGAGCTACACTAGGCCCTACTATAACCACCAAACCATCTTGCAAATAAACAGGACTCTAGATATGGAAGCATTACTGGTAATTCTTCACACCAACTTTGGCGATATCAAACTTGAGTTAAATAAGGAAAAAGCCCCCATAACCGTGGAAAACTTTGTTAGCTACGTAAAAGACGGCCATTATAATGGCACCGTATTTCATCGCGTAATTGATGGCTTTATGGTTCAAGGCGGTGGTTTTGATGCAGACATGCAGCAGAAGTCAACCAAAGACCCCATTAAAAATGAAGCTAACAATGGCTTGAAAAATGATGTGGGCACCGTGGCTATGGCTCGCACACAAGACCCACATAGTGCCAGCGCACAGTTTTTTATTAATGTTAAAAACAACGACTTTTTGAATTTCTCCGCTGAAACAACCCAGGGCTGGGGCTACGCCGTGTTCGGAAAAGTGGTTGACGGCATGGACGTTGTGGAAAAAATAAAAACGGTAAAGACGGGTAATAAAGGTTTCCACCAGGATGTACCACTGGACCCAGTTATCATCGAAACTGCTGAGCTAGTTAGTGCGGAATAATGCGCCGCCTATTTATCTCAGATTTACACCTTGAAGATAAGCGCCCGGAAATAACTCGGGCGCTTTTTTCATTACTTGATCATTTCAACGATAAAATAGATGAGCTTTATATTCTTGGTGATCTGTTTGAAATCTGGCTGGGGGATGATGCCCTCACTGAAACAGCAAAAAGAGTCAGTGAGCGCCTGAATAAATTATCGGAAACCGGCGCAGCGGTCTTCATTATGCACGGAAACCGCGATTTCTTGCTGGGAGAACAGTTCTGTGAAGCCAGCGCAGCCAATCTAATTGAAGATCCACACATAATTCACATGGATGGCCGCAAAGTACTTCTCATGCATGGTGATACACTCTGCATAGAGGATCAGCTCTACATGGATTTTCGCAACACTGTCCGCAACAGCACCTGGCAAAAGGCCTTCCTGCAAAAATCCATTGAAGAGAGAATCGCTTTTGGCAAGCAAGCTCGCAATCAAAGCCAGGAAGATGCAAAAGAAAAAAGCTACGAAATCCTGGATGTGACACCTTCAGAAGTCATTCGAGTTATGGACCATCATCAGGTGGATTTATTTATCCATGGCCACACCCACCGTCCAGCCCGTCATACTCTGATCACACAGGCTGGCCCATCAGAACGAATTGTGTTGGGTGATTGGCACAAACAAGGATGGTATCTGTACCAGGATGATAATCAGCTAGAGCTGAAAAGTTTCCAGTTTTAACATTGAGTGGGCATGCCGCTATGAAAGCGAAACTCCGAATCAGCAGATTGTATAAGATACGCCTCCTGCTCTCGGAAAAATTGAACGCGATCTTCTATATCACCGTCGGCATATTCAATGGCCAAATCAAGATAATCGCGATAATGTCTGCTTTCTGATTTGAGAAGAAATTGATAATAGCGTCCTACTTCTGCGTTAGACTCATCTTCAAGTAGAAAAGGGGCAATCGCCGCAAACCGTTCGCAGGAACGAGCCTCTATAAAAGCGCCAATAATCAGGGTGTCGATCAATTTGTCTGGCTCTTGGTTTCTAACGTGTTTTCGCAGCCCAGAAGCATAACGGGCCGGGCTTAAATGGTCGTAACTAACCCCCTTTTTGTCCATCAGCTCCAACACCTGTTCAAAGTGCAGTAATTCTTCTCGCGCCAGCTGCGATAGTTTTGCCAGCAAAGCTCGCCTATCCACATATCGGTACATAAGGTTAAGAGCGGTGGAGGCGGCTTTTTTTTCACAATGGGCGTGATCAATCAACAAGGTGGGAAGATTATTAAGAGCCACTTCAATCCATTGCGGAGGGGTCACGCACCCTAAAAATTGTTTAATCTCATGAAGGTCTGTCATAGGAAATCACCTGAGTACATGGGCCTGAGTACATGGGGATGCTTAAGCCGCTGCCACATTAACAATTGGACGCAGATTATAAGAGTAATGTAGTGTGAAATCGATTTTTATCCTATGCTTAGCTCCTTCAAACCCCCGGCTGTAAACAAAGTGTCATTATGAGTACCAAAAAAAAGTTGTCTGATAAAGATATACCCGGCAGGTTAGCCGCCGGTGGCCTGAAAGTACTGGGCCAGTTACCCATAGGTACCAGCGGGGCCTTAGGCAGACAAACGGGACGCATTGCCTGGCATTTGGCCAAGGGCTCAACTAATGTGACCAAGCGCAATTTGGAGCTTTGTTTCCCTGACAAATCCGCTGAGGATATTGAGAAACTGGCCAAAGAATCCATCATAGAGACCATGATGACCGCCTTTGAGATGGCATCCGCCTGGGTACAACCGGTTGACGAGCTGTTGAAAAAAATCAGCCACGTTGACAATGAACATATCTACCTAGACGCCCTGAAGACAGGCCGAGGCATCGTTCTTTTGGTTCCCCATTTTGGCAATTGGGAACTCTGCAATTACTTTATGGCAAAACAAAACTCAAGCCTGCTTGCCATGTACAAAGCGGGCAAGTCCCCTGCCCTAAATCGGCTTATTCTGCACTCTCGTCAGCAGATAACAGAAATGGTACCAGCAGACAAAAAGGGCGTTCTGGCCATGTTCAACGCGGTCAAACAAGGAAGAGTCACTGGATTATTACCCGATCAGGAACCCTCCATCAAAAGTGGAGTTTGGGCGCCTTTCTTTGGCATCCCCGCACTCACACCCACTTTAGTGAGCAAAGTCCTTCAAAAAACCAACGCAATTGCCATGGGATACGGTTGTCAACGCAACCCAGACGGAAAAAGTTATCATATTTTTTACGAAAAAGTTGATGATGCCATCTACAGTGATGACATAGAAACTTCAGCAACGGCTATGAATCATTGCATCGAGAGGATTATTTTAAGGGACCCGGCCCAATATCAATGGGAATATAAGCGGTTTAAGCGTCGTCCAGATGGTGGGCCTAACCCTTATTAGCCCACCAGGTCATTGGAAGTAATATTTGGCTCCCACGCCAAAACTGATGGCATCCACATCGAATGGTTTGCTGGAATCGCCTAATACATCCAGTAAAGATCGATACTGAATCTCACCAATAATGGACAGCTCAGGTGAATACTTCATCTCTCCGCCCAAGCCAATGTAAAACCCGGTACCACTATCATCTGTGCTGGCGCTGCCACCTGGTTTTAAGCCAAAGAACTCTTCTTCCAGCTCAACATCAACTTTATACAGTATCAGTCCACCACGACCGTAGACTTCCAACTGGTTCTTCTGTAATAAATTGACAGTCCCACCCAAGAGCAACTCGGTACTATTCAAAGTCAGCTTATAGGAGCCTGTATTGTCCTCTGCTTCATCACTGTCTGCGTCATTAATACCGGTTAACCCCGCTTCCAATTCAAACTTGGGCGACAGCTCCAAACGCAGGGTACCTTCCAATGACAGCGAACCACCGAAGTCGTCCCCGTCAGAATCGACAATATCATAGATGGCTTTTAGTGAGCCGTTCAATTGGGGCTCAGATTGGCCATGGGCTGCTGCAGCAATCAAGCACACTGGAACAGAAAGCAAGGTTATAACTTTGTTTTTATTTATGCTCATAGGGGTTCGTACACCAAGTTAATTGTGGCACTGGAACTGGCAACGGCAAAGCCACCGGTTATACCGTCCCCCAACGTACCAGAGACTTCACGAAATAACGTTAGACTCATATCACAATCGGTTACCGCGAAGCTTTCTACTTGAACAGGATCAGGGTTTATTAAGCCATAGGTATACTGGCTTACAATGGCACTGGCAATGATAACGCTAAGCTGAGAAACCGCGTCCACCACTGTGGTTAACAACCCGGTATTGGGAATCAGATCGCCCACGGTAAGTGAGAACGTGCCGGGATCACCGGTGTTGTCGATGATTTGGCTTCTAGCCCAGCTCACACTTCGGCTTTCGGAATTACAGGTGAGCACCGCCGTTAAGCGCATTTGCTCCGCATTGGGATCCGCCGTCCAATTGAGGGTAATGGCATCGCTGCGGTTGGCGTAACGAGTACCGTCCGCTGGATCACTTAAGATCAAAGGTTCGGGAAAATCCAGCTGCGCATTGTAACCGACAAGCTCACCTGGACCCGGGTCCACTAAAAGTTCTTCTGTTGGATACCACCGATCCTCCCTGGCACCCTGGGGATCATGTTCCACTTCAAAGTCGACACCGGCACCGGGATTGATTACCGACAGACCAGCCACGTAGTCTCCACCCAGGTTCTCAATGGAGCGCAGAATAGCGCTGCTGGACTCGGAGTAGGCCTTTACCACGTCTCCCCCAACCAACGCTTTCTTTTCACCGTCGCGATAAACCGACGCGGCTACCTGAGCTTCAGTACTGCCATAGGGCAAGTTACCCCACACCTCAGCGGATACGCCCACATCGGAAACAGCTTGACGTAAACTATCTGGAGATGAACCGGTATAACAGGATGTGAGTGCTAAAGTGGATAAAATTAGAAGACCGCACTTTAATCGGATCATAAGCTTAGTTTCTTAAATATGAATTCGGGTATGTGTTTAATAATCATCATAATGCCCCACCAGAACCAAGGCAGGTAGACAATATTTCTTTTTTTATCTATTGCGTTCACTATACCAAGGGACACCGCTTCCGGGCTGGCCCATAAAGGCCCCCCTTTATCAAACCCGGAGGTCATGGGCGTATCGACAAACCCTGGCTTAATTGTTGTAACATGAACGCCCTTTTTAGCCAACCTATTCCGTAATCCTTGCAAAAACAGGCTCACCATGCCCTTAGCAGCACCGTATACGTAATTGGATTGCCGCCCTCTATCACCAGCTACAGAAGAAATTACCGCTATATCTCCCGTACCTTTTTTCTCAAATTCGTTGGCAGCAAGGGTACAAAAAGAAATGACACTAAGTGCATTAGTGTTTATTTCCAATAGGGTCCTGTCTATGGAAGACTCACACTCTTTTTGATCCGGTAAAGTACCGTGGGCAACAAAAATACCGTCTATCTTACCCATGACTGATTCGGCTTGCTGCCAGCATTCGGAATGTTTATCGGTATCAATGACATCCAAGACAAAACAATCAACAGATTGCGCTCCCCTGACCCTCACATCTTGAGCAACGGCATTCAGTTTTTCCTCATTGCGAGCCACCAGAAAAAGTCCATATCCCCTTTTTGCCCATACCCGACAAACCTCTTCAGCGATGGCAGAGGTTGCTCCTATCACTATCCAGTTTTTCATTATGTTTTTCCCATCACTCTTCGCCAAAAACTTGAGCTTATTCTTGGGTCTTTAAATTTTAAAAACTCTTCCACCTGGGGGTAGAATTTCATGAAATTAGCAGCGCCCATGTGGGCATCTTTAGCCGGATAGATGGCACCTTCGGCTTGTACTACGATTTCTTCCAATGCATCAAATAGCTGAATCGTTTTGTTTCCTTGGTAGGGGAAATCCAGAGCCAGAGTCGCCCCTGGGCGGGGAAACGATAGCATACCCGGCGATGGAACATTACCAAACATCTTCAGAACCACCAGAAATGAACCACTGCCCGCGGCGGCAATTCTCTCTAACATTTCTTTAATAGCATCATGACTGGATTGGGGAGGCACCACACATTGAAATTGTAAAAAACCTTTCGGCCCATACATGAGATTCCAATCCTGGATCCCATCAAGGGGGTAGAAAAATGGCTCATAATGTTGGGTTGACCACTGCCTTTGCTGTAGATGGGAATGGTAATACAGTGAATTAAACCCCCGCACCGAGAAGTTATTTACAAGAGACAAAGGCGGCGCAAAAGGAACTCGAAACTGCCTGCTGGGTGGCTGGGGTTTGGGTTGGGTCACTCGTCCATGGTTGCCGCGAATGAAATGCCCTCTTCCCAATTGGGCACCCGACGCTAAACAGTCCAACCAGGCTACTGTGTATTCAAAATCGTGCTCGGATTCTTCAGATAACTGAAAAAAATCAGACAGAGTTGAATAGCGAATGGATTCTGTATTTATTGCAGAAGAGCCGACTTTCTTAAGCTGCATTTCGACCCAGGTGATCAATCCAGTGAGACCTAACCCGCCAATAGTGGCTCTGAACCAATCAGAGTTTTGGGTTGAAGAACAGATTAGCCGGTCGCCATCACTTCGTAGCAGCTCGAATTGATTGATATGACAGCCGAAAGTACCCGCTACGTGGTGGTTCTTACCATGCACATCGTTGGCTATGGCGCCGCCCACACTGGCAAACTTGGTACCTGGAGTAACCGGCAGAAACCAACCCTGGGGCTCAACCACCGCTAGTATGTCCGCCAATAATGTACCGGACTCGCAACGAATGATTCCCGTTTCTGGATCGAAATCCATAAAACGGCGGAGAAATCGGGTTGATAGAACCATCCCCCCTTGATTCATACAGCTGTCGCCATAACTACGGCCGTTACCTTGCGGTAAAAACTCACCATCCAAAGGTAAACCATCGCTCATCCAATGGATATCAGTGCCTGTTTGTTCCTGATAGGGGAATCGGCCCCATGAAATATAAGGCTTGGGCATAGGCTATACCGCCATCAGCATGAAAGCACCAATGATAGCACCGCACACCAAACTGGCTGTGTCCTTTAATGCAAACAGTATAGGGTCATCATTCATATGCCCCCTATGGGCGATAATCCACACCCTACTGACCCAATACAACATCACAAGACAGGTGGGCCACATAATTTCAGGTTGACTGTAAAGACTGCGAATATCGGGGCTATTTATATATAAGGCCAGTACTAAAACGGAGATATAGCCACTGGCACCACCAAGAGAAGAAAGTAATTCCACATCTTTGACTTGATAGCCTCTGCCCAAGGCTTTTTGGGTACTCATATCCCTGAGCTTCATAAGCTCAGTATAGCGTTTCACTATAGCTAGACTTAAAAATACAAAAACCGAAAACGAAAGCAGCCAAAACGAGAACGCCACGCCGATTGCAGCCACACCGGCCACAATCCTGATGGTGTAGAGTGAAGCCAGCGTAACCACATCAACCATCACCAAACGCTTCAATTTGAAGCTATAAGCAATGGTGAGGCCATAGTAAGCCAACAGAGTCAAAAAGAACTCAATGGGTAGGAATAAACAGAAAAAGCCGGATAACCCTAGCAACATGGGTGTTCCAATAATTCCCACCAAAAGCGATAGCGACCCGGCAGCAAATGGTCGATCTTTTTTGGTGGGATGACAGCGATCGTCATTTAAATCTAACAAATCATTTAAAAAATAAACACTGGATGCGCAAAGGGAGAAAGCGGCAAAAGCCAGCAAGCAGGCTATCACCATATCCGGATCATTCATGCTGTGAGAAGTGAGTAAAGGCACAAATATCAGGCCATTCTTTACCCACTGATGGACTCTAAGAGCTTTAATATAAAACTTGAAGTGAGGATTAGGCACATGAATGTGCTTTTCCAAAGGACACAGTTTCTTGGCCTTTGCCGTTAATTGTCCAGTACCCACCACCACCGCAGCGGAACTTTGCTCCCAAACGTTGAGATCTATTTCTGAATTGCCCGCATAAACATAGCCTGTTTCGGCAAATTGTTTATTTAAAAACTCACGCTTGTTAACTCCCGAGAGATTGATATTTTCATCAGAGGAAAACACCGCTTCGAATAACCCCAGGTGATGGGCAATGGCATCTGCATAGCGTTTATTGGATGCGGTGGCCAAATAAAGTAACCGGCCCTGTTGTTTCTGATTTTGCAAATATTCAAGCACCTCTCCGTTGTAGGGAAGTAAATCAACAGGTATCTCAACACGTTTAGCAATCTCAGCCTTGAGCACCGCTTTTCCCTGCAGCAACCAAATCAAAACAAAAATTAAGTTAAACGGATTTTGTTTTATCAGAATCATAAATGATTCCAATAGAAGATCAGTTTTTATCAGTGTTCCATCAAGATCGACCACTAGGGGTTGGGATAGTTTGGTCATGCACTAGACATCCTGTTCTGCTGATGTTTTTTGAAACACGGGTGTAATACCTTTTGTGGCCAGAAACCCCGCCACACCGACGCCTATAAACACCGCGAACCACAAAGTCGCTATTCGGCAAATGAGAGTGGCTGCCACGGCAATGGACTTATCGACTCCCAGGGAAATTAACAGTAACCCCATCACGGCCTCGGTCGATCCTAATCCCCCTGGAAGAAAAGAGACAGCACCCACTAAAACAGCAACCCCATAAATCCCTACGGCGGCAACAAATGTCACATCCTGATTAAGCAGTGTTAGTAAGTACCAAAATCCCACTGCTTCGGCAAACCACGCCACAAAGCCGATGACCATGCCGCCAAGCAGTTGACGATTTTTTAATAGTGCAGCGGAAGATTGAATCAATTGTTTTAAATGTACCGTGGCCGCAGCGAGCTTTTGCGGGAGCTTCAGCGAAAGTTTATCCAACATAGCCGGCAGCCAACGGCTATGTAAAACCGGAAGCGCAGTAATAACCAACATAGCGGTAAGAACCACTACTATGCCATAACCATCAAACAGCACAGCAGCCAAACTAGCCAGCAAAACAATACTGAGCAAATCCTGAAATCGCTCCACAAAAAAATTGCTAATGGTATTTGCGTAGCCAACACCATGACGCTTTAAATAAAGAGATCGTACGGTTTCCCCTGCTTTACCAGGTGTGGTAGAGAGAGCAAAGCCGCACAGGTAATAAGATAAATGCAGATAACGGGGCAACTTAATGTTGGTTAACAGGCGCAAATACCACTCCCAGCGCCAGTACCGTAATCCGTAGTTAACCAGTGATAGTCCCAAAATAATTAGCCAGCCCGTAATCCCAACTTGAGAAATAGCTGCTCGTGTAGCTTGAAAATCGCTAATGAACATCGCACCGAAATACAGCCCGATACCCAGTAGGAGAGATAGGAGGATGGGTTTCTGAAAATGCCCCATGAAAAGTGTCCGATACTTCGTTAAATTTTCAGCTGCTTAATCGCAGTTTCTAATGCTTCTTCCCTGGCAGCTATGATATCACCAATGGCTCCAGATGTTGGCTTTTTTTCTCTGTCATGGGTGTCTTTTATTGAACCTGAACCATATTTAAGGTCCAAATACAGGCTGGTAATCCGGTCTATTTCTTCGCCCTGGAGGGGTAAAATTTTGACCACTCTATCGCCAAAGTCCTTCGGCCCTTCTCCAGCCCATCTCTTTACACCTTTCTTACGAAGTTTTTTCAAAAAAAGAAAATACAAACGGTCAACACTGTCAATCTTATTAACTTCTTTGCGACCACCCAATATGATCCACGCCATAAACAGAAATACAATGGCGCCGACACCAGCAATCAACATAGCGATTCGCTTAGGCGTAACCTGGCCCAGCAAACTTTTGAAGATTCCATGTTGACGATCCCTGTCAAACGACACCACATTCTTAAACCAGAGATAATCCACATAATCCGCTAGCAGCCTAAGACGGGAAAATAATGCAGTATTTCTGAACCGTTCGGGGGACAAGGGTGAGTCTTTAAGGAAGCTGATATCCGCAGTGGGGTTCATGGGGCCCATTTCAATACGAAACGGAGCAACAGCCGCAGTAGGATCGACTCTGGTCCAACCTTTTCCACGTTGCCAATATTCCACCCAGGCGTGAGCATCGTATTGATGAACCAGCAAATAGCGACCGATGGGATGAGAAGCACCACCTTGATACCCTCCCACCATACGGGCAGGTACACCTATTGAACGCAACAAAAATACCGTGGCTCCTGCGTAATGAGAACAAAAACCTTTTTGGGTATCGAACAAAAACTTGTCTATGGTATCACCGCTCAAGGTGGGCGGACTCAGGGTGTAGACAAATTCCTCACTGCGAAAGCGATTCAGAATGGCATCCACAAACCGATCCACATCTAAACCGGAGCGCCTGAATAACGTCCTGGCCAATTGCCTTGATCGTGGATCGATGCTATCCGGCAATTGGGTATATCGATCGTAAACGTCAAGATCAAGCGAGTTGGGATCCAATTGATATTGAGTCTGACTGTGTACACGATAGCTAACGGGATGATCAATTTTATCCCTGCTGTAAAGCATCAAGTTGCCAGTGTGAGTATGGGGGACCCCACTGATATTTGCCCAAGGCATAGCAATCAACCAATCGTTTCCTGTGGGCTGTAGATGAACGCTATATTGGTAGCCTTGATTTGACGGACTTACCACGGCTGCGGGTCTTAACGGACGTTGGCTATCTGGTGAGACCGCATACCATGTTTTACCATCGAATCGATCAAACACCACAGCACGCCAGTAACGATCATTGTATGAAGGAATCTCACCATCGAATACGGCACGAAAAGCGAGCTTTTCCGAGCGAGACAATTCTGCAATATCACCGGGTGTAATTCGATCGGATAGCCCGGTACTGTTGGTTTTAGTGTTGAGGTTGAGACTCCAGATGGGACCTATTCGTGGAAACAAAAAAAACATCAACAGTAGCAAAGGAATGGTTTGCAACAGAAATACCAGTGCGGTGCGAATGGGGGTCCAAATGGCAATCTTGCTATCGGATTGATTAAGCGCTATCAGCGCTGCGGTAATCAGAACCAGAACAACAAGTACATACAGCGAACTAAACAAGCCTTTGGAAAACAAAAATTCTGTAGCCAACACAAAGTAGGACAATATCACCACCAAAAACGCATCGCGCTTGGTGTACATCTCCAGTTGCTTAAACAGGTAGGCTGTAATCAGTAAGCCCACCCCAGCTTCTGGTCCAAAAATGGTTCCGTGATGGAAAACAACTCCCGTAAACGCGATAGCCACCAGCAGAAATCGAAACCCACGCTTTGGAAAACTGGCGCGCTGACGAAAAACCTGGATGCGCCATAACAAGATTCCAGCAAAAGCCAAAACCAGCCACTGGGGCACTCTACTAATGTGGGGGTAGACAGATAACACCACGCAAAGCATCAGTAACACGAACGCGCTGCGTGGCATGGGGAAAACCGCGCCAGGAGAACGAGACCACATCAGGATTCATACCTGGCAAGCTTATCGAGGCAGGCTAGCTCGTGTTGTTTGCCTGAACCAGGTGGTATTTCTAACCCCGGTAGCCGTAACCCAAAAGTTATGTTGAGCTTGGCGTATTCCAACACCAGATAACACATATTGGATAACTTGGTTTCTTTATGTTGGCCAGGCAAGCTATACCAGTCTACCCAGCGTGACTCTGATTGATAACCGTGGAACTGCTTGGTAAACAACGCTCCCGTGCGAGCATAGGATTTCCAATCCACCATATGCAATGAATCAGACTCGGTATAGTTGCGTAACCCATCAAAATCCTCATTTCCCTCGCTGGATTTGGCCTGCCCCATGGTTCTGTCCAAGACCAAATCATTGGGTCGTTCACAGGATATGGGTTTAGGGTATACCCAGCATGACATTTCTAAGTCAATCCAGGTCCAGGCTCGGCAAAACCCCAGGGGATAGACTGTTTCCAACTTCAAACGGCCCGGCTTAAACTTTCCACGGGATGCGGTGGGCAACAACATTTCCATGGTAATTTTTGAATCATTAATCAGATTTTGTGGCGCTGAATAGAAACCGTGCCATCGGCATGCCACCGAATGATGATATTTCTTGCGAGATTTGGACAGGTGCAAAGTAAATTTACTGGCTCTGCCTGCGAATGCTGATTCAGTAGTTCCCGCCGTCACCACCATCCCCGATAAATTGGAAAACGTTTGCAAAATGGATACAACGAAAAGGCTGCCCAGTAAAAAACTAAAATTCAGAATCAGCGTATTTTCGTAGTTGATTCCGGCAATAAATAAAAGAAAGGCCGTCAACAAATACCCGCCTCCCATCCAGGTTGGAAAAATGAATATTTTTTTCTGGGTGAGCGTAACCTGACGAGTGGGAGGAATTCGTCTTTTTATCCATACATTGAGGCGCTGATGCAGCGCATTCCTTACCTGATGGTTGCGCCGATCAGCGACTGGTGATGACGTTGACATTTTTTAAAACACTATCCACCAAGCGCACCCCTTCATGACCGGTTAGATCCATTGACCCTGCAAGTCGATGCTCTGCCACTGCACCCAGAACCGCCTGAATATCTTCGGGGATCACATGCTTCCTATCATTGACAAAGGCGTAAGACCTGGCGCTCTGGACCAACGCCATGCCAGCCCTCGGAGACAAACCAAAAGCAAATTCATTGGATTCTCTGGTATAGGCCAAAATGCGTTGCACATAATCCAACAATGCGTCGGAAACATGGATGGTATTAACCTGTTGCTGTAATCCTTGCAAGGTTTCCACGTCTATAACAGCCGACAAACCATCCATATCATGGCGAGGGTTGAATCCCTTCAATAGTTTCCTTTCCAGTTCAGGGTCGGGATAACCCAAACTTATACGCATTAAGAAACGATCCAATTGCGACTCCGGTAGAGGAAATGTGCCCATTTGAGTTACCGGGTTTTGTGTTGCTATTACAAAAAATGGGCGCGGTAAGGGGTAAGTATCGCCATCCATAGTAACTTGCTGTTCTTCCATCGCCTCCAGCAATGCCCCCTGGGTCTTAGGGGTGGCTCGATTTATTTCATCTGCCAAAAGAACCTGGGTAAAAACAGGGCCTTTACGAAACTCAAACTCATTGCTGGTCTTATTGAAAATGGAGGTTCCTAAAATATCAGCAGGCAATAAATCGCTGGTAAACTGGATGCGTTGATACTGCAACCCCATGGTTCTAGCCAGGGCATATGACAGGGTGGTTTTACCCATACCTGGCAAATCTTCCACCAATAGGTGCCCTTTTGCGAGAAGGCAGGCTAAAGCCAGTTTGATCTGCTCTTGCTTCCCTAGCAAAACACCATTGAGGGCCTGGACAAGCTGGTAAATCGGGTTGGACACCACATACTCCTGCTAAACTATTTAGACACGCAAGTAAGTTTAGCAGCCAAATGGCCTGGGTATCTGATTATGAAAGGGAAATTTCACTATTTGTGAACACAGATCAAGGCTGGTTATATCCTTTGGAAGTCAAGCTTTCATGCTCAACTGAGTAAGGCCACGGTCGAGATCGCTGCGAATATCGTCTATGTGCTCCAAACCCACCGCCACTCGAATCAAATTCTCAGTGATACCGGCATTGGCTTTAGCCTCATCAGACAAGCGCCCATGGGTTGTGGTAGCAGGATGGGTAATAGTCGTTTTGGCATCACCCAGGTTACCGGTGATGGACAAAAACCGAGTGTTGTCTATTACGGTCCACGCCTGTTCTCTCCCGCCCTTAACCCTAAACGCCAAAACGCCGCCAAACGCCTTTTGCTGTTCACGGGCAAGTAGATGCTGAGCATGGGTGGGAAGCCCAGCGTAGAATACCTTTTCAACCGCAGGGTGCTGTTCTAACCAGTCCGCAAGTCTCAGGGCGTTGGCAGAGTGAGCCTGCATACGCAAACTGAGGGTCTCCAACCCTTTAAGAAACACCCAAGCGTTAAATGGGCTCATACTGGGTCCGGCACTGCGGATGAAGCCGAACACTTCTTCCATTAAGTCATTGCGACCACACACAGCGCCGCCCACACAGCGACCCTGCCCGTCCAGGAATTTGGTGGCCGAATGCAAGGCAATATCGGCTCCCAAATCCAAAGGGCGCTGAAGCGCGGGAGTACAAAAACAATTGTCCACCACTAACAATGCGCCGTTATCGTGGGCAAGTTGGGCCAACGCTTTGATATCTGCCACTTCGCAGAGAGGGTTGGATGGTGTTTCCAAAAACAGCATTTTTGTTTTCGGTGTAATGGCTTCTTGCCAAGCACTCATATCCGTGAGCGCCACAAATTGAGTTTTCAAACCGAACTTTTGCAAGTATTTCTCGAATAGCACGTTAGTGGTGCCAAACACGCTACGAGAACAAACAACTTCATCACCGCTTTGTAATAACGCCATCGCGGTACTGAGAATAGCGGCCATTCCCGAAGCCGTAGCAACACATCGCTCAGCGCCTTCCAATGCAGCCAAACGCTGTTCAAAAGCCTTTACCGTGGGATTAGTAAACCTTGAATAAATATTACCTGGCTCATCACCGGAAAAACGAGCAGCGGCCTGGGCCGCCGACTCAAACACGTAGCTGGAGGTAGTGAATATGGGTTCAGCATGGGAGCCCTCATCCGTGGGCAATTGCCCAACACGCAAAGCCAGAGTCTCCAGTTTTAAATCCTGATCGTCTATTGCCATATTGATTTAATTCGCGTTATGAAGATCGATACTTTCGTCATCACCTTGGACCTGAGTTACAGAACCTGATTTGGCAGAATCATTCCTAACCTGCTCCAACCGAGTAAGATAACCTTCGTCAATATCACCCGTGGTGTACTCTCCGTTAAATACGGAACAATCAAAGGTGGTTATATCTGGATTACCTTCGGTGGATGCCGCAATCAAATCATCCAGGTCCTGGAACACAAGCCAATCGGCACCGATCAACTCCTGGATGTCTTCTACACTGCGGTTATGGGCAATGAGTTCCGTTGCTGCTGGCATGTCAATACCGTAAACATTTGGGTAACAAACCGGGGGAGCAGCGGACGCAAAATAGACTTTCTTGGCACCCGCTTCACGGGCCATGTTGATAATCTGATGACATGTGGTACCTCTCACAATGGAATCATCCACCAACAACACATTTTTTCCGTGGAACTCCAGGCCAATGGCGTTCAATTTCTGGCGCACAGATTTGCGCCGCTCATTCTGACCGGGCATGATAAATGTACGACCGATATATCGATTCTTGATAAAGCCTTCTCGAAATTTCACGCCCAAGTTGTAGGCCAACTGCAACGCAGAAGTCCGACTGGTGTCTGGAATGGGTATAACCACATCAATATCATGCTCAGGCCAAACCCGTTTTATTTTATCAGCTAGCTTTTCGCCCATGCGCAGGCGCGCTTTGTATACCGAAATACCATCCATGATGGAATCGGGTCTGGCAAGATATACGTGCTCAAATATGCAGGGCCGATGGGTTGCATTGGTTGCACACTGACGGGTGAATAATTGCCCCTGGGTATTGATAAAAATCGCTTCACCAGGATCAATATCTCTCACCAACTGAAACCCCATGGCCTGCAACGCAACACTCTCAGAAGCAATCATGTATTCCATGCCCCGCTCGGTTTCGCGCTCCCCAAAACAAATGGGCCGAATTCCATTGGGGTCTCGAAACCCCACTATGCCGTAGCCGGTTATCATGGCCACAACGGCATAAGCTCCGCGACAGCGCTGGTGCACCGCGGCTACCGATGCAAATATGTCTTCTTCGGTGGGAACCAACTTGCCTAAGCGCTGTAATTCGTGGGCAAGAATATTCAACAGCACTTCGGAATCGGAATTGGTATTAATGTGTCTTAAATCGGTTTTATACAGATCTTCCCCAATCTCCGCAGCATTGGTTAAATTGCCATTGTGGGCCAGGGTTATACCGTAAGGTGAATTCACATAGAACGGTTGTGCTTCAGCAGAACTGGATGAGCCCGCGGTGGGATAGCGCACGTGGCCGATCCCCATATTGCCTATCAAACGACGCATATGCCGGGAGCGGAATACATCCCTTACCATACCGTTGTCTTTTCGTAGGTACAGCTTATCTTTATCGCAGGTAACGATCCCAGCGGCGTCTTGACCTCTATGCTGCAGCACGGTCAAAGCGTCGTATAAAGTTTGATTTACATTGGATCGGCCTACAATGCCGACGATTCCGCACATTCGCTATTCCTCGTCAATTTGAGCCAACGGCCATTAGCTTTTGCCATAATAGCTCACCGGTTTGCTCCGTCCACGCCTCCACCATCATAAAATGGGGGATAAGTACGGAAGATTTCCACCAGGGATCCGCTGGGGCCTCTGTCATTCTGGAAAGCACGATCAAGCCCACCACCACGATGAGACTACCGCGAACCAGGCCAAAAACACTGCCCAACATTCTATCGGTACCCGATAGCCCAGTTGCCTTAACTACCTGTTTAACCAGGTGTCTGATTAGTGCTCCAACGATCAATGTGATAATGAACAACACTACAAAAGCAATAGGCTGGCGAGCAGACGGTGGATCCACCCACTCACCCAGGGTCACAGCAAAAGGAACACTGAACAACCGAGATACAACAAACGCGGCAACCCAAGTCACCAACGAAATCGCTTCTATGGCAAAACCACGGAAAAAGCTTAAACCCATGGAAAGAATCACAGTGGCGATTATCACGTAATCAGCGATGGTCATTGAATTTCTACACCGGCTTGCTGTCTGAATTACCAAAGCCGGAATTCTACCAAAGCCGCAGTCAAAAGCCTATTCCGCGATCATCAGGGAATATATTTTAATATCATGGTGTTAAGGGAAAACTGCTGTTCAAGCTTGGACTTTTGTTGCTCCAGCCGGTACTTTCTAATCTCCGGCCCCACATAAACTTTGTGTAATTTCGCTGCTGGCTGGATGTAGGCTTTA
The DNA here is from genome assembly GCA_964016105.1 of uncultured Ketobacter sp. Lineage (GTDB taxonomy): Bacteria > Pseudomonadota > Gammaproteobacteria > Pseudomonadales > Ketobacteraceae > Ketobacter. The sequence goes on from CAXHEX010000002.1 coordinate 192,664, forward strand.
AAGCCGGATTGGTTCAACTTGTCCCGCAAAGCCAGAGCATTCTGCTCATTGGAAAATGCACCAACCTGAATCACCCAGGCGTCGGCCAGCGTCAACGGCTGAGAAGGTTCACGACTTTGCAGTCGCTCGCTCTGCTGCTGTTCCTGCTCTACGTAGGCTTTGACCTGCTCTAAATTCGGTTCGTCGACCGGTACAAAATCCGATTTATCAGGCTCACCGTTCTCACCAGGGTCTCTCACCTGGCTCTGTTGCGCGTCAGAACCCTCGCCAATACCAACAACCTTGATCTCGTTTTTGTCTGCCACCACGGCTTCCAGTGACTTTAGAACAGAGTTTGCCTGCTGTTCTATGGGCTCCATACTTGGATTTTCAATCACCATGGTGGGCTTAACCGGAATGGCGTATTGGCTTTTGTTGATGGGTTCTTGCTTGCCATCAAACAAAAGCGGCAAAAACAGCACAGCCAGGGAAATTACGACAATGGCGCCAACCAGGCGCTGTTTCAAACTTTGGTCCAACTAATATGCCCCGAGTCCAGAAATGAGTTAGGCCACCTTCTACTGGGAGGCGCCCTTTTTAACGTTAGCTTGTGGGCAATATTGTATAACGTCTGAGACGGTATAGAAGGAGCCAAATACCACAATAATGTATTTGGGGTGACTTGACTTTGTTGCAACCTCGTCAAACAACCAATTACAGCACTGGGAAGCAGAGCTGAAAACAGCCTTGACCACCGCACCCGTCTCCTGCAACCAGCGTCTCAAATGCTCAGGATCTTCACCCCTGGGGGTATCAACAGCCACAGGCAGCCATTCATCTACCACTGGGAGCAACTCCATAAGTGTGGCTGCAATGTCCTTATCAGCCAACATGCCCACTACACACAAAACCTTAGCACCATTATAGTCGGGCTGCCGCATATAATCTGATAATGTGGTTCTCAGCCCACGGGCAGCATGGGGATTATGGCCTACATCCAGCACCACAGGTGGTTCTGTATCCAACCATTGTTGACGCCCCTTTAATGAAAGGTTTCCCAAAGCGTTCTGAACTATTTCCTGAGTGAAAGCGAGAGGCATCAGAGCAAGGGCTTGGAGCGCCGTGGCAACATTTATATCAAGCAGGTAGGACGAGGAGAGATCATAGTGAAGCTGGTCTCCAGCGGAGCTCAACAGATCAATGGAGAGCAAGTTGTTTTTGCGAGAAAAGTGGTACTGTTCCTGAACCCGGTACACCTTCGAGCCTTGACGCTTCAGAGCCTCATCCACTTGCGCAGGAATATTCGGCTCACCCATTACCAGCGGCTTTTCGCGGCGACCAATTCCGATTTTTTCCAGACCGATTTGTGCCCGAGTCTCTCCCAACCACTGCTGGTGATCCAGATCAATTGAAGTCACCACGGCAACATCAGGAGAACAGATGTTTACCGCATCCAAACGCCCTCCTAGCCCCACCTCCAGCAACCAAACATCAAGCTTCTTATGCTGGAACAAGAGTAAAGCAGCAAGAGTGGTAAACTCGAAATAGGTAAGACTAACGCCTTGCCTGGCTTTTTCCACCTGATCAAACGCTTGCACAATGGCAGCGTTTTCGCAATTGGAACTGTCAATACGGATTCTTTCGTTAAAATCCACCAGATGGGGCGATGTATATAAGCCGACCTTGAGGCCGGCTTGCAACAGGACACTTTCCATCACCGCCAGGGTGGAACCTTTGCCATTGGTGCCAGCCACTGTAATCACGGTTGCAGGGGTGGAAAGGACAGACAACCTTTCGGCCACTGGCTTAATCCTGTCCAACCCCATATCAATATCCTTGAAATGGAGTCGCTCTAACCGATTAAGCCAGTCTTCTAAGGTCATGCAGCTTCAATCAGCCAGCGGCGACTGCGGTGCTGGTATCGGGAGTGAGTTTGCCCATTAACCGATGCAACGTGTCACGCATATCTTTGCGCTCCACAATCATATCCAATGCGCCATGATCCAATAAGAACTCACTGCGTTGGAAACCTTCTGGTAACTTCTGACGCACAGTTTGTTCGATTACGCGAGGACCGGCGAAGCCGATCAATGCATTAGGTTCGGCAATATTAATATCGCCAAGCATGGCCAAGCTGGCGGACACCCCACCATACACGGGATCGGTCATCACAGAAAAGAAAGGTAATCGATGTGACTTCAAACGCTCCAAAGCAGCGCTGGTTTTCGCCATTTGCATAAGTGAGAACAGCGCCTCTTGCATACGTGCGCCACCACTGGCAGAGAAACAGACCAAGGGGCAACCAGCCTCGATAGCCGCATTCACCGCGCGCACGAACTTCTCGCCCACAATCGACCCCATGGATCCACCCAGGAATTCAAAATCGAAGGCAGCTGCCACTACGGGAGCGTCTTTGACCGTGCCTTTTACCACCACCAAAGCGTCTTTTTCTTTGGTGGACTTTTGCGCGGCAGCCAAACGGTCTTTATAACGCTTGCTGTCTTTAAACTTAAGTCGATCCACGGGTTCCAGTTCCGCCGCAATTTCTTCTCGACCTTCACTGTCCAAGAACAGGTCGATACGGCGACGGGCCTTAAGGCGCATGTGATGTTCACACTTGGGGCAAACATCCAGATTCAATTCCAACTCGGGGCGATACAAGAAAGCACCACATTTAGCGCATTTACGCCACAACCCCTCGGGGATGTCGCTCTTCTTGCTCGTTGTTCTCCCCACACTGGGTAGAATTTTTTCTAACCAGCTATTACTCATATGGCCACCCTACATCTTGTTTATTGTTTGTGTTTATTGATCAAGGCCTTGCCGCAATGACGCCATAAACTCTGCTACTTTCACCAGCATGGTATCAACATCGTTCTGATATTGAGCAATAATATTGACCAATGCGCTGCCCACCACGACACCTTCGGCATTTTGCCCAATGGTGCGCGCCGTTTCCGCATCTTTGATACCAAAGCCCACTGCAATGGGCAAATCCGTTATTTTACGAATTGTTTCAAGCCGCGCATTCACCCCATCCACGTCCAGGTTACCGGCTCCGGTAACCCCCTTCAGGGAGACGTAGTACAGATAGCCCCTGCCCTTGTCCGCAATCAACTTGATGCGCTTCTCACTGGTGGTGGGAGCAATTAAAAATATACTCTCAATACCCACACGATCGAATTGCGCCAGAGCGGAATCCGCAGCCTCCGGCGGCAAATCCACCGTAATCAAACCATCCACACCCGCCTCAGCGGCGTCGTTGGCAAAGCGCTCATAACCGTATATTTCAATTGGGTTAAGATAACCCATCAAAACAATGGGAGTGGTCTGATTGGTTTTGCGAAACTCTCTCACCATGGCCAACACATCAGTTGTGGTTATGCCGTTAGCTAAAGCGCGCTCGTCAGCAAGCTGGATCACTGGACCATCTGCCATGGGATCGGAAAATGGAATCCCCAGCTCAATAATATCAGCTCCGCTCTCCGCAAGTTGGTTCAATATGGACACAGTGGCGTCTTTATTAGGGTCACCGGCGGTGATAAAAGGTATAAGCGCTTTTTTGTTTTGCTGCTTTAGCGCCTGTAAACAAGCCTTGATGCGGCTCATGAACTGCTCCTCAATATACTTTTACAGGGTGATGCCGTCGATTTCGGCCACCGTCAGAATGTCTTTGTCGCCCCGACCGGACAGATTGATCACCAGGGTTTGATCTTTGTCCATGGTGGGGGCCAGTTTAGCCGCATAAGCCAGCGCATGACTGGACTCCAGCGCCGGCATTATACCTTCCGTGAGGGTTAGGTTACGGAATGCTGCCAGGGCCTCTTCATCATCTACCGCCACGTAATTCACTCGCCCACAGTCCTTCAACCAGGCATGCTCTGGACCCACACCAGGGTAATCCAGACCCGCAGATACAGAATGGGTACCCACAATCTGGCCGGAATCGTCTTCCATTAGGTAGGTTCGGTTACCGTGCAATACGCCGGGGCGCCCGGCACACAAGGGCGCAGCGTGCTGGCCCGAGGCCAGCCCTAAGCCACCGGCTTCCACGCCGTACATCTTCACGGATTCATCCCCTAGAAAAGGATGAAACAGGCCAATGGCGTTGGAGCCACCGCCTACACAGGCCACCAGGGCATCGGGTAATTTCCCGGTTTGATCCAGGCTTTGTTGCCGCGCTTCGCGGCCAATTACGCACTGGAAATCTCTGACAAGCAAAGGGTATGGATGTGGCCCCGCCACGGTACCGATGATATAGAAAGTATCATCCACATTGGTAACCCAATCCCGTAACGCCTCGTTCATGGCGTCTTTCAGAGTCTTGGTACCGGATGTCACTGAATGAACCTTGGCACCTAACAGCTTCATACGGTAAACGTTTAAAGATTGCCGTTGCACATCTTCCGAACCCATGAAGACTTCGCACTCCAGCCCCAAACGGGCTGCCACAGTGGCACTGGCTACCCCGTGCTGGCCTGCCCCGGTCTCGGCGATCACACGCTTCTTACCGGTGTACTTGGCCAACAACGCTTGCCCAATGGTGTTATTAACCTTGTGGGCTCCGGTGTGGTTAAGATCTTCCCGTTTTAAGTAAATCTGTGCTCCACCCAACTGTTCCGACCAACGCTGAGCATGATACAGGGGTGAAGGTCGCCCCACATAGTGGGCCAGATCCCGATCAAATGCTTGCTGAAATTCAGGGTCGTTCGATAGTTTGGTATAGATTTCTTCAAGCTGATCCAGAGCTGAAATCAGGGTTTCAGACACAAACCGACCTCCGTAGGGGCCGAAATTGCCCAGTTCGTCTGGGGTATGAAGAAAATCTCGCTCAGGGTGAGACACTGTGTACTCCTTTCATAAATGCGCTTACCAGCGCAGGGTCTTTCTTGCCTTTTGCCTGCTCAACGCCGCCACTCACATCAACAGCCCAAGGTGCTACGGACTGGATTGCAAGTTGAACGTTGGAGGGAGTTAAACCACCGGCAAGAATTATCGGTTTTTCAAGCTGTTGCGGAATTCGGTTCCAATCAAAGACTTCACCGGTACCACCGGCTTTGCCAGCCACATAAGCGTCCAGGAGGATACCACGACTGCTGCGGTATTTGTCACATAGCGCTGCCAAATCTATGCCCTCTTTCATACGGATAGCTTTGATATAGGGTGTTTCGTATGATTGACACTCTTGTTCACTTTCATCACCGTGAAACTGCAGCAAATCCAGGGGCACTGCGGACTGTACCGAGCGCACAAACTCCGGCTCCGCATCCACAAATAGGCCCACGGTGGTGATAAATGCTGGCAACTGCTGGATGATATCTGCTGCTATTTCTGCTGCAATATTGCGAGGACTCGGTGGATAGAATACGAACCCCAAGGCATCTGCTCCACACTCAGCTGCGTGCAGAGCGTCCTCTACAGTCGTTATTCCGCAAATCTTAGCCCTAGTCAACGTAACCACCTCAGCAATAAAACCGAGATTCTACATCAACCGTGCCAAACGAGCGATTTATTGCTGTGCCTGTGCAGATTCTTTTCAAGCCAGGGGCATAAACGGTATGTCAGGGGCCGGATTCGGAATATGGAATTGATCGGGGTACTGTACCTTCATGAAGTATAAGCCAAAAGGCGGCGCAGTTACCCCGCCCAAAGTACGATTGCGGAGGGCTAAAACCTCATTCACCCACTCCACGGGTTTTTTATTGCACCCAATGGCCATTAGTACCCCAGCTATATTTCGAACCATATGTTGTAAAAATGCGTTGGCCTGAATATCCATAACAATCAAGGGCCCGCGGGAATACAGTTCCAGTTTATGGATGGTTCTCACGGGGGATTTCGCCTGACATCCCTGGGCTTGGAAAGAACTGAAGTCGTGCTCTCCCACTAAAGCGCTAGCAGCGGTTTTCATGCGCTCCAGGTCCAAAGGGTAATGATTCCAAACCAAATGCTTCATTCCAAGCGCGGGCCGAACCTGATGGTTGTATATAACATAGCGGTAGGCCCTTGAAAGAGCGGAAAAACGGGCATGAAACTCATCATCCACCTGCTTGGCCCAGCGCACCGCAACAGTATGGGGTAAATTGGTATTGCAACCAAAAATCCAACCTCGATCCCGCCGCTGGGCGTCCGTATCGAAATGAACCACCTGCCCCACCCCATGGACTCCTGTATCGGTGCGTCCTGCGCAAATCACTTTCACCTCATGATTAGCCACCTTACTCAGGGCATTTTCCAGATGCTCCTGCACCGTTTCACGATCATGCTTTTGCCGCTGCCAGCCACTGTATTGGCTACCATCGTACTCAACACCCAAGGCTACTCTCATTTAACTATTCTCTTGCCCTTCAAATTAATTCCTGTTGGCTTTGCTCGCATCATTTGAAGATTAGCGCGCATTTGAGGGCCGGCAGTATAGCAATCTAACTCCTCATTTACTGACAACCTTACTTAAAAAATCAAGCTGTAGTGCCAGGTTTTGGTCAAAGCTTTGTAAATACGGATCAAAGTGATCGGCATCGATGGTTTGAACCTGGACCTTCTCGGAGGAATAACGCTTTGTTTTCTGTTCATCAAACGGGGCCACGGTATCCCTCAGAGCACCAATCACCAACGTAGGTATACGGATGGATTTCAGATGCTTTATGGGTCGGTAGAACCCCATGGTAGCCAAAGAACGAGCCGCCACGCGATTGTCGTGCTTTCGACCCAGAATATCTTGAATCCATTCTTCCACTCTCCAAGCTCCATCACGGTCCATAGACGAATACTCTCCTGCCGGTGATACTATGGGTAGGTATCTGGTGGAAAAGGGATTTAACATATCGAAAGTTGCATCAAGGCCAAACCGAATCAAACGGGTCAAAGGCACCGCTTTCACTGCACTCCTGCCATCAAGCATGGGTACTTGGGCAATGGCCGCCTTAAGCTCAGGATGCTCCGAAGCGATCTTCACAACATGACCCGCTCCGAAGGAGCTGCCCCAAAGGATGATATTGCTTTGGTCTACTTCCGGTAACGACTTCACATAGGCCAAAGCGGCTTCCACCGTTTTCTCCCGCTTCCATGGGCTGATCACATTACGAGGCAACCCCTCACTATCCCCCCAACCGGGATAATCAAATGTCATAACCCCATAACCAGCCCTATTGAAAGCTGAAATGAACTCGGTTACCAACGTCAACTGAGTACCACCCCAGCCATGAACCATCAGTAAAGTAGGGAAAACTCCCTGGTTACTGGGTTTGTACAGAGTTGCTGCACAGCGCACCCCCTGATTGTGAAAACTGCCTTTACTAAAATATTCCACGCATACCCCCGAAACTTGTTTTTAAGAACCTTGTTTTCATGACCTCCATTACCTCAAACCTCCTTACCTCAAATCTAATAGTCACGAACTAACCACATCGATTTCTTGAATTGCATTCAAGATAACTTAGATATATCTTGAATGTCAATCAAGATATATCTGTCCCTACCTGGAGAAAGTAAATGGCCAGAAATAAAAGGCACGTGGATCAACGAGTTAAGAAGGAAGAAATTGAGATAACGGCAGCTGAGCTTTTCAAAGAGTTTGGCTACGACAAAACATCCATGACACAGGTGGCCAAAAACACTGGCATTGCTCCCAATACCATATATTGGTACTTCGAAAACAAAGACGACCTGCTGGTGGCGGTGCTGAACCGGACCGTGTCCGAAGCCATGGTAGAAGTGCTTGCTAGAAAATCCCTGCCCTTGAATGTACAAATTGTCGAACTGATAAACCAACTCGAGGACGCTGGCTCTCTCATTACTGACGTCCACGCAAGAGTCAAGAAATCAGCGGTAATTGAGGCCTGGCATGACAGTTTTCACCACATGATTGAACAGCTGTCTGCCTCAGAACTGATGGATGCGGGCATTGAACCCGACCAGGCATTACAGGATGCACGCGTTTTGATTTATGTTGTAGAGGGGCTTCTTGCCCATCCACACAGGCATGAAGAAAGAGAGAAAGTTATTGATCACGCACTAACTAAACTGCTTGGGTCAGCCAAGCAGCTTAGTTCATAGTCAAGAAACTCAAAACGGCTCTGTCTTAATCAGGGATCAAGATTCTAGGCGGTCCATTAAGCTTTTCGCTTCTTCCACCTGGCTGTCATTCCCTTCAACCATCACCTCATCCAAAATGTCTTTGGCACCATCACGGTCGCCCATGTCGATGTAGGCGCGGGCCAAATCCAGTTTGGTAGATGCTTCATCAGCATCGGACAAAAAGTCTAACTCTTCGTCAGAGCCACCCAATTCGTCATCCAGGGAAGTAAATTGATCACTGACATCCACTGAATCCAGATCGGCAATGATGGTGGTGGCATCACCATCCTGCGACACAGGCTCCTCAGTACTGGGCGCCTCTTCCACAACATCGTCTTCCGCAAGAAAATCCGAATCCAAATCCACGTCAAGCTCGCTGGCCAAGGCTGCGGCGGACTGGGAATCCAGCACCGGCTCGTCCTCACTCTGGTCCGCTTCAACAGCGTCGGACGTGCCAGTATCAAAATCCAGATCCAGATCATCCTTAGAGTCTACTTCGTTATCCAATTCTGGCACGCTGGATTCGTCAAGCCCTGGAAAATCCAAATCTGGCACGGCAGCTTCTGGAAGCGACTCACCTTCTGATAAACCCTGCACGTCAAAATCCAGCCCCATGTCGGGCTCAGATCCGGCAGCCGAGGACGGGGCATCGTCTTTCACATCCTCATCCAGGTTCAGATCCAGGTCGAAGTCCAAACCCGCCACTTCATCTTGCGCCTTCACATCGGAAGCCACGTTTAAATCGGCCAATGGGTTTGGAATGGAATCCAGGCTCTCGCTGGTATCTTCAATGTCGCTTAAGTTGAAGTTCAGCCCAGTGTCACTTTCTGCATCCAGCTCAGAAATTTCAGACGACGGTACCGACTGAGCTTGATCAAAATCAAAATCAGTGTCTGAGTCTAACGCTGTTATATCGTCAGAGGCCACGTCATCAGGCAAGCCGTCAAATGAGCTTGTTAGCTCGTCCTCGTGGGAGGTTAGCTTACCTCTAAGTTCATCCGCTCGGGCAATGCTCTCCGCGTCGCCCAAGTTCTGCAGCACACCGTAGTGCTGCATAAATACATTACTATCATTGGCTTCGGCACACACTTCGCACAATTTAAGCCTTATATCAGCTCGGTCCGGCTCAGACTCAGCCGCCGCCTCCAGCATTTCTATGGCCTGAGGGAAACGACCGTAGGCAATGTAAATGTCGGCTTCAGCAATAACGTCACTGGTCTGTGGAATGGTGTGCTCGTCCACACTGGATTCCACGGCTTCTTCGAAGGCATCGTCTTCTTCCAGGTCCACAGACTCAAACCTGGGCATTTCAGTATGATCCTGGGCTTCAGGTAGTTCAAAACTATCCAAGCCAGCATCGTCTTCTTCCACCTCTTCTGATTTACGTCGCGAGGCCAGGATAATCAAGACCAGTAGCAACATGATTGCGCCACCACCGAGTGCGAGATACAAAGGATTATTCAAAACCTTTTGAACAAAACCTTGTTGTGGCTGGGGTGACTGAGTTTGCTGCTGCTCTAACTGACTGGCAATCTGGTCATTAGCGGATTCGGGTTCAGCCTCAAAACCGGTCTTTTCTGGGCCAGCCATGTCAGAAGCCGGCTCCAGGGTGCCGGTCTCGGGCGCAGGTAATGCCCCTACCTCTCCAGCACCATCTTCTGAATAATTAAAATCAACGTCTTCGTCGAGACCGCCCTCAGCCGCTGCTGCGGCCTTGGCTAGAGTTTCGTCAGATTGACCAAAAACAGGGCTTTGCTCTGTTTCAACCGGGGCCTCGGCTATATCTGCCGCCACACTCTGTCTTAATTCAGCCCGCTCCTTCTCAAGCTCTTTTAGCTTGGCCTGCAAAGCGGCAATCTGCTCATCTTTTAAAGTGAGGACCTTACCTGACGTATCCAGTTGATCCTCAAGATCATCTACCTTCAGCTTAAGCTCGTTATTCTCTAGCTTAAACTTGTCAGCATTCTCCTCAGCCAGCGCCAACTGATCACGCAGCTGCCCTTCAGACCCTGCACCACCTTGACCACTTTCTGAGGCTCCATTGTCTGAGCCACCCACCAGCTTTAAACGGCTCTCAGAGGTTTCAGGGGAAGACTCTGGAACTGGCTCAGCACTGCGACCACTTAAGTCGATCTGACGGGCTTCCAGGGGTTTTGCGGTTCGAGTGAGCCGTTGTTGCCAAATACGATTTTGCTCCGCTGCCAGGGCGATAGCCTCACGGCTGCTGAGCTGCATTGCTTCTTCTTCCGTGGGCGCGCGCAGTACTTGCCCCTTTTTCAACAAATTAATATTGTTGTCGATGAAGGCCTCAGGGTTGTTACGTTGCAATGCCATCATGGTTTGCTGAATGTTCACCCTGCTTGAGGGCTTCATGTCCTGAGCAATGGCCCACAGGCTGTCGTTACTGGTTATGGTGTGGGTTTGGGGGGAGCTGCTATAGGAGTCCGCTGAGTAAGTACTTTGGGGTGTGGTCGCGGGTTGATAGGTTGGCACCGAGTTCGCCGCGGGCGTTATGGCAGCAGGCGCAGAAGCCGTAGAGCTGGGACCACTGACAGGCTGTGCTTTCTGTTTGCTGTATATAGGTGGATCCAGAAGTAAGGTGTATTCCCTCAATAGGCGCCCCGCAGGCCAGTTAACTTCTACCAAGAAATTGAGGAAAGGTTCTTTAACCGGTTTGCGTGAACTCACTTTGACAAACGATCTGCCCTGTCCGTTCAATACCACTTCAAACCGCAAATCCGTTAGAAAATGGAATCGTTCTACGTGCGAGGAATCGAAGTCCTCTTCGCTGGCTAATGTGGGAATGATCTCACTGGCAGTGAGTTCCCTAACTTGCACCAGTTCAATCTCGGCGTCCAAAGGCTCGCTTAGGGCGGAGTTGAGCTTTATTTCCCCTAAACCCAGCGCGTTGGCTAAACCGGGAATGAAAACGCCCACACCAAGCATTGCAGCAGCAAGTTTACGAACCATTATCTATTCCTTTGCTTTTTTTCAACCACTGGACGACCTGCGCCATCCCTCTGTTAACACTTCTTCAGTAACGCCAAATTGCTATGAATTGACCTAAACGGTTACGAACTCCACCTAAACGACAACCAATCTCAAGCTTCAATCACGTTAGGGAGCCACAAAAAAATGAAAGCTACCCCTAACAAGGATAGCTTTCTATTCACCATTGTCAGGCAAATTCTTGAATAATCGTGACCCAGTTAGCCGATTAAACTAGAACGTGGCTAACGACAAGGAGGTAAGTATCAATTATTCATAGTGTTTTATCAACAATTCAACGGCTTAAGCACGATTTTCGCTGCCTAAACCGTTTTAGAAATAACTAATATTGATAATTCAACTCTAAGCCAAAAGTGCGAGGTTCACCCACCGCTGCAGCATTGTGTCCCAGGGCCGCCGCTAAGGTCATCCCTCCCACGAAATACTCTTCATCGGTGATATTTTTAGCAAATAGCGCGCTCGAGAATTGAGACCCCATCATGTCTCTCCAGCTCAACCTGGCGTTAAGCAGTTCATATCCTGGCAGCTTAGTACCCGGGGCGATGGTGTCCGCAGCATTGGAGAAGTACTGTGCACTTTGTGCATATATTTCACTGCGCAGGGACACTTCTCCCAGTTCTGGGCTAACGGGAAAATCAACAACGGCATATAGGGACCCGGAGCTCTCAGGTGTATCCCCAACGGGACCATAACTGTAGTTTTCACCAAACAGCGTCACGTCTCCATCGGTAAATTCAGCATCGGTGTAGGTAAGTGCTATGCCCAGCTCCAACCAATCATTAACCAGAGCTGATGCCTCTACTTCAATCCCCTGAACTGTGGTCTCCGGTACGTTGGCAGTTACGGCAATAGAAGCAAGTGGCCCGGCGCCATCGGGGTCAGGAAACTCCACTCGTTGCACATCTTCAATCCAAAGCTTATATATCGCCATATTGAAAGTGGTGGGCCTGTTTAACCACTCGCCGCGGAACTTGAACCCAGCCTCGAGATCTTGCACATTCTCTGACTCAAACTTATTGCCTCCACCCGTGGCATCTGCATTAACCGGCGGCGCCGCTCCGTTAAAACCTCCGCTGCGAAAACTTCCCCGGGTTTTTATGTAGGTGAGCAACTCATCGGTAGCCTGATATTCTAGACCAACGTCCCAGCTCGGATCACTGAAGGTGTCCTGTTGATCTGGCGCACCAAAGGTATAAGTGGCTTCCGGCAATTGCTCGATGGTCACCTTTTCTCGGGTATAACGAACGCCTGAGGTCACTCGCAAACCCTCAACACCGGTTAAGCTTGCCAAGTCATAAGTACCTTGTGCGTAAATTGCCCGGCTTTGATTACTAATGCGGAACGAATTGGTCAACGCCGATGCAGGACTTTCGAAATAGGTTTGTGGCCATAATGTATCAACCTGATAATTCTGCACGTAAACACCAACAATCCAATCAAGCTGCGAATCAAAACTGCTACCCTGCAATTGAATTTCATTTGAGACTGAGTCTGCATCGGTCTCATTTCCGGATTCACCGGTAACGATATTGGCGGTTAGTATGGTAGCAAAGGGCACACCAAGCTGTGGCTGTTCGGAATCGGTATCCGCGTGGGACACACCAAGAATATTTTTTATGGTAAGAGTGTCGGTTAAATCGAAGCTGGTGGTATTGGTGACCATCCAATCCGTTCCACGATGCTCTGCAGTCCAAGGGTGTCTGGTTTTATAGGGCCCGAGCTGCTTTTGCTCTTCTACGTTGGCACTCAAAAATGAGGAACTGCAATTTAAAACTGTACAGTTGGTATCATAAATACTGTAGGGATACGAGGCACCGGTGTTGGTACCTTCTATTCGGGAATATTGTGTCACTAACAGATTTTCAAACCTATCCGTGGGCAACCACGCCAGCGAGATGCGCCCACTGTTGCGGTCAATATCTCCCAGATCATCACCATTAAACAGATTTTCAATGTAGCCAGTTTTTTGGATCCCATTCAATGCCACCCGCAGAAGTAAAGTCTCGTCGACCAAAGGCACGTTCACCATGGCATCGAGTTCTCGAGTGTCAAAATTACCCACTCGAGCCGTTATGGAAGCTTCAGTTTCATTGCTGGGCTTAGCCGAATTGAATAGCACCGCACCACCGGTGGCGTTGCGACCGAACAGGGTACCCTGGGGCCCTTTTAGAACCTGAATAGACTCAAGATCATAAAGCGAAGAAGAGCTAGCAACTGTAAGTGGAACGTCATTGAAATAGGTAACCACCGCGGAAGGCGAGCCACTGAAAGTGTCGGCGGTTTGACCGCGAATCGAATAAGTCAGGGAATTGTTTCCTTGAGTCTGCCTAACCGTTAACCCAGGCACAGCCACTTGCAAATCGGAATCGGTTTTCACCTGCTTGTCTTGCAACTGTTCACTGTCCATGGCGGATATGGCGATTGGCACCTCGGACAGGCTTTCGTCCTTTCTTCGAGCGGTCACCACCACCTCTTCGATGGCGGGTTGAGCACTTTGCTCGCTACCGGTTTCTGCCAGAACAGGCGCAGAAATTGACAGGGTGAGAACGGATAACAACGCACCACTCGATGTGGCAACACGAATCGAGTTATCGATGGCTTTATTATTTTTCATGATTACCTCTGTAACTAAGAACGCTGCCATGGAGGAATGCAACCGCGTTACAGCAAAAACTCTTGCTGGCTAGAAGGACCAATCCCTCCAGTACAACCCAGACAAAATCAGCAGGGGGTAAAAGAAACCGATGGCAGCTATTTATTTTTATTACGTTAGTTCTGTGCCACCAAGAACAAGAAAAGCGAAACCACTGGGCTTCGCTTTCCGATTGATTCATCCTCGGTCAGCCTTGCGACTTTACTCCGAGGATGTGAACTGTATCAATTACAAAAATTTCTCGATAAGCTTCTCAGCGATCTGCACACTGTTGGTGGCAGCGCCCTTGCGAACGTTGTCTGCAACGATCCACATATCGATACCACGAGGGTGTGAAATGTCCTCACGAATACGGCCAACGAAGGTGTCATCTTTATCGGACGCTTCCGTCACCGCAGTGGGGTAGCCCCCGTCTTCTCTGGCGTCCAGCACGGTGATGCCATCCGCTTTCTCTAATAATTCCCGTACGGCCTGGGCGCTGATTTTGTCTCGGGTTTCAATATGAACCGCCTCTGAGTGACCGTAGAAAACCGGTACCCGAACACAGGTTGGATTCACTTTTATATTGTCATCACCCAGGATTTTATTGGTCTCCCAGACCATTTTCATTTCCTCCTTGGTATAGCCGTTATCCTGAAAAACATCGATATGGGGCAATACATTGAAGGCAATCTGTTTGGGATAGACTTCTGTCTTCACTGGCTGACTGTTCAAGAGATCACGGGTTTGCACCGCCAGCTCTTCAATGGCTTCTTTACCGGTGCCAGAAACCGCCTGATAAGTGGCTACGTTAATACGCTCGATTCCCACCGCATCATAAATCGGCTTAAGCGCCACCATCATTTGAATGGTGGAGCAGTTGGGATTCGCGATAATGCCGCGATTGGTGTAGGCGGCGATTTTTTCCGGATTCACTTCCGGTACCACCAAGGGAATATCGTCGTCGTAACGATAGTGAGAGGTGTTATCAATCACCACGCAACCCGCAGCTGCCGCTTTTGGGGCAAATTCCGCGGATATGGAACCACCTGCGGAAAATAAACCGATCTTTACTTTACTGAAATCGAAATCCGCCAGGTTTTCCACTCGAACATTCTTGCCTTTGAACTGAATGGTTTTGCCTGCAGAGCGCTCACTGGCCAGGGGGTACAGTGTGCCAACGGGAAAATCGCGCTCTTCCAATACCCGCATCATCGTCTCACCAACGGCACCTGTGGCTCCAACTACCGCTACATCATAGGTCTTACTCATGGTCTTATCTTCCAATCATTTCTTTACACATAAATTTAAGACTGAAGGGCTTTTAACACCGCTCCACCCATTTCGGAGGTGCTTACTTTTTGAGTACCTTCTGTATAAATATCCGCCGTTCTCAGGCCTTGGTCCAGAACGTCGCTGACGGCTTTTTCTAATCGATCTGCGGTGGAACCGTGGCCCAGGGAATAACGCAACATCATGGCCGCCGACAGGAAGGTTGCCAAGGGGTTGGCAATTCCCTGCCCGGCTATATCCGGCGCAGAACCGTGGCACGGCTCGTACATGCCTTTGCTATTTTGATCCAAAGACGCGGAAGGCAACATACCAATAGACCCGGTTAACATTGCCGCCGCATCGGAAAGGATATCGCCGAACATATTGCCCGTCACCATAACATCAAATTGTTTAGGTGCTCGAATCAATTGCATAGCGGCATTATCCACGTACATGTGGCTTAGCTCCACTTCAGGGTACTCTTTACTTAGATCGGTCATAATCTCACGCCATAGCTCAGTGACTTCCAGCACGTTCGCTTTATCAACTGAGCAAAGCTTCTTGTTGCGTTTCAAGGCGGTTTCAAATGCCAGTCGTCCTATGCGGATAATTTCCGACTCGCTGTAAACGTAGGTATTAAAGCCCTGGCGTTGACCGTCTTCCAAAGTTCGAATACCACGGGGCTGACCGAAGTAAATGCCCCCCGTCAGCTCCCTGACAATCATGATATCCAGACCGGACACCAATTCCGGACGCAGGCTGGATGCACTGGCTAATTGGGGATACAACATGGCTGGACGCAGATTACCAAACAGCTCCAGATTGGATCGCAACCCCAGCAATCCTTTTTCAGGGCGAATAGAAATATCCAGTGATTCCCATTTGGGCCCACCAATGGCGCCAAACAGAATGGCATCGGATTCTTTGGCCAGATTCAGGGTATCCTCAGGCAGTGGCCCACCGGTGGCGTCGATGGCGGCACCGCCAACCAAAGCCTGTTCCGTTTCCAAGCCCAAACCTTCGTCATTGTTCAGAAACTCG
The DNA here is from genome assembly GCA_964016105.1 of uncultured Ketobacter sp. Lineage (GTDB taxonomy): Bacteria > Pseudomonadota > Gammaproteobacteria > Pseudomonadales > Ketobacteraceae > Ketobacter. The sequence goes on from CAXHEX010000002.1 coordinate 208,673, forward strand.
AGCACCTTGAGCCCTTGTTCCATAATCTCTGGTCCAATGCCATCACCAGCCAGAACCAATACTTTATTTTTCATTAGCTTACCTCACAAATAGATAATTGACTTTAGCTTTGAGTGATAGCATCAAACAACCATGGAGCCTCAGCCCTGCGCTGCTTTTCGTATTCTTTGATGGCATCCGCATCCTGCAATGTGAGGCCAATGTCGTCTAAACCTTCCAATAAACAGTGCTTTCGGAATGGATCTACGTCGAACGGGATCGCACTGCCATCGGGCTTGAGAATTTGCTGGCTGGCCAAATCAATGGTTAAGCTATAACCTGAATTGGCCTCCACTTCTTTGAACAAGCCATCAACCACTTTTTCTTCTAAAACAATAGGTAATAGCCCATTCTTAAAACTATTATTAAAAAAGATATCAGCAAAACTGGGAGCGATCACAGCCTTAAATCCGAAGTCCGTCATGGCCCAGGGAGCGTGTTCCCGGCTGGAACCACAGCCAAAGTTGGTACGGGCCAGCAATATACCAGCACCGCTGTAGCGTGACTGGTTCAATACAAACTCCGGGTTCAGGGGTCGGTTGGAGCAGTCTTGACCCGGAAAGCCTTCATCCAGATAGCGCAATTCATCGAACAGATTGGGGCCAAAGCCACTGCGCTTAATGGATTTTAAAAACTGTTTAGGGATTATCAAATCTGTATCCACGTTGGCGCGATCCATGGGTGCCACAATCGCACTGAACTTTTCATACTTTTCCATCGGGAACCTCCTAAATATCGCGAACGTCAGTAAAATGACCGGCAATAGCCGCTGCAGCTGCCATGGCAGGGCTCACCAAATGGGTACGACCACCATAACCCTGCCTGCCTTCAAAATTGCGGTTGGAAGTGGATGCACAATGCTCCCCTTCCCCCAACCGGTCTGCATTCATGGCCAGACACATGGAACACCCTGGCTCCCGCCACTCAAAACCCGCCTCTTTAAAGATGGTATCCAGGCCTTCTTCTTCTGCTTGCTTTTTCACCAAGCCAGAGCCAGGCACCACTAAAGCCTGCTTCACTTTAGTGGACACCTTCTTGCCTTTGGCCACGGCGGCTGCAGCTCGCAAATCTTCTATACGAGAATTGGTACAGGAGCCAATAAACACCCGGTCCGGCACCACATCGGCCATGGTAATGCCGGGCTTTAAACCCATGTAGGCATAGGCTTTTCGCATGCCCTCGGCTTTTACTTGGTCGGTTTCTGCATCCGGGTTCGGCAATGGTTCGTCAATGGCCACCACCATTTCTGGAGAAGTGCCCCAACTCACTTGAGGTTTGATTTGCTCACCCTGCAATACCACCACCTTATCAAACTCCGCATCACTATCACTGTGCAAAGTCTTCCAATAGGCCACAGCCTGATCCCATTGCTCCGCTTTGGGCGCATAGGGCCTGCCCTGGAAATAATCAATGGTGGTTTGATCCACGCCGATCATGCCTGCTCTAGCGCCAGCTTCAATAGCCATATTGCATACGGTCATACGACCTTCCATAGAAAGCGACTGTATGGCGCTGCCCGCAAATTCCATGGCATAACCCGTACCGCCGGCGGTACCAATCTTGGCGATAATGGCCAACACCACATCTTTAGCGGTGACACCCGCGCCCAGCTCACCATCCACCCGGATCAAAAGGCTTTTCATTTTCTTTTGAATCAAACATTGGGTGGCAAGCACATGCTCTACTTCCGAGGTGCCGATGCCGTGGGCCAGAGCACCGAAGGCACCATGGGTAGCCGTATGGGAATCACCACATACGATGGTCATCCCGGGCAAGGTGGCTCCCTGCTCTGGCCCCACCACATGAACGATACCTTGACGCTGGTCGTGCATCTTGAATTCCACAATACCGAACTCATCGCAGTTATCGTCCAACGTTTGCACCTGGATTCGCGACACCTCATCCTCAATGGCTTTGCTTCGGTCTGTGGTGGGCACGTTATGATCCGGAGTGGCGATATTGGCATCTAAACGCCAGGGCTTGCGGCCCGCCAGCCTTAACCCTTCAAACGCCTGCGGCGAGGTGACTTCATGCAGCAAGTGGCGATCGATATAGATCAATGCGGTTCCGTCTTCCCGCTGTTTTACAACATGGGCATCCCACAACTTGTCGTACAGGGTTTTACCAGCCATAACTGACTCCTCTCTCATCTCCCGTTCTGATAGTCGCTAATCCTAATGCCAGCCCTGCCATAAAACAAATTCATATTTCTTATATTTTGGATTACTATCAGTTATACATTAATTCCCCCATACAACCTGGACTGAATCGTTGGAAATCTCGGAACTAAAAGCCTTTGTGGCGGTGGCTGAATTGGGATCGTTTTCCCAGGCGGCCCAAACCCTGCACCTAACGCAACCCGCTGTGAGTAAGCGCATCAGCCAGTTGGAATCTCACCTTCATTGCCCCCTGTTCGACCGAATCGGTCGCAATGTGAGCCTCACTGAAGCCGGTCGCGAGCTGCTGCCACGGGCCAGAAACATTCTGCAGGAAATGGAAGACGTGAGCCGTGCATTGTCGAATCTCAGTGGTGAGGTGCGCGGCACCCTAAAGATTGGCACGTCCCACCACATCGGCCTACACCGGTTAGCCCCCATACTCAAACAGTTTTCTAAAAGCTACCCGGAAGTGAGCCTGGATATCGAGTTTATCGATTCTGAAATGGCGTTCGATCTGGTGATGCAAGGCAAGCTGGAATTGGGCATCGTCACCCTTCCCCCGGACGGCAGCGGCTCGCTACAGTCGTTCCCGGTATGGCAAGACCCCCTGGCCTTTATGGTGGCCAACGACCACCCCCTGGCGACCAGTGAGCAGCTCACCCTGGAACAACTGGCGCAGTTTCCAGCCATACTCCCCAGTATGGCCACCTTCACTCGCAGGATAGTGGAATCGTTATTTCAGGGGTACGACTTGAAAATAGATGTGCCCATTTCCACCAATTACTTGGAAACTATAAAAATGATGGCCTCCATCGGACTGGGCTGGACAGTGTTACCGGCCACCATGCTGGGCAGTGATGTCACAGAACTCCATGTGCGAGGCTTGCAACAGGAAAAGAACAAACTCACCCGCACACTGGGGGTGGTGCACCACCCCGCTCATTCGCTTTCCAATGCTGCCAAGGCCATCATCCATTTGCTGCGCCAGCAATGATGTGAGTACGGAATTCTAAAATAAGGGCATTCCAAACAATTGCCCATGGAACGCCACAATCAAGCCATAGGTCACCAGACCCAGCACCACCACAATGATATCCATATACCTGGGGCGCGACACAGGGGTTCTGACAATACCTCTTTTCTTTACGCTGATGACATCAAAAACCGCGTAAGCAAGGAAATTACCGAAGAGTAAAATAGACGCCAAATCGCCATTGGAAATTAAATGGGCCACCGCCCATAGCTTAACGGCTGTAAGCATGGGGTTTTTAATTTTGTTGGTGAAGTTATTAGGAATGTAAGCGGCCAGCAGCAGAATAAAAACGGGCAGCATCAGCGTTTTTGTAACGTGTAAAGTCCAAGCTGGCGGCCACCAAACCGCGACAAACTCGGCGCTACCCTTACCGTATATAATGAGCAACAATCCAGCCAACGAGGCTAATGAAAATACGGCCTTGTAACCCAGCTCACCGAACTTGGAAACCAACGATGATCTTACGCCGGTATTGGTAGGTATTAAATGCACACCCAAAAACAGGCACAGGCCCAGTACTAACATCCCCATGGCAACCCCCTCTCAAGAAGCCTAACTGGATAAACGCCTTGGCATTTAAGCATATCCACTGCCATAGCTCCAGCAATGGAATATTCCAGCACTCCCCCATAAATTCTCTTTTTGGAGCCCATAAATCCCTAAACTTTGACTTCTACCATAGTCGAATAGAGTTGGATTATGTTTTATTTAAAATGAAGCCATAGGCGAGCACCAACAATATTAAGGATAAAACGGTGACCAGTATGAGTTATAAGACCGAATATACCCAATCCATCGAGCACCCCGAACAGTTTTGGGCCGAGAAAGCCAAAGCCCTGGATTGGTTCAAGGCACCAGAAAAGATTCTGAGTAAAGACGAAAATGGCATAGACCGCTGGTTTGCCGACGGTGAATTAAACACCTGCCATCTCGCGTTGGATTTTCATGTGGCCAACGGCCGCGGCGATCAGGTGGCCATCTACTACGACTCCCCTGTTACTGAATCAAAAGCGGCCATCACCTATAGTCAGCTGCGGCAGCAGGTAGCAAAATTTGCGGGAGTACTGAAAAAGCAGGGAGTAGAAAAAGGTGACCGGGTTTTAATCTATATGCCCATGATACCGGAAGCTGCCGTGGCCATGCTGGCCACCGCCCGCTTAGGTGCCATTCACTCCGTGGTGTTCGGTGGCTTTGCACCCCATGAGCTGGCTATTCGTATCGAAGATGCTGAGCCTAAAGTGGTAGTGTCCGCGTCCTGCGGCATCGAAGTTTCCCGGGTCATTCCCTACAAGCCGCTTTTGGATGAGGCCATTGAGTCTGCCAGCTATAAGCCCCAGCATACCGTGGTTTATCAACGGCCCCAAGTCATAGCAGATATGCAACCGGGAAGAGACCTTGATTGGGCAACAGAAATGGCTTCTGCAGAAGAAACACCTTGCACGCCTGTGTGCGGCACTGATCCTCTGTATATTTTGTACACGTCAGGAACTACGGGCCGACCCAAAGGAGTGGTTCGGGATAATGGCGGCCACGCGGTTGCCATGCGCTACAGCATGAAAGCTATTTACGATATGAACCCAGGTGAAGTATTTTGGGCCGCGTCAGACGTGGGCTGGGTTGTGGGTCACTCCTATATTGTTTACGCTCCACTGATCAGCGGGCTATCCACGGTACTATATGAAGGTAAGCCAGTAAAAACCCCAGACGCCGGCGCCTTTTGGCGGGTGGTCGATGAATATCGGGTGAAGGCATTATTTTCCGCGCCAACTGCGTTTCGCGCCATTCGTAAAGAAGACCCGGATTCCAAGCTACTGGGAAAATACGATTTAAGTTGTTTGGAAACCGTATTTCTAGCTGGCGAACGACTGGACCCCCCAACTTACCATTGGCTCAAAGAAACACTGAAAGTGCCCGTGGTGGATCATTGGTGGCAGACAGAAACTGGCTGGGCCATCTGCGGCAATCTGATGGGAGTGGAACCCAAAGAACCCAAAGCGGGTTCCGCCACGGTGCCCTCCCCGGGATTTGATGTGCAAATTCTGGATGACGCGGGCGAACCGGTTCCCGCGGGCGTTCAAGGTAGTGTGGCAGTTAAGTTACCTCTACCACCCAGCTGCTTACCCACCATTTGGGGCAACCACCCCCGGTTTCACGACGGCTATCTTCGTACTTTTCCTGGTTATTACGTGTCCGGCGATGGCGGCTACAAAGACGAAGACGGCTATGTATTTATCATGGGTAGAACCGACGACGTTATCAATGTGGCCGGTCACCGCCTATCCACAGGAGAGATGGAAGAAGTGCTGGCGGATCATCCGGCGGTAGCCGAGTGCGCCGTCATTGGGGTTTACTGCGAGCTTAAAGGTCAAAAACCTTTGGGCCTGATCCTGTTAAAAGACGGTGTAGAAATCGACTCCGAAACACTACAAGCGGAAGTGGTAGCCAGCGTGCGTAAAGAGATCGGCGCTGTGGCAAGCTTTAAAGACGCCATCGTCGTACAGCGACTACCGAAAACACGATCAGGGAAAATCTTACGCAAGCTGTTGCGGCAAATTGCCAATGCTGAGGATTACAGTATCCCATCTACTATCGATGATCCCGCCAGCATTGATGAGATTGCCGCCGTTTTCGCGAGCAAAGGGCTGATTCACAAAACAATGTAGCGGGCACCATTGCTACCTACAAAAAAAGCCCGCCTGTAAATCGCGGGCCTTTTTTCTGCTCATTAGGAAATACTATTCTTTAGTACCCCACAATCCCCCCAAGCTTGACAATAGATCCGGGGAGACGCCCTTGCCGCCTAAAAATTGCAAAAGAATAGGCGCAAATTGAGTGATCAAGTCGGGGCTCAGACCTAGAGAAGAAAATGCATTGGACACCCCTTCCATGGAAGATATTTTACTTAGCATATTGGAACCCAGGCCCCCACCTGCACCCATCAACCCGCTCAATCCAGGCACTTTATTGGTGATCGCGCTAAATTGCTCTTCTGAAAGCTGACTTTTCGCCATGGATAGCAATGCGGCAGAACCACCCGCTGCTTGCTTTGGATTCACCCCAAGATCCGATGTTAACGACTGCACCAGTTGCTGGGTCTCACCGGAAACCAAACCACTATCAGTGGCAGCTTGTGTGGCTGCTTTGGTGGCAGTCTCTGTCATGCCTTTAAGATCAAATCCATAACTCTGACTGGCGCTAAGTGACAATACAGAAGCCACAAATATTGAATATACCCCACGCATATTTAACTCTCCATTATGTATACAAACCGAATACCCTGGATAGGGTGACAGGTAGAGAGTGGATTATGACAACAAAAACAGGATAGTCACAGCTTTTGCGAGTTTGGCACCTGAACCTGGGCGAGACAACATCACCAATCTAGTTGACTAGCAGGCTTAGGTTCCACAAGCCTAGATTCGACAAACTTAGGTTCGATAGGTGAGCCTAACCTTACCCTTTTGACCCTGATACCACTGAATAGTCCAAGGCTCATTGGTCACCCTGGCGTAGGCCCAAGGCATCATTGTGTACACCCAACACACCAGTTGTTGGTTATGTTGGACGTTGACTCGAATTCGTTGATACAGCTCGCCTTCATATTGGTCAAGCAACGCTAACTCCGGCTGGGTTAAACCAAACAAGACTTGACCTGACACTTGGGAATTCTGTTCAGGCACGATGCCTGGAAAATCCGCTCGTTCCACCAAACCACACCGGTATCCGTCCAAGGTAGCGGGCTCACCGGATACCGCCCTGCCTATGATTTGCTTCACCCTTTCTGGAATCTGAAGCGTTCCGTAAACGAATAATCTGTGTTGCATATCAACCCAGCGATTCCAAATCTATCTCAGAAAATGAAGTCACTACAGGGTGACGGCCAAAACCCTCAGCTACCTGTAGCCGGTCCAGCGCTATGGTCACCAATCCAGCTTGTTGAGCCGCGTCCAACTCATCCACGACGTCAGACAGAAATAGAATCTCATTGGCGGGGTAGCTCAAGTGACTTTGGATGGTCTGGTAGGAAGCTGTTTCTTTTTTACCGCCAATACGAGTATCAAAATAACGATTAAACAAGGGAGTAAGATCACCCGCCACGCTATACCCAAACAGTAATTTTTGTGCAGCTTCGGAACCAGAGGAATAGACACTCAAATCAATACCGGAAGCATGCCACTGTTTGAGTTTGTCAGCCACTTCAGGATAGAGATGGCCTTTTAGGCTGCCATCTTCGTACCCATGTCGCCATATCATCCCCTGTAGGTTTTTTAAGGGAGTGGCTTTCACATCCTGCTCTATCCATTGCAGAAGAATTTCAGTGACTCGCGTCAGCGTAGCATCGGGTTCTTTCGCCACTACGCGACAGGCTTCAATCTCACTGGCCACCTCCGCTTGAGCTTGGTGCTGCTCAAGAAAGTTAGCCATTCTCTGCTTCGCGTAGGGGAATAAAATATCAGCCACAAATGAAATGCTGGTGGTGGTACCTTCTATATCAGTAACAATGGCTTTGATCATTTGGCTAGGGCTTCGTAACGGGGAAACTCATCTGCAACAGAATCACCGGTATAATTGGCAACCCATCCTTCCGCATTGGTAAACAAACGGATAGCGGTAAAGTTTGGGCTAGCACCCATATCAAACCAATGGGGTGTATTGGCGGGAACGCTGATTAAATCGTCCTTGCAGCATTGTACCGCGTATACACCATCATCCAGATGCAAATAAAACAAACCATCCCCCTTCACAAAAAAACGCACTTCATCTTCAGAATGGGTGTGTTCATCGAGGAACTTGCTGCGCAGCTCATTTTTCTGGGGATGATCCGGACTCATATTGATGACATCGGAAGTTTGATAACCACCCTCAGACTTTAGCTTGGCAATTTGATCGGCATATGCGGCTAAAATGGATTCGTCACTGCAATCCGCATCAATGGGGTGTTGGGCCTGCCACTGCTCAAAGCGGATGCCTTTTGCACTTAAGATTTGCTTAATTTCGTCTAAGTCTTGTGTAACAACATCCGCCTGTTGGGCTGTTTTGTCACTGTATTTGTAGAGCGTGCTCATGATCTATCCTCAATTACTTTAGAAGCAGGCAACTTTGGTATTCGCATTGCAATAAGAACTCCATTGCCTCACAGTGGCGTCGCGCTTCTTGAACATCACGACCCCAGCTGTAGACACCGTGACCCGCTAAAATAAAAGCCGGTATATCGGGTCCAGATTGTAAGTAGGGCTCCACCTGCTGGGCAAGCACCAACATATTCTGGCTGTTAGCATACACCGGTACTTTCAATTCGTGTTCGTGGCTATTTACGCCAGAAAACGCTTTCTGCATTTCATAGTTTTTGAAACTGATTTCACCCTGCCATATGGCGCGGCTAAAAACCGTGGCAATCACAGAATGGGTATGAATAACGTAATTGGCCTGTTCTATTTGGCCATAGATAAGCGTGTGCAGCAGCGTTTCTGCGGAGGGTGCTTGATCGCTGTTAAACGGCTCCCCTTTGGTATCCACCATCATCAACTTTTCTGGGCTTAGTGAACCTTTTGAATTGCCTGACACTGTAATCATGATGCGGCTGGAATCCACCCTGGCAGATAGATTGCCGCTGGTGGCTGCACACCAACCGTTTTGGTCAACCCAGTGGCCGATATCGATGATATTTTTCTGGATCTGGTCCAGAGAGCTTGTGTCCGAATCCGCTGTATTGTGGTTATCCAGCATAATACGCCTTGTAAATAATAATTGAGTCTAACGGTTAGCCGTTGGCAGCGGGCGTTTTAAGGGCCAGAGCAAGCAAGCCACCCAATGCGGCAACACCCGCTGCCAGAAAGTAAGCCATGGAACCACCCCAACTTTCAACCAAAATGCCCGACAGATAGGCTGCAATGGCACCACCAGCCCCAAAGCTTAATGCGCTATACATCGCTTGCCCTTGACCAGCAGTACTGCTGCCAAAGTTCTTATGGACAATATGTATAGCCAAGGCGTGGAAAACACCGAAACTGGCCGCGTGGCCCAATTGGGCAATCACTATGATCCACCCATTGTCCGGGTAAGCACCGGTAACCCACCACCGGGCAGCTGTAATGGCAAAACATCCGCAAGCAATACTGCGCCAACTTAAATGACTGATTAATTGATGAACTATTAGGAAGATGAGGATTTCCGCGATAACGCCCAATGCCCATAGCCAACCAATGACACTCTTGCTGTAGCCGAAGTCCGCCAGATAAATGGTGAAGAACGTGTAGTAAGGCCCGAAACTGATCTGCATCAGAAAGCACACAAAAAAGAATAGAAGGGTTTGTGGTTTACGCGCCTCAAGCAGAAATAAGCGCAACCCTCCCTGAACTTTGCCGGGTGATTGAGCGGGCGAAGCCACAGCAAAGCTGGAAACCGCAATCATGCAATACAGGGAAAATACCAGCCAAGGTAGATGCTGAATGGGGAAATGCTCGAAGTACCAACCCAACCCCACCACTGCAGCCACGAACCCCACGGAGCCCCACAGCCGAATACGACTGTATCGGGTTACCTGGGACCCTAGATGCTGCAACGTCAGCACCTCAAACTGGGGCATGACCGCATTCCAAAAGAAACTGAATCCCGCCATCACCAGAGCCATACCCACAAAGCCGTGGTCAAAATACATCAACCCGAATATGAGCGCTGAGAGAATGGAACCCAGACGAATAATGGCCAGCCTTTTATGGGTGCGGTCCGCTATCCAGCCCCATACGTTGGGCGCTACCAGTTTGGTGGCCATTAAAATCGCCATGAGCGAGCCAATTTCCGTGAGGCCAAAGCCCCGCTCGCGCAGATACAGGCCCCAAAATGGCAGCAATGCGCCCAGGCAGGCGAAATAGAATAGATAAAATGATGACAAGCGCCAGTAGGGCAACGGCTGTGGCATGCTAGGCGTAACGACCGCTAGTTACCGCTGGGGCGCTGTCCCTGGCACCACGGGGGTTTCAGACTGCACATCGGCGTTCTGTCCGCGGTGTCGTAACACATGGTCCATTAACACCATGGCCACCATGGCCTCTGCTATGGGGGTGGCTCGCACTCCTACACAGGGATCATGACGTCCGGTGGTCACCACTTCTGTGGGGTTACCTTTTATATCGATGGATTTGCCAGGGATTCTCAAGCTGGAAGTGGGTTTCAAAGCAATATGCGCCACAATGTCCTGGCCCGTTGAGATTCCCCCCAAAATACCGCCAGCATTATTGGATAGAAAACCTTCCGGGGTGATTTCGTCTCTATGCTGCTCGCCCCGCTGCTCCACACAATCAAAACCGGCGCCAATCTCCACGCCTTTTACCGCGTTGATGCTCATAAGAGCATGGGCCAATTCTGCATCCAGGCGATCAAATATGGGCTCGCCCAAACCGGGCATCATGCCCGAGGCCACCACAGTCAAACGAGCACCAATGGAACTGCCGTCTCTTCGCAACTGGTCGATCAAGGCTTCCATCTGGGGAACCACTTCTTTGTCAGGACAGAAAAACGGGTTGGTTTCCACCACATCCCAATCAAATTTCTCAGCCTTAATATGACCTATCTGACTGACGTAGCCCCGCACTTCAATACCAAAGCGGGCGCGCAGATATTTTTTTGCAACCGCTCCCGCAGCCACCCGCATGGCGGTTTCCCTGGCGGATGAGCGGCCGCCTCCTCGATAATCCCGCAGGCCATATTTTAACTGGTAGGGATAATCCGCGTGGGCAGGCCGAAACGTGTCTTTAATATCGGAATAATCTTTGGACTTTTGGTCTTTATTCTTGATCAGTAGCCCAATGGCGGTTCCGGTGGTCTTGCCTTCGAATACGCCGGACAGGATCTGCACTTCATCGTCTTCGCGCCGTTGGGTACTGTACTTTGAGGTGCCCGGCTTGCGGCGATCCAGATCCAACTGCAAATCCGCTTCAGAAAGCTCAACCCCAGGAGGACAGCCGTCAATAATGCAACCCAACGCAATGCCATGGCTTTCGCCGAAGGTAGTAACTGTGAACAGTTTTCCAAAGGTATTACCGGACATATATCTATCAATCTCTTATTATTTCAATAGCTTAGAAATGCTAATTAAAGCACAAAATCTGCTTGATGATGATCGATCTGTTCCTTGGTGAGAACAAACACACCGTATCCACCGTGCTCAAACTCCAACCAGGTAAACCCCACGTTGGGATAGGTCTCTTCAAGCGCGACCCAGGAATTACCCACTTCAATCACCGCGATACCACCGGGATTCAAATGCCGGGATAATTCAGGCAACATACGTTTCACCACATCAAGCCCGTCGTTGCCCGCTTCCAGCCCCATGCGGGGCTCGTGATGAAATTCGTCCGCGAGATCGTCCATATCCTGCTTGTCGACGTAAGGTGGATTGGAAACGATAATGTCATAGGTACGGCCATCCAAGGCCTCAAACAGATCGGAATAGATCACGTTGACCTGACCATCAAAGCCCAGTTGCTGGACATTGGTTTCCGCCACATCCAGGGCATCTTCGCTAAGATCCGTACAATCCACCATGGCATCAGGGAAGTACTGGGCACAGGCAACACCAATACAGCCACTACCGGTGCACATGTCCAGAATATTCTCAACCCGATCAGGATCAATCCAAGGTTCGAAATGCTGCTCAATGAGTTCAGCGATAGGAGAACGGGGAATCAGAACGCGCTGGTCCACTCGGAACGGAAGCCCGGCAAACCAGCCAATGCCGGTTAAATAGGCTGTGGGAATGCGTTCCACTACCCGGCGTACCAACAGGTCACAAATAACCCTCTTTTCAGAGGTGAGTAGACGTGCGTCCTGAACCCGCCCATCAACATCCCACGGCAACTTAATGGCACTTAAGACCAAGGAAACGGCTTCGTCCCAGGGATCATCGAAGCCATGGCCCAGAACAATCTCGTGTTCGTTATAAAGACTCACAGCCCAACGCACGAAATCGCGAATGCTTTTAAGCTCTTGAATGGCTTCTTCGGTATTGATCAAATCTTGGCTAACTGGAGTTTGCACCGTCATGACATGGCAACGCTCTGATTGAAAACGCTGGATTTTACATGTTTACGGTGCAAATTGCTCCCAACAACCAAGTCTCTAGCCGTTAATGTATATGTGCACCACTATACTGGCAGCGTAACCAATGGCAATAACCGGTGTCCATTTCAGGTGACCGAAAAAGGTGTATTGCCCCCTAGCCTGCCCCATTAGGGCAACACCGGCGGCAGACCCGATGGACAGCAAGCTGCCACCTACCCCGGCGGTTAAGGTCACTAGCAGCCACTGCATATGAGACATATCAGGGTTCATGGTTAAAACCGCGAACATAACAGGAATGTTATCCACAATAGCGGACATGATGCCCACCAATACATTGGCGGTGGTGGGGCCAAGCTCGCCGTAAATAAAGCTGGAAGCCATACCCAGATAACCAATAAAGCCCAATCCGCCCACGGCTAGAATCACGCCATAGAAGAAAAATAAGGTATCCCATTCAGCGCGGGCAATCTTTGCGAAAACATCAAAGTTGTAGGGGTCTTCTTTTGAGCCTGGGGGGCTTTCAATTTCAGCATTCCATACTTTGGACTTGCGGCGCAAATAGAAGCCATAAAATTTAAGATAGGCCAGCCCCGTCATCATACCGAATACCGGCGGTATATGGAGGAAGTTGTGGAAACACACCGCCGTCACGATGGTGGCCAAAAACATGCCCACAATGGTCATACCACCGTACTTCATACTGCTGGCGGCCACGTGGGTTGAAGCGGGCTTACCACTAGGCAATGCGAATTGCATGATAAAAGCAGGAATAATGTAGTTCACAACGGAAGGAATAAATAGGGCAAAGAATTCAGTAAATTCAACAACGCCCTTTTGCCACACCATCAAAGTGGTGATATCGCCAAAGGGGCTGAAGGCGCCACCGGCGTTGGCCCCCACCACAATGTTGATACAGGCAATTGCCACAAAACCGGGCTTACCCTCACCCACTGCCATCACCACAGCACACATGATTAATGCAGTGGTCAGGTTATCCGCAATGGGTGATATGAAGAAAGCCAAAATACCGGTGAGCCAGAATAAAGCCCGGTAGCTGAATCCTTTCGCCACCAGCCAGTTTCTAAGTGCATCAAATACACCTCGCTCCAGCATAGCGTTAATATAAGTCATGGCCACTAACAGGAAGAAAAACAATTCCGCGTATTCCAGGAAATTGTGGCGTATGGCGGATTCCACGCTGTGGGGCATATCATGGCTGTTGTAGACCAGGGCAATCAACATCCAGATCAAGCCCGCCGCCAATAGTACCGGTTTCGACTTACGTAGATGGAGCTGTTCTTCTAAGATGACCAGCACGTAGGCTGCGGCGAAAATGGCGATGGCAACAAAACCAACCCAATGACTAGTAAGATCCAAAGTTGAGCCAGGATTTTCTGACGCCCACGCAAAAGCAGGCAGAACGAGGCTCACGATAGAGGCCAAGTACCACTTCATAGATGTACTCCAAATACAACGTGAGTTTGACTCGCTAGTCTAAACTGGAGTCAAAGGAAGAAACGCGGGGGATTATGCTCCGTTTTGAAACAATTTCAACGTTTATAATGTTAAAAAGTCTAAAAAAGGCGAAATTGCATTCGCCTATTCACCAGCCCGAACAGATGTAGGTCTCCAGTTAGTATTCACTAACTCAATCCAGCAGCAGCTTTCCGCAGCCCTATTGGGGGCGAGATTACCCACATCGTGCATTTTCAGTTCATCGAGGCCGCCAGCAGCCAAGGCTTGGCCCATTGCTTCCAGCAGTCGACTCTTGTCAAGCGCCGCCCCTTGGGCCCCATGACGGTGTACCACCAAAACCTGGCCTGCTTCCAGTGAGTCTGTCATCCCTTCAAGCTTATTCACCAGCTCGTCCATACCCGCCTTCCAGTTGTCGGGATCCAGGTTAACCAAAACCACTCTCCCCTCCAGTCCCAGAGTTTGCTCCACGGGGATGCCCCCCTTGGATCCGCCACTGGGGGTTAATATCTCACGATACAAATACAAGCGCCGGTTCGGGCGCTCTATGAGGTAATACAGCTGGTATTGGTTCAGGGTTTTATGTTGAACCACCCAAAGCGTCTGAGTGCGGTCACTACCATAAAGGGTAGGTTGATTAAACATGGCGTTGGCCCAGGCAAAGCTTTCCCCACAATCACGACCGTAGCACTGAAAAACCATTTCATAAATGGGTGATTGAGCAAATTCAGCAACGGTATTTTTGGCTTCCAGACGAGTGATATCGCCCTTTAGCTCCCAAACCGTGGATGAGAAATCGCCTCGCAGTTTCTGATATTTATCGGGCAGATCTCTGCCGGTAACCCGATCCTTTTTGATTCTCCCCATGGGCAAAATGTAGGAGTGATCGTTTATTTGCTTTTGATCCAGCCTATTTACAGACTCAAATAGTTGCTCAACTTCCGACCCAGCGGCCAGCCCCGCAAAAGTGAGAGACACTGCCAACGATATTAGAAAAAGTATTGACCTCAAATTATGGGTACCCTTTTGTTTATTTTGATGCCGTTCCAATTGCCAACTTAGCAAAGGCCTTAAACCCTTTCAACAATGGCAAGTGGAGGGTCTCGAAACATGCTATATAACTTATACAATGTATTACAACACTCTTCGAAAAGGATTCAACCGTGGATCTATCTCAATCTAAGCGCGTACTGATAACGGGAGCGGCAAGTGGCTTGGGTAAAGCTCTGGCACAAACTTTCGTTAGCAACAACCATAAAGTCTGTATTGTGGACGTTAACGACGAGCGCGGTGAAGCCACCCTGGCTGAATTGCAACAATCTAACCCAAACTGTTTTTACCGTCATTGCGATGTGACCTCCAAACAGCAAATTACGGACTGCGTGGATGCCTTAGTGGAACGCTGGAACGGGATCGACATTATTGTCAATAACGCAGGTGTGGCTTCTGGAGGCCCTTTCGATTGGCTCAGCGAAGATGATTGGAACTGGGTAATGGGGATTAATTTTTTCGGCGTTTTAAGCGGCTGCAAGGCAGCTGTTCCCCATATGAAAAAACAGGGCAACGGACATCTAGTGAATGTGGCATCCATGGCTGGACTGCTAAATCCACCGGGCATGAGTAATTACAACGTATCGAAAGCAGCCGTTATCTCACTTTCTGAAACCCTGGTCGCAGAACTTAAACCCTATGGCATTGGCGTGACCTGCCTCTGCCCATCTTTCTTCAAAACCAATTTAGGGGAGTCCATGCGTTCACCGGATAAGGCCACTTCAGACTCACTGGCAAAGCTCATGGAATCATCGGATGAACACAGCGCTGAAGATATTGCTAAATTGGTCTATGAAGCGGTTGAGAAAGAACAATTCCTTCTAATGCCCCACACCGATGCCAGAGCAGCCTGGGAATACAAAAACCAGGACCTTGATGGCTTTATCCGCAAGCAAGATCGGATCGCACAACACGTAAAATCGCGTTCGGAGAATAAATAACCAGACAGGACACTAGAATATTCTGCAACATCAGCCTCCGGTTACTAGTTGTGACTGGTCGTCCACTATATACTCTAGGTTTTAAACTTCTTCGCGGCTAGAATATGCTCGCCGCGGGACACACTCGTGAGTCACTATAGAGTTCAAAATAGAGTTCAAATTCACAGGTTTTTCGTAACGAAATACTGCATCTAGAATGCATCTACACTGCGCTGATATTACTACACTGCATTGATATACATATACATAAGGGTATCCCATGAAATTGACTTTAAATGACGCTGATACACAGGCTATCTTGAACCAGTTGGCTGAATCCAACCAGAAGCACAGCGGCCTTTATCCCGGGGATTCCTCAGATCGTCAGCAAGTGCATACTGTGTACGGAGGGGCTAATCTATTTAAAGCCGGTGCCGCACAAAAACTGGGTGGCCTAGCGGTTCGAGCATTGGAAACTTATGCCCCTGACTTTTGCGCGTTAGCAAAAATACTTGGGATGACCGGCTCCGAGTCTTTACCCAGCTCATCTACTGAAGCCAAGTCTTTAGGCGAAGCCGTTGCAGCGAACCCGGAAGCCATGAAG
The DNA here is from genome assembly GCA_964016105.1 of uncultured Ketobacter sp. GTDB lineage: Bacteria > Pseudomonadota > Gammaproteobacteria > Pseudomonadales > Ketobacteraceae > Ketobacter. Next base: position 225,011 of record CAXHEX010000002.1, read on the forward strand.
GAAACCAATCCGGCTGCCTGGTTGGCGTACACGGTTTACGATCGAATTCTGAAGAAACTACAAAACGAACCCATTGAAGATTCACGTATCGATTTTGAAGACGGTTATGGTAACAGGCCGGATGATGAAGAAGATGCCGATGCCGTACGCGCGGCTGAACAAGTGGCGCAAGGCATGGAAGAAGGCACCCTTCCTCCCTTTATTGGCATTCGTATTAAAACCTTCACCGAAGAATGTCGTCAGCGTTCTGTGCGTACTCTGGATCTGTTCCTCACTCGCCTGGCAGAACTTACCTCCGGCAAGCTACCCAATAACTTTGTTGTGACACTGCCAAAGGTTACTCATCCAAAACAGGTAGCCGCACTGGCGGATTTGTTGGATTTAATTGAGCCTAAGTGCGGTTACGAAGCCAACTCGATTAAGTTGGAAATCATGATTGAAACTACCCAGGCCATCATCGATGCCGATGGTTCCAATCAGGTTCGTCTACTAGCAGCGGCAGCACGAGGCCGTTGTCGGTCTGCCATCTTCGGTACTTACGATTACACAGCCACCTGCAACATTACCGCAGCACACCAAACTCACACTCACCCCGCCTGTGATTTTGCCCGTCATGTTTTGCAGGTTTCCACTGCGGCTACCGGGTTAACCATCAGTGATGGTGCCACCACAGTGATGCCCATCGGCCCCCACAAAGGTGAACTCACCACCCAACAGATCCTGGAAAACAGTGCCGTGGTGCATTCTGCCTGGAAACTGCATTACGACAATATCCAGCATTCATTGGCACACGCATATTATCAAGGCTGGGATCTCAACCCTGCGCAATTGCCTATTCGTTACGCCGCTGTATACAGCTTCTTTTTGGAAGGTTTGCCGGACGCCTCCAAGCGCCTTGAAGCTTTTATTAATAAAGCGGCCCAGGCCACATTGGTGGGCAATACCTTCGACGATGCTGCCACTGGCCAAGGCCTTTTGAACTTCTTCTTGCGTGGTATTGCCTGCGGTGCCATAACGGAAGAGGAAGCCGTTGCCACAGGAATCACCATGGACGAACTGCGCTCTCGATCTTTCGTACATATTGTTTCCAATAGAGCCAACGGCTGATTCAATATCGCCAATTTAATTTATGACGCGGCAGATCAGTTAGTCTGCCGTTTGTTTTAGTCATGCTTTACCCTATCTATCGCAAGGGAGAATTCAATGTCTTCAGTAATTGAACAAGCTAACACCCTGATCACTCAAGCCCAGGCCACGCTCGACGCTGTGCTGAGCCACCTGAAAGCAATCAGTCTAGATGGCGATAGGGTTTCCGGAAGCAAGTTGGATGAAAGCCAGTTGGCCTGTTATGAAGTGGCCTACGGCGAAGCGGAATTAACCGCAGCCAAAGTCATGCTGGAATACAGCCAGCAGGTGAAAGAAGCCAAAGGCGGTGACGCAGAACTGCGTATGGAAGAGCGCTTAGCACTGCAATACTGCGCGGAAGCGCTACAGAACTGCCGTAGTCGTTTTAACACCCGACGCTCGGACTTTGGACTGAGCCGCGAGCAACTACTGGCAGGCGTAGACTCAGACGAAGTGGACGGGTTTATTAACGAGTACCTGTCCACCGCCAGTATGGAAGCCATAGGCAAAGCAGTACTAGCGGCCGACGGTTTTACCGGCGAGTATATGCTGGATTCTGAAAAAGAAATGATGCGGGACCAGTTTTCGTCGTTCGCCTCCGAAGTGGTTATGCCACTGGCGGAACACATTCATACCAAAGATCTGGATATCCCCGACGAAATCATAAAACCCCTGGTGGAATTGGGTTGCTTCGGACTTTCCATTCCCATGCAATACGGTGGTATTCAACCGGACGACAGCGAAGACAACCTGGGCATGATCGTGGTGACGGAAGAACTCTCCCGTGGTTCACTGGGTGCGGCAGGCAGCTTGATTACCCGCCCGGAAATCATGGCGCGGGCTTTGTTAAAAGGCGGCACTGAAGAACAGAAACAATACTGGCTGCCTAAATTGGCCCAGGCAGAACCACTAAACGCGGTTGCGGTTACCGAACCCAACTTCGGTTCCGACGTGGCATCCATGAAGCTTAAAGCCACTCAAACCGAAGGCGGTTGGTTGCTTAACGGTGAAAAAACTTGGTGTACCTTTGCTGGTAAAGCGGGCGTGCTGTTAACCCTGGCGCGCACCAACCCCGATCCTAAATCAGGCCACAAAGGGCTGACCATGTTCCTGGTGGAAAAACCCAGCACCCCAGGCCATGAATTCAACCACACTCAAGCGGAAGGTGGCACTCTAACCGGTAAGGCCATACCCACCATTGGTTATCGCGGCATGCATTCCTTTACGGTATTTTACGATAATTACTTTGTGCCGGACTCCCACGTACTGGGTGGCAGCGAAGGCATCGGAAAAGGATTCTACTACACCATGGCAGGCTTTGCCGGTGGCCGAATCCAAACCGCAGCCCGAGCAACCGGTGTAATGCAAGCGGCATTTGAGAAAGCCATGGCTTACGCACAGGAGCGAGTGGTATTTGGCAAACCCATTGCCGATTATCAGCTGACTCTGGTTAAGCTGGCGCGCATGGCCATGTTGTTGTCCGTATCCAGGCAGTTCACTTATCACGTGGCCAGATTAATGGACGAAGGCAAAGGTCAAATGGAAGCCAGTCTGGTGAAGCTTTATTCCTGTAAGTCATCGGAGTGGCTGTGCCGAGAAGCCATGCAAATCCATGGCGGCATGGGTTACGCGGAAGAAACTTCCGTAAGCCGTTACTTTATAGACTCCCGTGTACTGTCTATTTTCGAAGGTGCGGAAGAAACGTTGGCCCTTAAAGTTATCGCGAAGGCTCTAGTAGACGCGGCCAAATAACGCGGTTGAGGCATATAAGGAGAACACCATGACCATTGAATTCGACGCCCAACAAGAACTTGCTCCGGATTTGGAAGTAACGTTGGATAGTGTGCGCCATCCTCACTACGGCCGTTATCTGGAAGAGTACGTGCCCGGCCAGCTGTTTGTGCACCCACGGGGGTTTACCTTCAGCCGCTCCAATATCGATTTCTTTTCCCGCACCTACATGCAGTGCAACCCGCTGTACTTGGATTTGGAATACGCTAAATGTCATGGCTATGAAAATACTCCCGCCTCACCTCAAATGGTGTTTAACGTGGTATTGTCATTGGGTGTTCAAAACGATTCAGAAAAGGTCATTGCCAACCTGGGCTACTACAATGCACAGTTTCTATGCCCGGTGTATCCTGGCGACACCGTAAGAGCCATGACCATGGTGGTGGATCGCAAAGAAAGGGGCCCGGAAAAACCGGGAATCGTCACCATTCGTACTTTGGGTGTGAATCAGAACGATCAGGTTGTACTGCAGTATGAGCGCAAACTGATGGTGGCCTACCGCGGTGATCGCATGCCCACCACTCCCCTATCCCAGGATACCTTGCCGGAATTTCCCTGGCAGGAAAGCCCTCAGGTAAGTTTGCCGGAAAGCATGGCCACCAGCCTGCGCCACGTACCGAAAACCGTCACCGGCTGGAACACCTACGCAGAGGATTTTCAGGCGGGCGACATCATCGTTCACAATAACGGTCGCACTATTAGTGAAGAGCATTTTGCACTTACCTATCAGGTAGGCAACACCCATCCACTGCACTACGACAAAGTGTTCAGCCAAAGCCTCAGTGGCCCCATGAGCGGAAACCCCATTGTCTACGGTGGCCTGGTATACGCTTGGTTAGAAGGATTAGCCAGCCGCGACCTGAGCGAGAATGCGCTATGGGAGTTGGGCTTCACCGAGGGCTACCATACCCAGCCCGCCTTTGCTGGTGACACAGTAGCCGCGCTCTCACGAATACTAAAAGTTGAAGATGCTCCCGGTGAATATGGCGAACTGGCCAGTGTGGTGAGCCTGCAATTTATTGGTGTAAAGAACATCACATCCAGCGCCGCATTGGAGCAATACGGCAGCGATCTTTTCATCAAGGAAAACAACAAAAAGTCGTTGGGCAAAGACAAGATCAAAGACAAAATTTTTGAGATTGAACGCCGTCTGTTAATCAAAAAACGCAGTTAACTTTTGAACGAGTAAACACTATGAGCGAATCCAAGCCCCACATTATTACTGACAAGGACGGAAAACCCACCCAGGATCGGCCCTGGATTTTCCGTACCTACGCCGGACACACCAATGTGCGCGCCTCCAATGAACTTTACCGCAGTAACCTGGCAAAGGGTCAAACCGGATTAAGTATCGCTTTTGATCTGGCTACCCAGTGTGGCTATAGCTCCGATGAAGACATCGCTCGCCCCGAAATCGGTAAAGTGGGTGTTCCCATTAACACCCTGGATGATTTCGCCATCTTGTTTGATCAAATTGAAATGGATGAGATCAACACGTCCATGACCATCAATGGCACCTCCATGTGGTTGCTGTCGTTGTACATTGCCCTGGCAGAAGAAAGGGGCATCGATATTGCTAAGCTTCAGGGCACCACTCAGAACGATTTGATTAAAGAGTTTTTGGCCCGTGGTACCTATGTATTCCCCCCCGACGAGTCCATAAAGTTGATCGTCGACATGTACGAATACTGTTTGCTGAATATTCCCAAGTGGAACCCTTCCAACGTTTGCTCCTATCACCTGCAGGAAGCCGGTGCCACTCCGGTACAGGAACTGGCCTATTCTTTGGTGACCGCCATTACCGTGTTGGACGCCATCAAAGCACGGGACTGTTTTTCTGAAGAAGAATTCGAACGCTGTGTTGGCCGGGTCTCCTTCTTTGTGAATGCGGGCATGCGATTCGTGGAAGAAATGTGCAAGATGCGCGCATTCACAGAACTGTGGGATGAAATCTGCCAACAGCGCTACAAGGTAACCAACCCCAAATTCCGCCGCTTCCGCTATGGCGTGCAGGTTAACTCCCTTGGCCTTACGGAAGAACAGCCGGAAAATAACGCCTGGCGTATATTGATCGAAACCCTTGGAGTAACTCTATCTCGCAATGCCCGCTGCAGAGCTCTACAACTGCCTGCCTGGAACGAAGCGCTGTCCCTGCCTCGCCCCTGGGATCAACAGTGGTCACTGCGTCTACAGCAGATTCTGGCTTATGAAACCGATCTACTTGAGTACCCGGACCTGTTTGATGGTTCCCCTGTGGTGCAGTCAAAAGTCGACGAGCTTAAAGCACAGGCGCGCCAGGAAATCGATAAAATCCTCGATGCCGGCGGTGGCGTAGAAGCCATCAAGAACGGCTATATGAAATCCCAATTGGTGATCTCCCAAGCCGAACGCATGGCAAAGATCAACACCGGTGAACAGGTGGTGGTGGGTAAAAACCGCTGGGCTGAAGGTATTGCCTCTCCCCTGCTTTCCGCTGCCGATGGCGGTGTGTTTAAAGTGGACCCGGAGTCCGCTGCGGAAACTCTGGAAGCTTTACAAACCACCAAAGCCAACCGTGATGAAGACAAAGCCCAAGCCTGTTTGAATCAACTGCGTGAGGACGCCAAGGCCGGTAAAAACCTAATGCAAGCTTCCATTGCCTGTGCCCATGCCAGGGTCTCCACCGGCGAATGGGCAGCCGTATTGCGAGAAGCCTACGGTGAGTATCGCCCCCCAACCGGTGTGGAAGGCCAAACCTTGAGTTTGGAAAACGACAAGCTTGCTGAAGTGCGCGCCAAAGTAGATTCATTTATTCAGCAGTTTGGCCATCGACCACGGATCGTGGTGGGCAAGCCGGGCCTTGATGGCCACTCCAATGGTGCAGAAATGATTTCCGTTGCCGCAAAGCACGCTGGCTTTGACGTGATTTATTTTGGTATTCGTCTTAGCGCTGTGGACATCGTGCAATCCGCCATTGAAGAAGATGTGGATGTGATTGGTATTTCCCTACTGTCAGGGTCCCATAACGAAATCATTGACCAGCTTATGTCTGAGCTGGACAAAGAAAGCGCCAAGGACTCCATCCCTGTGGTGTTGGGTGGCATCATCCCTCAATACGATATTGACTCCCTCAAAGAAAAAGGAATCAAACAGGTTTATACGCCCAAGGATTACGACTTGATGGATATCATGAACAGCATCATGGACGTGGTTTTGGCATCCAAAGCCTAGTTATGTATTAGGCATGTATTTGGCAACTGTATAGCCTCATGAACAACGTACTTTCAGACCAACTTCAAAGCCAATTGATTGATCAACTGAACGCGGCGAAGCAACACAAAAAGCTGCCCCTGGGCAAGCTGGTTACCCTGTTTGAAAGTGCGTTACCGCAACATAATCAGCAACGCAGGTTCCTCTGCCAACATATCCAGAATCACCGGGAGGTTTTCAGTAAAACCGCCACCATAGTGGGATTGACCGGCACACCCGGTGCAGGGAAATCCACTTTGGTTTCCGCCCTTACAGCATCACTTCTCAGCCAGTTTCCTGACCTCAGCATCGCCGTACTGGCCATCGATCCATCCAGCCAAATATCCGGCGGCTCCATCCTGGGTGACCGAACCCGCATGCGATTGGGCCACAGGGAACCCCGTTTGTTTTTTCGCTCCCAAGCATCCAATTTGGAATTAGGGGGCATTACTCACTCCACCTTCCAAGCCTGCAGAATCTTACGGCACCTGTTCGATCTCATCATCATTGAAACCGTGGGCATAGGTCAAAACGAAATCGACATTCAATTCCTAACGGACCACACCTACCTGGTGATGCAACCTTTGGCTGGCGATCAGATTCAGTTTATGAAGTGCGGCATTATGGAAATACCGGACAGTTTTATCGTCAATAAATGCGATGAAGATAAACTGGCTCGCACCAGTTATTACATGTTGCGCAGTGCCCTTAAACAGGCAAAACTGATTGACCTCAGCGCGGCAGACGATCATACCCAAGCGGGTAAAGACCAGATATTTTTGACCAGTGCCATCAATGGCAAGGGTGTGGACGAGTTAGCAAAACACCTGATGGGTTTGACGCACAAGAAACCTTTCCACGCCTGCGAACAGTTTTATCTTGGCAAGGAAATACAAAAGAAGTTTGGCGAATTCGGCAAGGCCATACTGGAATCCATTAACAACGATCCACTATTAACAAACCCCCTCGCCACCTTCGAAGATAAACAGCAGTTTGTCCTGGCCAATATTAATAAGCGACTGCAGTAGACTTCAGAAATCGCCTGATCAGATCAAGGGCCCCTTTGTAGGTATCGGGCTCCAGGTGCAAATGGTGGTTGCCATCTACCTTGTGATACTCCAGATTGGCCACGTGTTTAGTGCGATTGGCCACCACCTCTGAACCTGCGGTGAAGCTGTGGTTGCCCATAATTAACAACACAGGCATATCCAAAGCTTTGAGATAGGCGGCGGTCATCTCTTCAGTTAACCGCATAGCCGACCCCATTTTTACTCTCGGATCGGAACGCCAGGTGTAGCCACCCTCCACGGCCACTAGACCTCTTTTGCACAGGGATCTCGAAGCGGAAGCGCTGATGCCACCTAAAGCGCCCATACGAGCTTTGATAGCGTCATCTTCACGGGAGTACAGGGGCTTCTGCTTATTACTGGCCTGCTGCATATCTTTTACCGCTTGGCGCAATACCTTGGGGGCTTGATCCGCTTCAGTGGTAACAGCACCAATGCCTTCCAGTAATATCAATTTTTCGATGCGCTCGGGGAACGCACCTGCCAACACGCTGGAGACACCGGCCCCCATGGAGTGCCCCATAAGAATAAATCGATCCAGTCCAAGCTGATCTGCCACTGCCACAACGTCATCCACGTTGTCTAGTAGGTGGTATCGCATTCCTTCAGGCCGATGGCAACTTAGCCCGTGACCGGCAAAATCTATGGTTACAACACAGTAATCATGGAGACCTGGTGCCAACAAGTCATAACTGGCCGCATTATCCAGCCAGCCGTGTAATGCAATAATGATGGGATTTTCAGGATTCCCCCATTGCTTAACAGCAATATGGTGACCATCAACATTAAATTTTCGTTCAACTACTTGCATCAGCCTAAACCATCTAGAAATTCATGAATAAGTTTTGCGGTTAAATCAGGCTGTTGCAACGGATACATGTGCTGGCCCTCGATAACTTCATAGGGTATACCAAAATATCGACAAAACGGCCTGATACACTGGCCAAGTGAGGCATCGCTGCGATTGGCGTATATTACTTTTGCGGGCATGCCAGGGTCTAAATTATAGCGGCTTAGATTGTGGGGGACATTGCGAAAAACGCCAACCTCCACATCCACCTTGTAGGTTAGCTCAACGCTACCATCGGGTCTATCTTCCACCGCTGTATTGCAGAATGCATCAAAACAGGCTGGTTCGAATTGGAACAGGCGTTTGCTGGCAAAATATTGTTTCGCCTCATCGCGACTATTCCACTTAAATTTTCGGGTTTTGGATTTGCCCGCAGGTGTGATCAAGTCCGACTGTCGGAAAAATTTGGCCAACCTCAAAACCCTTGCATGGGTACCGAATAACAGGGGCGGGTCGAGCAGCAGTACCCCCTTAAATTTGTCTGGGTATTTACAGGCTGCAATAAAACTCACAAGCGCACCCAAAGAATGCCCCACCGCCACCACAGGCTCAGAAGTATTTTGCTGAAGAAAATCCACCAACTCGTCAGCCAAATAGGTCCAATTGTTGCTGTATGGAAATTTAGGGTTATGTCCAAACTGCAGCAGGGCAATCACCGAATGGGGTGCCAACCTATCAAACAACGGCTGATAGGTTGGCGACGGTATGCCGTTAGCATGGGCGAAGTGAATCATCAGTTTGGTTTAGAAAGACTCCCAAATCACGGTCTCTGAAGACTCATACCAATTTTCGATCTGGTTAACGTAACGGGACTCCAATACATTGCGCTTGATTTTCAGAGTAGGCGTCATTATTCCATTCTCTATGGACCACTCCCCTTTTGTCACCACCAGCGTTTTTAATTTCTCATGGGGATCCAATGACTGATTAACCTGGTCGAACAGACGCATCAATTTTTGGTGAATCTGATTTCGGTGCTCGGCATCCTGTACAGCTTCCTGATCGAGTTCCGCTAGCGCAATTAACGCCAGGGGTTGTGGCATGGCATTACCCACCACACACACTTGCTCGATGTGTGCATTGGCCAGTAACTTTGATTCTATTGGGAACGGTGCCACATATTTGCCTTTACTGGTTTTGAATATTTCTTTGATTCGTCCCGTGATTTTTAAACTTCCGTCCGCTTCTATTTGCCCCACATCCCCGGTTCGTAAATATCCATTTTCATCCAAAGCCTCACGGGTTTTTTCAGCTTCTTTATAGTAACCAATCATAGTGGTGGGTGAACGCACCAGAATTTCTCCGGCCTCACCTATTTTCACTTCCACTAACGGATTGGACTGGCCCACATAACCTGGTCGACCTTTTCCTTCACGGGTACTATGGGAATAACCCATGTTTTCCGTCATACCGTAAACTTCCAGAATTTCAATACCAATACTCTTGTACCAATTTAGTAGACTGGCAGATATGGGGGCCGCACCACTAAAGCACAAACGCGCCTGATCCAGACCTAAACCCTGCAACAATTTCTTTTTCATGAGGCCTGAAATGATGGGCAATTTGAGCAGAAGATTGAGCTTTTTTTCGGGTACTTTGGCAAATACACCGGCTTGAAATTTAGCCCAAATACGGGGAACACCGAAAAAAATGGTGGGCCTGGCCCGCTGCAAATCCTGAGCAAAACTATCCAGTGATTCAGCAAAAAACACATGCATGCCCTGGTAGAGTTGCATCATTTCCACCACCATTCTTTCAGCCACATGGGATAGCGGTAAATAAGAAAGCACCCTATCGTTGTCATTTGCTTCGTAAATGTTGGCCGCCTGACTGGCAGCTGAAGCAATGCTGTTAAAGGTGTGCATCACACCCTTTGGCATGCCGGTGGTACCAGAAGTATAAATGATAGTGGCTAATTCGTTGTGCCTTCTTGGAGGGCTATCGGTCATGGGGTCATGGGTTGCAATGATGTCATTCCAGGTAGGAAAGTCATTGTCTGGGCTGAGGGGGAAACTGATGCATTGAACATCTGCAGGCACACCCGGGGCCATATTTGGCCAATCATCCAATTTACCCACAAACAGATATTTACTACCGCTATGCTCCATTATTTGCTTTACGGTATCTGCGGTCAGCGTAGGATAGAGAGGAACAGAAACCGCACCTGCCATCCATATGGCCAGATCAGCCATAATCCAATGGGCACAGTTTTTTGACAGCAGTGCCACGTTATCACCAGGCTTGACACCGATAGACAGCAAATAATTAGCCATGGCGCGTATTTGCTGACCCGCGTCCCGCCAGGAAATATCAGCTACCTTGCCAGCTCCCATGGGTTGGGTAAAACAGATCTTAGTTGGTTTGTTTTTTTCCCAATGATAAAAACGCTCTAGAGGTAGCGGTGTGCCCGTGCTGACTACTTGTTTGGTGGACGATTGTAGAGTGGGGGTTGCAGTGGCCATGTGCTTTCCTTATTTTTTTGATTATTGTTGTATAGCTGACAGGCTAAAACACGGCCTGAAAACTTACCACAGGGTTTCGAACATGTATATTATGGTGAACGCAGCCACTCCAAGGTCCCTTGGCCCACGTCAAAATAAGGGATTTCCAGGCAGGCAACAGAGGCCGTTGCCAGGGGCATTCCCAAGGCAACGCCATCCACCAATAAACTGATAAGCATGCCCACCAATGGTTGGTGTGTCACTATTAGTACCGAGTCAGCGTCTCCAATGGTGGGTTGTAGACGTTGAATCACCCGCCGTGGTTCATCATTTGGGGTAATATAATCCAACACATTCACTGGAATCTGCGCCCCCCCTTTCACCAACTCAGATTGAATGATAGCCGCCGTTTGGCGTGCTCTCACGTAGGGACTGGTCTCAACACGATTGATAGTTTCACCCGCCAAGTATTGCACCATGGCTGCAACTTCGCCCCTGCCATATTCGCTCAGTGTCCGCTCTGCATCGGTTTTGGCCTTAAAAACCGCGTCACCGTGCCTCATGAGATAAACCCTTGCCATAATTTAATCGCTTTTAAGTTGAGACAGTTTATCCGGCCCAGGTAGTACAAATTCCACATCGGTATTCTGTTCTCCCAGCATAAGATGCTGGATAACCTCCTTGAGAGATTTGCCACCAAACAGAATTTCATACAAGCCGTGGACTAAAGGCATATATACCTGCTGCTCTTCTGATTTTTGCTTCACCAACCGTATGGTGTTTACTCCCTCCGCAGTTCCGCCCAAGTTAGCAAGAATATCGTCTATGTTTTTACCTTGGGCCAAGGCAAAACCCACCTGATAATTACGGCTGAGAGATGAGGTGCAGGTTACGAAAAGATCGCCCACACCCGCCAGCCCGAGAAATGTCATGGGATTAGCCCCCATGTGAGCAGCAAAACGGCTCATTTCAGCCAGACTGCGGGTGATCAACATGCTTCGAGTGTTAGCACCCATCCCCATTGCCGCTGCCATGCCTGAGGCAATGGCATAAATATTTTTCAGAACACCACCCAGTTCAACACCGAATCGATCACTATTGGCATAAACCCTAAAATATTTACAAGAAAGAATATCCTGTACCTTTTCTCTCACATCCGGATCTTCACTGGCTATAACAGTACCGGTCAAAGTACGGTCAGCAATTTCTTTTGCCAAATTGGGGCCGCTGAGCACCCCAATCTTTTTACAGTTTGTTTCCCGTTCTAGAATCTGGCTCATCAGTAAAAAACCATCCGCCTCGATACCTTTTGTGGTACTGACCAGATAGGTGTCTTCAGAAAACCAAGGCCGCGCTGACATAACAACTGAGCGAAAAGCTTTACTGGGAATAGCCACAAAAATCACTTCAGCTTTGCTCACTGCCAATTCAAGATCTGTAGTGGGAATTAAATTTTGGTTGAGCTTTTTACCAGGAAGATATCGGGTATTTTCTTGCTTTTCTTCTATATCGCGAACCAGACTGGAATCTCTCATCCACAATCGAACTTGATGCCCGTTATCCGCAAGTATGTTTGCAATGGAGGTGCCGAAGCTTCCGCCACCCAGAATACTGACTTGGTGCAGTGCCATGAATTATGCCGCTCTGAAAGTTAACTGTTGATCCAGCGCTTCAAACCGAAGTCGGAGAATAGAAAATCCTTGGTACCCGCTGGGCCCGAAAGCTCTAGTTTAACCGGGCCATCGTTTGACTCCATCACCAACGACATTCGAATAAAGGGATTTATGACTCGTTCCACCTGCAGAAGCTGAGCAACCTGGGATATCACTTTAGGCTCTCGCCCAAAATTGAGCATATATCCATCATCCAACTCTTGGACAGACCGTATAGAGTCTAGAACCACCGCTAACAGAGGCTCGCGCATGCTTTCTGCTGCTTCTTTTGTAAACGGGTAACTTATTGAAAACTGGACCATTTCCACCCCCACTTATAGTACAAATCCACACACCACGCCTATTCTAACAGGCTTATGGGGTTATGGAACGGGGAGCATAGATAAAAGCGCCACAATAGTGGCGCTTTTCCAGATTGTTTAGCCAAGCGTTTCCATCAAAAGTGCGTTGATGCGCTTAACGTAGGCTGCGGGATCCTCCAATGACCGGCCTTCTGACAACGCGGCCTGGTCGAAAACCACGTTGGCAAGATCAACAAACCGGTCTTCCTGAACTTCGCTATCCAAGCGTTGCATCAAAGGGTGGCTAGGATTGATTTCCATGGTGGGTTTGCTGGCTGGCATGCTCTGACCTGCGGCTTCCATGATTTGCCGCATCTGGGCGCCCATGTCGTAGGCACCCACTACCAAACAAGCCGGAGAATCGGTTAATCGATGGGAAACCTTAACTTCCTCTACTTGATTCTCCAAAGCATCTTTTAATCGCTTCACCAAATCCTCAGAAGACTTTTCCACCTCTTCCTGCTGTTTTTTATCTTCTTCAGAATCCAATTCGCCCAGGTCTAAGTCGCCTTTAGCGATATTTATAAAATGCTTTTCTTTATAGTCGAATAGCGACCCCATCATCCATTCATCGATTCGATCGTACATAAGAAGTACTTCGATTCCCTTCTTACGGAATATTTCCAAGTGGGGACTATTGGCAGCGGCGTTGTAATTCTCTGCCGCGATATAGTAAATCTTGTCCTGACCTTCCTGCATTCGTTCTATGTACTGATCCAAAGAAACCGATTGCTCTGATCCACCGCTTTGGGTGCTGGCAAAGCGGAACAAACCCGTTATTTTTTCTTTGTTTGAAGCATCTTCAGCGGGTCCTTCCTTCAATACCTGACCAAACTGCTTCCAAAACTCTTGGTACTGTTCCGGTTCATTATTGGCCTGCTTGGACAGCATATCCAAAACCCGCTTGGTGAGTGCAGCCTTGATGTTTTCCACATTGCGATTGGTCTGTAATATTTCCCGGGATACATTCAAAGGCAGATCCGCGGAATCCAACACCCCTTTAACAAAGCGCAAATACAGAGGCATAAACTGATCTGCATCGTCCATGATAAAAACCCGCTGGACGTAGAGTTTAAGACCGCGGGCGGCTTCACGTTGGTATAAATCAAATGGCGCACGCTTGGGTAAGTACAACAGGGAGGTATATTCCTGCTTGCCTTCCACTCGATTGTGACTCCAGGTGAGAGGCTCCTCAAAATCATGGGAAATATGCTTATAGAATTCTTTGTATTCTTCGTCACTGATTTCGGATCGAGTTCGAGTCCAAAGCGCGGTGGCTTTGTTTACCACTTCAAACTCCACCGGCTTATCAACTTCTTCGTTGACTTCTTTTTCAGCGTCATCTTCCGCTGGCGCACCCAGGTCCTGTTTTACCATCTCTATGGGCAATGAGATATGGTCAGAATACTTACCCACGATATTGCGTAAGCGCCAGGCATCAGCAAATTCTTCTTCCCCTTCACGCAGATGGAGAACGATGGTGGTTCCACGTTGAGGTTTTTCCACCGCCTCCACCGTAAACTCTCCTTCTCCTTCCGATGTCCAATGTACACCGGCATTCGCTGGATCACCGGCCTTGCGACTGAACACCTCCACCTTGGAAGCCACAACAAAAGCAGAATAGAAACCCACGCCAAATTGGCCAATAAGCTGGGAATCCTTTTTGTCGTCTCCGGTAAGATTCTTTAGAAATTCACTGGTTCCGGATTTGGCAATGGTCCCCAAATGTTCAATAACATCATCGCGATTCATGCCGATGCCGTTATCCGAGAGAGAAACGGTTTTTTTGTCTTCATCGAATTCCAATCGAATCTTAAGATCTCCATCTCCTTCCATAATATCGGAGTCAGAGAGGCTCAGAAATCGAAGCTTATCCGCCGCATCAGACGCGTTAGATATTAGCTCCCTAAGGAAAATTTCCTTGTTGCTATAGAGGGAATGGATCATCAAATGCAACAGTTGCTTGACTTCCGTCTGGAAGCCCATAGTTTCTTTGTTAGCGTCAACAGTCATGGGTTAAGCTTCTCCGAGTTGTAACAGTTGTTATTTCTTGGTCAACAGTACTGACCTGCCAGGCCAGCTAAGGAAAACTGTATTTTGATCGGATATTGGGATAAGCACAGGTTTTTCAAGGGTAGATATCCTATTTATTTGGTATGATCGATTCAGCGCCCCCAGCTCAGGACTCCCCATGGACAGCACCACTGATTCAGTAGAATCCACGTCACAAGCCTCAACCAAATCCATTGCGCTCTATGTAACCTGCCTGATAAACAGTTGCCGGCCAGAAATCGCATGGGACTGCGTGAGTTTGCTTGAATCACTGGGTTTCCGGGTGGATATACCCATGGACCAATCCTGCTGCGGTCAACCCGGGTATAACGGTGGCCATGACATTACAGCCCTGGCGCAACAACAGATTGCGTGTCTGGAAGCGTTCGATTATGTGGTGATACCATCGGGTTCTTGCGCAGGAATGATTATCAATCACTACCCAACGTTATTTGATCCCCATTCCGAATGGGCTCGTCGCAGCCAGGAATTGGCGCAAAAAACCCACGAGCTAAGTGATTTTTTGCTCAAACAGGGTTGGGCTCCCAAGGCAAAAGTCACTCAGACCGACGCTTATGAGGTCAATTTCAGCCATCACACCAGTTGCTCGTGTCGCCGTGAGACTCGCTCCCATGGGGCCACAGATGCCCTCCTTCAGCGGTTAAATATCCCACTTGTGGACTTTGAAGAACAGGAAGTCTGTTGTGGCTTTGGTGGTTCATTTTCGGAGAAATTCTCTGCCATTTCACAGCGCATGGCCCTAAACAAATTAGAACAGATAGAGAGATCCGGCTGCGACACAGTGGTTGCAGCGGATCTAGGTTGTCTTCTGCATTTAGAAGCCTGCGCGGCTCGACTCAATAAAACCACAAGGTTTATGCATCTGGCTCAAGTACTAAAACAGCATGGCGGTCACAGCCAGTGACGGATATCAAGAGTAATCAATTTACCCATCTTGCCCACAGAGCACTGCACGACCAGCCACTGCAAACCGCTCTGGGGCGAGCAAAGAGCGGCTTTATCAATAAACGTTTGAAAGCCATTAAACTGGTTGATGATTTCGAAGCGCTAAAAAGCCGGGCTCAACAAGCCAAACAAAATGCGTTGGCAAACCTGCCCGTTCTACTAACCCGGTTCGAAAAGGAACTGCAAGCTCAAGGCGGACAACTGCACTGGGCTGAAACACCGGAACAGATGAATCAACTGGTTCTGGAAATTTGCCAAAAACAAAACGCCAAGCGGGTTATTAAGGGCAAATCCATGATTAGCGAAGAAACGCAACTAAATTCGTTTCTTGAGCAACATGGATTAGAATTGGTGGAGTCAGATTTAGGGGAATACATTATTCAACTGGCAAAGGAACCTCCGAGCCACATAATTGCACCAGCAGTTCATAAGACCCGTCAGCAGGTGGCGGAATTATTTGAACAAAACCATGCATTGGGTAAAAGGGATCTTGAATCCATACCGGGATTAGTGGAAGAAGCCAGACAGGTACTGCGAAACCAATTCCTCTCAGCGGATGTAGGTATTACTGGAGCCAATCTTTTAGTGGCGGAGTCAGGTTCAGTGGTATTAGTCACCAATGAAGGTAATGGAGATCTGGCAGCCACCCTCCCCTCTACCCATATTGTCACCACCAGCATTGAAAAAGTAGTTGAGAACTTAGAAGATGCTAATTCCATACTGGAGGTACTGGGCAGGAGTGCAACCGGACAGTGGCTTAGCACTTACACCAGTTTTTTTTCTGGCCCAAAGAAAAATGCTGACCTGGATGGCCCCAAACAATTCCATGTAGTGGTGCTGGATAATGGCCGTAGCCAGTTGATGGGAACCGAATATGAACCCATGCTTCAGTGCATTAAATGCGGCGCCTGTTTAAATCATTGCCCTGTTTATTCCAACGTGGGAGGCCATGCCTACGGTTGGGTTTATCCAGGCCCAATGGGTTCCGTTTTAACACCATTGTTACAGGGTACCCATCAAGCCACACCGCTACCCAATGCCTCCAGTTTTTGTGGCCGCTGTGAAGAAGTCTGCCCAATGGGAATACCCTTACCCAATTTATTACGTCGACTGCGCCAACAGCAACACCAAGAAAAACTGGAATCAAAAAGTTGGCGCTGGGGACTGGATATCTACACGCGTCTTTGTTCTAAACCAGACGGCTACAGAAAAATAATGCAGTGGGTGACCCGGGTTCTGTGGTTAATAAAACCCATTCTACCAAAAGGATTTTTATTGAAGCCAAGTGGACCGGATACGTTCCTAGAAAGCTGGCGCAAGGCTAATCGGCCATGAACTCTGATCCGAAACAACGCATCTTAGACCGCCTCACCCTCAAATCCAGTGGTTTTGCTCGCTCTTCGGTAGCTGCATCGAACCGCGTTGAAATTGGGGACCCTATACAATTTGCCAACAACGCAGCAGTGAATGAATGTAGAGTATTACAAGCCAGTAGCCTGGATAGCGCTTTGGCCACCTTGGCGGAATTAGCGCTGCAAGAAAAATGGCCCACGCCCATTGGGGTAGCCCCTTCATTACAACCCCATTGGCCGCAAACAACCTTATCGGCAGACTTCGGTTCCAATCACGGCGAGAAATATGCCTGTATCAGCCAGGCTTATGCTGGACTGGAAGACACCGGCAGCCTGGTATTGCTTTCTTCACCGCAATCACCCACGCTGCTTAATTTTCTTTCCACCTTCCATGTGGTATTGCTGGCCAGAAAAAGAATTCTAAAAAACAAATCGGCTTTGTGGCCCCTACTAAGGCAGGAGATACCCCACATGCCCCGCTCAATCAATATTATCACCGGACCATCCAGAACAGCAGACATTGAACAGACCATACAACTGGGAGCCCATGGGCCCAAATATCTCACCGTGGTCCTATACGATGATCATTCCTGAATCCGCACATCACTAATGTGGCGACGTCGAATCAGCATGGCCATACTGCCGCCACCCATACGAATAGAAAGAGAGACGTTGTAGCGATCAACACTTTTTATTGTTCCTTCCCTCACCTTGCCATCTTTGGTAGTCAAGATCACATGCTCTCCTACTACGGACTCTAGTTCACCAAGATCGACCGAAGTGGTCTGGGAGGCTTCTATTTGGCGTCCAATGGATGCGGTGGGGGCTTGGGTCATGGCTCTTAAGGCTGCAATTAAATCTCGAACAGGAGTATGTTCAACCGCCCAACCAAATTCCCCTTTGAAGAGTCTCAATTCAATGTTCTGGTCACTACCATCTACCAAAGTAATATGGGCAAGAGTACGCCCACTGGCATCCGCCAAGCCGGTTTGAAAATAAGTATCGTTAAACATTTTCACTTCAACCAACGAAGATCCCAATTTGTTAGCAAGATATTTTTCTGCTACGTATTCAATGGTGTCATTGGAATCATAATTACGATCTACTCCATCATGCTCCCAAACCAAATCCCGCTTCTGAGCAACAAAATGACCCGCCAAATAACTTTTCTGGCCATCGGGTAGTTTTAAGTTTACAAAACCGTCATATTCAGACTCATTGATCTTCTCGACTTTCAGCTCAAGCCAAAAACCATAGTTATAGCTTGTGGCTGAAGGTTTAACATTCTTTTCTGATTTGGTGTGAACTATAACCGTGGGCAAATCCGCGGATTCGGGAGTAGTAACCAGCTCAATATTGTCTGGATTAGGAATGTCCGAATTCGCTAGATCGATGGCTATTTCCGTTGCTCCCCCAAACCCAGACAATGACTTAAACCGCAGAATGTTGTGGTTAAATACCACCTGTTTAACTTTGACCCTGATTCCATTTAGTCGAGCCACAGTACGCTTCTCCCGTGCGAAAGATTGCTCAAGTTCGGCATCTGTGGCATAGGGCAAAGTATTAATAGCCAACGGGGTATTTGAAAAAGCAGGAGCGACCCAGTCACGAAACTGAGCTAATCGTGTTTGGTCAAACTCGAAAGGATAGGTTCTAACATAGAGCACAGTGAACAGCACCACTGCCATGAAGCCCACTCCGTGGAATAATGCCTGGAGTCGGTATTTGGGGGCAAAAATAGCGTAAAAAGCGATACAACTGGGGGGAAACAGCAAGCCCAGAGCAACCCAAAGATTCGATATGGCAAAAGCCAGTCTGAAATAATTAACGCTAAGTGCCAAAAAGACCATGGTCGCTAGGACCAAAAACAAGCTTTCCATAATTCCATTTTCTTGGCCGGATGATGTTTAAGAGTCCATTATTCTACAACAATCTGGCTTAGAGCAATAAATTGGCCCGAGCAGTGGCAATGGGCTGCTCTTTCTTGTCCTGCCAAGCACTAACCTGAATATTGGCCAATCTTCGCCCCACCCGCAAAGCCCGGCACTGGGCGAAACTATCCCGATAATGACCGGCACTCAAATAATCAATGGAGAGATCAACCACCTTAGGAAACTTAGGTTGTTCAGCAATCATCAAGACAAACAATATCGCCGACTGCTCTATAAACCCACCCAGAACACCACCATGGATGGCGGGCAGTGTTGGATTTCCAATGTTGTCTTCATTGGCGGGAAGGGTAAAGATTATCTCATCCCCTGCTTTCATACAGCCCATGCCTATGGTACGGGCATAGGGTACCCAGTTCACCAACACATCAAAATTATTACTGTCTTTGCATTCCTGAACAATGCTTTTAATGTCCATGGTCATTGATTTGAATTTCCTTTATCCGACCAAATAGATGTTCCTAAACCCATGCGAATAAAATTTGCAACGCAATGGGCAATGGGGTTATCTCGATCACCATCTTGATAAGCAACACCGCGGGTGAATACCACACTTTTAGTAACACGGTAAGCTGACACAAAAGCAAACACGTCTTTGTGTGGTTGCGCCGGCTTCATGTAATCTATGCGCAAATCAATGGTGGGTGTGATATCAAAATCCGGTGCCAACGCCTGCGCTACCGCCATTCCACAGGATTGATCAAGCAGGCTGGTAATGGCACCACCGTGGATAACACCGGTTTCGGGATTACCTACGATTTTATCTGAGTAGGGCAATTTCACCACCAAGCCGTCATCATCAATGGAATCAATTGTAATTCCCAATATTGAGCTATGCTTGATCTCATTTAAAAAGATGTTCAGCCCACGCTCTAAATCCGAGTTCTTGTCTGTTATCCTTGATTCGCTCATTGCGTTGTTACCGCCCTTTTAAATTCGACCAGTTTTTTTAATGCCTAATCGTCGCCAGAATCTTAACCACGCCGTCGCATTCGCCCTGCTGACCTCACTGGTAGCAAGTATCGCTGCAGCCACAACAAAATACCTGACGGTTTACTTAAACGTGGGACTAATAGTCTTCATTCAGTACAGCATATGCCTTATTACTTTACTACCCTGGGTACTCAAAACCGGTAAACCGGCCCTAGCCACAAAACACCCCTACCTCCATCTTGTTCGGGGTCTGGCCGGGTGGTTCTGTTTTTATACATACTATTTGGCCATTCGCGAAATACCCTTGGTAGACGCCTCATTATTAAGGAATACGGCACCCATTTGCGTACCCTTTTTTATGTTTCTTTTTTTCCGAGTTAAATTGGAAGCAGTAAGAGCAGCCGGCATCGCCATAGGCTTTGCCGGTGTGATGATGATACTGCAACCCAAAGGGGAAAACCTGAGTACCTGGCACGCCGTGGGCTTTTTGTCTGGCCTGACTTTGGCACTGTCTATGATATTCACAAGGGAATTAACAGCTTACGAGCCATCCAACCGTATTCTGTTCTACTACTTCTTCATATCCAGCCTATGTAGCCTACCTTTGGCCATAATGGACTACACACCCATCCCCATGCACACGGTGCCCGCCCTGATTTTTGTGGGACTATCCATATTTCTTACCATGAAGCTTTATAATCTGGCGTACAGCAACGGTCCGGCCAATCTGCTGGCACCTTTTACCTACTTTGGCGTGGTGTTTGCGGGGTTGTTTGGATGGCTGTTCTGGGGACACGCTCCCGACAGCAAAGCCATAACCGGCATCGCACTTGTGATGGTTGGCGGCTGCGTAACCCTGATGTTGAAAAAACGAGCACCTGATCATTAAACGATCACGGCTTTCCCTACCCCTTAGAACCACATAAGCCCTTGTAAATTTTGCAAAATTTTCAATCCCAGTTACACTGATATACTGTGCTTTTAACAATCAATCCGCGGAATCAACACTTGATACTCCACCATCGTTGCCAGGGAAGAAATGCAGTTGAGTTATGGTTTGATGCAGAATGCAGTGTGCTGGCCCAGGGCTTATCTCCTATGCCTCATTCTGTTCATTCCCGAAAATACCTACGCCAATCTACCCAGTGAATATGATGTAAAACTGGCCTATTTATACAACTTCACTCGCTTTGTGGACTGGCCGAAATCCGCATTTGACCGCTCTGACTCGCCCTACTCCATTTGTATAATGGGACGCATACCCTCCTACAGCGCTGCCAAGAAGCTAGAACAGAAACAATCCAGAAATCGCCCCATAGACGTCACTGTCATTACCTCTGAACAACCCACTCACAGCTGCCACTTGCTATACATTACGAAATCCGTCAAATATGCTAGATTTTCCAGTAGGGTTAAGGGGATAGATAACACCACTGTTACGGTGGGCGAAACCCCGGGATTTGCTAAACATGGTGGCGAAATCGGGTTTGTTATGGACAACAGAAACCATGTAAAAATCGAGGTAAATGTAAGCAACGCACTAGCAAAGGGCATCGAGATTCGGGCTAAACTCCTTGAAGTCGCGAGCAAAATCTACCGTAATGAGAATCGTAACAAATGACTATCCTAAAACGGCTATCATTGCGGTTTAAAACCATCATGATCGCCATGGTAACCAGCGCCCTTGCGCTTACGGTTTCTGGTGTGTTCTTTTCACTTTACGATTATCAGCTCGCCCACGCCAAAGCAGAACAAGAATTCGACGTCATCGCCACTATACTTGCGGACAGAAGCACAGCCGCCCTAGCATTCTATGACCAAGAACTGGCTCGGGAAAATTTGAACGCCTTAAACGCCCGCGCAGCCATATCTCTGGGTTGCCTGTACAATGCTGAGGGCGCATTATTTGCTTCCTTTGACCGTGACAGCTATCAGTCCCTGCAGTGCGCAAACCAACTCTCTGGGAATACGGCCTATGCAGATGGACGATTTTTAGAGATACGACAACAAGTCATCTTGGACGAGACCGTTATTGGCACTTTATACCTGCTGGCCGATCAGGGAGATTTGAGGGAAACGGTATTTCTCCACCTGATCACCAGCGTTATTATAATCGCTATAACACTCTTCATTACATTTTTGCTGGCAGTGAAACTGCAGTCCTTCGTTACCACTCCCTTAAGGCGACTTCAGGATACCGTAATTAAGATTCGCCAGTCCGATAACTACTCCCTGAGAGCGGAAAAATCCACTGAAGACGAACTGGGGGATTTGGTGGATGCATTCAATGGCATGGTTGCGAAAATAGAAAACGATAATTTAGCGCTGCGGGATAGCGAAGAAAGATTTCGCACGCTCACCGCATCATCACCAGTTGGCGTTTTTCAAACCGATGAAGATGGACAATATATCTATGTTAACGCTCGCTGGCGTGAAATAACCAATATTTACGATATTCATCTAACCCAAGAGGCATGGATTAAAACTCTGCACCCAGAACAACGCTATCAAGTATTGTCAGGCTGGCGCGAATGTCTATCAAAAGGCGAAGAGTTTCGAATGGAATATCGGTTACTACGCGACGATGGCGAGGATGTTAACGTAATCTGTCACGCTAAACCCCTTACCGATGCCAACGGTGAGATTACCGGTTTTCTCGGTAGTCTTTCCGATATTTCTGAATTGAAATCCGTTCAACTGCAATTGGAGCAGTTGGCATTGTACGACCCCTTAACCAAGCTGGCGAATCGCCATTTATTCAGAAACCGATTAGAAAAAGCTATCCGCCAATCCCAGCGGGAAAAAACCAGCTTAGCCCTTTTGTTTCTTGATATTGACCATTTTAAAAAGATAAACGACACCATGGGCCATGATCAGGGTGACGAATTACTAAAAGCAATCGCCCACCGGCTCAGGTTCTGTACTCGACCAGGAGACACGGTATCTCGCATGGGGGGCGATGAGTTCACTATTTTAGTACCAGAAATCAAGCACCCCCATGAAGCTGATGCCATAGCTCGTAAAATACTGGATGTGTTAAAGGTGCCTATCCGTCTTACCGGCGTGGAAGTCATAATTACCAGCAGTATTGGTATTACCATCGGCCTGGAGGACGCTGATGATGCGAACTCATTAATGAAAAACGCAGACTTGGCCATGTACCGGGCTAAGGAACAAGGTAGAGACAACTTTCAGTTTTTCTCCAATGAAATGAATGTTGAGCTAACCCGTCAATTGTCCCTGGAAGGCGAGATAAGGAAGGCTCTTAAAATGGAAGAATTTGAGCTTTATTATCAGCCACAGATCGATCTTAACATCGACAGACTTGTGGGCTATGAAGCCCTAATCCGGTGGAAGCACCCAGAAAAAGGATACATTGCTCCGGCGGAGTTCATTCCAGTAGCAGAGGATTCAGGCCTGATATTACCCTTGGGAGAGTGGGTGCTAAAGACCGCCTGCCATCACATCAAAGAATTTAATAAAAAGGGACTGCTGTCAAACAATGGCCATATTGCGGTTAATCTATCTGCAAGACAATTTCATGCCCCCAATTTGCTAGAAGTAATACGAGAACTCGTGGCCGAAACAGAAATCCAAAGCTCTCAGTTGGAATTGGAAATAACTGAAAGCTTGTTGATGGACAATTTGGAATCCAAAATCCATATTCTTCAACACATTAAGAATATGGGAATACGTCTGGCGATTGATGACTTTGGTACCGGTTACTCCTCACTGAACTACCTTAAGCGGCTTCCCATCGATGTATTAAAAGTGGACCGTTCTTTTGTTATGGATATTCCCGATGACAAGGATGATATGGAAATTACCGCCGCGGTAATCGCCATGGCCCACAAGCTGGGCCTATCGGTGGTGGCAGAGGGAGTAGAAAAAGGTGAACAAGCAGAGTTCCTGAAAACGAATCAATGTGGGTTTGCCCAGGGCTACTATTTCGGTAAACCCATGAGTGTCTCAGATTTATATGAACACATTGGCAGCTCAGAGAAATGGGGTTCCATTTGATAGATCTGAACTCTTTTTTCTGAGTATGCTACAAACGGTTTAAAACTCGACGAATAAACCCTTTATCGTAATCCTGCTCTCTAACAGAAAGCATTTCCCCAATTTGATCTTGAATGGCAAACGCCACACGATCACGCAGTTCGAATAGAACTGACTCGTCTTCTGCCTTTCCTGCGTACTGGCTAACGTCAATTCTTTCACCAATTGAGAAATAGAAACGCTCGGGTTTCGGTAGCATAGTGGGACCGATACCCCGGGTAAGCGGCATAAGTAAATCCCCCCCCCTGATCACACTGTCTTTTTCCAACAGCCCGGCTTTCTTTAGTAGACCACCAAGCGGAGATTGAAGAATATCTTCGCCATCCACCAAAATATCAAACGCATCATCAGGCCCCACCGCAGCAAACGGGATAATGTCGTATTTATGTTGAATTGCCATGCGACAGAAACCGGTGCGACGCTTCCATGTCAATTGGTATTGCTCTCCCTTTCGCTTACTGACTTCACGGGCGCCCCCAGGGAACACCAGCACATGCTGTCCCTGCTGCATTAACTGGCTGCAATTTTCCCGTGTACCTTCTACTCCTCCAATTTTATCCAAAAGGTTGCGCCACAAAGGCACGTCATAGTGAGCGTGATCGGCGAGAGATCGGACTAAAATATCCTTGTCTTTATATATCTGGGCTAACAGTAAGGGTACATCAATAATCCCGTATAAGGTGTGATTACCAACCAGAAGAGCGGGCTTGGCAGCGACGATATTATCCAGCCCGTAGAATTTTGGACTGAAATACAACCGCAATAACTTGGTGTAGGCCCACAGTTGCTCTGAGGTAACAAGCTCTGTCGCAAAGGGCTTGTGTTCATAAGCCATAGAAATACCCGAAAAATAGAAGATAAGGTCAATCTAGCAAAATCAGATAAACAATCAACAAAAAAACCGGTTGCAGTTACCCGCGACCGGCTTTTATTGAAAGCTAAGGAGGTGGTTTTACCAGCCAGTTAGCTCTTTCAATGCAACACCCATTTCAGATGGGTTACGAACAGTTTTTACGCCCGCATCCTGCAAGGCAGCAAATTTGTCGTCTGCAGTACCCTTACCACCCGCAATGATTGCACCCGCGTGCCCCATACGCTTGCCTGGAGGTGCTGTAACACCGGCAATATAGGAAACAACGGGTTTGGTAACGTTCTCTTTGATGAACTCAGCTGCTTCTTCTTCAGCGGTTCCACCAATTTCACCCACCATGATGATGGCTTCAGTTTGGGGGTCTTCCTGCAACAACGCCAGTGCGTCAATGAATGTGGTTCCAGGAATTGGGTCACCACCGATACCGATACAGGTGCTTTGACCAAAGCCCAGTGCAGTGGTTTGATTAACCGCTTCATAGGTCAAGGTACCGGAGCGAGAAACGATACCCACTTTACCGGGCTGATGGATATGGCCGGGCATAATACCAATCTTACATTCGCCTGGGGTAATGATACCTGGGCAGTTTGGACCAATCAGGCGCAAGCCCTTCTGAGATACGTATTCTTTCACGTACAGCATGTCCAACACGGGGATGCCTTCAGTGATACAAACAATTAAAGGAATACCGGCGTCTGCCGCTTCGATGATTGAATCCTTACAGAAGGCAGCAGGCACATAAATTACAGTGGCATCACAATCAGTGGCCGCTTTGGCTTCCGCTACCGTGTTGAATACAGGTAGATCCAGGTGGGTGGTTCCGCCCTTGCCGGGAGTGACTCCGCCTACCATTTTAGTACCGTATTCGATGGCCTGGGTGCTGTGGAGAGTACCCTGAGCACCAGTGAAACCCTGGCAGATGACTTTTGTGTCTTTGTTGATTAAAACGCTCATGATTAACCTCGCACCGCTGCAACTACTTTTTCAGCAGCATCGTTGAATCCAGTAGCTGCAATTATGTTCATTCCACTTTCAGATAGAATCTTAGCGCCCAGTTCCGCGTTGTTGCCTTCGAGTCGAACAACAACCGGTACCTTTACGCCAACTTCTTGAACAGCTCCGATAACACCTTCAGCGATCAAGTCACATCGTACGATGCCTCCAAAGATATTCACCAAAACCGCTTCTACGCTATCATCGGACAAGATAATTTTGAAGGCCTCAGTTACACGCTCTTTGGTAGCACCGCCACCCACATCGAGGAAGTTGGCAGGTTGACCGCCTTTCAGCTTGATCAAATCCATGGTAGCCATTGCCAAGCCGGCACCGTTTACCATGCAGCCAATGTTCCCCTCCAGGGCAACATAGTTCAAGTCCCATTCCGCAGCACGACGCTCGCGTTCATCTTCCTGGCTTGGATCGTACATATCAGCCAAATCAGCGTGTCGCAAAACCGCATTGCTATCTACAACCAGCTTGGCATCCAAACAGTGCAGGTTTCCTTCTGAGGTGATAACCAGCGGGTTAACTTCGATCAAAGAGATATCTTTCTCTTCAAACAACTTCGCCAAACCCATAAAGATCTTGGTGAACTGTTTAACCTGGTCGTTATTGAGACCCAGCTGATAGCCCAGATTACGGCCTTGGTAAGGAAGCGCACCAACTAAAGGGTCTATTTCCGCCTTTAGGATTTTTTCTGGTGTTTCTTCGGCTACTTTTTCGATTTCCACACCACCTTCAGTGGAAGCCATAAACACAACTCGACGTGTGCCCCGGTCAACCACCGCACCCAGATATAGTTCCTGGTCGATATCAGTGCAGGTCTCCACCAGAATTTTGTTTACTGGCTGGCCCTTCGCGTCGGTTTGATAGGTCACCAGATTAGTGCCCAACTTTTCCTTAGCGAATTCGATAATTTCCTCTTTAGAGCTGACCAGTTTAACACCGCCAGCTTTACCACGCCCCCCAGCGTGCACTTGTGCCTTAACAACCCAGCGGTCGCCGCCTATGACGTCCGCGGCTTCGGCCGCTTCATGGGGAGTGCTTGCTGCAATACCCTTTGAAACAGGCAACCCATACTGCGCGAACAGTTGCTTGGCTTGATACTCATGTAAGTTCATTGGCTCACCATCGATCTCTATTGTGTGGAAAATCCACGTTTAACTTGGATGACGCGATTTGTTTTCCCTCGCACCAGTTTACGCATAAAGCGCAAGGTGGGTTAGACACCCACCAACTGAACAGTAGTCCAGCAAAAAATTGGGCTATTAAATCAGACCCAATCAAAACGTTTCCGTTTTATTTCTTACGACGACGCTTAGCGGAGTGAATCGCTTTGCCGTCCACGTCCAAACAGGCTTCGTGCAGAACTTCTGACAAGCCAGGATGGGCAAATACCATCATTTGAAGATCTTCTGTGCTGGCACCGAACTCCATGGCGATAATCGCCTGCATAATAATCTCAGAAGCTTGGGGCCCAACTATATGCACACCCAGTACGCGGTCTGTCTCAGCATCAGCAATAACTTTGACAAAACCACCGGTTTCATTAGCGGCAACCGCCCTACCATTGGCCGCGAACGCAAATGTACCCGCCTTGTAAGCGGTACCATCGGCCTTAACTTGTTCTTCCGTCTGACCCGCCCATGCGGCTTCAGGGTGGGTATAAATAACCGATGGAATACAGTCATAGTTAATGGCCGTGTGATGACCACTAATGATCTCCGCAACCATGACGCCTTCTTCAGTGGCTTTGTGGGCTAAAGCCGGACCTCTTACCAAGTCACCAATGGCGTACACACCTGGAACATCAGTGGCACAACTGTGGTTAACAAAAATAAGGCCACGCTCATCCAGGTTTACACCACTGTCAGCAGAAAACAAATCTTCAGCGTAAGGGCGACGGCCCACCGCTACGATCAGCTTGTCCACTTCAAGTTGTTGATCGCCTTCTGAATCATTGTATGTGAGATTTACTTTGTTTCCTTTGATCTCGGTTCCAGTAACCCGAGCGCCAAGTCGAATATCCAGGCCCTGCTTCTTCAGGCTTTTTAACAGTTCTTTTCCGACCTGTCGGTCAACCATGGGTAAAAATGTGTCCATGGCCTCGATCACTACCACCTCGGAACCCAAACGGTTCCAAACGCTTCCCAATTCCAAACCGATGATACCCGCACCTATAACACCTAAACGCTTGGGCACTTCAGTGAATTCCAAGGCACCAGAGTTATCCACGACCATATCTTCATGCAGCGGCGCCATGGGCAGTTTCACCGGCTCTGAACCGGCTGCCAGTATCACATTCTCCGCCTGCAAAGTCTCTGCTTCGCCTTCATGGGGGGTAAATTCCACCTGCTTGTTGGACAGTAACCGTCCACGCCCTTGGAGCCAGGTAACGCCATTCACTTGGAACAGCATGGCAACACCATCGGTTTGCTTCTTAACAATGTTGTCTTTACGGGCGATCATTTCGCCAACGTTCATTTTCACGCTTTTGGCTTCGATTCCGTGGATCGCGAAATCTTCTTTTGCTTCATGGTACTTCCAGGTTGAATCCAACAACGCCTTGGAAGGGATACAACCCACGTTGGCACAAGTACCACCCAGGGCAGGTTTGCCGTGTTTGTTGATATACATGTCGATACAGGCGACATTCATACCCAACTGCGCCGCTTTTATGGCGGCCGCATAGCCACCGGGTCCACCGCCAATCACTACCACATCAAAGGATTTTGCCATGATTAATTTCCATCATCTAAAACACATGTAGGCTGGAGCCGTTTCCAGCGATCTTCATTTTCTTACAAATCAAGCAACAAGCGAGCCGGATCTTCCAACAATTCTTTGATTGCAACTAGGAATTGAACCGCTTCTTTTCCATCAATCAAACGGTGATCGTAGGAAAGGGCCAGATACATCATCGGCAAAATTTCTACCTGCCCGTTCACTGCCATAGGTCGTTCTTGAATTTTATGCATACCTAAGATGGCGGTTTGTGGCGGATTCAATATGGGCGTCGATATCAAGGACCCGAAAACACCGCCATTGGAGATAGTGAAAGTCCCTCCGGTCATATCTTCAAGGCCTAATTTTCCAGCTTGGGCTTTTTTGCCGTAGTCGACAATTTTTCCTTCCACCTCGGCATAGTTCATTTTGTCCGCATCCCTGAGGATGGGCACAACCAGACCACGATCGGTGGATACCGCCACGCCAACATCATAGTAGCCGTGGTAGACAATATCATTACCGTCTATAGACGCGTTCACTGCAGGGAATTTTTTCAGTGCTTCCACCGAAGCCTTCACAAAGAAAGACATAAAGCCCAATCTATGGCCATGGGCCTTCTCGAACATGTCTTTATAGTTTTTACGCAGTTCCATTACTGGCTTCATGTTAACTTCATTAAATGTCGTCAACATTGCTGCCGTTTGCTGGGCCGATACCAATCGTTCCGCCACTCGCGCCCGTAATCGGGTCATTGGCACGCGGCGCTCTTCCCGGTCACCGAAATCCACATTGGCAGCCCCTGCAGGCAACGCCCCAGTTTCGGCCGCCGCGGGCTTTGATTCTTCTTTTGCTGCTGATGGGGAAGGTGCACTGGCGGCCCCTTTCAGATGACGCAACACGTCTTCCTTGGTCAGGCGACCACCTTTCCCGGTTCCAGTAATGGTGCTGGGATCCAGATTATTTTCAGCGATCAGTTTTCTAACTGCTGGCCCCCAATTATCTTCCACTGCTGCGCTTTCTTCGCTGGCCGCTGGTTTCTCTGAAGTTTCCTCTGCAGCGGGGGCTGGAGCAGCTTCTCCGGCCTCAAGGTGACCTATAAGCTCCTGGCTTAACACGGTATCACCTTCTTCTTTTAGAATTTTCCCAACCACGCCGTCGTGGGGGGCAACCACTTCGAGCACCACCTTATCGGTCTCAATATCCACCAATAACTCATCTCGTGAAATGGCTTCGCCGGTCTTTTTGTGCCAGGTTGCTATGGTGCCGTCAGCAACGGCTTCGGGAAACTGTGGGGCTTTAATATCAGTTGTCATTTGTGATCCTTAGTAGCCTGTCTTCTCATTCAACGCTGAATGCTTGTTCAACTAAATTTGTTTGCTCTTCCAGGTGCAACGACATATACCCAGCCGCTGGAGCAGCTGAGCCCGCTCTTCCCGCATAGTGTAAAAGCAAGTCCGGTTTTAAGCTGTGTAACACGTGTCGCATGTGGTGCTGACTGCAATACCAGGCACCTTGGTTCATGGGTTCTTCCTGACACCACACCACGGCCGACATATTGGGATACTGAGCCAACATTTTCTTCAGTTCCTCTTCAGGGAAAGGATACAGTTGCTCGATACGCACTATCACCGTGTCGCTTATCTCTTTATGAGAACGATGATCCACCAAGTCATAGTAAACCTTGCCACTGCAAAGTATTACACGCTTAATCTGCTCAGGATCGTGTTCCCAGGCATCCTCCAACACCACTTTGAAATGACCGTTGGCCAAATCATCCAAGCTGGATTTTGCCAGCTTATGGCGCAGTAGACTCTTGGGCGACATCACCACAAGCGGTTTTCGCAGAGGCCGAATGGCTTGTCGACGGATCATGTGGTAAACCTGAGCTGGCGTGCTGGGTACACAGACCTGTATGTTGTGTTCGGCACATAGCTGCAAAAACCTTTCCAATCGGGCTGAAGAGTGCTCTGGCCCCTGACCTTCATAGCCGTGGGGAAGCAGCATGGTGAGACCGCACAGTCGCATCCATTTATGCTCTCCAGACGAGATAAACTGGTCAATTACCACTTGAGCTCCGTTGGCAAAGTCACCAAACTGCGCTTCCCAAATTACCAATCCTTTCGGAGAAGTGGTGGCATAACCGTATTCAAAAGCCAACACAGCTTCTTCTGACAGTAAGGAATCATACAAATCAAAGCTCGCACCCTCTTGTCCCACACTCTTCAGAGGCACGGCTGTTCCAGGTTGTTTTTGATTGTGAATGACTGCGTGTCTATGGGAAAAAGTACCCCGCCCCACGTCCTGGCCGGTAATCCGCACAGGGTAACCCTGGTGCAGTAATGTGGCGTAGGCCATGGTTTCACCGAAGCCCCAATCAATAGGCAGAGCACCTGCCGCCATCTTACGACGGTCTTCCCGGATTTTTTCCACCTGACGTTGAACCACCAATCCTTCGGGTATCTCATCCAGTTTATGGGCCAATTCCTGGATTAGCTTAACGTCGACGCTAGTATCATAATAGGCTTCGTAGTCATGCCCTATATAAGGAGACCAATCCACGAAAAGCTCTGAATTGGGTTGCTTCACCAGGGATTTCACCACATGCTCACCGTTATCCAGGGCATTTCGATAACCGTCAATCATGGACGTCAACTCACCTTGATCGAGCACTTTCTCGTCAAGCAGACGTTGGGCATAAATTTCTCGAGGATTCTTCTTCTTGCGAATCACCTGATACATCATGGGTTGGGTAATGGCAGGCTCATCCGCTTCATTATGGCCTCTGGCACGGTAGCAGATCATATCTATTACCACATCCTTTTTAAATTGCTGGCGGAAGTCTATGGCCATCTGGGTCACAAACAGCACCGCTTCGGGATCATCACCATTAACGTGAAAAATGGGGGCTTGTACCATTTTGGCAATGTCGGTGCAGTACTCTGTGGAGCGGGCATCGTGTCTATAGCTGGTGGTGAAACCCACCTGGTTATTAATAATGATGTGAACAGTTCCACCGGTTTTATAGCCTCGGGTCTGGGACATCTGGAATGTTTCCATTACCACGCCCTGGCCAGCAAATGCAGCATCGCCATGCACTAGAACCGGCACCACCATATCGCCGTTTTTATCCTGCCTACGATCTTGGCGCGCTCGTACCGATCCCTCAACCACCGGAGACACGATTTCCAGGTGAGACGGGTTAAATGCCAAAGCCAAGTGAACTTCACCACCGGGGGTCATGACGTTCGACGAAAAGCCCTGGTGGTATTTTACATCGCCCGAACCTACCTCGTTCTTCTTCAGACCTTCGAACTCGCTGAACAGTTCCGAGGGGTTTTTACCGAGAATATTAACCAGCATATTGAGACGGCCCCGGTGTGCCATGCCGATAACCAGCTCTTTAGCTCCGTAGCTGCCGGCTCTTTGAATAATCTCGTCGATGCAAGGAATCAGACTTTCGCCACCCTCTAGACCAAATCGTTTGGTGCCGGGATATTTTGTGGCTAGCATTCTTTCCAAGCCATCAGAGGCAATCATGCGCTCAAGCAGATGCATTTTCACATCTCTGCTGTAATTGGGATGGGAGCGCACGCTTTCCATACGTTGTTGAATCCAGCGCTTTTCCGCCGTATCCACGATATGCATGTATTCCACACCGGAACTACTGCAGTAGGTTTTCTCCAGCGCTTCCACGATTTCTCTCAGCGTGGCTTCGTCTTTACCCAAGAAAACATTTCCGGTTTGGAAAGTGGTGTCCAGGTCTGCCGTTGAAAGACCATGATGGGAGAGTTCAAGATCGGGTACTTTTTCCCGCTCCATAATCCCTAAGGGGTCCAACTTGGCTTTCTGATGCCCACGTACTCGGTAGCCTGTTATCAACTGGAGCACTTTCACCTGCTTTTTCTCGTGCTCAGAAGAAACACTACTTACCACCAGGGGTTGAGCACGATTCTTATTCTTGGCGAGGTAAAGGAAGTGTTCTCTTACTGTTGAGTGCGGTACATCGTTTTCGGTACCGTTTACGCGGGGGAGTTTGTCGAAGTTGTCGCGCCACTGATCGGGCACAGAGTTTGGATCTTGTAGATAAGCTTCGTATAGCTCTTCAACATAGGCAGCATTCGAACCTGAAAGGTGCGACGTGCTCCATTGTCGATACATCAAACTATCATCCATTGCAGACCACCGTGTCGAGTTAGGACACTATCTGTAATGACGCAAATCTGCAAAGAACGCATGACGACATGTATTGGTTTGCAACTGGCGGGTTGGGCCAAGTGCGCTTTCAGATAGTTCGGTTTTACCGACAGCCCTAGGGTTAAAAATCAACCTGCACCCGCTTTTTGAGCGGAGCAAGGAAACCGACAGGACTGACCAAACGTTATTAAGCCAGTCCCGTAATTCCCACCATCAAGTGTAGCGTCTTTTTGGTGCACCGCCTAAAGGGAATCGCTTAGGCGGCTAAGACGTCAAAATTATATAGCTATTTGTCCAATAAACAAACGCTTAAGTGCCCTGCTCAATCAACATTGAGCGGATATGCCCAATGGCTTTGGTTGGGTTAAGTCCTTTAGGACAAACACTGACGCAATTCATGATGCCATGACAGCGGAACAGGCTAAAGGGATCATCCAGATCAGACAATCGTTCTTTAGTCATAGTGTCCCGGCTATCGGCAATAAACCGGTATGCTTGCAACAAACCTGCTGGGCCAATGAACTTGTCCGGATTCCACCAGAACGAAGGACAGGAAGTGGAACAACAAGCGCATAAAATACACTCATACAATCCATCCAATTTATCCCGCTCTTCTGGGGTTTGCAGACGCTCTATTGCCGGCGCGGGCGTGTTATTCACCAAATAAGGCTTAATTTTCTCATACTGGTTATAAAACATAGTCATATCCACAACCAGATCGCGAATAACCGGTAAGCCTGGCAACGGGCGAAGCACCAGCTTGCCACTGCCCTGAGTCGCTTCCGAAATTGAAGTGATACAGGCCAATCCGTTTTTACCGTTGATGTTCATACCATCGGAACCGCACACACCTTCTCGACAGGAGCGTCGGTACGCCATGGTGGCGTCTTTTTCTTTCACTAAAGCTAAGACGTCTAACACCATCAAATCCTTACCACCGGTATCGATCTGATAGTCCTTCATGAACGGCTCGGAATCCGTATCTGGGTTGTAGCGATAAACACTAACCTGCAACATGATTAATCACCTTAGTAAGTACGAACCTTGGGCTGGAATGTTTCTACCTGCTTGGGCGCAAAATTAACTTCACGCTTGCTCAGGGTCTTGGTGGTTGGGTCATAAATAGAATGAGCTAACCAATTCTCGTCGTCACGATCAGGGAAGTCGTAACGGCTGTGAGCACCTCGGCTTTCTTTACGACCTTCCGCAGCAATGGCGGTGGCCTCTGCCACTTCAAGCAAATTATCCAATTCAAGCGCTTCAATGCGCGCAGTGTTAAATGCTTTGCTCTTATCTTCGAGGAACGTATTGCCGATACGCTCACGTAATTCTTCCAGCTTTTTAACGCCTTCCACCATCATATCGCCTTTACGGAAAACACCGAAAGCGTTCTGCATATTGGTCTGAAGCGCCTTGCGCATTTCGGGAACGCTCTCACCCGTGCGGGAGCTTTCCAAACGATTCAAGCGTGTTTCCGCCTTCTCCAAATCAGACACACTGGTGTCTCTGTGTTCAACGCCGTCTTTAAGGGCTTGCTCAATGAACATACCCGCAGACCGGCCAAACACCACCAAGTCCAGTAGAGAATTACCACCCAAGCGGTTAGCACCGTGCACAGAAACACAGGCAACTTCACCTACCGCATAGAGCCCGTCTATGATCTTATCTTCGCCGCTACTATCCCGAGTAAGGGCCTGTCCATGTATATTGGTGGGGATACCACCCATCATGTAATGGCAGGTGGGTACAACGGGGATGGGCACTTTAACCGGGTCAGATGCCGCAAATGTGATAGCAAGCTCACAGATACCAGGTAGACGCTTGTGAAGAACTTCTTCTCCCAGGTGATCCAACTTCAAATACACGTGATCACCTTCTGGACCACAGCCGCGACCATCGAGGATTTCCTGCATCATTGAACGGGCCACAACGTCCCGGCCCGCCAGATCCTTGGCATTTGGGGCATAACGCTCCATAAAACGCTCGCCATCTTTATTTACAAGATAGCCACCCTCGCCTCGGCAACCTTCGGTTACCAACACACCGGCTCCCGCGATACCGGTGGGATGGAACTGCCACATCTCGATATCTTGAACTGGGAAACCTGCCCGCAATGCCATGCCCACACCATCACCCGTGTTGATCAAAGCATTGGTGGTGGAAGCATAGATACGCCCAGAACCGCCCGTGGCAAACACAGTGGCTTTTGACTTAAAGTAGACCGCTTCGCCTGTCTCCATGGATATGGCGATAACACCGGTCACTGCATTGTCCTGGTTTGTTACCAGCTCAACTGCATACCACTCGTTATAGAAGTTGGTTTTGCAAGCAACATTCTGCTGATACAGCGTGTGTAACAGGGCGTGACCAGTTCGGTCCGCTGCGGCACAGGTTCGAGCGGCTTGACCGCCTTCACCGAAATTTTTTGATTGTCCACCAAAGGGACGCTGGTATATGCGCCCCTCTTCCGTTCTGGAGAAAGGCAAACCCATGTGATCCAGTTCGAAAACCGCCTCAGGTCCCACACTGCACATGTATTCAATGGCATCCTGATCACCAATATAATCAGAGCCTTTAACGGTGTCATACATGTGCCAACGCCAATCATCGTTAGGATCCGCACTGGCAATGGCGCAAGTGATCCCGCCCTGGGCAGAAACCGTATGAGAACGAGTGGGAAAGACTTTAGAAATCAGCGCGGTCTTTTGCCCTGACTGAGCCAGCTGCAGTGCGGCTCGCATACCAGCACCACCGCCACCGACGATAACGGCATCAAAAGTTAATGTACGTAATGTCATCGCTTAAATACCCCACAAAATCTGAATGCCCCAGACCACATACACTACGGTAACCAGTGCACACACCGCCTGAAAAATGAGACGAAACGCCGTTCCCTTAGCACCAAGCTGTCTTACGGTCAGGTAGTCCGTTGAAATAGACCACAGACCGATCCAGGCGTGGGCTGCCATGGATACCAGAGCAATAAGAGAAAAGATGCGCATGGCGTTACAGGTCATGAAATCTTGCCACTCAACAAAAGACACATCGGGAGTGAACACCAAGAAAAAAACCACGGTTAAAAAATACGCAGCCAAAACAACCGCTGTTACTCGCTGGACAATCCAGTCGGAAAGTCCGTTCTTACCAAAACTGGTTACGCTGGTTACCATACCCAAATCCCCGCCAACAAAATCAGCACTGCAGAAACACCAATCACCACTTTCGCAAGCAGGTTGGCACCTTCAAGGGTTTCGAAATACCCGAAATCCATAAGCAAATGACGAATCCCAGCCACCAAGTGATAGATGAAACCAGCAAGGATGGCCCATAAGATGAGTTTTGGGAAAAAACCATCTAGACATTCCTTCAAATGATTGAAAGACTCTTCGCTTTCCAATGACATGCCCAACCCCCAAATAAGGAAGGCCATACCGGCGAAAATCGCTATACCTGAAATACGGTGTGTAATAGACGTAATAGCAGGCAGCGGTAGCTTGATCGTCGAGATATCAAGATTAACAGGACGTTGATTTTTCACGGCACTTACCACTGTGACTGAGGCTCCAAGTGGAGCGTTGAAGGAACACCCATGAACAATAAGGCAGGAAAATTAACGAGTTAGGTAACTCCCGAATTCCGCACCCCTCTCTCATTCGGGGCCGAAGTATAGTCTTATCAATTTCGAAATACAATCAGACAATGGTCAGGGTCAACCTTGTAATACAACCAGTTATAGTGTTCCCGCCAATCCCATTCCGATTAATGCACTATAATGGGATAGGTTGCAGACCATCGAGTCAATTAAGTGCATTTTACTCTTCTGAGTCTGAAATAAATTGACAAACTTTTCGTGAGTGATTAGCTTTGGCCACCACCGTAACTTAGGTCGTACTGGGCTTATGTTATTGTGCCCACGAAAACCTTGAATCAACCCAGTTGGACGCGGTGCTTTTTAGTACCCCGAACAATAAACATTCAAGCTCCGCATTGACGAGCACGTAGGTTAAAGATCCAGCTAAGCGAAAAGGATCTTTAAATTATCACGCATGATTCTTGCTTGATGAGCCTACCTACCGAGTACAGGAGAGTATTATGGCTGAGAAAAGCGCTCAGTTAATCTTAGGCGACACCAAACTAGACCTTCCCATTTACTCCGGCACCATTGGTCCGGATGTGATAGATGTTGGCCAATTAACCGGTAATGGCGTGTTTACCTACGACCCAGGTTTTGTATCCACCGCTTCCTGCGAATCCAAAATCACTTTTATAGACGGTGGCAAAGGGGTTCTGCTACACCGGGGCTACCCAATTGATCAACTGGCTGAAGACTCGGATTATTTGGAAGTGTGTTACCTGCTCCTCTACGGGGAGTTACCCAATGCCGCAGAGAAAGAAACCTTCGTTCGAACCATTCACAACCACACCATGCTGCATGAGCAATTCCGAAACTTTTACCAGGGTTTCCGTAGAGACGCTCACCCCATGGCAATAATGTGTGGTGTCGTTGGTGCCCTCTCCGCTTTCTATCATGACTCTCTGGAAATCTCGGACGAAAGACACCGAGAAGTGGCTGCTTTCCGCTTAATCGCCAAAATGCCCACAATGGCGGCGATGTGCTACAAGTACACCCTTGGTCAACCTTTCATGTACCCTCGCAATGATCTCAGCTACTCGGAAAACTTCTTGTACATGATGTTTGGCGTACCATGCGAAGACTATGAA
Source organism: uncultured Ketobacter sp. (assembly GCA_964016105.1). GTDB lineage: Bacteria > Pseudomonadota > Gammaproteobacteria > Pseudomonadales > Ketobacteraceae > Ketobacter. Next base: position 262,351 of record CAXHEX010000002.1, read on the forward strand.
GTGAATCCCGTGATAGCCAAGGCCATGGATAAGATATTTATTCTGCACGCTGATCACGAGCAAAATGCTTCTACTTCAACGGTTCGCCTGGCAGGCTCATCCGGCGCCAACCCGTTTGCTTGTATCGCCGCCGGCATCACTGCGCTTTGGGGCCCTGCCCATGGCGGCGCCAACGAAGCAGTTTTAAAAATGCTCGAAGAAATTGGCGACGTTTCAAACGTAGATAAGTTTGTAGCCAAAGCAAAAGACAAAAACGATCCGTTCCGCTTAATGGGCTTTGGTCATCGTGTTTACAAAAATTACGACCCTCGGGCCACTGTGATGCGCGAAACCTGCCACGAAGTGCTTAAAGAGCTCAACATTAAAGATCCATTGCTAGAACTGGCAATGAAGCTGGAAGACATTGCGCGCTCCGACAGCTACTTCGTTGAGAAAAAGCTGTACCCCAATGTGGATTTCTACTCTGGTATCATCCTCAAGGCTATTGGAATCCCCACCAGCATGTTCACAGTAATCTTTGCCCTTGCTAGAACCGTTGGCTGGATCGCTCACTGGAACGAGATGATCAGTGGCTCCTATCGAATTGGTCGCCCTCGTCAACTTTACACGGGTTCGCCAAAGCGGGATTTTGTACCCTTGGACAAGCGATAGTAAACTGATCTACTTTAGGTCTACGGAAAAGGCTGCTTCGGCAGCCTTTTTTAATTTCCAAAATCATAATAAGGGAGTTTAAGCCATGGCTATTGAAAAGTTGAAGCTGGGGTTTGTGGGGCTTGGAGTAATGGGTTATCCCATGGCCGGTCACCTTTCTAAAGCCGGCCATGAAGTCACGGTGTACAACCGTACCTTAGAAAAAGCGATAAAATGGTCAGACAGCTTCACAGGAGCAACGGCCCCCACTCCGGCCCAAGCTGCAAAAGATGCGGACGTGGTTTTTTGTTGCGTGGGAAATGATGACGACCTTCGCCAAGTGGTTTCAGGGGAGCAAGGCATACTCAGCTCCATACAAGCGGGAGCGATACTGGTGGATCACACCACCGCTTCGGCGCGCGTGGCCAGAGAGCTAGCACAACAACTGAAACAAAATGGTGCAGGCTTTGTGGATGCACCCGTTTCCGGAGGCCAGGCCGGCGCAGAGAATGGCCAGCTAACCATCATGTGCGGAGCTGAGAAAGCAACATTCGATTTGGTAGCACCGGTGCTGAACACCTACGCCAGACAAGTTAGCCTTATGGGCCCTGTAGGCAGTGGTCAGCTCACCAAAATGGTAAATCAAATCTGCATTGCTGGCTTGGTACAAAGCCTGGCGGAAGGGGTTCAATTTGCCCAAAATGCCAATCTGGATGTGGAAAAGGTATTTGATGTGATCGGCAAAGGAGCTGCCCAATCATGGCAAATGGACAACCGCCACAAAACCATGAATCAGGATGCCTATGACCATGGGTTTGCGGTGGATTGGATGCGCAAGGATTTGGATATATGCCTGGAAGAAGCACAGGCTAACGGGTCCCACCTACCTATCGCCGCCCTGGTGGATCAGTTTTATTCCGAAGTGCAGCAGATGGGTGGTGGTCGCTGGGACACCTCCAGCTTGTTGAAGCGTCTTAAACGCTAGGCCCTGTCAAAACAGAGCTAGCCACTGATATTGTCGGTGTTATCAAAGGTGCGCCTGGCTGGCACTTGCATGCGCACCGTTGCCACTGCAGAAATCTGCACACCGGCTTCGCCATCCGTGCCACCAGATAGTGACGGCTGATTCACATCAAGACCGTTAGGATCCGACCCACTACCCATTCGAGTGGCAAAAGTAATTCGATTTAAAAATGGGACACCGCTATTGAAGGAATAGGTAACCCGAATTCGCAGTATGTTGGCATCCTGGATCGATGCGCCATCGCATAGTTGGGCTTGACTGCGAAGAGATAACCCATACAGTGGGATTTCACACAAATCCACCACATCACAATCATTGGTGTTATAAGTGGGGCGTAAACCGCAACTGTTAAACATCTGCTGGGTTGGGTTTAATATTTGGATGGTAATAGCCGGAACCCCACCCAAAGCACTGCCAAAGCGCGATGCGTCCATCCGCTTCTCCACTTCCTCTTCCATGGATTGAATATCCAATCCATTGGACGCTCCCATACGGGCAGCCATCAGTGCAGCGTATTCAAGGTTAGACTGCGCTTGAAAAACCAATCCCAAATGCACTATACCAAAGCCAAGGACCACGATAATTGGAAGCACCAGCAGGGTTTCCAGCATAGAAACACCAGCCTGTTTATTTAAGTTCAGTAAACGCGTTGTTGTTTTCATTGTACAGCCTACCGATTGAGACAAAATATTATGGTCTTGTCATCCCGACCACCCATTTCTTCGCTGGCTACCATCAACTGACTGAGCCGATCCACCACACCCTTCTCGGTTTGGGTCAGGATCTCAAACATGAGCTGATCACTAATGACATCTGTAATACCATCGGTGACCAAGATCAATTCATCGCCGGGGACAAAGCGGTGCTTCTGCGCTTCAATTCGCACTTCACTTCGAAGCCCCACAGCGTTAGTGACCACGTTCTTAATGGTGTCGTCGGATTTCTTAACTGATTTGGTGTGATCTTGGGTGAGCTGGGTGAGGGTATTTTCGTTTAGAACATAAACCCGGCTGTCACCCACGTGCATGGTGAGGAGCTCATCCCCATTCACCAAAGCACAGGCCACGGTTGAAGCCATGCCATTGAGATTGGGATCTTGGGCAGCATCAAACACCAATTTGTTGGCGCTTTGTATGGCATGCTGCAACATCTCGGCATTAAGGGGCCCGTTGCCCGCAGCCATTCGATAGATGGCATCAACCAGAGTGCGCGAGGCAAAATCTCCGGAAGGACCGCCGCCCACACCATCGGCCACAACGAACAAACCTTTGCTCGCCATTATCAGCAGGGCGTCTTCGTTATTTTCTGACTTTTCACCTTTAACACTTAAAGATAGTGGTCGCATTTTTTATTTTTTTAAGGCGCCGGCCAGAGCTTCCAGCGACCCAGGCCGAGGCGTCTTGCGGGCGACATTTTTTGGTGTAGTGAAGCTGTTTATATCAACAATTAACTTGGAGACTTTTGTCAAATCCGTGTCTTTATCCACCAGTGCAGCGTAATACTTGAAATGATTCTCGGCTTGCATCAAGCGGATATTGGCTAGATTGTAATGGGCCTTTTTATTTTTTGGATTGGCTTCGATGGCTTTGCTGAAGTAGGTGGCCGACAGATCGAATTCCCGCTGTTTGAATGCGATAGTACCGAGTCGGTAGAGCGCATTTTCTTCATCTTCTTTAAGTTCGAGCATGCCAGCAAACTCAGCCTTGGCCTTATCAAGTTCTCCTTCCTTGTAATAGCCTTCCCCCACCTGATAACGTTGCTTCAGCAATTCGCGAAGCTGCGCCCTTTCAGCCTGATTATCAATATTTCGAGGCCTTTCGATGCCAGTGGTTGCGCAGCCCCAAAGGCCGATACAAACGAGACAGACCAGAAAGCGTCTCATTTAGGAGCCCCACTTGTCATACCATGCTAACTTCGAACTGGCTTTTGTGTGGTAGTCAGTACCAGGGGGCAGCAATTCCGTAACTTCGCGCCACATACTCTTCGCCTTGTTGGCATTGACGTATTCCAATCGCAATGCCTGACGATAGAGTTGCTGTGCCTTGGTATTCAAGTTGTCTATGCCGATGCGCGCAACCACACTGTCACCGGACTTCAGCGCCTGCTGCCAATAGTTGTAAGCACTATGGTAGTCACCCACTTCTGAAGCTCTGTTTCCTCGTGCCACGTATTCTTCAACCACCTTGTTGGCGATCTGACGCGTATAAGCACTCTTCTGACCGGAGAATAACCTCTGCTCTTTAGCCATGAAATCGATCCATAAACTAAACGCAGCGTCCTTATCACCGGAACTAAAGGAGGACTGAGCCAGGTTGTACTGGTCGTACAACACTTCGATGTCCTGATAACTGGCCACCACCTGTTTCTTGGTATTTCCGGTTACTGCAGCGGAGCCGAAGTAAGGTTTGAGAGTCTTCATGGCTGCGCCACCATCTCCATTTAAATACTGTTGGCGCGCCTTACGAATTGCCTGCTGGGCGTTGCTGTTGAGACTAGCCACGGCAGCTGCCGGTTTCTTGGGCGCAGGCTTTTGCGTTGCCACTGGGGCCTTCTTTGGCTCCGCCGCTTTAGTGCTGCTGGATGGCGGTGGTGCAAGATCCGAAATACTGGGTGGTGGCGCTAAAGAACTGGGTGGTGGTGGAGCTGAGAATGCCAAATCAGCCGCCTTCTCATTGCCGAGGGCCGGGTCAACCGTACTGGGCGTGCCAGTGTTGAAGCCTGTGGATGTGGGTGCTTGGGGCGCAGGCACCGAGGAGGTTGAAGCAGGAGCAGCCGGTTTTGGGGTCTGGGCGGCTGATGGCGCCGATACTAACTGACTGCTTTGAGACTGACCGAAGTAGATATAGCCGGCACCGGCAAAAAGCGCCAGTGCTAACAATAACACAATAGATGTAAGGATTTTCTTAACGGGGCTGGGGCCGAACGTGTTGTCTACATGGGTAACGTCGTCGGTATCCTTGGAGCCAAAAAAGGCAGCTGGCTTGGGGTCAGCAGACATGGATTCACCTGCGTTACCCAAGGCACCGGATCCGGAGTTAAACACCAACGAGATATCACCCAGCTTGATAACGTCGTCTTCTTCAAGAATAACCCTTGCCACCTTATAACCATTTACCTTCAGCCCATTGAGGCTTTCAAGGTCATTAATAACAAAGCGACCGGACTGAAACACAATTTCCACATGTTTTCGGGAAATGCCCTTACCTTGCAGCACCAGGTCGCACTCTGTGCCTCGCCCGATAACAAAAGGAAAGGTGGTAATAGGATAACTCTCTCCGGTGTCTGCCTTTAGGCAGGCAACCGCATCGGATTCATCTATATCAGCGTACACCTCGGTACGATCCGCATCCCAACCAGGCTCGGATATGTGGTTAATACCGGGAGAGGAATCTAAGGATTGCTTCTTCAAATCCAACACTGGAGTGGATTCAACGATAAAATCATCTAAGCCTTGTTTCATTAAGTTTTCCTTTATGCCAAACCCCGGATCGAGACTGAAGCCGCTGTTCTTATTATCTTTAGCATTTAATCAAATAACAGCTGGTCATCCAAGTGAATTCCTGTTTTGTTAACGTTACCATCTGAAACCTCCAGTACGGAAAATGTGCCCTTGGGAGCCCATCTCAACCGGTAAGGTTTCACATTAGATGACATACCTAACACCTTGTTTTCTTTATCTAAAAAAACCACATCAATGGTAAAACGCATGCCGATGGTGTGTATACTCTTACAGGGAACAATTAACATAGCCTCGTGCTCTGCCAACGCCTTTCTGGACAGCAACCCCACCAAACGCGTAGCAAAGGTGTCAGCCACATACACGCAGCGCAGATCAGTTTCTCTATGTTTTCCAGCTGAGTCCCGCAAAGAAACGCGGGAATATCTATCCATGAATTACGCTTGTAAAAGCAGCATTATGGTCTTGGGTAGGATGCCTGTTTCCGCCATTTTAACCACCAATATAAACCCGATTAGCATAAATATAATGGGGAAAAGAAACATTACCAGGGGCAAAAGCATCTTTACAGGGGCCTTGTTCGCAGCCGCTTCCGCCTCATTAAACCGCTCCACACGACGCTGTTCAGCTTGCAACGTCAACACATCAACAATCTCGCCACCGGTTTCTTCCGCCTGGTTAATGGCGGCCACAAAATTGCTAACGGATTTGATATCCATGCGTTTAGCCAGATCCAATAAAGCTTCACGACGAATCTTGCCAGCCCGAATCTCCCTGAGCAACTTACCAAACTCATCTTTGACGGGGCCTTCAGGAAGATTGGCAATGGCCTGACCCAGCGAGGTGGAGTAATTCAAACCAGCGCGCATGGACAATACCAACAAATCCAACAAGAACGGGAACTCCTTGGATACCCGTCGCCGTCTCTGGTTGGTTATATCCCTCAGCCAGATATCGGGGTAATAGTAGCCCAAAGGAATCAGAGCTATTAAAAACAGCTGAACCTCAGGTGAGAATCCTGTGTCTGAATTGAACAGAAATATGGAGACGATCACCATAAACACCATACACACGATTTTAAGCGTGACTAACTCTTCGGGCATGATGGCGTAATTCATACCCCCAGAGCTCAGTCGTATCTGGGTTTTCTCATACAGCTTTTCCGACATCATGGTTTTCACGTCGCTGGAAAACAAGCGCACGATAGGTTTGAACAATTTGTAGATTAACGGCGGCGGGTCCCGCCAATCCTCAGTCTCCTTAGTCCGCGTTCTCATGGCGAGTTTAAGGATTGCAAACACCGCCACGCCAAGCGCGATGGAGAACATCAGGGTAGACGCGGACATCATCAGCCAATCTAACATCTAAACATCCACATTGACGATTTTCTGAATCATGAAATACGCCATTAAAATCATCACAAACATAATAGCCAGACAGATCCAGCCCAATAGGGTGGTAAACATCATCCCCATGGCTGCGGGCTCAATTTTGTAAAACACATAACCAATGAAAACCGGAAAAAATGTGGCCAAGGTGCCTTGGGCCTGCCCCATGGAAGTGAGTGCTTTAATCTTGCCCTCCACCTTGGATTTTTCTCTCAGGGTTTTTGACAGGGTTTCCAACGTTTCCGCCAGATTCCCCCCCACAGAGCGGGAAATCTTTATGGCAGAGTTCATCAGCAGAATGTCTTGACGGTCGATTCGCTTAGCCAGGTCATCTAAGGAATCATTTAAATCAGTACCCACGCGGTATTCCACTAGTACCTGGGCAAATTCCTGGGCGAGGGGCTGGGGCTGGTTCTTTACCACCTGCTGGAAAGACTTCACCAGATTGAGCCCGGAACGCAATGAAGAGGATATGGACGATAAAGCATCGGGCAGCTGTTCAATAAACTCGTCGGATCGGCGCTTTTTCATGTAACGCAAAATAAAATTGGGTGTAAATAAAATCACGAGACCGACAATAATTGAAAACACCATATTGGTAAAAAACAGCAGGATGGGCACCGCAATCAACAGGGTAATCAAGGTAATATTAAACACTTGGCCGGTATCCAATAACACCACCACGTCACGCAGGCCTTTATCAACCTGCATGAAGAACTTACGTTGATAAAACTTGAAACCGGATTGAGCAATACCAATGGCCACCCAGCTTAGACAGAACACCGCAATACTGATCAAAGCGAAACTGACCATCTGGCTGTTTGATTGAAGGGTCTGTAATAAAGACTCCATCACGCAGCCCCTCCCGTGACCGTATCCTTCAGCTCCACGGGCGCCTCAAACAGACTTACATCCAAGTCAACGCCTTGCTCCAAGGCACTCCGATAAAATTTGGGTATATACCCGGTGGGCCGATAAAAACCCGTTATATTGCCATCGGAATCATAACCTTTACGCACATATTCAAAAACAGTTTCCAGCAACACCCGGTCATCTTCAAACCCCACCACTTCCATTATATGGGTGATTTTTCGAGTGCCATCGGCCAATCGGCTTTGTTGTACCAGGATATCCACCGCCGATGCGATCTGTTCACGGATAGCGCGGGAAGGCAGGTCCACTCCCGCCATCATGACCATCACTTCCAAACGGCTAAGAAAATCCGATGGCGAATTGGCATGACCAGTGGTCAAAGAACCATCGTGACCGGTATTCATGGCCTGCAGCATATCCAACGCCTCACCGCCACGACACTCCCCCACCACAATACGGTCTGGCCGCATTCGCAGAGAGTTAATTACCAAATCTCTAATTGAAACTTTACCCTTGCCCTCTGCGTTGGCGGGACGGCTCTCCAGGGAGACCACGTGGGGTTGGTTGAGCTTGAGTTCGGCAGCGTCTTCTATGGTAACTATCCGATCCTTCTCACCAATGAAGTTGGACAGGATATTCAACAAAGTGGTCTTACCGGAACCGGTTCCCCCGGAGATCACCACATTTTGCTTCAACTCAACCGATGACTTGAGGAATAAACCCATTTGTTCGGAAATGGAACCAAACCGAATCAAGTCCGACATGTAGAGGTTTTTCTTGGCAAACTTCCGTATGGTAATGCTGGGACCATTAAGGGCCAAAGGAGGAATGATGGCATTCACTCGGGAGCCATCAGTCAAGCGAGCATCCACCATGGGTGAGCTTTCATCAATGCGCCGACCCAAGGGTGCCACAATACGGTCAATAACCGCCAGCAGGGACTGAGTGCTGGTAAAACGGCTTTCTGACAGGGTCAGTTTACCATTCTGTTCCACGTAAATTTGATCTGGCCCGTTCACCATAATTTCAGTGATGGAGTCATCATCCACCAAGGGCTCCAACGCACCTAAGCCCACCGCTTCTGCCACAACCTGGCGCTGCAACTCATCGCGGCTGACGCCATCGGGGATTCGATCAACATGGTCACGGATGATCTGTTTAGTGGCCTTAATGGCTTCCTCTCTAAGCTCGTGGGCGTCCATTTCCTGGAGATTAGCCCTTTTACGAAGGTCCAGATATTCCAAAATCAAGGAATGCACACGCCGCTTAAGCGCAACGAAGGCCTCGCTTTCCTGACGCTGGGGAGCGCGCGAAAGGCGACGGTCTTCCCCTTCGGTAAAGGCGGGCCCCGCAGCAGGAGTGGCAATTATCCGAACACTAAGATCACCGAAACCAATAACATCGGCTTTGTTTAGGGCCGTGGCCTCAGTGATCTTTTGACCATTTAACCAGGTTCCATTTGTGCTTTCCAGATCCGTCAGAAACGCTCCCGATCTGTCCAGACTGATGGAGGCGTGATTGCGGGATACGTGGCTGTCCGCCAGGATCACATCGCAATGATCGCCCTTACCCAAAGTGTATGAGCCCGGCTTGAATTCATAGCGCGATATATTTTTGTTTGAGTCTACTACTTCTAAAACCAGCATCGAATTCCCGGCCCGCACTATCAATCAAAAATACTGAATTTCATATCGTCTTCTGCATCCGATGTTAACTTCTCGGAATACTCAATCATGTCCCGATTGCGCTCACTGTCTGGATCAATCAGGTAAGGAGTAACAAAAATAACCAGTTCCGTTGTGGCCTCTTGGAACGAACGCGACTTAAACAGCTCACCAATAATGGGGATTGAACCCAGCCCCGGAACCTTGCCAATGGCTTTACTGTCTTCCGCCTGTAACATTCCGGAGATCACCATGGTTTGCCCGGTTTGCACGTTCATTTCCATATTGGTTTTGCGGGAAGTGAATCCGGGTATGCCCTGAACCTGCACACTTTCGTCCACCGCGCTCACTTCCACATTAATCTTAGTCGAAATAAAGCCATCGGGATCCGCTACCGGTTCAAAATCCAGGATAACCCCCACCTGCTTGAACTCCACGGTGAGTTCGCCGTCACGACCATAAATGGGGATAGGTATTTCGCCACCGGCCAGAAACTCCGCTTTCGACCCACTTTTAGTAACCAGTTTGGGACGCGCCAATACCCGAGCAATACCATTGGTTTGCAGTAGATTAATGGTGGAGCCAATTTCAGTAAGAGGGCTAAAGGTTTGAGCACCCTCTTCCACTCCAAAGCCAAAAAACGAGGTGTAGCGGTCAAAGTCTAAAATACCGTGGAATTCCCCGGTCATTTCATAGAAAGGACCCGGTGTTGAGCCGTCCCATTGAATGCCCACATCCAACAAATCATCCCGGCGCACCTCGACCACCTGCACATCCAACATAATCATGGCCTGCAGACTCACTTTTGGCGTGATCACGTTAAACACAACGGTACCTGCCGTCACTTGCTCGCCCAATTTCTTTTTCATGTCATTGATAATTACAATATCCTGCTCCCGCAGGATTCTGCCTTCAATAAAGACAATGCCGTTCTCTTCTCGGGCGTTCACACCTTCCACGTCAGCCAGCACAATATTGGCCACTTCCAAAATTTGCACCCAGGAATTATCCACCACCTTCAACAGGAAACGTTTTTGTGTTCCGTTGGCTGTCCAGATCCGCAAATCCGTAACCCCGGCTTTTAATCCGGTTAACAGAATCTCATCGGGGCCGGTGGGCTGGGCGTTGGCCACATCAGGGTGGCCTATGGAAACCCGGGTAACCCCAGGATAGGGCATTAACCGGGTTTGCCCCTGTATGATATTCACCGTGCTGTCATATTGTTCTTGTGCGTTGGCCACTTGACTCACCAGGGCCATACTCAACAGCAGCCATGCCAACCAGCGTTTACCCAAGCTAATATGATTCATACTTCTTTTTCCTTTTTGTTATTATTAGGAGCGCTTGCCGCCCTTGATCAACTCAAAACCCCAACCGTCTTTCGGCTTCGGTGACTCCGGTGGTGGCTCTGGTTTGGCTTCCTGGGGAATATCCACCACGTTATCCAAAGTCACATAATCATCGAATCGGTCGTAGTCATCTTCCGGTCTACGTAGCAGAATGGAGATGTCCCCCACGGTTTGAGCATGAATTAATTTAGTTGCATACAAAGGCGGCACACCCACTACGATTTCGCTGTAGCGGCGTTGATTTTTATTGGGTATGCCATCATCTAAATCTGACCCCGTGGCCAATACCCGCAAATTCTGCGCTAAAGGTACCGTACGCTCGTCGTCCCCATCCTTTAAGGTCACCATCAGATCAATAAAATCCCCTGGTGCCAAAAAGCCCGAAAAGGTATCCAATGTGGAAACAGGGATAGTAACCGCTCTCTCCCCTGCTTTAAGCAGGGAGGATAACCCTTCAATTCGCTTTTGATTGATGTGCAAAGTGGAAAGGGGTTCACCGCGCTTTACGGGATTCACAATCTGTCGGCCTTCGATCTGGCTGAACTGTTTGGGTAGGATAGCGCTTGCCTGGACGTAGGTTTTAGGAATCTTTCGAATAGAGGCATTTTTAGAGCTAATGACATCACCCACTTCCATATCCGTGGACGCCACCACCACTTCGATGGATTCTCTTTCAGCGTCAAACTTTGTCTTGTACTGATTTATTTCGCTGTTGATATGACTGCTAGACAAGTACCAGCCGCCAGCGCCGGCAGCAACGGCACACAACAATAAGATAATAGTGGTTTTATTATTGGACTTCATAGCGTTACCTGTTAAGGCTGGTAAATAGAGTCGGCAAATTCTTGTTGACGCTCATTTAAAGCATGAACAATGGAGGGGTCTTCAAAGGAATCGGATTGGGCGCCAGGATTGTCATGGTAGTTATCCACGGAACCACCAAAAAATGCGACGGCTACTACCATTGTGAGAAAACCCATAACGAGTGCGTACTCCATCATGATCCCACCAAATTGAGCGTTTTTAGTCATTGCTTCTTATTCTTATAGGTCTATTTGAGCCAGTGTATAAGGACTTGGCTGAACTTACTGTTGCGCCCTTGTAAACCATTTATGGTCAACTGTAACAGTTCTCCCTGCCTTTTGAAACTGAGTACCGCATTGCTGCGCCCATCGCCGCTATTGGAATAGAATGACCAACCATCCCGCTCCAAAGAAGACAGATAAAAATCAACAATTTGAGGCACTTGCAGGCGAGAATCCAATTCCAGAGTCTCCGAGCGGCGGCCATTGTCCAAAGCCTCTATTTTGCTGATCACCTTGGTTCGAGGGGGCAGGGAAAATCGGGTTTTTGTGCTCCTGTTGGCATTCAAGGAACCCAGCGAAACCACGATCTTACCGTCCACCACCTTACCCTTCTGGGAAAACTGCACCGTATAAAGGTAACCATCCAAATCCAGGCTTAAAATGGTAAGGTCTCCAGCCCGTCGACTATTGGTTTTTCCGTGGCCTTTGGACTTCCAAAGACTGTTATAAAAACGCTCTACCTGATCGGTACTACCCACAAAAGTAAATAACTTAATGCTCATAGGCACATTGTTGTAAGCCATTCTAGGCGCTGCCCAAAACCAGCGAGCCCCCGGTATCACCTCCAGATCCGGTAACGCTTTCTCCAATGGATCCCGATATTTAGCAGAAGCTCCGGACGCAGTTAGCATCAAGAGAAGCACAAAGGAATAAAACAAACTGCGATTGAAGAAAACTCTCATTTACTGGGAGTCAGCCTCTTCGTCATAGGCTGGGAGAGATGTGGGGAGAATGGTGGACTGCTGATCGTGGACCATCTCATAGGGATCGTCCACGTGGTACATGGTATCGCGAAAGTCTTTAAAGAAAAAGCCAGTAACAGCCCTCATGGCCCGCTGATGAATTCTATGGGCGGCCACCACATTGGGGGAACGCACCTCCCGCACAATTTCGCTGAACTGGGATTCTGAAGACGCGGACCAACTATCGGAGACGATGGAAAAAGACGCTTGAACCTTGGGGTCCACAAAATCCATATCTTGCAGCAACGCGATGTTATCCGTGGCATAGGGAATAGAAAGATAGCCAATGTTCTCAGTATCCAAACTCAGCTCCGTGCGCTGATCCACCCAAACTAGGTTTTGGGTACGATTGGTCATAAACCCCCGCATAACATTTTGCGCAAAGTCCTGGGTTGTGGGGGCATCATGGCGAGCCCCTTGCTGCATATCCACAATATTTTGGCCAGTTGAATGATCGACCCATTCTCGAGCGGTACCCACACTATTAGCGCCAAAACCCACACCATTATTAACCAGAAAGCGGCTGGTTATATCGTCGGTGATTTCTGAACTTGCCAGTTTGTTTGCGTAATCATCGGCGCTGTAGGCCGTGCTCTCCCAAGCCATATAGCGGGCCGCTTTATGGGCAGTGGTTTGTACATGGAGCATATTAGCAATCAATATCAGCCCCAGTACCAACGGAACGAATACCGCCAACATCACCAGGAATTCCGAAGATGCCTGACCTTGATTATTGGCCATCACCAGCCCCCGTGGAAATCAGTCTAACTTGCCAGAAAGGGTTATACAGATTGGCACTCTCGCGCACGCCGTTCTCTAGACTGGAAAAGCCTATATCATCGGCATCACAATCACCGGCACCAGCGTAGCAATCGGGACGCTGATAAAACACTTCAGCCTGAGCCACCGCATACACGGTATCAGTACAACTGGGATTCACATCCTCAAATCGACCCAAATTATTGTTCCAGCCCGATATGGCGTTACCATCATCGTCGTAACCAATACTGTCTGAACAGTTGTTCTGGGACAAAAAAGCCGTAATAAGTGCACTATCTTGCCCCTGATTGAGTACGGCGTAGCGCTCTATGCTACGATATTCTTTATTGTAGAGCCCACTGCAGGAATCCCCGTCCTCGGTTTGACCTGATGCATCACAGGCTCCAAGGTCGCTCAAGGCCTGCAACCCGATACCATCCACCACGGCGCGAGCATTATCCACGAAACTGTTGACGTCCCCAGTGACTGTTCCGGTTACCCCAGCCGCTGTGATTTGATCGTCTGCCACCCAGGTAATATGGCCATCCTGGAAAGCAAGGTCTGATTGTCCTCTGCGGTTAACACCCACCAAAAAAAGAGGCATGGTATAGTCCGTATTGCGTTCCTGGATCCAACTCCCACTGTCCAAATCAGTGTAAGTTCCCTGGATCAATTCCATCATAACCGCACCGTCTTCGTCGGCCTCAACCACGCCACCCACACCATTTACCATGGCAATGCAGGCCTGGCTAAGATCATCCTGAGCCAGGGCACCGGCCTGGGAAGGCTGGGCGAACAAAATCATTTGGCAAACTTGCTGATCGTAGGTATCAGCAGAACCCGCCGCACTCTGTATGGACGCATCCGGGTCATTAATAAAGGCAGCAATAGTGGCGGGATGATTCACCGAAATGGGGGCCGTAGGCCTGGCCACGTAGGTATCTGCCACCGCTTTCATTGTGGCCCCCACTACGCTCAGACCTGTACCAGGGTCTTGAGCTATCAAATCCAGGTAAGCCAATTGCTGATAATTGGAAAACTTAGCTGTATTGGCGTTGTACATTAAGTTGAGGAGACTGGTCACCACCTTAGAGCTATCAGCTGCCACATCAAAGATTGCCGTAATCGCTCCCGCCAAATCAATATTTACACCCGGCAGTAAGTTAAGTATCCAAATAATAAAATTCAATATGATAGAAATGGGACTATTTGAATTCAGAAGACTGTCCACGCCAGTCTGGGCCCAGTCTTGCAGCACATCCATTTCGGCCTGGATACTGAATGAATGGCCTATGGCTACCTCATTGGCAATCATGGCCCGATTGGTGTACGCCATATAATTCAAATGACGGGCAACCACCTGGCCACCGGAATAAGCGGCAGCGTCAGCGGCATTAACCAGATTGATCTTCTCATTGACCGCGCGACCAGAATTCAGCACCATAAAAATGACGATTATAGCGACCGCAAGCAAACCGATGCCAATAGGAAGCACCTGGCCAGAAGAGTGGAATTGTGTTGGCCCTTTCAAGGGCTTCTTATAAATCTGCATAGGTCTTTAGACAGCCTGTAAGAGACAACCCTGCCAAACTAACCTGTTTATTTTGTTGAAGCTGATTGCATTTACGCCAATCAGCTTCTGATTCTTGAATAGTAACAACTAAGCTAACGCTAAGCGACTATTAAAGCTGATCGTTGTTATCAACGTAGTCACCCAGGCCAGCGGTTGAGAGGTCGTTTGATTGATCAGCGTCTGCCTGAGCGTCAGCTTGAATAGCGGCGGTATTGCCGCCCCCTGCCATTTCCTGAGCAAAGGCAGCCATTGAACTGCGGATAGAGCCGCCCATAAAGCCCATGGCCGCGATACCAGCAACCGCGAGCAGACCAACAATAACCAGGTACTCAGACATACCTTGGCCGGTGATTTTTTTCATAGTGAATTTGCGAGATTGATTAGCTTTCACAGGAGATACCCCTTTATAGTTTTTTTGAGTCTTGGCCACGATCATACCACAGTAATTGCGGCAATTAATGGCAACGAGATCACTATTCCGCCCCTTAGGAAAAAGTACAGGGGGTATACGAATCTCGAGTACGGATATATTCCGCGCTGGTCGTTTCTGAGTCAACTGGGCGCTTACAAATGATAACTAAATTCCGACGAATGAGCGGTCAATTTGTTTAAGCGGCAACTGCCCCCCTAAAACTGATGAAATTATGCGTGATTTTAGGTTTTTGGGTCCATTGCGTCTATGCTTATAGGGTGTACAATGGCGTTTTTGGCCAAAGGCTAACAAAAACAACTTTGTCTTTCGTATGGATTGTATCAAGGGCTTTTCAACTGTATGGATCTATCCTGGCTAAAGCCGTGGCGCGGCAAAAAGCAGCCCGCTAGCAAGCAAAAAGTAGCCCCAGCTCCGCAAAGCACCCAAAAAAACAATGCCCCGGCAGCGAGACCAAACCTCACACAGCGTGCATTTGAGGTGCAATTGAACATTGGTCGCTATCGAATGGAGCCCTTCACCGAGGGTGGCATATGTGTGGTTATGAAAGGCATTCCCCTGGAACAGGGCAAGCCAAAACTGGCAGTAAAACTGGTGCGAGAGCAGTGGCTAAACCATCAGGCAGTGCGTCGTCAATTCACAACCGAAAGCCAGATTGTGCGGGAACTCCACCATACACACCTTCCCAAGTATCAGTCACGGGGCCTAATCGATAACAAAGCCTATTATGCCTATGAATTCATCGAAGGGTTTCAGCTCATCAATTTATCCCAGGAACAACAGCGATTCCCACCCGCACTGGTTAAAGAGCTGGCCAAAGACATTGTGGGTCAACTACTGGAACAGCTGCACTACTTGCACAGCAGCCTTAAGCCGGTGGTACACGGCGACATCAGCTCCGAAAATATACTGATTGATTCCAAACAAAAGATTTACCTGGTGGACTTCGGCTGCTCTCATTTCCAAAAACAAGCTAACAGGGAAGCTTTTCAGTGGCTGGCCAAGCCTTCTTTTATTTCTCCGGAACAAGCCCGCGGCGACCGCTGGGATCACCGTAGTGACCTTTACCAGGCTGGAATACTACTTTACGAATTACTGAAAAGCCGTCGCTGGAATGAAGGCCGAACCAAGCGGGAAAAAGTACTATTTGCCGCCTCCAATTCCCGCAGGCCAGATGATTTCTTGACAGATGTGACCGATGAAAAAACGTCAGCGTTTGTGGCTAAACTGCTGGACCCCAACCCAGATAACCGATTCCAGTCCGCTAAACAAGCTCTACAAGATTTGAGAAACTAAAACACCACCCGCGTCATTCCACTCTCGCTCCGCGATCAAATCGGCATGAAGTTTCAACCCCTGCAGTGGTGCACACGCCCCTTCCATGCAACGCGTTCTGCTGAAAGCCACCCACAAATTTACCACCATCAGGCCAGGTAAATACACCTCTGCCTTCGCGCATACCTGCCACGAATTCACCACTGTATTTTTCTCCCGTGGGCCATTTAAGAGTACCCTTGCCGGTTCGCTTGCCTTTCTCAAAGTCACCTTTATAGGTTCTACCGTCAGCAAAGGTCAGCGTTCCTTCGCCATCCATAACGCCAGCGGCAAACCCACCTTCATAGCGATTACCACCGGGCCAACTCTTTTTGCCTTTACCGTGGGGTAAGCCGTTTTTGAAGGTACCGCTATACATTTCCCCAGATGGCAACTGCAATTTCCCCTCACCGGTCACCTTGCCCTGCTCAAAAATACCCTCATACAAAGAACCGTCAGCCAGTGTTCGTGCACCCTTGCCATGGGGTTGGCCGTCTTTAAACTCACCCTGGTAAATTTCTCCGTCAGGGTACAACATTTTTCCGTAGCCGGTTCTCTGCTCCTGCTCGAATGAACCGGTGTAACGGCGACCATCGGGCCAACTGTAGGTCCCCTCGCCATGCTTCAATCCGTTCTCAAATTGCCCTTGGTAACTTCGGCCATCGGTCCACTTATAAGTGCCAGTGCCATGCATAACACCCGCGTCAAACTGCCCCGTGTAGCGACTACCGCTTGGCCAAACATATTCTCCACTACCGTGGAATTCGCCGTTGCGCCATTCACCGGTATAAACGTGACCTCGATGATCATTAAAGCTGCCCCGACCCCACATAAGATCGTTTTTCCACTCTCCGATATACCGATCACCGTTGGGCCAGGCATAGGTTCCCTGCCCCTGTTTCACTCCGTCCACCAGATCTCCGCTATAGCGGCTGCCATCTTCAAGTTCGTGGGCCGGTGCAGCAGGCGCGGTAACAGCCTGCTTTGCAGAAGAGTCATTGGCCTTTTGCAGCGCCAATCCATTGTTGTCATCGGAACAGGCCACTAAGGTAACTACCGATGAGATCATCCCAATTTGTAATAGTCGAAAAGGGACATTTAGCACGGATTTCTCCCACAGATCACTTCTAATATTTGTTTACGCAACGGTTTTTACTCCTGTTAGGTTGACGCCCGACCGCTGGTCTTAAACTCTTCATGACCATCGTCCCAACCCGCTTCCCAACTGGCCGTGAGCACTTCAAGTTCAAACGGCGATACTCTGGGCACGTCACCTTTCAATCCCTCTTTGTGGCCAAGATCATAGGCCTCGTCCAAGCCAACATGCCATTGTAATTTCTCGGAATCGTCTTCGGTTGTTTGATCAAAACCCTTATCAACCGAAGCTGCGATAGAGCTACCTTCACCACCCTTGCCGGTGAAAAATGCTCCTGTGGCTTTAATACTATAGCGCACGTCATCCAAAATATAATAAGTGGCAGGCACCAGCACCAGACTAACCAGGGTGGCAAATAAGACCCCGAAGGCAATGGAGACTGCCATGGGGATAAGAAATTGGGCTTGTAAGCTGGTTTCCATCATAAGCGGCACCAACCCGCCAAAGGTGGTAAACGAGGTAAGCATGATTGGCCGAAAGCGTGCAACTCCAGCGGCACGAATGGATTCTTGTAAGCCAACCCCTTTTTCCAGATTTCGATTCATGAAATCCACCAAAACCAAATTATCGTTCACCACGATACCACTCACTGCAATCATCCCCACCAAGGACCATAGCGTGACCTCCATGCCCGCCACCAGGTGCCCCACCAGCGCCCCTATAACACCAAATGGAATGGCAAACATCACCATTAGGGGTTGGGTATAGGAACGGAATAACGTAGCCATCATCACGTACATGCCCAACAGGGCAATCCAGTAGGCTTTCGCTAAATAACTCTTAAACTCATCCTTCTCCTTTTGGGATCCCGCCACGGCCCAGCTCATTCCTGGAAAGTTTTCGGGAATCACATCTAGATAATCTTTGGTGATGGCCCCCATCACTTGAGGAACGCTGGTGAGATTGTCGTCTACACGGGCCACTACCCGGATTACCCGACGACGATTGTGACGATTAATTTGAGCAGCTCCTTCGCCATATTCAATATCAGCTACCGTTAACAAGGGCACTGCAGATCCATCTCGTAATCGAATGGACATATTCTCCAAATACCAAAGTGAGCTGCGCTCCTCCAACGGGTAACGAACCACCACCTTGATATCTTGTTCTCCCCGCTGAATATTTTGGACATCGGCTCCGTGATAAGCTTGACGCACCTGTAAGGCAACATCATCCAGACTCAAACCCAAATTGCGAGCAACCGGCTTCAATTCGATCTGCAGTTCCTGCTTGCCCTTTTGAAAAGAATCGCTAATGGCGTACAGGCCCTTAATTTCAGACAATTCGCGCTTTAGACCATCGGCAGCCGACTTCAAATCTGTTAGGCTGCTTGAAGCCAATTCGATATCAATATAGGAGCCTGGCTGATTCAAGGTGGCTTTAAATTCCATTTCCACCACATCCTGCAAATCACCCACTCTCTGTTGCCATTCGCTAACAATTCGCTCCCCGGAAAGCGTTCGATCACCGGTGGGAGCCAGCTCTATAACCAAACGTCCGGAACTGTCATCGGTGTAGCTGGTGAAAACATTAAGCACCTGATCTTTACCGGTTTCCTGCTTCAAATCACGCTGTAATTCCAGCGCAGCCCTCTCTATGGACTTGATACCATCCCTTACCACCTGGGGCGCTGCGTTTTGGGCAAAACTTACGCTGGCACTGGCGGTGTCCGCTTCGATGGTTGAGAAAAACACCACTTTTAGCCAGCCTGACGCCATTAGGGAGCCGGCTATAACCAACATGCCCACGAAGCCAAATAGTGTGGTGTAACGCCAGCGCAAACACAGCTCCAGGAACGGGCTATAAACGTTTTTTACAAACTTCTCCATGCCGGTGGAGAAAACCCGTTGCACCGGGCCAATAACCGGAATCCGATCAAACTCATCGGAAGAAATACCGGACACATGGGATGGCAAAACCAACAAAGACTCAATTAACGAAAAAATCAGGGTACAAATTACCACAATAGGAATCACCTTCATCAGCTTGCCTTCTGGCCCCGGCAGCATGATCAAGGGAGAAAAAGCGATGATGGTGGTAAGCACGGAGAAAATGACCGGTTTTTGCACCTCTTGTGCACCGAGGATGGCGCCCCTTACACCCGTTATTCCTTCTCTGTGTTTACTGAAAACGTTTTCGCCCACTATGATGGCATCGTCTACCACTATCCCCAACACCAGTATGAATGCGAACAGAGAAATCATATTCAATGAGCCACCCAAATGGGGCAGCAACATAAAGGCTCCCATGAACGAAATGGGAATACCAATTGTGACCCAAAAGGATAACTTCGCTCTCAGAAAAACCAGCAGGATGATGAACACCAAGGCCAATCCACTGAAGGCATTTTCGCTGAGCAAATCCATTCGGCTTTTAAAATAGATTGAGGAATCCTGCCAAACATCCACCTCAATCCCATCAGGGATATAAGACATGGGGCGCTCAACGTATTCATGTAATTCCTTTGAGACATCCAAAATACTTTGGTCACCCACACGGTATACCGCCAGGGCAACCGCTGGTTTACCGTTGAATTCAGAGATGGAAACACCCTCTTTAAATCCATCGATTACTCGGGCCACATCCCCCAGCAAAACCTGCGCACCATCGGGCAAAGCACGAACCACGATTTCCTCGAAATCCTCACCCCAATAGACTTGACCTTTGGCTTTAACCGAAACGCTGCCTTGGGCGGTTTTCACCACTCCAGTGGGCAAATCCACTGAACTTTGTCGTACCGCGTTGGCCACTTCAATAAAGCTCATACCGTAACGCTGTAGCGATGCTTCAGATACTTCTATGGCGATTTCATAGGGCCGGCTGGCAGCCAGCTCAACTTGTGTAATATTGGGTTTGGTGGTGATGTCCTGTTTTATCTGGGCGGCGATATTCTTTAGGCTTCTCTCATCAGCATCACCGGACACCAGTACGTAGGCCACCATATTACGCACGGAAATCTCTCGTATTAACGGCCGCTCCACGTCAGCTGGGAAGGTACCAATCCCGTCAACTCGGGCTTTCACTTCATTCAGTAGATATTTACTGTCGACGCCATAAGCCACTTCAAGAGAAATCAGCCCCAAGTGTTCTGTAGCCTTGGATGAGAGCGACTTGATGCCGTCTAAGTCATATATGGCAGACTCAATACGATTGAGAACGGACTTCTCCACGTCTTCAGGGGACGCCCCGGGATAAGGCACCGAAATAGTGATTAGATCCAGGGATATGTTGGGGAGTATTTCCTTGCGGGTGTCCTGCAGACTGATAATGCCGGCCACTACCACAAACAACATCAGCAGGTTAGCTGCAACCTTGTTCTCTGCAAACCACGCGATTATAGAATTCATTGACGCGCTTCCTGCAGAGCCTCAGGCGCTTCCACAGTAGCAGTCACAAATTGTGAGCCCGCTTTAGACGCTTTGTTAGGGGTTGGGGATGGGGTTGGGGTTGGGGTTGGCGTTTGATTTGGTATTACCGGTGATTCTTCTTCTGCCTCCTGCTCTGCTATATCACGCTCCAATGCGGCAGCAAGGGGCGACATGGTAGCGCGGGCAGGCTGCGCAGTTTCTATCTCTGGCTCAACACTGGTTTTTTCTGCAGCCTTGCTGGGTTCCGTTGAGTTTAATGCCTGCCCCAGATCCCGGACTTGATTCACTAGCTTTTCGGACTTCTCTTTTAAGTTATTCTTCTGTTCCTGGCTTAGTTGCTCGAAGCGATCTTTTGCCTGTTTGGCTAAGGCGTTAACCTCTGATGGTTTCGAGTCAGGCAATTGAATAACGGGCTTTTCTTTCTGGGTGTTACTGTTGCCAAATAAATCATCTGGCTTTCGAGGAACTTCGGGTTGTAGGTCCTGCTGCAACTCCTGGGTTCTTACTTCCATGCCATCAACTGCAATATCCATTTGGCTGAGCACCACCTTATCGCCGTCTTCAAGGCCAGAGCTCACATAAATATGGTCTTTGGCTTTATAAATAATGGCCACATCTTTTTCCACCAACCTGCTATTGTCATCTACAACCCAGAGCTGGGAGCCATTGCGTAGCGCTTTTCTGGGAACTTCAAACACATTCTCGAACTGGCGACCATCAATGGTGGCCTCCACAAAAGAACCCGCCACTAATTCTGGACGACCTGGCTGGTTGGGATCGGGAGAATAGGGATCGGTAACTTGAGCAACCACATACAACAGACGATTTCGCTCATCAACGCCACCCTCGGCCCTCACAACTTTACCCTTCCAGCTGTAAGTCCGACCTGCATACTCATCGGTGAGAGTGACTTCCGGCAGGGTCTTTTCCGTGCCATCCTGAAATCGCATGGGAACATCAACCAGCGCCAACTGCCGATCCGACAGAGGCAGCCGAATTTCCGCCACATCCACCGCATAGATTGAGCCCATCTGTTGACCGGGGCGCACGAATTGCCCCACGTTGAGAGCGGCCAGGCGCACACGCCCATCAAATGGCGCACGCACGGTGGTTCTGGATTTCTGTAATTTAACAGCCTCAAGCTCCGCTACCGTGGCATCGTATTGGGCTTTGGCCTGACGATATTGGATATCGTAACTGGCTAATTGGTTTTTGCTGGCGTTCCTGATTCGGCTGCGGGCTTTCTTTTCTGCTTCCGCTTGTAACATGGCTTGCCTAGCCTGGGCTTTGCTGGCTTCTGCTCTTTTTAAGTTAACCTCATACTCTATGGGATCCACTTTCACTAAAACTTCACCCTTGCGAAAAAAGCCGCCATTGGCAAAGTTGGGAGATAACTCCAACACTTGGCCACTCACCTCGGAAACCATTTGAATTTCCGTTCCGGGGGTCACTGTACCGCGGGTGAATACCGGTATGCCCATGGTTTCACTGCGAACAGGGGCGACGGTTACTAGAGGTGACTTAATATTCAGTTCGCGGTGCTCTACGGGAGGCCTGGAAATAAATAAGACGACAGATACGCCAACGGCCGCAATCAAAGCTAGAACAGGTAGGAGAAACTTCAGTGCTTTTTTCATTTTTTGTCTTCTTTATCCTCGCTCCAGTCTCCCCGATACAACGGGTTTATAACTCCAGAGCGGCAACCTCACCGTAAAATGGGAATCCGTAACTAAAATGGACCACCAAAGCAGCCATATTATCCGAAAAATATCGCAAATTTAATCACTTGCATTAACTATTTTCCTTTCTACTTCACTCTAGCAGCGAACCACAAAATCGGCTACCGACCCTTGGTGGAAATTACAACAGGTAAGTTTGCCGATTACTGATGCTATTGTGTGCTGCTAGTGCGAGATAGGAGGCCTTCGGTGCGGCCAAGGACAGTGTCAATTGCCTGACGAACTGTTTTAAGGAGTGGATCTTTAACTTCATTGATAAAAAAATGGTCGCCTGAGAACAATTCAAGACAGAACGGCCCACAAGTAACCTGCTTCCATTGCTCTAAATCATCCATGCTCACCTGGGAATCCTTTATTCCCCCTAGGGCGAGCACCGGAACATCGATTGGGTCAGAAGGTTGATAATTCCAGGTTTCAATAAGCTGAAAGTCCGCACGCAGAATAGGGCTTACAATATCCATTAATTCTGGATTATTAAGCGCTTCGCTGGGTGTACCGTTGAGTCGGCGAATTTCTTCTCGGAACTCCGGTTCGGCTAGTTTGTAAATCGGCGTTTTATTCTTCTTTTTCTGCTGTGGAGCACTGCGCCCAGACACGATTAAACAGCTGGGTTCAGGAAAGCCTAAGTCACGGAAGGTTCTGGCTAGCTCGAAAGCCACCTGAGCCCCCATACTATGGCCAAAAAGTACGTAAGGTTCTTCGGTGTAGGGTCTTATTTCATCCACCAGCGCAGTTAACAAGTTATCTAAACTGGTGAAAGCCTGCTCCTTGAAACGCGCCCCTCTACCGGGTAACTGGATCGAGCATACTTCCACATCGGAGGGGAGCTGCTCGTGCCAATCGCGATAAGTAGAAGCGTTGCCACCAGCATAGGAAAAACAGAACAAGCGCAATTTCGGCTGTTTCACAGGCCTGGGAACACTGAACCAGCTGCTTTGCTGTGGAACACGAATTTGGGTTTCCCTCATAGAGAGCTCGCCTAATTTATTGTTGTTGTACTTTAATTGCGCAATTTTAGAACGATTACCATTCTATTAAACGTAACCAGACCACTTCAGTCAAACTTCGGATACCATATTCGTGAACTATTAACACTTTGAAAACAGGTAGTTACATTATATACATTAATGAAAGTAGCTTAAGGCAGCTTTGAATCTGCTTCTAAGTCACTGCCATCATTGGGGTTTTCGTCTGGGATTGAAGTATCCACAGTACGGATACTGGGAGTCAGCGCTGCAATGATCACCACCAGTAAGCTTAAGGCGCCAAACAGACTGATCATCACTGCCACTCCCCTGCCACTGCCAGTTCCCCAATACCCCCCCAACAACTCAGCAAGCCAAGCCCCCTCAACCATCAAAGGCTCAAACACATTATCGGCTAAAACCCCTGCGGATAAAAACGCTAAAGGTTGAGCCGCTTTCATTATGGTGTTTCGCAGGCTAAATGCCCGGCCATGGAACTGCGGCGGGACTTTATTTTGCCAAAGGGTTTGACTACAAACCGTCGCAACCGGCGCTGCAAACATGATTAGGAACGAGAATGTGGCTACCCAGACAACGCTAGGTGGAATGGGTAGCAACACCAGGCAGATGGCAATAAAAATGGAACCAGCCAAAATCCCGTACATTTTCTTTTCGGGACCTTTCCATGCAATCATTAAAATTCCCCCCATCAACATACCCAACCCGGCAATACTCTGAATCAAACCCAGTTCAGTAGTGGACGCGAAAGACAGGATCAAAGGTAATATCAACACCTGCACTGCAGATACGTTAAACCAGATTAAGGTGAAGAGATACAGGCCACCCAAAACACCGGATCTGGATCTCAGCAGCAAATACGCTTCCTTAATTTCAAACCAAAGGGAGGTATCGTCTTGATTTTCGTTTCTCTCTGGGTTGGGAATCGTAAAAATCACAATGGAGAGCAAACCCACCAGAAAGGTTGCAATATCGATAACAAAAATGCCTTCCACTCCGATATGGTCCATGGCAATACCTGCCAACAGAGGCCCCACCAGCTGTACAACCCCGAAAGACAATCCCAGTGCGCCGTTGGCGCGGCTAAGAGAATCCTTTGGCACCATCATGGTAACGGTGGAAGTAAAACCTACCTGCAATACGGTGGCGAAAACAGAAGCAAAAGGCACGACGGCAATAATGTGCCAAACTTTAAGAGCATCTAACCAATAAAGACTGGCCAACAACAGCGTAACCAGCGCGCTACCCGCCTGGGCGCTAAACAACAACAACTTGCGATTAAGCCTATCCACATAGGAGCCAATCACTGGCCCCAGCACAATGCCAGGAACAGTGGACGCAACGGCAATCAGAGTAAAATTTGTGACGGAGTCGCCGGTTTGATAAGCCCAAACCCCCAAACCAAAATTCGTCAGCGTTGAACCTAGCAGAGAGAGGCTTTGCCCAATCAGGATAAAATAGAAGACGCGTAATCCCGACATCAGAAAAACAGGACCGGTATTTTTATTATGTTGATCAAGTCATGTTACCCTATAATCAGTGCATGGTATAGTTTCCCACTATTTTTAGAATAATAGTATGAGTTTTTATCGAACGCCCTCCCCACTTGAATTTAGTTACATCGCCACCGACACGCCGGAAAAGTCACCTTTGGTGAATCAGTTTTTCGTCACTGGAGAAGGCAGCATTGACCCACAAAAACTACAGGGGGCTTTAAATGAAGCAGCCCAAATCAACCCTGCTTTCCGTTTTAGGCTGAGAGGATTTTGGGGTTGGCGCTATTGGGATGACGAAGGCCCATCTCCCCTGGTGAAAGAAGTAAACGCGCCGGATTGGGATAGTTCCAGCTCTTACCAGGCTCCCTGTTTAGGCGATCCCATCAACCCTCGTAAGGACCCCGTATGCCAAGTTTGCATCATTCATGCAAAAAACGGCTATCACGTTTTATTCCGCACCCATCATGCAGTAAGCGATGGTCGTGGCACGGTGCATTTTATCCAGGACGTATTTCGTATCCTTAGGGGAGAACAGCCTATTGGGTCCCACTCTAAAATTACAGAATGGGATGTAGCCCAGTCCAACGAGCGCCCTGCTCGACCAATTACAGAAGGTGATTGCATCCCTTTGGTCAAAGGCAGCTTGGACCCAGATAGATTAGGCTACCAGTGGATCCGCTTTAGTTGGCAGGGTAGCACCAATAAATTTGCCGCCAAGCTGTTAAGCGCCACCAGCAGCCTTGGCCGTGAGATGTATGGTGACGGTAAAGTCATTGTTCGAATTCCCGCGGACTTACGCAGATATATTGAGCCTGACGAAACCTTCACAACCGCCAATTGCAGCGGCGCAATTGATTTGGAAATTGAACCAGACTTACCCGTCAATAAACTTCAATCAAAAATTATTCGCGCCATGCGCAACAAAGAAGATTTGTCACCCTTTTTAGATAACCACAAATACGCACGATGGGTGCCCAGAGCAATGATGCTACAACACCCTAAGAACCTGCGCCAAAACCATGTGGATCAACGCTATCGCATGAGTGGCATAATCAGTTATTTAGGTGAAGTGGATAACAGCTTGTTCCAGTGCGAGGGCTTTAAACCCACCTCACAATTTGGCATACCCATCCCTTTTGAAAACCGCTCACTTTTTGTAGGTGCTGCGGAAAACGATGGTAGCGTTGACATTATCGTGGGCTGCCCCAAAGCGTTACTCACCGAAGCCGAAATAAAATCCTATAGTGAGAAGCTGGCAGAGCGTTTGAACTCGTTTTAAGGCGCTTCTGAATAATCATTCACAAGCGCCCCAAGCCCACTATTGGGTCGCAGACTGGGTTCAAGCAGGCTGCTAGATCCCAGCGATAGCCGATTCAATTACTGCCAATCCCTGTTCCAGCTCTTCCCGGCTGGCGGTGAGGGGCGGCAACAGTTTAAGTACTTGGCCTTTGCGGCCGGCATTTTCGATAATTAGCTGTTTTTCAAAGCACGCGTCCGTCACTTTTCCTATGACGGCTTCGTCTCCCAGAGCGCTAAAGTCCACACCCCATATCATGCCTAACCCGCGCAGCTGTAATCGCTTGTCGGTTTTTTCTATGATGGCCTTAAGACCCGACTCCAGTAACTCCGCGTTCTGTTGTACCAGAGTTTCAACCTTCAAGCTGTCCCACAGCTCAATACCCGCTGCGCCACTGACGAATGCCAGTTGGTTGCCGCGAAAGGTGCCATTGTGCTCCCCTGGCAACCAAATATCATATTCTGGCTTCAATAGCACAATGGCTAAAGGCAATCCGCTACCGCTGATGGACTTGGACAAAGTGACAATATCCGGTTTGATTCCCGCCCGCTCAAAAGAGAAAAACTGACCGGCACGGCCACAGCCCACCTGAATGTCATCCACGATCATCAACATATCGTGCTTATCACACAATTCACGGGCTTGTTGAAGCCATTTATCCGGCGCCACCACAACACCGCCTTCCGCCTGAATAGTTTCCACAATCATGGCAGCGGGTTTGTCCACACCGGAACTGCTATCAGACAGAACTGCATCCATGTAGGCAATAGTGTCGATGTTTTCCATATAGCCATAGGGGTATGGCATGAAAGTAACGTCGGCAAGGGATGTGCCTGCCCCACCCCGGTTGTAGGAATTACCGGTACAGGCCAAAGCCCCCAGCGTCATACCATGGTAGCCACCCTGAAAGGCTATTACGTTACTGCGGCCTTTCACTTTGCGAGCTATTTTTAAAGCCGCTTCCACCGCATTGGTGCCCGTGGGGCCACAAAACTGCACCCGGTAATCCAGCTGTCGGGGTAAAAGGATCTGCTCTTGCAACGCTTGCAGGAAATGGCCCTTGGCATCGGTGTACATATCCAGGCCATGTAAAATTCCGTTATTACTGATGTATTCGATTAAACGCTGCTGAACTAAATCGGGATTGTGACCGTAATTAAGCGCACCGGCACCGGCAAAAAAGTCCAGATAGCGGGTGCCATCTTCTGCTTCTATGTATGACCCTTTCGCTTTGGTAAACACCTTGGGAAAAGCTCGACAATAGGAACGCACTTCAGATTCATACTGCTGAAACACTTCTATCTGCATTCTTTGCCTCATTCGTTATTGTAGTTTTTATTGGCCAATAGTTTGGCTATCTGCTCAGCAAGAGGAATGGCATTCTCCCCTTGCATCAGGGTTTCGTGACCGCCGGGTACCCTGTGGCAGCTGCTAAACGCCAACTGGCCGCTGGTGTCTTGCTCATTTTTCCAGGACTCGCTGTTCCAGGACTCTAAGGAACTCACACCCGTCACATTGTCCTGAGCGGTAAAATGATGCACCTTTGTAGCCAGGTTTTCCACTTTATATTGTGTAGCGAAGCTCTGATTTTGTTGAGAGACTTTTACGATACCTGTGAACTGCTGCAACGAAACTTCTTGGGGTACAACCCGTAGCCGTTGCAACTGCTGGTATTGCTGTTGCAAATCTTGAACCTCAAGATCAGAGACCTGAAGGTCAGACGCTTGCGCCCCTTGCCCAAACGCAGCGGACACAACCTTGGTTGGGTTGTCATAGTGCTGTATGAGATAGTCCGGACTGTAGGTATCCAACATCATTACTGCACTCACCTCATGCCCCAGCTGAACCAATCGCTCAGCCACCGCCAAAGCCAAAATACCACCCAGAGATTGCCCCAATAAACGGTAGGGTCCCTGGGATTGAGTATGAACAATATGTTGAGTATAGCACTCCACCATTTGTTCAAGGCTGTCAAACGGTGGCTGCTCCCCGTCCAGGCCCTGAGCCCGGAGCCCATAAACGCTGAAATCATTCTTCAGGGCGAGGGCCAACTCAGCGTAGCAAAGCACGTCTCCACCCACGGGGTGAATCATAAATAGTGGTGGGTGCTGATTTTGCTGCAGTGGCACCAACTCGGAATCGCTGCTGCCACCATCCTGGATTAACTGAGCCAAACCTTCAATGGTCTGGCTGCTGAGTAAGGCCGCCACCTGCAACTGAGTGCCCAACTGTTTGTTTATCTTGGCAATGATGCGAACACCGATCAGCGAATGGCCACCCAGCTCGAAGAAATTATCCTTCACACTGATCCGTTCCACCGGCATATAGGCTTCCCAAATACTGGCAATCTGCTGCTCCAGCTCATTTCTAGGGGCCACGTAATCCACACCGGCCAACTGCAGTGACTCTGGTCGTGGTAACGCCTTACGGTCTATTTTACCCGCTGGCGTTAGGGGCAAAGCCGATAAGATGGTTATGGAAGCGGGGACCATAAAGTCAGGCACCTGCTCTCGCAATTGCGCTCGCAATGCGGACGCTTCCAATTCGAGCGCCGAATCAGCAGCAACCACATAAGCCGCCAATGCGGTTCCACCCGGTAGATCGTCGCGCACGATAACCACATTTTCCCGAACACCAGTCAGAGACGACAACGCCGCTTCCACTTCACCCAGTTCGATGCGGAATCCCCGTACTTTCACCTGGTTATCAACCCGATCCAGATATTCCACCGTACCGTCCTGCAGCCATCGGCCCAAGTCGCCGGTGCGGTAAAGCACGTCGCCAGGGACAAAAGGGTTAGGCACAAAGGCTTGCGCAGTTTTTTCCGGGTTGCGCCAATAGCCTTCTCCCACACCAATACCGCCGATGCAGATCTCCCCCGCCACTCCAGCGGGAACCAGACGCATGGCATCATCCACCACATACACCGTAAGGTTCGGTAGGGGCTTGCCGATGGGAACCGAGCGTTGATTGCTGGCCATGGGCTGGGGTATGGCACACTGAATCACATCGTCTGCCGCTTCCGTGGGGCCGTAGGCATTCACCACGGGAATATCCGGGTAAAGCTGCAACCATTGGTTAACCAAGTCCACTGAGACCGCTTCTCCCGTGGCCATCATCCAGCGCAGGCTGGCCATGGATCGCTGGGCGGCTGGCAATGTACGCACGTATTCCATCAGTAACTGCAACGCCACTGGCACCAGTTCCACCACATCCAGCTGATATTGATTCACTAAATTAAACAACTTCTGGGAATGGGTGACGTCATCCAACACCACCACACTGCCCCCGCAGGTCACAGGCCCCAGGAATTGCCATACGGAAATATCTGAAGACGATGGCGCAGTTTGTAGAAAACTGAATGGCCCAGGAAACTCCAGTACTTCACGCTCCGCTTCGATATGATTGAGCGCGCCGTCATGGCGCACTATGGCGCCCTTGGGCAGACCGGTGGACCCGGAGGTATAGATCATATAGGCCCGGTCACGGTTGCTTACCGGAAGATTAAGGTTTTGGCTGGACTCCTGATTCAAACAGGAAGAATCATCATCCAGACACAGGGTATTCACCCCAGCAAGATGGGGTTCTAACTTGCTAAGTTGAACCTGCTCTGTGATTAAGACGCCACATTGGGAGTTCTCAATCATATAAAGAATACGATCTTCCGGGTATTTTGGATCCATGGGCACATAGGCGCCCCCGGCTTTCATAATACCCAGCACCGCCACTAAAAATTCACAGGAACGTTGGGCACAAAGCCCTACTAAATCATTACTCTTGATTCCTTTCGCCACCAAATGGTGAGCCACTTGGTTGGCTTTTTGATTTAACTGCCCATAGGTTAAGCTGTTTTCATCATCCACTATGGCCAACTGGTCCGGCGTTTTGGCTGCCTGCAGTTCGAATTTCTGATGGATACAGAGGGAAAGATCGTAATCCCGTTGAGTATCGTTCCACAGCTCCAATAATTGCGTTCGTTCAGTGGGGTTCGTCACCCAACGCAGTTCCGACAAAGCATTCACACCGTCCTCAACGATTTGTTGGCTCAAGGATTGGATGCGCTGCAACAGGCCAAAGTCCGCGAACAAATGGCCATGATAGAACAGGTTCAATTTGAGTTTACCGCCCACTTCCGTCACCACAAACTGCACATTGTGAGTGGGATCACTGGGTGTACCTTCCGGATCGAATTGCTGACCCAAAAATTCTGAGCTGGCCAGAAACTGATAGTAGTTGAACATAAAGCCCAATCGACCACGGGGGCTGATTTGGATTTGCTTGCCTATGGATATGGCGCGATAAGGCTTAATCTCTTTCTGGAAACTACGAGCGTAATTGATCAAATCGCCAAATTTGGACGCACTATTCAGACTCTGCTGAGTAAAGACAAAGGGCGTTTCCTGAATATAACAACCGTAACCTTCCGCATGGCCTTTGGTTCTTCCCCCCATGGTTTCTTGAACAGAGAAATCCCCATCGGGGCGACAGTATGCGCCAATCAAAATGCCATACAGACACTTGAAGTACAGTGCCGGTGTAATACGCTGACTTCGGCAATAGGCTTTTACTTTTTGCCAATGTTCATCCTCAAGAAAATGTTCCCGAGTAATAAAGTGGCCAGGCTCTGGAATGGGTGAAGGCACCGTAAAATCCAAAGGCTCAACGCTGGCAAATTTACCCCGCCAGAATTCCAGGATATCCTGGTTATCCATGGTGGCACGGTCCAGCGCCACATAGTTCTGGAACTCAACGGTACTGATATCGGGAGTACTACCCTCGCTGAACGCTTGATAGGTATCAATAAGCTGTAACCAGTAGTTATTCAGTGATGCACCATCCAGCACCCCGTGATGAACCGCCGTCACCACAATAAAATGATCCGCCGCCAGTTTGAACACCCCATGGTGGATCAGCTCATCTTCCGTCACCTGGTAGGGTCGATAAATGTAATCGCGAATGTGATTATTTAACGCTTCCTCATCTACTGCAGCCTCACTGTAATCAAATAACTCCAGATGAACCGTTTTTTGCTGGTCTACCACAAGGTAACCCATATCCATATACGGAGTATCACTTGTCATAAACTTGCAGCGCAGTAAGGGTTGTTTATCCGTTAGATATTGAATGCAGCGCTGCCACAGTTCCAAATCCAGTGGCCGATGAATCGCAATCTGCCAACCATGGCTACTCTGCAAACTGTGAGGATTCACCAGATTGTCCATAAACATATCGTACTGCATGGCGCTGAGGGGAATCACCGAGTGGACATCTTTACTATCCAATTGCAGTCGTTCAAGGATATGGCTGTCACCGACAAAATTGATGGCGGCAAGGGGTTTATCCAAGTCAGTTAACAATGCCTGACACAGAGTTTGATAATGGGCCACCATGGTAGCAATAGTTTCGCGCTTGAATAACGCGCTGTTGAATTCCAAAGAACCCGCCAGTTGAGACTCGTTCAAGGTGAGGTTAAGGGTAATATCGAACTTGGAAGACTGGGTTTGACCGCCCACCACTTCCACTTCCATATCACCAAAGCGTGCGTTAGATAAGACGGAATCCACACTAAAGCCAGCCTGATCCAACAATTGAAACGCCACCTGAACCAGGGGCGAATAAGCCGGGTTACGGGGTACCGCTAAACGCTCAGCGATAAGATCAACCGGCACATCGGCGTTGGAAAACCCATCCAACACCGTGGTTTTAATCTGTGACAGTGCCTGTTCTACGGTGGGGTTACGGTGCAAATCACTGCGTAACACCAGGCTTTGGATAAAAAAGCCAATCACCGAGTCCAGTTCACTGCTATCTCGACCCAGTGTAGGCACACCCACCAGAATATCCTGCTGGCCGCTGTAGCGGGACAACAGCAACTTCCAGCCCAGCAACATAAACATAAACGGCGTTACCTGCTGCTGATTGCAGACCTGTTTCAGTTGCTCAACAAAGCCTGCTGGCATGTCAAATGACAGGGAGTCCCCTTGGGTAACCTGCACCGACGGCCGTGGGTAATCCAGGGGCAGCTCTAACAATGGCGGTGCCGACTTCAATTGCTTCTGCCAGTAGGCTAGCTGATGTTCCAAGCGCTCATGGTTGAGCCAATCCCGTTGCCACTGGGCAAAATCCGGGTACTGCACTTTCAGTTCCGGCAATGGCGAAGGCAACTGTTGTTGATAGGCCAAATACAGGGTCATCAATTCTCGGAACAACACCACCTGGGAAGCACCATCGGAAATAATATGATGCATACATAACAACAGTAGATGGCTTTTTTGCTCCAGCTTCAGCAATCGCAGGTTCCACAGCGGCGCCTGATCCAAAGCAATCAGATTTTGGCTGTTGTGCTCTATGGCACGGGCAACGGCGTCTTGCTGTTGTTCACCCTGTAACGCACGGATGTCTTCCACATCCAATGTCAATTCAATCTGCTGCTGAATAATCTGTAGGGGTTCACCTTGAGCATCTTCAATAAAGTAGGTGCGTAAGCTTTCATGGCGACGAACCACTTCCTGGAATGCTTTTTCCAGTACGGCGGTATCCAGCTCCCCTTTGATCTTTAACGCCACCGGCATATTGTTGGCGTGTGTGCCCGGGTTCATTTTCTCAAAGAACCAAAGCCGTTGCTGACCAAACGAAAGCGGTGCTTGAGAACGGTCCTGTCGCACTTTTATAGCAGGTCTTTGACCATGATCGGACAGGGTATCCAGTGCCTGGGCCAGCGCTTCCACAGTGGGGTTTTCAAACAGCAATCGCACCGGCACCGGCCGGCCCAACAATTTGGATACTTTATTGATTAACTGGGTAGCCACAAGAGACTGGCCACCCATCTCGAAAAAGTTATTACGAATACCCACTTGGTTGCGGCCCAAACTGGCTGCCCACAGATCACAGAGCTGGTTCTCCAAATCCGTGCGGGGAGCCAGATAGGTATCGGCCTCTTCCACCTGAGGTTTTGGAAGGGCTTTGCGATCCACTTTGCCATTGGGTGTTAAGGGGAAAGCCGCCAAAACCACCCAGAGTTCTGGCACCATAAAGCGTGGCAAAAATTGACTGCATTGATTGGCTAGCTCGCTGCTGTGCAACTCTTGCTCTGAAACCACCCAGGCCACCAGGCGCTGTACACCATTGGCATCGCTCAACACATCCACCAGGCTATCTTGAACCTCATCGGTACGATTCAGTACGGCCTGAATCTCTCCGGCTTCTACACGATAGCCTCGGAGTTTTATTTGATGATCGCGACGCCCCAGATACTCCACATTGCCATCATGGCGGTAGCGGGCACGGTCTCCAGTTCGGTACAGTTTGCTGTGGCCATGGCTGTTAAGATGGGGATTGTCTACAAAACTGGTGGCGGTTAATTCCGGATTGTTAATATAACCGGGTCCAACGCCAGCGCCAGCGATACACAGCTCCCCAACGGCCCCCACAGGCAACAATTCTAATTGCTCTCCCAAGATAAACAGCTGCACGTTGTAGTTTGGCCGACCGATGGGCAAGGTAGCGGTTTCAATATCGCGGGCCAAATCCACCGCATACCAGGCCGCTATATCAGTACATTCCGTAGGACCGTAACTGTTAATCAATTGGCAATGGGACTGCTGTAACCAAGCCTGCAAACGTTGCAGGTTGATTGGCTCTCCCCCCAGGAAAAGCAGGCGCAGGCTACTAATGTCCGGCCATTGGTTGGGCTCATCTTGCAGCGCATAAAAGGCGCTGGGGGCGCAGTTTAACCAAGTGACTTTCTCAGTTTGAATCAGGCTATTAATTTGCTGGGCATCAAACTCCTGGAACTCAGGAATAACCAGAGTGGCTCCGGTCATTAAGGGCGCAAACAAATTTTTCTGTGTTAAGTCAAAACCCAATGCGGAAAGCAGCAGTATTTTATCCTGCGAGGTCATATTGAACTGACCGCAATACCAATTCAGCAAATTGATTTCTGAACTGTGATAAGCACCGGTGCCCTTAGGCAGGCCGGTGGACCCTGAAGTAAAAATCAAATACAGCAACTGCTGGGGTGACACAGAAATATCCGGCAGATCAGCTGGGTAATTTTCTATTCTAGATTGGAGTTGTTGCCAACTGATTTTCTTCACGTTCTGCGGCAAACAAGCACTCAAGTGATCTAATGTGAGTACGGTCTTCACTTCCGCAGCGTCAAGAATATAACAAATGCGCTCCAAAGGATAAGCAGGATCAATGGGCACATAGGTGGCACCGGCTTTTATTACCCCCAAACAGAGGGTGAGCAAATGCACATGACGGTCGCTGCAAATGGCAACCCGATCGCCCACTGCAACGCCCTGCTCTATCAAGTGATGGGCCAATCCGTTGGATACCTGCTCCAACTCCTGGTAGGTCAGCTGATTTTCACCACACACCACCGCAACATTATCCGCATATTGGTTGGCTGCTGCGCTGATTTGACGGTTGAGTGTGGATTCAAGGTTGTGGTCGGTACCCGTCAGGTTCCACTCCACTACTTGCTGTTCCACTTCTTGCTGCGTCAGTATGCTCTGCTGAGCCAGGGTGGCATCCGGATCGTTGACCAATGCTTTCAACAGGGCTTGGAAATGCTCGATAAAGTGAGCAATGGTGGATTCAGTAAACAGATCCGTATTGTATTGCAATGAGCCACCTAGACCGCCGTTTTGGTCCCATAGGGTCAGGGTTTGCTCGAACTTACTGGAATCCACACCGGGATCGAAGGCTTCAATGGTGATGTCACCCATGGCCTCTACCCCGCCCAATTGGGATTGATCCACGGGCAGATTCTGGTAGGCCAACATCACTTGAAACAGAGGTGAACGGCTCATGTCGCGCAGCGGATCTATAGCCTCAACTACCTGTTCAAATGGCACTTCTTGATGGGCAAAACCGTCCACCACCGTCTGTTTCACTTGTTGCAACAAACAGGTAAAACTGTCGTTGGGATCCAACGTAAGTCGCACAGCCAGGGTGTTAACAAAGAAACCCACCACCTGCTCCAGCGCCGTGTGCTCACGACCGGCCACCGGGGTGCCAATGGCAAAATCATTCTGACCGGAATACTTATGCAAAAGGACGCCGTAAGCGGACAGCAACAAAGTAAAGAAAGAACAACCCTGTTGGGTCGCTATGTTACGCAAACCGGTGACCGTGGCTTCATCGATGGTGAAACGCAAGGTGTTGCCATTGAAGGTTTGCACCCTAGGCCGTGGCAGATCCGTTGGCAACGCCAGGGGCTCAACGCCATGCAATTGAGTGGACCAATAGTCCAATAACTGCGCCTGTTTTTCCTCGGTTAAACGTTGCCGTTGCCAATGGGCATAATCGCCATACTGAATCGGCAGCGGACTCAGATTCGCTTCCCCAAAACTACTGTGTTGTAAATAGGCCTGCACCAAATCCTGCAACAGCAGGTTCATGGACCAACCATCGGTCACCAGGTGATGTATCACCATGGAGAACACATATTCATTATCCGGCAGGCAAAACAGGTGGGCCCTAAATAATGGCCCGGTTTCCAGATCAAAGGGGGTCATCAGTTGACGCATGACCTGCTGTTTTACTTCAAACTCGATCTGCTGCTCATCTTCAGGCTGCTCATCTTCAATAAGTTGAGTGGTGGCAAGTGTCCAGCTATCTTGGGGCAAAATATGTTGATAGGGCCCGCTGTCATCCTGATTGATGACGGTGCGTAATCCTTCGTGGCGATTAATCACCGCAGCCAAAGCATGTTCCAAACTGGCCTCATCCAAATTACCTTTTATACGCAGCACGGTGGGAACATGATAGGCCAAGGATCCGCCTTCAATGGCATCCAACAGCCACAGCCGCTGCTGGGCAAAAGACAGGGGTAACCGCTGCTCGCGGGGCACCGCAACCAGTTCCAGCTCCGCTTCCTGATCACCCAGTTTATCCAGTCTTGCGGCCAGGGCCTCAACGGTGGGTGCCAACATAAAATCCCGGATCGAAATGGTTTGCCCCAGTTCACTGCGAATGCGGGCCGCCACCTGGGTTGCCAACAGGGAATGCCCACCTAATTCAAAAAAGCTGTCATGGACCCCCACTTGATCCAGCTTCAGAATCTGACACCAGATATCCGCCACCAAACGTTCGTTGTGGGTTCTGGGGAGCACCAAGCTTTGGCTTCGGGTTTGCCAAATGGGTGGCGGTAAATTTTTACGATCCACCTTACCGTTGGGGGTCAGTGGGAAACGCTCCACAATGACCCAGGCATCCGGGTGCATGTATTTCGGTAAATTAGTGCTGCAAAGAGCTTGCACCTCTCCTAACAGGTTTGGCTCCAAACTCATGCTTTCCACCCACGCCACTAACTGGCTAGGGGCGTTTTGTCGATCCAACACCGCAACTAAACTGCCACTCACCATGGGGTGCTGATTAATAACCGCTTCGATTTCGCCAACTTCTATACGGTAGCCACGCAACTTAACCTGATGGTCTTTCCTACCCAGGAATACCACGGAACCATCATCTCGAAAACGTGCACGGTCTCCGGTCCGGTAGAGCTTACTGTTATCCGTGAATGGGTTTTCAACAAACGCCGCTTGTGTCAATTGCGCTTGATTTAAATAGCCCGGGCCAACGCCATCACCGGCGATACATAACTCTCCCACGGCTCCCTGGGGCAAAAGTTCCAAATGCTCACCCAAAACGTAAAGCTGCACGTTAAAATTGGGTTTGCCGATGGGAAGCAATGCCTGTTCACGGTCACGGGCTAAATCCACCGGGTGCCAGGCGGCAATATCAGTACATTCGGTGGGGCCGTAGCTGTTCACCACCTGACATTGGCTCTGTTGTAACCAGTCAGCAAGTCGTGCCAGATTGATGGGCTCACCACCTAGGAACAGGTGGCGCAGTGACGCCAGACGGGGCCAGTCTTGCGGATTATCAATCAGCGGATAAAACGCGCTGGGAGCACAGTTGATCCAGGTTATCTGGTGTTGCTCTATTAAATCCACCAACCTGGCAGGGTCGTATTCCTGAAAAGAAGGGATCACCAACTGGGCACCGTTCACCAACGGTGCGAATAGATTTTTTTGAGTTAGATCGAAACCGATGGCACTGAGCAAAAGAAAACGATCATCACTGTTCAAACCAAACTGGCTGCTGTACCAATTTAACAGGTTCACTTCGCTGCGTTGGTAAGCTGCCGTGGCTTTGGGCAGACCGGTTGAACCACTGGTGTAAATCACATAAATAAGATCATCACCTGGCGCATTGGGTTCTGTTGCTAGGTCGGGTATCAGTTCAGGTATAAGGTCATGTGTAAGATCAGGCTTAACGGCCGAAGCCAAAGAACTTAAATCCAACTGATCTATTTCCAGTGCTTCTACCCCGGCGGGTACCAACGATTTCAGCTGTGATTGGGTGAGCACAAATTTAATAGCCGATTGCTCACAGATATACTGAATACGCTGTTCCGGATAAGCCGCGTCGATGGGTACGTAAACCCCACCGGCTTTTAAAATACCCAGGATGGACGTCATCAAATGCAGGTTGCGATGTTGAATCAAACCCACCTGTTGACCTGGGGTTACGCCACCTTGAACCAAGAGCGCAGCCAAGCCGTTGGAATAGTGCTCCAATTGCTCATAACTGAGCTGTTGCTGGTCACAACAGATGGCAGACCGTATGGCATGGTGTTGCGCAGCGTGACTAAACCACTGCTCTACCCGTGCAAAAGGCGGATAAGCTTGTTCCGTCTGGTTCCATTCCTGCACCTGTCGCGTGCGTTCCTGGGGTGAAAGCAACTGCGCTTGATATAGGGCCTGCTGTGGATGGGTCAACAAGCTCTCGCACAGGGCCACAAAATGCTGGACGAAGCGCGCCATGGTGTCAGCACTAAACAACGCTGTGCTATAGGACAAACTGCCGTGAATGGTGCCCTGCTGTGGCCACAGCGTGAGAGTTTGATCGAACTTGGCGGTCTCTAATTCCAACTCATAAGCGGAGAACTGCAACCCTTCCAAGGCTGCTTGCCCCAGCCCAACATCGTCTTGGGGTAGGTTTTGGTAGGCCATCATCACTTGAAACAGGGGTGACCGGCTCATATCACGATCAGGGTTGATATGCTCTACAATTTGCTCGAATGGTATATCCTGATGCTCAAAACAGGCCAGAGAGGTGGTCTTAACCGCTTCCAAAAATTGCAGAAAACTCTGTTCTGGCTTTGGCTCAACTGGAATGGCCACCGTATTAACAAAAAAGCCCACCATGGATTCCAGTTCTACTCGATCCCGCCCCGCCACCGGGGTGCCTATGGCAAAGTGATCCTGGCCACTGTAGCGTTGCAACAACACGCTATAACAGGCCAACAGCACCATAAAATGAGTGCACTGATAACGATTGGCTAAGCGATCCAATTCTGCGCTGGCGGTTTGCGACAGTTGAAAAGACACACTGGCGCCGGCAAAACTCTGTACCGCTGGCCGTGAAAAGTCCGTGGGCAAATCCAGAACGGGAACCTCTTGCAGCTGTTGCTGCCAAAATTCAAACTTAGTGTCCAAACGCTCTTGGGTAAGATATTGCTGCTGCCAGCAGGCAAAATCTGCGTATTGCAAATCCGCAACGGGAGCAGAATGCTGTTGACCTGAAAGGATTTGAATATAGCCTTCAGCCAATTGCCGAATCAGCAAACCGTTAGACCAACCGTCGGTAATGATATGGTGGAGCACCACGATCAATACAAAGCGATCCTCATCCAGCTTGCATATATGACCACGAACCAAACCACCCTGTTCCAAATCGAAAGGTTTGGTCACAATCCCTGCCACTTTTTTCCGCGCTTGCTGTTCATCAAGCTGTGAAAAATCAGCCATTATGAGCGTGGCAGATTCGGAATCCGAAAAGACCTGATAGGGACCTTCTTTATCCTCGAGAAAACGGGCCCGCAATACTTCATGACGCTGAATCAATTGTTGGAAAGCTTGCTCCAATACCGCGAAGTCCAGACCGCCATTCACTTCAATTATACTGGGCACATGATAGGCCGGGTTACCGGGTTCAATTTTATCCAGCAACCACAGTCGCTGTTGTGGAGCAGACAAAGGAATACGTTGATTACGATCGCAAGCAATCATTTCCCCTTGCTGTTGACTCTTCTGAGCCAGCTTTACCCGCTCTGCCAACTGGGCCACTGTAGGATATAAAATCAAATCCCGAATGGGCAGTTCAATACTGAAACGATTGCGCATGCGGGTGACGATTTGATTGGCCAACAGGGAATGCCCCCCCAGATCGAAAAAGCTATGGTGCACGCCCACGGTATTTTGCTTCAACACCAGTTGCCATATCTCGGCAATATCCGATTCCAGTTCATTTCTTGGTGCTACGTATTCCTGAGCAGGCCCCATTTCGCTGGCGCGGGGTAATGCCTTACGATCAATCTTACCATTGGGAGTTAATGGCCACGCTTCCATGGTCATCAGCTGGGAGGGAACCATGTAATCTGGCAGTTGATTACGCAACTGAGCTTGCCAATTTGGATCTAGATCCCCTTGGGGTACCAAGCCATAGGCAATTAACTGCTGGTCCTCCACCAATACAAGGGCATCGGTCACGCCCTCTAATGATTTTACTGCGGTTTCCACTTCACCCAGTTCGATCCTTAGGCCACGCAACTTAACCTGAAAATCTTTACGGCCCACATACTCAATGGCGCCGTCTGGAAGAAAGCGGCCTAAATCACCGGTCTTATAAAGCAAGCCAGCACCGAATGGGTTTTCAACAAAGACCGCCTGTGTCAGCTCTGGTTTATTTAAATAGCCTAAACCCACACCGGCACCGGCAACAGCGATTTCTCCAATCACCCCATGGGGAACCGGGTGGCAATCGTCGTTGATGATATACAGCTGGGTATTAACAATGGGCTTTCCAATGGGAATGGCCGCCTGTTCCCGGGGCATTTGCTCAACAATATGGTAGGACACCACATCGGTGCATTCCGTGGGGCCATAGCTGTTCACCACCTTGGCCTGGGTGTCACTGTGTTGCAACCAGGATTGCAACCGGCTTAGCTGTAACGCTTCGCCACCTAATACCACCCATCTAAGGGAACACAGCTGTTGGGCTTTTCGTTGTTCATCGCCGTCAAGCAAACCATAAAAGGTACTGGGGGCGCAGTTGATGTGGCTAACCTGATACTTTTGCACCACACTGGCAACGAAATCACCATCGTATTGTTCCATTTGCGGAATCACAATGGCGCTACCACACAGTAACGGAGCCAATAAATTCTTTTGAGTAAGGTCAAAGCCAAAGGCGCTCACCACCAAAGCCCGAGCTTCGCTGCCAAATTGACACAGCCCCCGGTACCACTGCAACAAGTTAAGTTCACCAGCGTGGGTAACCACCGCACCTTTGGGTTTACCTGTGGACCCGGAAGTATAAATAATATAAAGCGGATCCTGGGGCTGGGGACGATACTCCACATTGTCTTCGGAAAATGCTGCCAATTGTTGCGGCAGGGTCTCCGTGGTAAGCAAGCTGTCGCAACTGCCCTGCACCGTTTCCAGCAAACATTCTTGGGTCAGCAGAACTTTAGCTTTAGCGTCATCCAGAATATAAGCGATGCGATCTTTGGGGTAACCCGATTCAATGGGTATGTAAACCGCACCGGTTTTGATCACCGCCCAAATGGAGACGATAAACCAGGGACCACGATCCATGCAGATACCCACGCTGGATTGAGGCCCCACCCCGTGTTCGGATAGCAAGCGACTCAGTTGATTAGAGCGAGCATTCAGTTCGTGGTAAGTAAGTTCCGATTGCGACGCCAAATCACCGTGGTAAACGGCCACCGCATCAGGCGCGCTAGCCACTGCCTGATAAAGACCATCCGCCAAACTAGTTAGAGGCTCAAAGTTAATGACCTGATCAACCGGCGACTTGGAATTCCACTGCTGAAGTTCAGTCTGCTCATTTTCTAATAAAAAATTCAGCTGGGAGAACTGGGAATCCTGCTCCACTATCTGCCGGGTGAGGGATTCCATTCGCTGCAAAAAGTGCAGATCAACAAACGCGGTGCCATCGGTCCACAACTCAAAATACAATTCATGGCCATAATCTTTTATAAACACCTGCACCGTATTGTCCACGTGGGACGAAAAGGTATAGGGCAAGGTGCTGCTTCCGGCCATTTCCACGTTTTCAAGAAAGTTGAAATAGTTGTATTGAAATACCAGATTGCCCGCTGGAAAGAGCTGATTTAGAGCCTGTAAGGATAAGAAGGTGTTACCTCGAATTGCTTTGCGATACTGTTTTTGCTGGGCAAAAAAATCATCCCCATGACACTGGGAGCCGATGCAATCCAACGGAATGATATAGGGTGTCTGCTGATAAAAAACACCGATATCCAATGCTTCAATCTTGTCTCTACCCGATTGAATATCCCACAGTACAAAATCCTCTTCGGGCCGACAATATTGCTTCACCAATAACGCCGCCACCAAACGAAATAGGATAGAGGGATGGGACTTCTTACTGCGACAATAGCGCTTTATATTTTCTAACAATTCTGCAGATACGGGCTGGCTCAGTATCTGATAGTGGTTATGCTGATGTCGCTGCTTGGGCAAAGAATAACTTAAGGGAGCTACGGCTTGGGCCTGTTGCCGCCAAAACCCCAAACTATCAGCGGAATCCACTTGCTGGAAATGACGGTCAATGTATTGGGGGAAGTGATCTTCAAACTGAGGCAAAGGCTCCCCCGCCACCAGAGCGTGATAGCTGGCCACGATCTTTTGCAGCATATTCATGCCGGAGATGCCATCAATCACAATATGATGGGAGGCTAAAAGCAACCAACAACGGTCGCCATGGGTCAAAAGTTGAAAGCGCAGTAAATCGTCTTTAAATATATCCGCTTCCACATAGCACCAACGCTCATGGTGCTGATAAACAAAGCTGTCCGGATCACTCTGATCGGCGATGTCAATCACGTCTAACGTCACGTTGGCCGCCATGCCCACAACCGGTTTTACCACCTGATAGGCTCCATCGGCCCAGGGCAGGTCACAACGAACGTATCGACAACGTAGCGCCTCATGGCTTTGTACTACGTGATTTATGGCATGCTTAAGGTGGGATTGATCCAGTTCGGCATTGATGTTGTAAATAAAACCAACCGCATACTGCTTGGTATGGGGTCGCAATTGTAGATCCTGAACAAATGCCATTTGAGTGGTGGTTAGGCGGCGCAGGGTTTCCCCTTTTTCAAGACCCAAATGCTGATGTAACGTTTCAGTTGATTCCAGGGCTACTGCATCGATTCGGGTATGCAGATCCGCCATGGAATCCAAGGCGCTAACATAATGTTCCACCAGTCGTGCAATAGTGGACTCATTGAACAGATCCGTGTTGTATTCCACGTAGCCGGTTAAATCATCGTCGTTCTGGGCCACGGTAATGATCATATCAAATTTGGAATCCGCTTCGTCCAGGACCAACGATTCCATTTTCAGGTTAGTTAGCTTTTGGAAGGTATCGAATAGTTGATTCTCTTGCGCCCCACTTTGCACGGAACCTTTAAAGTTCTGCAGCTGAAAACCCACTTGTGCCAGGGGTGGGTAACTGGGGTTACGGGGAATTTCCAGGTTATCAATGATCAGCTGTGCCGGGGTGTCCTGGTGGGCCATCACATCCAGCAAACGCTGTTGCACCCGACCAAGGTGCTGCTCCCAGGTGGGATTGCCACTGAGATCCGCACGCACCAAAATACCGTTAACAAAAAAACCGATCAGCTGTTCCAGTTCTTTGTGATTGCGGCCCAAGGTGGGCATACCCAGACAAAAGTCCGTCTGCTGTGCATGACGTGACAACACCAGTTGCAAACCCGCCATCAGCCCCATAAATAGGGTAACCCCTTTGCCCTGACACACCTTGGCCACAAGCTCGGAAGTGCGTTTAGGTATGGCAAAGCGGTATTTTGCACCCTTGGTGGTTTGTACAATGGGGCGCGGTCGATCCGTGGGCAGTGCGAGTAATGAAGGCACGTCTTCAAGCTGCTTGCGCCAAAACTCTATTTCATCGGTGAGTTTGTCACCACTGAACAGCTGTCGCTGCCAGGCGGCGTAATCCAAATATTGTATCGAAAGGGGTTCAAGGGCCACCGGTTGTTGTTGCGGCAGAGATGCATGCAGCAACGAAGCGTAGTGTAATGCGATTTCCCTAGCCAGCAGGTTTTGGGATAAGCCATCGGAAATAATGTGATGCAGGCATACCGCCAATACCCACTGTTGCTGCGCCTCACCCACCACTTGAATTAAATCAAAACGGTATAGAGGCCCTTTAGCCAAATCAAAACTCTGATTGGCATAACGGCGCACGCTCTCCAGGATCATTTGGTCCGCCTGGGCCGAATCTTCAATCCGTATCTCATGGAGCCCCAACACCTGATCGGGAACCGATTGCAACACCGCATAGGGCTCGCCGGTGTCCCCTTCGGCCACCACCATACGCAAGGATTCCTGTCGGCTCAGTACCCCGTGAATAGCTTGATTGAGTACCTCTGAATTTAACTCACCGGTGAATTTAAACGCCATGGGCAAGTTGTAGGCGATGCCACCGGGATTGAGTTTATCCATGGTCCAGAGTGCCACCTGGGTAAAGGACAGCACTAAAGGCTGGTCACGATCCACAAGTGGAATGGTGCTGGCCTTTTCCGTGGGTT
This sequence comes from uncultured Ketobacter sp., assembly GCA_964016105.1. Classification (GTDB taxonomy): domain Bacteria; phylum Pseudomonadota; class Gammaproteobacteria; order Pseudomonadales; family Ketobacteraceae; genus Ketobacter. The sequence continues at coordinate 306,353 of CAXHEX010000002.1, forward strand.
TCTGGCTCTCTTTTAAAAACTCGATTATCTCGGGTTTTAGGGCGGTAAGGTGCTGCTTGATTTCAGGCGTAACCGCTCCCTTGGGGGCTTTTATCTTAAGCTTTTCACCATCCAAAGTGAGTTGAATCTTGGCTTGCCGCAGAAGGGTTAATAAATCAAGCAGGTTCATATATTGGGATTATTCCGGATATCAAGTTAGAGTTCTAATTCTTCAAAATCGTCATCGTCTGCATCTTCGTCGCCAACGGACTGCCCCGCTTCCCGTAACCAAAGTGCATTTTCAACATAGCTGGCCATGCCCTCAATACTGGCCACCTCCATCAGCCGACGCATGGTAAATTCAACGTCATAACGTTCTTTTACCCGGCTCACGATCTGGATGGCCAACAAGGAATGGCCTCCCACATCAAAGAAATTCTCATCCACACTGATCTGCTCTATTTTCAAAACCGATTGCCATATAGCGGCAATCGCTGTTTCCATCTCAGTGCGGGGTGCCACGTATTCCTTAACACTCCAGAACTGCGCCGGGTTGGGCAAATTACGGCGTTGAACTTTGCCGTTTGCGTTAAGTGGGATGCGCTCAATGGGAATATACAATGCGGGCACCATATATTCCGGCAACTGCTGGCGCAGGGTATTACGCAACTGTTGAGTGACTTCCTCTTGACTCAGCTCTGTGACCACATAGGCCACCAGGCAAGGTTCATTGCGTAGATCGTTGGCCAACACCACCGCCGCTGCGGATCCCACTGGGGATTGGGTGATGGCGGATTCAATTTCCCTTGGCTCAATACGATAACCGCGAATTTTGATCTGATCGTCCACACGGCCTAAAAATTCTATTTCGCCGCGGGCATTGACCCTACCCAGATCGCCGGTCTTATAGATGCGGTCCTGGACAGATTCGGTATGGAGGGACTCGGTCTGAAGGGACTCGGTCTGAAGGGACTCGGTCTGAAGGGACTGGGTGACAGGATTGACGATAAATCCGCTTTCAGCCTGTGACTGATCCAAATAGCCCAACGCTAAATACGGGGTACGAATCCAGATTTCGCCCACATGACAAGGGGGAAGCCCATTGCCTTTAGGGTCAACGATACTGATTTGCACATCGTCGATGGCCTTGCCCACCGGCACATAACCTACAGAAGTGGCCACCTTATCCATGGTTTGAGTATGATCGTCGTCAACGGCCTGCCATCGATGATAGGCCATAACCTGAGGTGTCTCAGTGGCACCATAACCGTTTACCACACTGCAACCAGGAGCCATTTTTGAGGCCCGTTGTGCCAAGTCCGTGGCTAGCCTGTCACCACCGAACAGCATTAATTTCAGGCGGTCTAGAACCACTGATTCCTCATCCGTACTGGAGCCACTTACCAAGACTTCACCCATGGCAGGGGTTAAGTGCAAAACGGTAATTTGGCGTTCCTTGATCCAGTTTACAAAACCTTGGGGATCCAACAACCAATCTGCCGCTGGAATATTGATGGTAGCGCCCATGGATAAGGGCACAAAAATATCCCGCAACAATGGATCGTGGCTTAGACCGGACAGCAGGGAGAAATTATCTTCAACCGTAAGCTTGAATTCATCCCCATACCAATGGATGAAATGAGACAGGGACGCAAAGTTGGAGACTACACCTTTTGCAGTACCGGTGCTGCCGGAAGTAAAACCAATAACCGCTGGATCATGAACATCATGGGGCCCATCATCTATGGGCTGGGCCAAATCAGATGCCAACAACTCATCCACGCTGGAGCAGCCAAGCAAACTTGAAGTCACGGATTCAGGAACTAAATGCTGATTTAACTCCGGTGTAAGTTCCGTAGTGGACAAGAGGAACTTAGGTAGCAATTGTTCATTGATATCTCTTAACCGCTGCACTGGGTAAGCTGAATCCAAAACAGAAAATACCGCCCCTGCCCTTAACACCGCTAGAATTGCGGTAATCAGGCTTGGACTACGGTGAGCATAAATAGCCACCCTATCCCCAGGTTCAATTCCCTTGGCTTTTAAAGCACCCGCTAACAATGCGGAATCGCCCGCAAGACTAGCGTAGGATATCTCCCCTCCCTCATGGCGAATGGCGGTTTTCTCTGCCTGTTGGTTTGCTTGTTGTACGAACAAATCCAGCGCACTGACCTGAGGTGCCAACGCAATGGGATCAGAAAATGACACGGTGCTGGAACCATCAATAGCAGCACCAATATCCTGATCCAGGCTCTGCTTCAGGTTCGACAGCAAGCCAACGAAATCAGACATAAAGCGGGAAACGGTGTTTTCGCTGAACAGATCTCGGTTGTAGACCATCACCAACTCCATGGTGTGATCGGTTGTTTCACTGGCGTACAGGTTCATCTCATATTTGGCGTGATTATGATTGTCATCCTGGGGCAAAGGCTCAATCACTAAATCAGAGTTAGATTCCATTTCCTGAGGTAAATTCAGCAAATTCAAACACACCTGGAAAAAAGGCGTTCTAGAGGAATCCCGAGGGGGTTTTAATTCCTGTACAATTTTCTCAAATGGCAATGCCTGGTGGGCGAACACATTGAGCGTGGTTTCTTTTACTTTTTTCAACAGCTGACGAAAGCTTAACCCATGGCTGAGTTCGGTGGACACCACCACCGTGTTGATAAACAGGCCCACCACATTTTCGGTTTCCACTTCATCGCGACCGGCAACTGGAGTGCCCACGTTAATGTGATTCTGCCCCGAATACTTTGATAGCAACAGCTGGTAGGCTGCCATCAATATCATAAACAGGGTGACCCCTTCTTCCTGGGCCATTTGGTTTAGCTCAGCCATCAAATCTGCTGATAAATGGGTGGACAGATTGGCGCCGGAATTGGTTTGTACTTTCGGCCTTGGGAAATCCGTGGGCAGATGAAGAACCTGACCGTCGTTATTGAGTTGCTGTTTCCAAAACTGGAGATGGGATTGCAGTAATTCTCCTGCCATCCAGTTTCGCTGCCATGCGGCAATATCCACGTACTGGAATTCCAATTCCGGTAGATGAATGGATTTCCCATCCAGCGCGGATTGATAAAACGCCATCAATTCAGCAGTCATAATGTTCAGGGACCAGCCGTCGGAGACCATATGGTGAACGGCACCCACAAACACCGAGTGATCCTCAAGTAACAGCAACTTGCCCCGCAACAAAACGTCATTGGCAAGATCGAAACCCGCCTCCAACATTTGCTCGGATAACACATCCAGCTGTTGTTGCTGCTCTACCCCGTCCAGCTGCCTCAGATCCACAGTATCCAGCTGCCAATCAACCGTGTCATGAATCACCACAGTGGGGTTTCCTTCCAGGGCCTTGAAGTTGGATCTCAATACTTCGTGACGTTGAATCAGGCTACGGAACGCCTGCTCAAAAGCCGAAACATTAAGGTCCCCACTGATGCGCAACGCCACGGGCATATTGTAGGCTGCCGTACCGGGATCCAATTGATCCAACAACCAAAGTTGTTGCTGTACAAAGGACAATGGCAGTGGCTGACTTCGGTCAGCAACGGTAATTTCCGGTAACTGTAGCCGCGCTTCATCCCCCAAAGCCTTATCCAGATGGTGCGCGATATTACGTATGGTGGGTGCTTCAAACAGCGTGCGCAAAGGCAGCTTGACTTTAAACTGCTTACGCAATCGAGATATGACCTGGGTTGCCAACAGGGAGTGCCCACCCACAGCAAAGAAATCATCCTCCACGGAGAGCGCATCCCGCTCCAGTACCCCTTGCCAGATAGCCAGCACTGCTTTTTCCGTTTCTGTTTGCGGTGCTATTAATGGTCGATCTTCCGTTTGAGTGGTATCCGGTGCCGGTAATAGATTTTTAGCCACTTTACCATTGGGGGTTAGTGGCATAGCTTCCAACTGCACAAAATAGGCGGGCACCATAAATTCAGGTAAATGGGTTTTTAGATAATCCCGCAACGCTTGCTGATCTATTTGCGGCTCTGAACTTACTACATAAGCTACGAGCTGTTTGTTGCTGGTACTGTTATTCGTACTACTGTTCGTACTACTATTGGTGCTGTCATCGGCCCAGGCAACCACACAACTGGCGCTAATGGAATCCAACTCCCGCAGCAATGACTCAATTTCACCGGGCTCGATGCGAAAACCGCGGATTTTAACCTGGTTATCGATACGGCCCAGATATTCGATTTCACCGTCATCTAAATACCGAACTAAATCGCCCGTGCGATATATTCGCTGGTCCCCTTCCATAAAGGGATCTGAAACAAACTTTTGGGCAGTTTGCGCTGGGTCATTAAAATAACCAGGACCAACCCCATCGCCGCCTATGCATAACTCACCTGGCACGCCACGGGGTACTAACTGCAGATTATCATCAACAACATAGAGGCGAACGTTATCAATGGCTTTACCAATGGGGATATTGCTGCTGCCCAAACCGTGGGAAGCGATATCGATAGGGTCAACCACATGATAGGTAGCAATATCTGCGCACTCCGTTGGCCCATAACTGTTCACCAACTTTGTATTATTGGATCTGAGCCAAGCCTTCAGGCGATCAATATCAATGGGCTCCCCACCCAGGAAAACGTAACGCAATGAAGCTAAATCCGCCAAGGTTTCAGCCTGCTCAACTAACGGGTAAAACGCATTGGGTGCGCAGTTAATCCAGGTTATTCCTTGTTGTTTCACCAAATGGATTAATTCATCGGGATCGTATTCATGACTGTCGGGCATTACCAGGGCAGCGCCACTTAATAAAGGCGCGAACAGATTTTTCTGGGTTAAATCAAACCCCACGGCACTCACTAACAATACTCGATCAGATGGACTCATTTCGAATTGGCGACAATACCAATTCTGTAAATTCACTTCTGCTCGATGACTGGCACCGGTGCCCTTTGGCTTTCCAGTGGAACCTGAAGTGTAAATCACATAGAGCAGGCTTTCCGGACTGCCCAAAGCGGGTAATCGTTCACTGGATAAATCACTCCACTCTTGGGCCGCAGCCTCAAATCCTACAACCTTGCATGGCTGGTTTTCTATAGATTGCGCCAATGCATTTTGGCCAATGGCCAACTTGACCTGGGCATCCGCCAGCATATAAAGAATACGGTCTTCCGGATAGGAAGGATCAACGGGCAAATAAGTGGCACCGGCCTTGAGTACCCCCAACACCGCAACCATTAATTGGGGCGAACGGGGCAGCATTACCGCCACTACATCATTAGCTACTACAGATTGGGATTGTAGATAGCGGGCAAATCGGTTGGCTTCTTGCTCCAGTTCATCATAACTAAGTTGCTGAGGCCCGTGAATGAGCGCGATGGCGTCTGGAGTGGCATCCACTTGCTGTTCGAACAGCTGATGCACCGTAACCTGCTGGTCATAATTAACAGCGGTTTGATTTAAGCCCAGCAGGTGTGACCGATCTGTAGGGGACAACAGCGACAGTTGCTTAATCTGACACCCGGGATCAGTAGCCACAGACTCTAACAACAACAGATAATGGTTCACCAGCTGCTGGATAAAATCACGGCTAAATAATTCGGTTCGGTAGACCACCTCCCCTTTTATCACACCGTCCTGCTCCATCATGCTGAACTCAAGATCAAATTTGGAGACAATGTTGCCCATTTCCAGAGGTTCAAGTTCAACGCCCGGCAAAGTAAAGTCTGTGTCCATGGGTATGTTTTGCAGGGAGAACAACACCTGGAACAGAGGAGAGTGCAGCATATCCCGTTCGCTCACCAGTTCATCCACCAAGCGTTCAAAGGGGACATCCTGATGAGCGTAGGCGGACAGGGTGTTTTCGCGCACTTGATCCAACAGCGATCCAAAAGGCTGCTCCGGATCCACCTGGTTGCGAATCACAATGGTGTTAACAAAAAACCCAATAAGGGGTTCCAGCTCCTGAAAATTACGGTTTGCAATGGGACTGCCCACGCTGATGTCCGTTTGGGAACTGTATTTGGATAACAACACGGAAAACGCAGCCAAGGTGGTCATATAAAGACTGGCACCGGCGTTGCTACTGATATTATTTAACCCGCGGGTGAGATTGGCTGGGATTTCGAAGGGAATCAAGTTGCCGTTGAAGCTGGTTTCCACTCTACGTGGGTAATCCGTGGGCAAGTTTAATACTTCTACCCCAGCTAAAGCGGACCGCCAGTAACTGATTTGTTGTTCCCGTAACTCGCCTTGCAACCAATTCCGTTGCCATTGGGCATAATCCACATACTGAACGCTCAAATCCGTCAGAGGCGGAACCCGTTCATGGCTTAAGGCATCGTAGATGAGCGCTATTTCTCGCAATAAAATGCCATTGGACCAACCATCGGTGATGATATGGTGCATGTTGACCAGCAACACCCATTCCTGACGGTCCAGACACAACAATTCAACCTGGAACAAAGGCCCCTGCTCCAGATCAAAAACCTGTTCATAAAGGGATTGCACATGCTGATCAACCCGCAGTTCACGGGCTGGCTTATCCAAAGGAGTCAGGTCAACCACTTTTGCCTGCCAGCTGCTGGCCGGGTCAATCACCTGATAGGGTTGATCATCGGTTGTCACAATACGAGTGCGCAACACCCCGTGGCGTTCTACCAACTGGATTAACGTTTCCAACAACGCCTGAGTATTGAGATCACCCCGCAGTCGAAATGCCCCCGGCATATTGTACGCGGAACTGTTGGGATCAAGTTGCTGTAAAAACCAAAGCCGTTGTTGTGCATAGGACAGCGCCAGCGGTTGGCTATGATCGGCAACAGTAATGGGGGGAATTTGTCGCGTCTGTTGTGCGCGGGCAATGGTATTGGCGAACTCCCCTATGGTGGGTGCCAGGAACAAATCCCGCACCGACACGTTCACATCGAACTGGGTCTTAACCCGCGATACAATGCGAGTGGCCAGGAGCGAATTCCCCCCCACTTCAAACAGATTCGCCATCACGCTAATGGGGCTCTGCTGGAGCACCTGTTCCCAGATAGTGGCCAACTGGGTTTCCTGTTGATTACGGGGAGCAATAAACTGGGTTTGCTCTTCTACCTGGGTGTCTAGCGAAGGAAGCCCGTTGCGGTCGATTTTTCCATTGGGCGTGAGAGGCCAGGACTCCAATCCAATAACATAGGAGGGAATCATGTACTCCGGTAGAAAACGCCGCAATTGGCTGCGCCAATCATCCGCCACTTCAGCGTTAGTGGATTTAACATAAGCTACCAAACGCTCCTGGTCCACCACCACCAGACCTTCTTCCACCGCGGGCAACTGTTTTAACGCGAACTCAATTTCACCCAGTTCGATTCGCAGACCCCGAAGTTTAATTTGGAAATCTTTTCTTCCAATATATTCTACTTCGCCATTCTTTAACTGGCGTCCCAAATCGCCGGTGCGATATAACTTACCTTGGGAAAAGGGTGAATCCACAAAGACACTGTCATTTTGCGCTTGTCGATTTATATAACCCTTACCCACTCCCACACCGGTGATACCGATTTCACCCACGCAGCCGGGAATCACTGGCTGTAAATGATCCGTAAGTACATGCACTTGCATGTTGGCAATGGCTTTACCGATAGGCAAACTGGATAGATCGCTGCTGATGTGAAGATCATTGTGACGAGCTATATGAAAGGCCACCACATCAGTACATTCCGTTGGCCCATAGCTGTTTATCAGTTGGGCTTGGCTGGATGCACTACTCAGCCAGGGAAGCAAATTTGCCAAATTTATGGGCTCGCCACCCAACACCAAATAACGCAAACTTTGCAGTTGTGTATATCCGCCAGCGGCGGCGGTTTCCACCAAGGGGTAGAAGGCACTGGGGGCACAGTTGATCCAACTGACTTTGTGCTGATCCACTAATCCCAATAGTTCCTGCTCGTCAAACAACTCCATTTCCGGGATAACGATGGCAGCCCCCACCAACAGCGGTGCAAACAGGTTCTTTTGGCTTAAATCAAAACCCAGGGCACTGACCAACAGGGTCTTGTCATTTTCATTAAGGCCCAATGTCTGGATATACCAATCCTGCAGGTTGGCCTCGCCTCTGTGGGTAACCATGGCGCCTTTTGGTCTGCCGGTGGAGCCAGAGGTATAAATAACATAGATCTGCTGATCACCATCAATAGCTATGCCTGGGTTGCCCGCTGCACATTGTGAAAGCGCTTGCTGACACTGATCCAACAATAGGATGTGAGCATTATCCGCCTTAAGAGTCTCAGAAAACCTTGAGTTGGAAATAACCAGCGCCGCCCCGCTGTCTTCCACCATATGCGCTAGACGCTCTTCCGGGTATTCCGGATCCATGGGGATATAGGCGGCCCCGACCTTGAGCACCGCGAGTACGGATATCACGAATTCTGGCGAGCGGCTTAAACAGATACCTACGCGGCCGTTAGCTTCAACGCCGTTTTCTATAAGGTAGTGGGCCAGTTGGTTAACCCGACCATTTAGTGCTTCATAGGTCAGCTCATGATCTTTATATAAAACCGCAGTCTGTTGAGGGAATCGCTCCACTGCACGTTCAAACTGGGTAACCACATTATGGATTTGAGAAACTGATCTCTCTGGCAGTTCTTGGCTATGCTCCTGGCTCTGCACTTCATTATCCATCAGATAGCACAGTTTACTGATGGGCATCCCGGGCTCCGACAACAGCTGACCGCTAATATGCAGCAAGCGTGGCAAAAACTGCAACGCGGCAAACACACCACAATCGTAGCGCAGCTCCAGTTCACATTGGTCCTTATGCTGCTTAACGATGAACTGAACACCACCATCGACTTTCGGTGCAGACATCACTGGCACCACGGTTTTACCCTGAACGTCCACCTCGGTAACGAAGTTGTAGAAGTTATACATAAAGGTCACACGGCTACGGGCAAACAAATCGTGTTGCGCTCGCAGGGACAGCAATCGATGGGGCCGACTGAGCTCCCTTTGCTGTTTCAGTTTTTGTAGCCAATGATGGAAATGGGTTTGGTGCTGTAATAACTCCGATTCAAACACCGTGGGATATTGCTGATAAAAACACCCCAAACTGTCTTGCCAATGGCCATTAGCAGCGGATGAATATCGATTGGCAAAAAACTCGTATATCTGGAAGCCACTGTCTGCACGGCAATAGTGTTGCAACAACAGGCCGTACACCGCTTTAAAATAGAGCGGTAAGTTGATGCCATTGGACTGGCAGAATGCCTTGATCTGGTTCAAGTGATCAGCATCAATTGACACACTTTCCACCACATCATTAAACGATGTGGGTTTACGCTCATCGTAGGATTCACTGGGCACAGAGAACGTCAACGGTTCTGCCTGTGACGCCAAACCACGCCAATAATCTAGGGTGGCTTGTAAATCACTCTTGGCTGCAACGGAATCAGCAAAATGGATATAGCCCTTATCCCTCGTTTGCTCATTGCTTTCCACTAAAGCAGTAGATGACATTTTAGATGACACTTCAAACGACATTAAAGTGTCATAGGCGGAAAGGATTCGCTGCATCAAAATATGGGTAGAAGCGCCGTCCAGCAAAATATGATGACAAGCCACCACCAGTCGGTAGCGACCTTGTTGCCTGAGCAGGTAATAGCGGATCAAATGATCGTGATGCAAATCGTAACGCCGGTGCATCAATTCCAAGGAAGATTGATGAAGCTCATCGTCCACCAGAACATCATCTTCTACTTCGATGAATTGCAACTCAGGGGCTGGGGAAGTACGGGGGATAACACCGTAGGCAATATCCGTTACCGCCAATGTTGACTCTTTTAAGGTCAGGTTCAGCCAGGGGGCATTTTCATGGACGTGGGCTATAGCGTCAGCCAACCGATCCATATTCGGCTTCTCAATATCGGCGTAGATTCCGTAGGCATTTTGGGCCGTGGTGACATTGGCCTGCTCATCCAAATACATGGAAAGCTGATTCGCGTTCAGGTTAACCAGCTCGTGGCTTTGGGGGTCGCATCCCAATTGCTTAAGCAACACGTCTTGATTGAAGAGCTTGAGTTGTTGTAGCGACGTTTGGGTATCACCATGGGTAATCTGTTGTACCAGGAACAGATACTGATCCAACATCACTGCCGCTGTGGATTCATTAAATAAATCCGTGTTGTACTCCAAGCTTAAGGTGAAATCGTCTCCCGTTTGGGCGATACCCAACAACAGTTCCATTCGAGCAGCCACGTGATTGGACTTAATGGGCTCAATGGTCACTGGAGCATCAGAAAAAGGATTGTCTTTCTCTGCGGAGGGTATATTAATCAGTTGAAATGCGGCTTGGGCCAGAGGTGAATAACCCGGCTGTCTTTCCACCTGCATTTGTTCCATCAGCTGGTCAATGGGTAGATCCTGATGGCTAAATGCAGACAAGGTCATCTCTTTAACGGATTGGTAATACTGTTGTACCGTTGCGTCAGGTTCGATTCGGGCTCGCATCAACAGCAAGTTAACAAAAAAACCAATTAATTCCTGGAACTCGCTACGACTTCGACCCGCAATAGGCGCACCCACCACCACATCATCGCTGTTGGCATAACGGCCCAATAAAAGTTGCCATACACCCAGGAAAAACATAAATGGAGTAATACCTTGCTCACTACAAAAGGTATTGGCCTGAGCCGCCAAATCCGCAGGAACCGACTTGGTGAGCAGTGCTCCGTTATTGGAAGGCAATTCCTGACGTGGTTTATCCGTTGGCAAGGCCAAAAGGGATGGTGCACCTTCGAGCGCCCCCTGCCAGAAATCCATTTGCTTTTTCAGTTCACCATTTTCCACCTGCTGCCGTTGCCAGGCAGAATAATCCACGTACTGCAACGGCATGGCTTCCAAAGGTGACTTCATGCCAGCAGAAAAAGTCAGATACAGAATACTGAGTTCTTTCACCAGTATTTCCATGGACCAGGCATCGGAAATAATATGGTGCATGCCGGCAATTAGAACGTGACTGTCTTGTGCCAAACTAAGCAGCTGCACCCGAAACAGAGGTCCGGTTTCCAGGTCATAGGGTGTGGTGGCATCTTCTGCCACTAATTTTTTAACTCTTGCGTCCTGGTCCTGGGCATTTAGACCCGATAGATCCAGTTTCTGCCAGGACCATTCACTGGCGGGGTTGATCTGCTGCCAAGGCTCACCATCTTCTTGCCGAAAACAGGTGCGCAGGGATTCATGGCGCTGCACCAGTTCAACAAATACTTTTTCCAACACATCCACTTTTAGTGGGCCCTCAATCCGCAGCGCGCTGGACATGTTGTACGTGACATCGCGGGGATTGAGCTGGTCAAGAATCCATAGCCTTTGCTGACCAAAGGACACCGGCAAGGGTTGCTCACGATCAGCGAGTTCAATGGGTGATTCCACTACGGATTGTGCTTGGCGTAAAAACTCAACGATAGCCGCTTTGTTAGACACCACTTTTTGTTTGATTTCTGGCGTAAACGCACCCTCTGGTGCGCTGAAACGCAAGTTCTCGCCTTCGAGCCAGAGCTTGATGTCCAATTTTGATAAAGAGGCCAGAAATTCAACTACGTTCATACTGTTCCTGTGGTGGTGACTATTTTTGTTTCTAATAACCCGTAATTATAGGATAAGGGGCTAACACCAGTGGCGTTACAGCAACCCCTCTTCTCGCCCTTCTTCTGGGCCGGACTGGGCGCTGTCTTGGGCCTGCTGGGCAGATTGAGCGGCCCACTGCATGGTTTCCACATATTGAGCAATTTCTGCAATGGTGTGCAGCTCAAAAAGAGATCGAAGCTGAATATCCACATCGAACGCCTGACGGAACTTAGATACCGCCCGGGCCGCCAATAAAGAATGACCACCCAGATCGAAAAAGCTATCGTGGACGCCCACATTTTCCACGCCCAGAATCTCACTCCAAATCTGAGCGAGGGTTTCTTCCGTTTCATTGCGGGGGGCCACGAATTCCGCTTTGCTACTTTCGGCGGGATCCGGCAAAGCTTGCCTGTCAATTTTGCCATTGGCTGTCAATGGCCAGCTGTCCATGACAGTGATGGCAGCGGGCACCATATAATCCGGTACCGATTGTTGCAATTGTTTGCGGGCCTTGGCCAGATCCAAATCGGATGGGGCAAGCACGTAACTTACCAGCCTTTCGTCTTTCACCAGGGTTAAACAATCTTTAACCCCGTCCAGGGCTGATAATGCAGCATCAATTTCGCCCAACTCAATACGCAAGCCGCGCAACTTAATCTGAAAGTCTTTGCGCCCCACGTATTGGATTTGTTTGTTTCCATTGAGGCGCACCAAATCGCCACTGCGATACCAACGGTCCTGCCCCTGCCCTTCGCCGTAAGGGTTCGGGCCAAACACTGCAGCATTGAGTGAATCCCGATTAATGTACCCCAAGCCCACTCCAGCACCGGCGATACAAAGCTCGCCCACCAATCCCACGGGCAATTGTCGATCGCATTTATCCACCACTGCCAGCTGGGTATTACAAATGGGGCCGCCTATAGGAATTTCACGAGAGGTAATGTCACGAGAGGCAATGTCATGAGCTTCCGTGCTATTGCACACATGGTAAGCCACCACATCAGTGCACTCCGTGGGGCCGTAACTGTTGATCAAAGTACATTGACTTTGGCTCAACCAACTACTCAAAAGTTCTCTATTTATAGGCTCACCACCCAACACCAGATAGCGCAAGCTGGGATAGGTATCGCCATTGGCCTCTTCCACCAACGGATAGAACACACTGGGCGCACAATTCACCACAGTGACTTTTTGCTGTTGAATGGTCTGCTGAACCGTTCCAAGATCGAACTGATCCATGGCGGGTATCACCAACTGTGCACCACATAAAAGGCCAGCAAAGATATTTTTCTGGGTTAAATCAAAGCCCAGCGCACTCAACAACAGCAAGCGATCATCACCACTGAGCTGTAAACTGCTGTGATACCAGTTTTGCAGGTTCATCTCACCGGCATGGGTAACAAGAGCGCCCTTTGGCTTACCGGTGGAACCGGATGTATAGACCGCATAAAGGGGATCGGACCCCACGGGCATGGGTCCATCAAAGCCACCATCCGCTTGCCATTGGCTGGAATCCAAATCCAACAGGGTGACTGCATCAGCTTCAATGGCGGTTTTAATCCGTGAGCTAACACAGGATTCCGTAACCAGTATCCCGGCTTCACTATCGGTCATCAAAAACCGCAAACGTTCTTCAGGGTAATTGGCATCCATAGGCACGTACACGGCACGGGCCTTCACCACCCCTAACAGGGCAACCAGAATATGTACGCTACGGCCAAGACACACCGCCACCCTTTGGCCAGACTTTACACCCAGGTCACATAAATGCTGAGCCAGCTGATCTGACCGCTGTTTTAGTTCAGCGTAGGTGAGTTGATCCCCTCCACAGGACACCGCAATGGAATCGCTAACCAACGCCGCTTGATGTTCGAAACCATGGACCACTGTCTCATACTCAAGAGGCGATTCTACCTCTGGTGAAATGGCGTAGGTTTGCTGGAGTTGATCCTGTTCCAGAAGCAATGACAACTGCCCCATGGTATGGGTTCCCGACACAATTTGACGGCTAATGTGCTCCGCTCGCTGAAGAAAATCATGATCAGAAAACAAATCAGACAGGTAAATCAAACTTAACTCCGCCTGGCCATCCTGCTCCTTCACCACAAATTGCACTGGCCCATCCTGAACCTGCGGGTAAGCGGTTAACTGCACAGAGCTACCAAACACCGAAACCGTGGGGATGAAATTGTAGTAATTGAACATGAAATGCAGCCGCCCCTGGGGCAGCAACTGCCGCTGCATAAATAACGAGATAGCGGCATTGGATTTCAGTTGCTTTTTATAACGTCGAATATATTGAAATAACCCATTCACTTCACCCTCTTTGGTGAATAGATCCTGGGAATACACCACCGGCAATATCTGAAAATAATTACCAAACGCAGATCGGTGTGGCCCAGCCCGGCCAGCCACTACCTCGGAAACATAAAAGTCCGTTTCACCCCGACAGTAACTATTAATCAAAAGACCATAAATAGCCTTAAAGTACAGGGAAGGAGTAATACGTTGCTGTGAACAAAAGCGTTGAATTTCGGCCCAATGCTGTGGCGACAGGGAAAGGTTCTTCTCCACCCGAGACGATGTTTCAACCTGCTCAGAAGCCATGGAGAAATCCAGCGCCTCTAGATTTTTAGCTCTATCCTTCCAGTATTCAATAACTTCGTGGCTATCGAAACGGGACCAGGCCTGTTCAACATACTGCTCAAACACGGGCTCCACGGGAACATACTGACCTTGGCCCAATTCCGCTTCCGCTGCACGGATGCAGTTTGTCAGATGCACCGCCATACCGGCACCGTCCAACAAAATATGATTCATCCGATAAACCACCATATGGCGATTGCCATCGAGACGAAACACGAAACACTGGGCCAGCTCCCCTTCCATTTCGTAGGGTTGCCAAATAAGCTCTCGAGCATGATCGGCGGCTTGAGCATCTGAGGTGGTTCGGTCACTCCAGTCCTCAAACTGAACCGCCATGGGCTTATGATTATGTACTCTTAAATAAGCCACATCGGCATAGGGCAGATCCGATGGAATAATACTAGAGCGTAGTAACGGCTGATCTTTTACCACCCGGTCCAAGGCTTTTTGCCACAGGCTGGGATCAAATTCGCCGCTGGTTATAAAGTGATAACCCAAGCTGTTTTTTAAGGTATCCGGATTGGCCAAGGAATCCAAATACATGTCACGCTGCATGGGAGACAGACGCTTGAGCTGGCTATGACGGGTATCTATGTTGAGATGGTCAGCAACATATTCGGGTTCCAGCAACTGGATCTGTTCAAGTTGCTGTTCCGGCAACGCAATAATCTTGGAGACGATATCCAGATAAAATCCCATCATGCGCTCAATGGTACTAGCATCAAACAAATCGGTGTTGTACTCCGCAACACCACTAAAGCAGCCATCTACTTCTTGCAGAATAAGAGACAATTCATACTTAGCGGTTTTGTGTTCGCGGGCAACGGGCTCAATGGTTAAACCCGCCATAGACGCATCAATGGGTTTTTGGCCGATGTTCTGAAGCGCAAAACCCACCTGAGCACCGGGAGAGGTATCAGCGGTTCGCTCCATTTTTATGGCATCCAGCAGCAGGTCCGCTGGCATATCCTGATGGGCATAGGCACCCAGAGAAGCTTCTTTTACCTGGGCCAGGTAATCCAATACGGTGGGGTTATCATCCAACTTGCTGCGAATCACCAGGCCATTGATAAAGAACCCGATCAAGGGTTCTATCTCGGCGTGGTTTCTACCGGCGATGGGTATGCCCACACAGATATCTTTTTGCTGGGTGTAACGGGACAGCAGAACGTGATAGCTCGCCATCAACACCATGAAGGGGGTTAAATCCTGTTGTGCACAAAAGTCTTTAATACCCGCGGAAAGTGCCTCATCCATTTTTATGGGAAGGTGGGCACCATTAAAGGTTTGGTGTTTGGGTCGAGGACGATCCGTTGGCAACCGCAACACATCCGGCGCACCGGACAGTGCTGATTTCCAGTATTGGGTTAATTGTTCCAGGACTTCGCCTTGCAACCAATTTCGTTGCCACACCGCAAAGTCGGAGTATTGAATGGCTAATTTGGGAAGCGGACTGGATTGGCCCTGTTTAAAAGCGGTGTAAAGTGTCTGAATCTCGGACACCATTACCCCCAGGGACCAGCCGTCGGAAATGATATGGTGCATATTGAGGAGCAGAATATGCTCTTCTTCACCCAACTTTATTAGACTGGTGGTAAACAGAGGGTCCGATTGCAACAGATACACCCGAGCCGCATCCTGGTCCACCAAACGCTCAATCTCTTTTTCCTGACTTGCCCCGCTTAAGTGAGACACATCTTCAATCGGTATGGACCAAGCCTCCTGCTGGCGCACAATGAGTTTGGGCACACCATCCGCTTCATCAAAGTTGGTTCTTAGCACTTCATGGCGTTGAACTATTTCCAGGAATACGGATTCAAGCACACCATGGTCCAAACTGCCTTTGATTTTGAAAGCTCCAGGCAGATTGTACTCGCTACTGCCTTGGTTAAGTTGATCCACAAACCACAGACGATATTGAGCAAAAGACAAGGTATCCCTGTTTGGTTCATCCAACGCTTGAATCGGTGGGGCATCGGCTACCACGCCCGACTTGGAAGATGAACTAATATAGTGAACCAGCTGCTCGATGGTTGGGGCTTCAAACAGGGCTCTAACGGAAATATCCACTTCAAGGGCTTTTCGAATCCGGGAAACCACCTGGGTAGCCAGCAATGAATGCCCGCCCAAATCAAAGAAGTTCGCCATTACGCTAACTTGGGGCAATTTCAGTACCTGGCACCAAATATCCGCTAGGACTTCTTCACTTTGATTACGGGGTGCGACAAACTCCTGGGTTTCCTGGTTCGGGGTGGGCAAGCGAGTTCGGTCTATTTTACCATTGGGGGTCAATGGCCATTGACTCACCACCACCACTCCCGCTGGCACCATAAATGTGGGCAACGTGCTCTTTAGCGTGGATAGCGCCTGCTCGGAATTAAACTGCTCCCTTTTGCTGGCTTGCGTAATTAAAACATATGCGTACAACCGATCATCATTCACCACGGTGAGGGCATCTTCCACATGGGTTAATGACACTAACTGTTGGTTGATTTCATCCGGTTCAATCCGTAGCCCTCTCAGCTTAAGCTGAAAGTCTTTTCTGTTGACATAACGTAGGTTTCCCTGCCGATCAAACTGACACAGGTCCCCGGTGAGATACTCAGTTTCACCCGCTGGGTTGTTCACAAAAACAGACTGGGTCAACTCTGGACGCTGCCAGTAGCCAGCCCCTACACAATCACCGGACAACCTTAGCTCTCCCACCGCGCCCGGTGGCATTTGTCTGCCATTTTTATCGGTGATATTTAATCGAGTATTTTGAATCGGCTTTCCGATGGGCAAAGATCGACTATGGGGCGATAATTCACCTGTGCTGTAACAGGCGACTACATCGCTACACTCCGTGGGCCCATAACTGTTGGTTAGGATGGCGGACACCTGCTGTTGATCCAGCCATGATGACAGTTCTTCGACCCGAATGGGCTCTCCGCCCAACACCACGTGTCGCAATGACGGAAATGGATAGCCAGCCATGGCAGAATCCAAAAGTGGGTAGAATGCCGAAGGCGCACAATTAACAATGGATACTTGATGACGATCTATCAAACGGGCCAAGCGTTCAGGATCATAATCATCACAATCAGGTACCACTAACGCAGCCCCATGCAGGAACGGCAAAAATAAATTCTTTTGAGTTAAGTCAAAGCCAATGGCCGAAGTCAAAAGTACACGATCGCTGTCAGCACATTGAGTATGCTCACCATACCAGGCTAACAGGTTAGATTCTCCCCGGTAGTAAACCCCCGCGCCCTTGGGGTTGCCAGTGGAACCGGAGGTATAAACGTAATACAGTATTTGATCGTCTTGGGGAAGTTCCGCGGGCTCCGTTGTGGGCTGGGCATGAAGCTCTTTGAGCACGTCATCGATGCAGTGCACCTGGCACGATTGATTCAGACCGCCATTGGCCTCTAACTTGTTAATAACCTGACGATCCGCGATCAATATCTTGGCGGCGGAATCCTTTAAAATATAGTTAATGCGCCCTTCCGGATAGCCAGTTTCCAACGGCACATAGGCACAGGGCGATTTCACTGCGCCCAAATAGACACTGGGCAACCATTCACTGCGACCAATGCAAATAGCAATACGATCTCCAGGAACCACACCTTGAGCGTTGATCCAGTGGGCCACTTGATTACTGGTTTGGTTGAGTTGCTCATAGGTGACTTCAACACCACCACAAATCACTGCCACTTTTTGTGGCTGGGTTTGGGCCGCTTGAAAAAAGCGATGGGCTAATCCAGGCGCAATGTCAGTTTGCTCACCCCTGCCCCATTGTTGTAACTGATTCACTTCCTGTGGCAATAGCCACTCAATGGCATCCAGCTGATCGGTTCCAGCCATTATTTTTTCATGAACCTGCTGTAGACGTTCCAGCAAGTTGGCATCACTTAATTCGTTACTGTGGTAACTCAACCGCAGGTTAACATCCGCCTCCCCCTGGGTAACCAACAGCTTAACTGTTCCTGCATTATCTGGCTGAATTGAAATCACCTGTAACTGCTGATTCGCCACCGTGAACGGAGCGGTAGCAGATGGTAGCCGGTAATTAAATTGGAACTCCAACCCATCGCGACTCAGCATCTGACTTCGAGCAAACAGTGAAAGGTACTGATTTTGACCAATGGATTTCATCCAGGCCCGATTATTTGCTGCGGTCTGTGAAAACAGAGTTAACAGAGAATCGGACTGCAATTCTCGATTAGACTGTACGTAGGGCACAAATTGAAAGGCACAGCCGCACCATTTATCTTCAGTTGTATTCCGGCCCGATACCGCATTAATTAAAACAAAGGGATCATTCTGAAAGTAACTGGTCTGCAAGCAGAGGGTGTATAGGGTGCGAAAATAATTGGGCAGAGATATTCCTTTAGACTCGCACCAGCATCGCAATTGGTTAAATTCGTTTTCACTGAGCTTCCAATTCTGCGCAATGAGAGTGCCTGCATCTGGCCTCTTAAATGCAACAGGCTCAAAGTCAGCAAACTGAGTGCGCCAATAATTTATAGTCTCACGGGTGTCCGTCAACGCGATTCGACCGTCGACCCATTTTTGTAGTGAAGCGTTAGACACCGACTGCACTGGGAGATCAAAATAGGCACTGACCACTTGCTCCACATGCTGTCGCATGGAAAAGCCATCAGATACACAGTGATGAGCCGCCGCCACTGCCCAGTATCGATCATCTTCACATTGTACCAGTACATGGCGCCACAAAGGCCGATCCAGTATGTCCCAGTTAACCAAGGCCAGCTCAGATAATTCATCCAAGGCATTTTCCTGGGTCAAAGGTTCTCCCTGCCAACGAACCAGCTCGAAGCAAGCTGACGCATCGGGTACGATCACTTGGTACAGCGCATCCAATCCAGGCTGATCACAACTGACTACTCTGCTGCGTAAGAACGGATTTGCACTGTTCACCTGCTCCAGTGCGGATTGCCATTTTTCAGGCTCCACCTTGAAAGGCAATTCCACTGCGTAGCCAATACTGTTTCTTTTGCTATCGGGATTTACCAGGGAATCAACACAAAAATCCCGCTGCATGGGTAACAGAGGTAGAACACACTCCACATCACCCGGGTATTCCAATTGATCCTGTAGCTCGCCCTCAGATACCAGTTGCAGGGTATCCAGCCTCTGTTCAGGATTGTCCACTAAACAGCCGAGTACATGATTAATATGCTGGATCAACTTAGTAATGGTGCTTTTATCAAATAAGTCCGTGTTGTATTCAATCATGCCCTCGATGGCATCGGTCTTATTTACCAACATCAAGGTGAGATCGAGGCGAGCTGACACCAACTCCAGGGGCATGGGCGTAATTTCTAACCCCGCTACCATAGCCTTCTTGGCGGATCCGTCATCTGAGGTAAGGGAAAAGGCGGTTTGATATAGCGGCGTGAAACTCAAATTTCTGGCTACACTGAGTTCTTCCACCACCGCGTCAATGGGCAAGTCCTGATGGCCCTGAGCACCGAGAACCTGCTCCTTAGTGGCCTTGATTAATTCCAGCAGCGTTGGGTTATTTTGAAGTTGGCTGCGAATAACCAAAGTATTAACAAAAAAGCCGATAAGATTTTCTGTTTCACTTTGGCTGCGACCGGCCACGGGCATGCCCACGCAAATATCGGTTTGTTTAGACCATTTACTCAGCACAACATTGTAAGCCGCCATCAATACCACATATAACGTGGTGCCCATCTCACGGGCTAGGCTATTCAACGCCCCGGACAACCTAGCATCGATAACCACATCCACGGTGGCGCCATTCAGTGTTTGCATGGGCGGTCGCGGGGGATCAAACGGCATGGCCAATTGCTCAGGAGCACCGCTTAATTGTTGTTGCCAATAACCAATCTGCCTGTCAAGTTCTTCTCCCTGCAACCAATTACGTTGCCAGGCAGCGTAATCCGGGTATTGAATGGTGAGTTCAGGCAGGGGTGCGTCAACACCAAAACGTTGAGCCGCATAAAGTGCGGATATCTCCCGAACAAACACCGCCATGGACCAACCGTCGGTGATGATGTGGTGCATGGTCACCACCAAACCGTGCTTGTTGTCGTCCAACTTAAAAAGACGGGCACGAATCAGGGGCGACTGGGTAAGATCAAAAGAACGTCTCACCTCTTTCTCAACTTTTTGCTTGAGAACGGCATCCTGCTCACCTGGATCTGTATCAACAAGTGATTCTATTGGAATTTCAAATTTTTCTATCTGATGGACTTCCTGATAAGGCTGACCTTCACTGCTCAAAAAACAAGAGCGCAGGGACTCGTGGCGTTGAATAAGCGCCAGCATGGCCCCTTCCAAAGCCTGGTAGTCGAGAATGCCCGTAAGTATGAGGGTGGCAGGAATATGGAAAGTACTGCTTCCAGGAGACAACTGTTCAATAAACCAAAGCCGCTGTTGAGCGTGGGAAAGTACTAGAGGCTGGCTCCGGTCCGCCGCGGGTATACCACTGGCTTCCTGATTTGAATCACTGTTGGCCTGGACTAAAAACTCAATGACCGCTGCTTTGTTTTCCACAAGCTCGGCTTTTAGGTCTGGAGTGAGCGCGCCTTTTGGTGCCTTAAACTTGAGTTGACCATCGTCTACCCACAACTTAATACCGGCGGCTCCTAACTTAGCCATCAGCTCATACACACTCATAGTGAGCCTTCCTCAAAATCATCATCTAGATCTTCAGATTGATCCAAATCGGAATCTGAAATAGACACTGCGCTAATAATCTCGCTGAGCGCAGCGATGGTGGGCACCTCAAATAAGGTTCTTAGAGGCAAATCCACGCTCAATTTCTGCTTTAATTGCATGGCAACTCGATTTATTAACAGGGAGTGCCCGCCTAAATCAAAAAAGTCATCAAAAATGCCCACTCTTTCTTTTTCAAGAACCTGTTGCCAAATTTCGATAAGAGTCGCTTCAATAGGATTACGGGCAGACACATATTCCGTGGACACATAATCAGCATCAGTGGGTTCGGGTAAAGCCCGCTTATCGACCTTACCATTGGGCGTTATGGGTAACGCACCAAGATAAACCAGAGCCGAAGGTACCATGTAGTAAGGTAGAGTCTGCTTCAGCTTGGCTTTTAGTTCTGCAACATCTGGCTCGTTGCTTGGATCAACCAGTTCGCAATAAGCGATAAGTTGCTTGCCTGTATTGGGCTGCTGATGAACCACCACTGTGTTTTCCTTGATGGCTGGCAAGCGGTTGATGGCCGTTTCCACTTCACCTAATTCAACCCGGAAACCACGAATTTTGATTTGATCGTCCAATCGACCCAGGATTTCAATGGAGCCATCATCAAGGTAGCGCCCAAGATCTCCGGTGCGGTACATTTTTAAACTGGGCTTAAATGGATCAGCCACAAAAGATTTTGCGGTTAGATCAGCCTTATTCAGATAACCATCTGCCAAGCCCAGACCACCTACGAAAATCTCCCCTGCCACACCCACAGGTACGGGTCTTTGCTCTGAATCCAATATATACGCGGTGCTGTTAGCGATGGGCTTACCAATGGGAATCGTGTTTGCGCCAGGTAACACCTCAGTTATCTCGTACCAAGTGGAGAAAGTGGTGTTTTCAGTAGGGCCATAAACGTGCAGCAAGTGCTGTGGTTTATTACCGCTCTCAATCATGCTTGACACCACATTGGGATCACAAGCCTCGCCGCCAAACAAACAGTATTTGAGCGGCGCAAAAACCTGCGCATCTTGCTTTAACAGTGCATTGAACAGAGCAGTGGTGAGAAACAGCGTGGATATGGCCTTCTCTTTAATTTTTAAACCGAATTCATGGGGGTCAAGGGATTCTTCCTTGCTGATACCCACAAGGGTGGCACCATTCAACAATGCTCCCCACATTTCAAAAGTGGCGGCATCAAAGGACACATTGGAAGCATGCCCCACCCTATCACCTGTGGAAAACTGAACATAATCACTGTTCAGCACTAACCGGCTCACAGCAACTTGGGGCACACAAACCCCTTTTGGCTGCCCCGTGGAACCGGATGTGTAGATGACATAGGCAAGGTCAGAACTATCTGTGGATATAGAAGTTTCCACTTCACCATCAGGTAAAGAACGGGCTTCATTTGTTAGCACGTCAGACTCTACCAAGCCGTGACGCAATGAGGGCTCCAAGTCATCAAAAACAGACAGACTGTTGGCGCCAACCACAATTATTTCAGCACCTACGTCTTTAAGCATATATTCGATCCGCTCTTTGGTGTAAGAGGGATCGACAGGAACATAAACTGCACCCGCTTTCAGAGTAGCTAAAACCGCCTCAATCATCGAAATTGAACGATCAATACAAAGGGCAACACGATCTCCCGCTTGCACCCCTTTCTTAATCAACGCACGGGCTAATTGATTGGTCCGCCGATCCAACAAATCGTAGGTTACTAATCGCCCGCTAAAATCACAGGCGATATTTTCCGGGCGCTTTTTGGCAATTTCCGTAAACAAACGAGCAAGATTTACGGACGAAGGAAACGATCGCTCCGTCTCATTCCAGCCATAAACCTGCTTTTGATGCTCTCCCATAGAGATAATGGGAATATCACCAATAGCAATACTGGGATTACTCTCGATGGCCATTAGCATCTGTTGGATGTGAACCAGAATACGGTCGATAGTATCAGTGCTGAAGCTGTGACTGTCATAGGAAAACCGTAACACTAATTCATTACCTGGAATAATAATCAGAGTAAGGGGGAAGTTTGTCTGCTGGAATGCCTCTACCGTGCCGATATTCAATGATGCCTGGGTTTGTTCCAGAGTTTCATCAATGGGATAGTTTTCAAAAACCAATATGGATTCGAACATGGCTTGCTTTAAAGGCGTCTCACAACAGTTTTGAACATCAACTAAGGAGCTGTATTCGTAATTTTTTGCTTCGGTTTGTTTTTCCTGTTGCAACTTCAACCAGTCAATGAAGCTAGCATTATTTTCAACTTGCATGCGCATGGGCAAGGTATTGATAAATAACCCAACCATGGACTCAATACCATTCAACTCCGCCGGTCGACCAGACACAGTGGTACCGAATAAAACATCATGCTCATTACTGTATCGAGATAACAGAATTGCCCACAACCCCTGCATAATATGGTTAAGGGTTAAATGGGATTGTTTGGCTAGCCCCTGTATTCCTAGGAGCAAATTGCCGCCGATGGCCACTTCTTTCTCAAGGTATTTGGCCGCTACATTTTGCGTCTCTTCCAATTGATTGATAAGGGCTTGGGAGTTTTTCACCGGAATGGGTGTGGGCGCTGTAAAACCACTCAGATAGTCACGCCAGTAGGCTTTAGCTTTAGCCTGATCCTGAGACTGCTGCCAATGGATAAAGTCTTGATAACGGGGCGGATTGGGCAATTCCGATACAGAATCCCCCGCTACTAAGGAGTCGTAAATGGAAAATAGCTCAGCGAACACCACGGGCATGGACCATCCGTCCAGCAAAATATGGTGAAAACTCCAAACCAATCGATTTTCCTGATTGGGCAGGGCCACCCAATTCAGGCGCATAATACTGGGCTGTTTAAAATTGAAGCCTAAATTACGATCGTCAATTAAAAAACGCTGGAACTTCTGCAGTGCACTATCAGCGTCGAGCTTGGACCAATCGTACTCCTGGAGGTGTAAATCAACCCGTTTATGCACTATCTGTAGGGGAACCGGTACATTCTCCCACAACAAACTGGTACGTAATATTTGGTGGCGGGATACCACCGTTCGCCAAGCGTCGAACATGGCTTTTTCATTTACCGCCCCGGTAATAGGTACCACCATCTGATCAAAGTAAACCCAGGAGTCCGGCTCATAGAGTGCATGGAACAGCATTCCTTCCTGTACGGGGGACAAGGGCAATACGGTCTCTACGCCCTGACGTGGTAATAACCCATCAATTTGCGTTTGATCGAGCTGGCTTAGGGGGAAATCAGAAGGCGTATATCCGCAGTGATCCCCACTGCAACAGTAATCGACAATGCGAGTTAACTCTTCTGAGAAACGCAATGACAATCGCTCAATGGTGGAACGCGCAAATAATCTGGCCCCGAAACGCCAAATCACTTGTAATTGTCCATCATGTACTTTTGCACTGACCTCAATTTTGTACTTACGCTTGGCCAAAGGAGCAATTTCTTCCCCCGTGGACTCAGTGGTGGAAGACAACAAGGAGTCTGCGTTACTTATTTGATCGAGTTGACCCAGATAGTTAAAACTAACCTCGCTGTTATCCAGTTTACTTAGTTTGTTTTGTATGGCGCTATCACCCAGATGCTTTAACACCCCGAAGGTCATTCCCTTTCGAGGTATCGCTCTCAAGTTCTCTTTAGTGGACTTTATGGATAATCCAAGATCCGATTGAGTATCCGTGGACAAAATGACCGGATAGATGGAAGTAAACCAGCCTACGGTCCTACTTACATCCAATTTATCATCGATATGTTCGCGGCCATGACCTTCAAGATCCAAAACTAATGATTTCCCCTCTGCAATACTGCACAGAGAACGGCCTAAAGCCGTAAGTAGTAAATCATTTATTTCGGTTTGATAGGCAGAGCCCGCTTGCTTTAATAATCTAGATGTGGTGTTTGTGTCCAAAGCGCTTTCGACTAGTTCAACGTCGGCAATGGTATTTTCACCGGCATAGTCAGCTAAAAGATGTCCGCTTGGGGATGATAAACTCAACCAGTAATCGGCATCTGCGGCTATCTGATCAGAATAAGCAAATTCCGTTAGTGCGTCTGCCCACTGCTGGAAAGAAGTGGTTTTTGAACCCAAATCAATACGAGCACTTTTTAACAGAGAACCCAGCGCCGTTTGCAGATCCTCCAAGAGAATACGCCAAGAGAATACATCTATCACGAGATGGTGTATAACAATCAGCAACCGGGCTTCGTCCTCAACCCCCAAATCGAAATAAACCAACCTCATCACCGGGCCGTGCTCCAGATTGAGAGTCGCTTGTGCGTTATTAGACAGTTGCTCTATCTGTTCGTAGCGCAAATTAGCGGGTAATCCAGATA
The DNA here is from genome assembly GCA_964016105.1 of uncultured Ketobacter sp. Classification (GTDB taxonomy): domain Bacteria; phylum Pseudomonadota; class Gammaproteobacteria; order Pseudomonadales; family Ketobacteraceae; genus Ketobacter. Next base: position 331,587 of record CAXHEX010000002.1, read on the forward strand.
AATTCACAACCTCAAATATATCTTGCACAATATTGGTAGACTTTTTGGGAGCAACTACATACTGCTGCACTTCACTGGGAGTCACTTTAAACCGGGTTCTGAGTGCATCGTGCTGTAAAATCAACGCTTCCCAGGCAGCCATAAGATGATCAGGAGTTATGGTCTTACTTGTCTTCAGCAGCAGTGACTGGTTGAAATGATCGCTGCCCGTAAACTTGGATTCATAAAACCATTTTTGAATTGGTGTTAAGCTGACACGGCCTTCAACCAGACCCTGCTCAGCAAGAATAATATCCTGTACATCCTTTGCAACCTCAGCCAATTCACCTATGGTTTGAAAATCAAAAATCTGCTTTGCGGTGAGATGCAGGCCAGCGCGTTTTGCCCTACTGATTATCTGAATACTGAGTATGGAATCCCCGCCCAACTCAAAAAAGTTGTCATGGATACCTACGGTATCAGCCTTCAATACCTGCTCCCAAATATCCACCAAAATCTCTTCTTTGCGGTTCCGGGGAGCCACATATTGATTAGTATTGCTTGACTCGTATACGGGCTCTGGCAATTTACGTTTATCTACTTTTCCATTCGCAGTAAGAGGAAACTCTTCCATGAAAACGAACGCAGCCGGCATCATGTGCTTGGGTAAGAATTCAGATGCTTTTTGTCTAACCTCTGTGATATCTAATTTGTGTTCAGATTTGATATAGGCAACTAGCCGTTTTTGCTTGGCATCATCAATTTTAACCAGTACAACCGCGTCTTTAATCACGTCGACTCGAGTTAGATTAGACTCCACCTCATTCAGTTCAATTCTGAAACCCCGAATTTTAACCTGATCATCGGCACGACCCAGAATCTCGATAAGCCCGTCTTCACGGTAGCGGGCAATATCACCGGTTTTATATAAGCGAGCCCCCTGGGTATTTGAAAATGGGTCAGGAATGAAAGACTGTTGAGTTCTTTCGGTATCATTGAGATAGCCTATGGCTACACCGTCGCCACCTAAATAAATCTCCCCTTTTACGCCAATGGGAACCGGTTGTTTATTGATATCCAATATATAGGCAGTTGAGCCGGATATACTACGTCCAATGGGCACGTTGGAGGCGTTTTCTGGCAAATACTCCAACTCATTGAACGTGGAAAAGGTGGTATTTTCCGTTGGTCCATAACAATTCAATAAATGCTTGGGCTTATATTTGTTAAGTGCCAAACGTGTAATACTGGGATCAAGTGCCTCTCCGCCTATCATCAAAACCTTGAACTGCGAAATAATTTCCGGCTTTGTCGCCATATACATATTAAACAACGCCGTGGTAAAGAAACTCACATTGGTGTTGGTCCGCAGTATTTCGTTGAAAAACAACTCCGGGTTAAGAATCATTTCTTTCGAATAGATAACTAAACCGGCGCCATTCAAAAGAGGCGCCCAAATATCAAAGGTCGCAGCATCAAATGAGACATTGGAAAGATGACAAACCCGGTCCTGGTGCTCCAATGAAAAATAATTGGCATCCAACACCAAACGAATCACACTGAGTTGATTCACTTCCACACCTTTTGGCAGGCCGGTGGAACCGGAGGTATAAATGACGTAAGCAGTACGACTGGGGCTGGGTGAGAAATCCAACAGCAGATTTTCGCCACTGTAATTGCTACTCTTTTCCACCACATCTTCTACCAATAGCACTTGAGTACGTAACTTGCTGTTGCTGACTATAGATGCAATGCGCTGTGAATGGGCAGTATCTGTAATCACCACGGGAGCGGCAGTATGGCCCAGCATATAACCCACTCTATCATCCGGATATTCCGAATCCAGGGGAACATAGGCCGCACCCACTTTTAGAACCGCAATGGTGCTTACGATCATCTCCACCGATCGCTCTAGCGCAATGGCCACCAGATCGTCAGCCTTAACTCCATTTTCAAACAAAAGACGAGCAGCGCGGTTGGCACGAATATTAAGTTCCCTGTAGGTAATTTCAGTATTACCACACACCACGGCAATGTGTTCAGGGTGGGCCTTCACGTGTTTCTCGAATATCTGATGCAAACAGAGATTCTTGGGATAATTTGCCGGGGCTGGATTCCAATTGTGTAATAGGTTATTACGTTCGTCTTCACTTAACATGGGGAGACGAACCAGTGGCACATCCGGTTGAGACAGCATTCCGTGAAGCAGTGTTTTCAAATGCTGTAATATTCTTTCTATGGCAGCATTTTCAAATAAAGCGGAATCGTAGGAGAGCTTCACCAACAGCTGTTTCGCAGGCTCTATTATCAGAGTAATTGGATAGTTAGTATGTTCGATCGTGGTTATATGACCAAAATCCAAAAGTTCATCGGCACTGTGAACCGCTTCCCCAACTGGATAGTTTTCAAAAACCAAAATGCTATCGAACAGGCTTTGATCTCCTGGCACCTCAGAATAACGGTGTATATCCACCAGGGGAGTAAATTCGAAGCGCCTTAGATCCACTTGCTCTTCTTGCATTTTTTTCAGAAGCGGTCCGATGGTACTACGCTCGTCTAACACTATTCTGAGAGGCAATGTATTGATAAACAGACCAACGATATTTTCTACATTGGGTAAATCTGTTGGGCGACCTGAAACGGTGGTTCCGAAAACCACATCCCGCTCACCACTATAACGTGCTAACAACACGCCCCAGGCGGCCTGCAAAACCGTATTTAAGGTTACGTGTTGCTCTCGAGCAAAATTCTGAATTCGGGTGGTAAAGCTCTCATCTAGCACCAAAGCGTTTTCTAGAAAAACTTTTTCGTCAGAGTTATTACCACTTTTAAGATTGGGTAGGGGTGTAGCTGCCTCGAACTCGCTTAAGTAGAGTTTCCAGAATTGCAGGGCGTCACCTTTATCTACCTGTTCCAAATAAGATATGAAATCTTCGTAGCTTCCCGCTGACGGCAGGGTTGCCTCTTCACCTTTCACCAATAAACCGTAGGTTTGAAATACTTCGCCCATCACCAGGGGCAGTGACCAGCCATCAAGAACAACGTGATGAAAACTCCAAACCAGGCGAGCACGATTATCCGGCATATCAATCCAGGCCAATCGCATCAAACCGGGGTTTTCAAAATCAAATCCCCTTTGCCTGTCTTTTTCCAACCAGGCATCAAACCGCATTTTCTCCTGATTGACGTCGATATGGCGCCAATCAATATCAATCACCTCCATATCGATCTTGTTATGGACAATCTGAAGCGGCCTATCCAGCTCCTGCCATAAAAATGCGCTGCGCAACGCTGGATGCCGATTTACCACAATGGCCCAGGATTGCTTCAACACTTCGCGATCCACACCACCAAGCACCTCAACACTTAACTGTTCGAAGTACACCCCATGGTCGTTATCAAAAAGGCTATGGAACAACATCCCTTCCTGCATGGGGGACAGGGGGTATATGGAGGTTATGGATTGGTTTCGACCCACCAATCGGTCTATCTGCCCCTGATCTAAACCAGATAAAGGAAAATCAGATGGCGTGTAACCGAAAACATCCGGACGACTGCATTGGCTGATAAGTTGTTCTATGGCTACAAAAAATTGATGGGACAAATGTTCGATTGTTTCAGTGGTAAAATGTTTCTCACTGTATATCCAATCCACCTGCAATCGGCCATCCACAATATGGCTGTTAATACTGAGTGGGTGGGGTTCGTGACTGGCGGAACTATGCTCCTGCCCTCTTCCCTCCCTGGCTAATTCAAACCAGGTATTGTTTTCGATAATTGAATCGAACTGTCCCAGATAATTGAATACGATGTCTGCAGAGGGAACCTCAGAAAACACATCCTTGGCCTGCTCAGAATAGTACCGCAGCGCACCATAGCCAAAACCTCGCCCTGGAATATGACGAAGTTGTTCCTTTATAGATTTGAGATTATCAGTGATGGATTGCCCATTCTGGTATTTCAACAATACGGGGTAAACCGATGTGAACCAACCTACGGTTCGGCTTAAATCAAACCGATCAGAAAATATCTCTCTGCCATGGCCTTCCATATCAAGCAGCGTGGTTACGTTGCCGCTCCAATCGGAGAGTGTCCTGGCCAACGAAGTCAGCAGCACATCGTTGATCTCCGTTCGATACGCTTTATGAACATCACGAAGCAGCGCTTGGGTCAGTTCCGTATTTAAATAGGCCGAGTAGACCTGGGTGTCAGCTACAGTGGAGAGAGTTGCAGTCTGGTCAAACGGGAGTAGTGGCTTTTCTTGCTCCACTATTGCGCGCCAATAATTTAATTCGGCGTTGAGATGCCCGTACTCAACGAACTCTTCTAACCCAGCAGCCCATTGTTGATAGGATGTGGTTTTATAGCCGAGTTGAAGCTCTTCGCCAGCTTGAACCGCATTCAGAGCCCGTCCAAAGTCGTCCAATAAAATCCGCCAGGAGACACCATCCACCACCAGATGGTGAACAACCAACAACAATTTACGTTGGTCTTTAGGCAAAGTAATATAGCCCACCGCAAGTAATGGACCATTCCCCAAATCAAGACTGGCCTGAATTTCATCACAGGCGTGCTTGAGGGCGGATTCTATAGCATCATCAACCAGATTGGATAAGTCTTTTGGATAGAACCGGAAGTGGCTATTACCATCAGCCTGATCACTAAAAAATTGTTTAACACCTTCGGCTGTGCGTTGAAAGCGCAACCGCAAACTATCATGCTGTACCACCACAGCCGCAAGTGCCTTGCGAATTTGCAGGTCTGTTAGTTTACTTTGGGGCTTGATATTTAAAAGTACCGACTGATTCCAGTGGTGCTCGTCCACGAACTGCTGGTTAAAAAACCAATGTTGAATGGGTGACAATACAGATTCGCCCATAACCATTCCTTGCTCGGCTATGATAGGCGTTTCCACTTCACTGGCTCTTTCAGCCAATTCTTCAATGGTTTGATTTTCAAATATTTGCTTAGTGGTGAGGTGCAAACCAGCCAATTTGGCACGACTGATTATTTGAATACTGAGTATAGAATCGCCGCCCAACTCGAAAAAATTATCCCGTATACCAATTTCGTCCAAATTAAGAACTTGCTGCCATATATTCGCCAGGATAATCTCTTTTTCCGTTCTCGGCGGCACCCTTTGCAGCGCGTTTTGGTTTTCCAGAATGGGTTTTGGTAGCGCTTTTCTATCCAGTTTACCGTTTGCAGTAACGGGAAGCTGTTCCAAGGTTACGAAAGTGGCCGGAATCATATAATCCGGTAGGGTTTGCTTGAGTTCCGATTTTAATTCTATGCTGGTGGGCTGAATCCCCTCGCCAGGAACAATATAAGCAGCCAGGTATTTAACCCCAGGAATATCCTCTCGAGCTATGACAGCAACTTCACGTATGGTATTGATACTGCCAACGGCGGCTTCTATTTCGCTAAGTTCAATTCGAAAACCGCGAATTTTAACCTGCTGGTCGATTCGCCCCAGGTATTCAATATTGCCGTCGGGATAATATCGGACCTGATCCCCCGTTCTGTAAATGACGGGATCATCGCCGCTATCAAACGGATTGGGCAAGAATACCTCTTTGGTCAATTCATCACGATTGAGATAACCGTTAGCAACCCCATCACCACTGGTGAAAAGCTCACCGGGCACACCGATAGGTACCGGTTGCATGGCGCCATCGAGCACATAGACTCGCGTGTTTGCAATGGGTTTTCCAATGGGCACCGTGGCTCTTACGTCCGCAGGCCGCTTCATGGCATAGCAACAGGTGAAGGTGGTGTTTTCGGTGGGCCCATATCCGTTGATCAAGGTTAATTGCGGTAATTCATCCAGCACCTTTAAACACAGCTTTGGAGACAATACATCTCCGCCTGCCAGCAATTGAGTTAACCCTTGAAGCTCTTCAATATGATATTCCGCAATAAAATGAAACAAAGCCGCAGTTAACCAGGCGGCGTTAACCTGACCATTGCGTATAACGTCTCCAATTTCTTCGGCAGTAAGCTGCCCGGGAGGCGCAACCACAACTTTGCCACCATTGAGCAGGGGAGCCCAGATCTCCAGAGTGGCTGCATCGAATGAAATGGGCGCGTACTGTAAAAACACCAGCCCCGAATCCATTTCCATAAAGTTGGTGTTTCGAACCAGTCGCACCACATTGCGATGCATAACCTCGATTCCTTTGGGCTTTCCAGTGGAACCGGATGTGTACATCACATAGGCCGCGGCTTTGGCTGCCACGGGTACGACCGGTGGTGCAATCACACTGTATTGCCCACAAAAGTCATCTAGATGGATCAGTTGATCAGGGTCAACCGGAAGCCGCTCAACCAGGCGCTGATGGCAGAGTATGACCTCAGTTTCAGCATCGTCGATCATGTGGCTAAGCCGATCCGCTGGATAGGCAGGATCCAACGGAACGTAGGCCGCCCCTACTTTTAAAATTCCCAGGAGTGCGGCAATAGTTTCGATGCTGCGCTCAGCGCACAAGCCTACACGGTGCCCTGCCCCAACGGACCTTTCTACCAAGCCATGGGCCACATGATCACTCAAGGCGTCCAGTTGAGCATAGGTAATTTGATCTTGGCCAAACTCAACGGCCACACGATCACCGTTCTGTTGTCGAATATCAGAGAACACCTGCACCAAACTGGCATCGCGTTCATACTCTCTGACATCACAATTCCATTGAAACAGAAGATTTTGCTTCTCTTCAGCAGACAGGTAGCTTAAATGATTGATAGTGTTTGACGGGGATTGCACCACATCAGCCAATAAATTTTCGTAATGGCCAATCATGCGTTCGATGGTGGCCACATCAAACAGATCTGTTCGAAACTCCCAATCACCTTTCAAACACCCTTTTTCTTCACGCATGTTAATGGTGATATCGAACTTCGAGGTTTCAGATTCTTCGGGTAATAATTCTATCTCCAAACCAGGAATGGACATTGAGCTGGTGCTGGTGGCATTCTGCAATACAAACATTACCTGGAACAAAGGCGTGTGACTCATTTCCCGAGCAACACCCAACTCATCCACAAGCCGCTCAAATGGAATATCCTGGTGATCGTAGGCCGCTGTGAGATTTTGATGCACTTGTTTTAAAAGTGATGTGAAACTGGGCTGGTTAGACAGATCACTTCTTATGGCCAGTGTATTTACAAAACAGCCTATCAAAGGCTCCACTTCGGGCCGTACCCTACCCGCGATGGGCGTACCCACACAGATATCTTCCTGGCCACTGTAGCGATATAACAGCACCTGTAAGCTGGCAAACAGGGTCATAAATAATGTCACGCCCTGTTGTTTGGCGAGCTGGTTGAGCTTTTGAGTAATATCCGCGGTCAGATTGAAGTGAATATTCTTACCAGAATAACTGTGCTGGGGCGGCCGTTGAAAATCCGTTGGCAATTCCAACACAGGAACACCATCCAATTTTGTTTTCCAATAGCTGAGCTGACGGTCAAGTCGTTGACCAGACAGCCACTCTCGCTGCCATACAGAGTAATCCGCATATTGAATATTTAGATCCTTTAGCGGCGACCCCTTATCCTGGCGATAGGCATCGTATAACAGCGCCATTTCCTGGATGAATACACCCATGGACCAACCATCGGAAATAATGTGATGCATGGTGACAATGATCACATGCTCGCTATTGCTTAAGCGGATTAATCGAGTCCGCAGTAAGGGACCATTTATCAAGTCGAAAGAGGTATGGGCATCCCCTTTATAACGGGCACGAATAACTTCGTCCTGCTCTTCTTTATCAAGAGGCTCGAGACTAATGGTGGGCAGTTCCCAGCGTTGATGTTCATTAACCAGTTGCCGACCTTGCCCTTCTTCAGTGACGAACGTGGTTCTAAGGATTTCATGACGACGCACAATTTCATCAAAGCTCATGCGTAGAGCTTCCACATCCAAAGCACCGCTTAAACGCAAAGCTGCGGAGATGTTGTAACTAGAATTGCCGGACTGAAGCTGATCGATGAACCATAAACGCTGCTGCGCATAGGACATGGCCAACCGGTTAGTATCCCTTGGGAAGGGCCGAATGACATCCCGATTCGGCTCAGCGCCCTGATTTTTCTTCTTTTGAAGCTGCTTTAAAAGCGCCTCGCGTTGCTCTGGGGTGAGACTCGCAAGGCGGCTTAGTAACTTCTTGTCAGTCATTAATCGATGTGCCCGTATGGAAAGTGCGAAGCCGGAACCATAAACAAACGCAATAGATATGCGGAATTTGATCCAGATTCGCTATATAAAACTGGGCGGTTCGTTACAACCGCCCTTTATTGCTTTTATTGTAAACTATAATTCTATTTGCTTCCTGCTATGCCCCCCTAACCCCATAAGAATTAAAGGTTTTTCAAATCATCCTCCGACAACCCCTCAATCTCAGCCAGCAGGTCAGCCATTTCCATATCCTCGGCGGATTCCAGCTCCGCCTGTAACAGGTGTAGAGCGATATTCTCGATAGTGGGTTCCTCAAACAGTGAACTGAGAGGAAGCTCCACGTTAAAATATTCTCGAACTCTGGATACCACCTGTGTCGCCAATAAAGAGTGACCACCCAGATCAAAAAAGTTGTCCGTTACCCCAACCTTGTCCAATTGCAGTACATCCTGCCAAATATCAGCCAGGGCACTTTCCGTTTCATTACGAGGTGCAACATAGACCTTTTTGTCCACGTTGGCATCACCAGGCATGGGCAGGTTGCGCTTGTCCACCTTGCCATTGGGTGTTAGCGGAAACTGATCCAACACCACATAGGCCTTGGGCACCATATAGTCAGGCAGGCTTTTCTTAATCCTGTCTTGCAGCGCAACCAGATCACCCTGATCCATCTGCACATAAGCCACCAAGCGCTTGTCACCGGGCACATCTTCCCGCGCCAGAACCACGGTTTCCCTCACCCCTTCAAATTGGCTAATAGTGGACTCTATTTCACCCAATTCAATACGATAGCCTCGTATTTTAACCTGATCATCAATTCGGCCCATGTACTCCACCACACCATTGGGGAGCAAACGGCCTAAATCGCCGGTTTTATACAAATAATGGTACAGACCTACGGTGCGCTCCACTTCTGTGCCGAAGGGATTATTGACGAATCGTTGCTGCGTTAAATCAGGTCGATTGAGATAACCATGGGCTAGACCCTGACCACCCACATGAATCTCCCCTGGCACTCCCACAGGTACAGGATTCAAATGCTGATCAAGGATATAAAAATCCAAGTCAGGAATCGGCCGCCCAATCAAACTTTGCTTACGGTCGAGATCTTGCTCTGTAATGCGGTGATAGGTAACATGCACCGTGGTTTCAGTGATACCGTACATGTTGATCAACTGAGGTTGATCCAGGCCATGGTGATCATGCCACTTCTGCAAAGCGGCAAAATCCAGGGCTTCGCCACCGAAGACCACGTAGCGCAGACGCATACGGCTGGCCAACTCTGGGCTATCTTCCCTGCTGTATTCATCAAATCGAATAAATTGGGTGAAGGCAGACGGCGTCTGATTCAGCACGGTGACACCTTGCTCGCACACCAATCGATAGAAATCTTCTGTGGATTTAGCCACTTTGGTGGGAATAATGACAGCTTTACCGCCAAAGAATAGGGCTCCCCACAGCTCCCAGACGGAGAAATCAAATGCAAACGAGTGAAAAACGGACCAAACATCCTGCTGGTTAAAGCTGAACCACTGGTCTGTGGCAGAGAATAGACGAATTACATTACTGTGGGGAATTAATACCCCTTTCGGCTTGCCAGTGGTTCCTGATGTGTAGATTACATAAGCCACATCATCCGGCCCGCTCACCGGTTCCAGGTTGTCACTAGGTTGGGTGCCCAACTCTGCTGAAAGCGTATCCAACACCACCGGAGAATAATTACCGCTGGGCAATTCCGATTGAATATCCGTTTCTGTTATCAGCAACTGAACACCGGCATCTTCGATTATGAAGCGAATTCTGTCTTCGGGATTAGCGGGATCAATGGGCACATAGGCACCGCCCGCTTTAAGCACCGCCAGTATGGCCACCACCATATCCAGATTGCGATTAAGACTGATACCCACCAACTGGTTGGTACTCACCCCCTGCTTTCTCAAATAATGAGCCAGTTGGTTGGAGCGCCTATTGAGTTCGCTGTAACTGAGACATTCCTCATCCAACTGCACTGCCGGATTGTCACCATAGAGCTGGGCACTGGTCTCAACCCGCCCGTGTATGGTTTCATTGAAATCGTAGGCTTGAGGTTGATGATTCCATTCGTTGAGAATGGTCTGCTGTTCGGTATCACTCAATAAAGGTAATTCCGAAATCCGCATATGAGGATGCTCGACCACGGTCTCCAGCACCCGTTCTAAATGGCCCACCATGCGGTGAACTGTGGCGCGATCGAACAAATCCGTATTGTATTCGATCATCCCTTGCAGACCATCAGCGCCCTCTTCCAAATTCAGGGTGATATCGAATTTTGCGGTTTTCGCTACGGAAGGCAACATCTCCACGGATACGCCAGGCATACTCATATCCAACGTATTGGCCGCATTCTGTAATGTGAACATGACCTGGAACAAAGGCGTGTGACTTTTGTCCCGCGCCACACCCAATGCATCCACCAACTTCTCAAACGGAAGATCCTGATGACTGTAGCCGGCCAATGTGACATCTTGTACTTGGAGCAAGAGATCAACGAATCTAGGATCGTTTTCCAAGTCTACCCGTAGAGCCAGACTGTTAACAAAACAACCAATCAGCGACTCAAATTCCGGTCGAGCACGATTGGCAACCGGGGTTCCGATACAAATATCGGTTTGCCCGCTATAGCGACTCAAAAGGCCATAGAAACCTGACAGCAGCGTCATAAACAGGGTTACACCCTGATCTCGACTCAAGGCGTTTAATTGCTGTGTCAACTCTTGGGTGAGTTTCACTGGCTCATAACTGCCATTGAATGTCATCACCGCAGGCCGAGGCCGGTCCGTGGGCAACTCCAGCACAGGCACGCCCCGAAGATGTTCACGCCAATAACCCAACTGATGATCAAATACGGGGCCTTCCATCCACTGCCGCTGCCAGCTTGCATAATCAGCATACTGCACAACCAGCTCAGGCACCCTCGCTTCATCACTTTCCACGATGGAGCGATATAACTCACCCATTTCGTCAATGAGTATTCCCAATGACCAACCATCGGAAATGATGTGATGCTTGGTGAGTAAAAGCACATGTTCCTGGTCGCCAGTTTGGAGCAAACGGGTGCGTAACAGTCGAATTCGACGAGCCTTATTCAACGCCCCCAAGACCAAGTCAAAAGAGCGCGTGGCTTCATCTTCCGCCAAGCGAATAATTTCCGCTTCCCGTTCTTCCGTATCCAAATGACGTAAATCCCGAACATCCATAAACCAATCGCTTGGCTCGCGGATCACTTGGGTGGCTCTCCCATCATCTATTAAAAATGACGTGCGCAGAACCTCATGTCTTTGCACCAAAGCCTGAAACGCTTTGCGTAACGCATTTACGTTAAGTTGCCCGCTCAAACGCAATGCTGCTGGCATATTGTAGGAAGTACTGATGTTGTATTCAGAGTTGCCAGTTTCCAACTGATTCAAAAACCACAGCCGCATTTGGGCAAAGGACAAAGGCAGGTCGCCATCTCGAGCAACTGGATGCACTGGCGGCGGCGCCAAATCAGACAAACCTCCTGAGTGATCAAGCTGGGCACAAAGTTCAGCAATAGTGGGTGACGTGAACAGACTTTTTACTTGCAGATCCACGCCAAATTCGTCCCGCACACGGGATACACATTTGGTGGCCAACAAGGAGTGACCGCCCAGCTCGAAAAAGTTGTTGTGAATACCCACCTGCTCCAAGCCCAACACGTCTTGCCAGATAACGGCCATACGCTGTTCACGTTCGTCTCGAGGGCTTACAAACCCGGCTTGCAGCAGATCCGCCACACTGGGCTCCGGTAATGCACTGCGATCAATCTTGCCATTGGGGGTCAGCGGGAAAGCATCAAGCAAAACAAAAGCGGCAGGCATCATGTATTCCGGTAACTGCTGTTTCAGGGTCTCCCGGACAGGGCCGATTACCTTATCCCCATCAATGTCACCATCAACTGTTTCACTCACCAGATAACCAACCAATATTTTGCTACCGGCCGCATCTTCACGAGTCACCACCAAACAGTCTTTAACAGCGGCAACGTTTTTAATGCAAGACTGAATCTCACCCAGCTCGATACGGAAACCACGTACTTTTACTTGATGGTCAATTCGACCCAAGTACTCCAGGGTACCTTCACCGCTGTAACGCACAAGATCACCGGTTCGGTACATGCGGTTATTTTGGGCGGACTGATCGAATGGGTTTTCAATGTAGCGCTCTGCAGTCAATTGCTCCCTATTTCGATAGCCACGGGTAACCCCGGCTCCAGCCAAATACAGTTCACCGGCAAGGCCCGGCGCCACCAGCTGCCCGTGGGGGTTAAGCACATAGGCCTGGGTATTATTAATGGGTTTACCAATACTGGCGGGCTTGCCAACCTCACGCAAAGTGAAGGTGGAATAAGTGGTATCTTCCGATGGCCCATAGAGGTCGTACACTCGCTTAACCTGGGTTTCATCGTAAAGGGAGTCAACCAAACTGGCTGACAACGCCTCACCCGCTAAATTGATAATGGCCACTGACGCCGGAATATCACCGGACTGAAGTAAAGTGGCTATGGCCGAAGGTACCGTATTGAGCAAACGCACCTCGGATGCGGCTGGAATATTACCAAGCTCTAAAATAGTATCCGCTAAAATCACTTTGCCACCGGTAGCCAGGGTGACAAAAAACTCGAACACTGACAGATCAAAGCAAATGGAAGTGGCCGCCAGCACACCGTTTAAATCATCTTGACTGTAAACGGTTTGCGCCCATTGAACCAATGCGATCACATTTCGATGTTCGATCATTACCCCTTTAGGCAATCCGGTGGAACCGGATGTGTAAATCACATAGGCCAATTGCTGAGGCTCAATATTCAGATCCAAATTATCTGACGGGTATTGAGACAGGGATTCTGCGAGTTCGTCTATAAACGCAATCTGCAGCGATGCCTTATCCGTGGGCAGCAGGGAACTGTAGCAACTTTCCGATATCACAACGGGCGCGTCGGAATCCTGCAACATGTAGGCTACCCGGTCAGACGGGTAATTAGGATCGATGGGAACGTAGGCTCCCCCGGCTTTAAAAATCGCCAGCAAAGATATTAACAACTCCGTGCGTCGACTCATGCAAACGCCAACTAAAGACTCAGACTCAACGCCTCGTTCAACCAGATAGCGGGCTAATTGGTTAGAGCGCTGATTTAATTCTTCATAGGAAAGCCGTTGATCACCACAAACATAAGCAACTTCATTGGGTTGTTGACGAACTTGCGCTTCAAATAAACCATGGATATTAGATATGTCGGTTAGGGCAAGTTGATTGTCATTGAGCTGCTGCAATAACAATTCTTTTTCCTGGGGCGACAGGATGTTGATATTGCCGATAGGTTGCTGGGGATCGGCAATGACGCTGTCCACCAACTGCTTGAGATGCTCCACCATTTGAACCATGGTGTCCCGCTCGAACAAATCTGTAGAAAATTCCAGATTACCCTTGAGCACACCGGATTCTTCCGAAAACTCCAGGGTCATATCGAACTTGGAAGTACCCGGCGCGGTATGCAAACTTTCCACGTTCACACCGGCCAGATTGAATTCTTCATCGATGGTGCTGTTCTGCAGCACAAACATCACTTGGAAAACCGGGGAATAGCTCAGATCCCGGGGAATAGAAAGCGCCTCAACAACCCTTTCAAAGGGCATCTCCTGATTGGAGAATGCCCCTTGGGTAACCTTACGCACCCGTTGCATCAGCTCAGTAAAGCTAGGGTTGCCGGACAAGTCAGTTCGCAGGGCAAGGGTATTTACAAAAAAGCCAATGAGCTTTTCCAGCTCCGGTGTGGTTCGGTTGGCGATGGGTGTACCCACACAAATATCTTCGCCCTGGGTGTAGTGATGAAGCAGAACCTTAAAGCTGGTAAGCAGGGTCATGTAAAAGGTCACGCCCTGGTTGCGACTGATTCGCTTCAACTCAGCCACTTGGTTTTTATTTAACTCGAAGTAGTAATTGTCGCCTTGCAGACTTTGTTCCGGTGGCCGAGGGTGATCCAGAGGCATATCCAAAACCGGCACGTCTTTTAGGTGATCAACCCAGTAGTCCAATTGGTTGGACAGCAGTCCGCTTTCGAATAACTGTTTTTGCCAATGGGCAAAATCCACATACTGGATACCCAGCTCTGGTAGGTTAGGGGTACTATCTGTTAAAAATGCTCCATAAGCTCCGGTTATTTCATCGGTAATCACTTTCAGGGAAAAACCGTCCGCAGCGATATGATGCATGGTAATTAACAGCAGCCACTGCTCTGCCGCGCGCCCTTTCAGAGAGTCGGATTCCTGAGCAGGAAGCTTCAACAAGTGAGTACGAATCACAGGCCCGGTGGCCAATTGGAATGGTTTGCGCGCCTCAACGTCGATGTGATCCTGAATCGCTTTGGATAGGGCCGGCTCCTTCAAATAACTTAAATCAGACTGAGTGAATACCCAGGGTTTCGGCTCTTGCACGTGCTGATACACATGACCGTCCAGCTCCACGTAAGCGGTTCGTAACACCTCATGCCGTGTAACCATACTTTGAAAGGCTTTTTGTGCCGCATCGATATCCAACGCTCCCTGGATCTTCAAAGCAAACGGCAAGTTGTAAGCGGTATTGCCTTGGCGCAACTTGTCCATAAACCACATTCGTTTTTGCGAAAACGACAGTGGCATCAGCGCTTCCCTTGGTGCAGGCTCAAGGGGTGGTAAAGCGGATTGGGAACCCGCCAGCATGGCTTCCGATATGGCGCCCGCCAAAGCCTGAAAATCCTGGGCATCGAACAGACTGGCAAGATCCATATTAATTTCGAAGCGATCTCTTAAACGGGTAAATAACTGGGTAATCTGAAGCGAATCGATACCCAGCCCCATCAAACTGATGTCGTCTTTTATACGATCGATTTTTTCCCCTATCTCGCTGGCAATGGCCGCTTTCAGGTAAAGCACCAAACGAGCCTCGCGGTCGGCGTCATTCAACGCCAGCCAGTCTTCTTTCTCCAGACTGAGAGCTTCTTCAATTTCTTTTTTCGAATCTTCGCCCTGATCCTGCTGCAAGCTGGACACCGCGATGGGGGCCAAGCTCTCTTCCAAAAATGCGGTGCGGTTTGCACTGCGCTGAATCTTGCCACTGGAGGTCTTCAATATGGAACCGGGCTTGAGGAAGACAATGGTGTGGACCTGGATCTCGTGATTCTCCGCCACCGCCTGACGAATGGCCGCGCTCACCACATCCGTAACCAGGCGCATACGGTATTTGCGCTCCACTTCCTGCACCACCACCAAACGCTCTTCGCCATCCACTTCAACAGTGAAGGCAGCACCGGCATCAGACTTAAGCGCCACATGACTCTGCTGAACCGTGTATTCCACATCCTGGGGGTAGTGATTGCGTCCACGGATGATGATCACATCTTTCTGACGGCCCGTAATGTACAACTCGCCATCCACCAAACAACCCAAATCCCCAGTTCGCATAAAGGGGCCTTTGCCCGCTTCGGTGAAGGCTTGGAAAGTTTCCTGGGTAGCCTCATCTTTACGCCAGTAACCTTTGGCGATGTGGGGGCCGGAAGACCAGATTTCGCCTACCATCCCCTCTTCTAACTCCTGCAAGCTGTTGGGATCAACAATGGCCAGATCTGCATCCAGAGGGGAAACACCATTGGAAACCAATCGAACTGATTTCACGTCGGACTCAGTCTCAACCGCAACAATGCGATTGTTGGCCATGGCCTCGGCTTCCACCCGAATAAAATGGGGCCGATTTTCCGCCAATGCGGAACTCACCATCAGCGTGGCTTCCGCCAGCCCAAATGTGGGGTTAAAAGCCCCAGACTTGAAACCGCAAGGCGCAAATGCCTCAATGAAAGCTTCCAATGTTTCAGGCCTTACTGCCTCTGCCCCGGACAAAGCAATCTTCAAACTGGATAAATCCAACTGTGCTTTCTGTTCAACCGTAACCTGACTCACACACAGCTCGTAAGCAAAGTTGGGCGCACAGATGGCCGTGCCTCGATAATCAGAGATGGCTTGTAACCAGCGCAACGGCTTTTGCAGGAAAGACGCCGGCGACATAAACACAGAAGTCGCGCCCACATACAGGGGCTGAATGGTGGTTCCGATTAACCCCATATCATGGAACATGGGCAACCAACTGACGGAAACGTCGTCCGCTTCACTGGCGAACGAGTGGGTAATCATGGCTTCGTTATAGATGAGGTTGCCATGGCTCACCATAACGCCCTTGGGATTACCGGTGGACCCGGAAGTGTATTGCAGAAAAGCCAGGGTATCTTCATTGGCTTGAGGGTCCTGCCATTCTTGCGCCGCAGTGGATTGATCAAGATCCACACCCATAAATGGTATCTGATCAAGCCCTTCCGTTTCTGCAAATAAAGGCTCTGCAACCGTCAATAATTTAGAGGTGGTAAGCACCAACGATGGGTCGCAGTCGTCTATGATGGACTTTAAGCGCCCCATATTCTGATTACGGCGGGGAGGATAGGCAGGAACGGCAATGATGCCACCGTATAAACAGCCAAAAAAAGCGTAGATAAATTCCAATCCGGAAGGAAACAGCATCAGTGCTCGGTCACCAGGCTCAATCACGGTGCGAAACCGTACTGCCGCCGACATGGCCCGCTCATTCAGCTGCCCGTAGGTCACTGCAATACCTTCACCACCGCCATCGGGCAAAAAGGTAAAAGCCACTTTATCTGGGTGCAATGTTGCACGAGACTGCAGCAATTCAATCAGGGAATGACAATGAGCGGGATTGAAGGCGCCTTGCCCTACTTCTATCGACATATAAACACTATCCTGCCAAATTATTCTTATTATGCGTTCCGGGCTATTCAAACTAACTGCCTTAAGGCGCGCCGGATAACGCATTATCTAAAGGCATAACCACTAATTGGTTAACTAACCTGCCCTATATATCGAAGTATAGAAGCATTAAAGGGAGGGTACTTTACTCAAAATCACAGTATTTCCAACAACAAAGAGCAAAAACCTCTCCAAAAAAAGAGATATAGTTCAAATTCCTTTCTAATTCAACGACATAGTCCGGCCAATATACTCAAACTCTACAGCACTAGCCGGTCTGTCTACGTTTTTTTACATTGAATAACGGGTCAGTAACAAACACTCACAACAATGGTGGCCTTCGTTTGCCGCAATTTTAATATGATACTCAATAAACCTATAAAATCTATAAAAGATAGGCAACCCCACCTGAATTCAGGTGATTTGTGACGCACATCAAGCACCACTAACTTGGGAAATCAACAAAGGCTTTTAATCACCTATTGACTCGCGTACAGTGGCCGGTTGAACATAACATAACTCAAAGAATTATAATGAATTTTATGAAAAAAGCCGTCATCTATAGCAGTATTTCCGCTCTCCTGTTTCTGGCCACCAGCTCCATCTCCCAGGCAGAAAACCTCAACGAAATATTTTCGCTGGCAAGAAAGGCGGACCCGGAATGGGCGGCAAAGAAGCAAAAGTACCTGGCAGACCGAGAAAAACTGGAACAGGCCTATGGTGGATTATTACCCAGTGCAGAAGCATCTGGCAGCTGGGCAAAACAGTATTATGACGGGGGAACGCTGGGAGCCGACAGAGATGCAGCAACCCAGTGCATCATCGATAACAACATCCCCTTTGATGTTTCTGGAATAATCGATTTTATTGACCTTTGCGATCGCGAGCTGTTTGGTTATCAAAGCATCGATCAGGACTACGACGTAACCACCTACTCCCTCAGCGCCACTCAACCTCTATTTCGAATGGATCGATGGCACCGTTATAAGCGAGCAAGGGTTCTGGACAATGCAGCTAAAGCTGAACTGGCCAACAGCCAACAGGAACTGATGATTCGTTCCGCAGAAGCCTATTTCGGGGCTCTGCGCGCCCAGGAAGAACACCGACTGGCTCAGTCAGAAGAAAAAACCCTTCGCACCCAGCTCACTGAAATTAAAAACCGATACAAACTGGGGTTAATGCGGGATACCGACGTTTTTGAAGTTCAAGCTCAGCATGATATCGCTAAGGCGGCGGTAATCGTGGCAAAAAGTCATTTTGACAGCGCCATGGAAAACCTGGTTATGCTGACCAACACGCCAATTCAACAGGTGAACCCCTTACCCAAAGATATTCCAGTGGAGCCACCACAACCTTTTGATCTTGCCGATTGGGAGGATTTCGCCCGTCGCACCAACTACACGCTCCTGGCTGCTCGATTCGCTGCCGAAGGCGCAGAAAAAGAAATATTGGAAAGTAAAGCCGGCCACTCACCCACTGCTGATCTTTTTTTAAATTACTCTCACAGCGAAGTGGGCGGAGGCTTCACTCCTTCTGCTGACACCACAACCATCGGTGTTCGTTTTTCCCTTCCCTTGTATACCGGTGGAGCCACCTCTTCTCGCGTTCGGGAATCTGAGTATCGAGCACAGGAAGCGAAACACAACGTGGAGTTAGCCCGCCGCAACGCCATACGTGAGACTCGCCAGTATTACACGCGGGTAAATGCAGATGTGGCCAGTGTGCAAGCCCGACTGCGTGCGGTAAAATCCAATAACAGTTCACTTAGGGCTGTAAGAAACGGCTGGGAAAACGGCATACGCACACTGGCTGATGTACTCACATCCCAGCGAAACGTTTACCAGGCCCGCAAGGAATTCACCACATCCCGATATGATTACATTTTAAATACACTTAAACTTAAAAAAGCCGCTGGTGTATTGTCCCCTGATGATTTACAAACCCTTAATAGCTGGCTCGATAGCCCCAACCCAGAAACCATTAGCACTGTGTTGGATGAGGAAGCGGACTATTTAGAACAAGTGGACGATATTAAATTCGAAAGGGAATTGAAGACATTCGATGACGAAAAGAAATCATCGTCTAAGTCTCACAAGAGCCTTTACGATGCCTTTAAGGCCTGGCGTAAAGATGAATAGCCACATTGGTCAACTTAGGCTTGTACTTAGCCAGCAGTACAGCTAATGTTTGCGGCTGACGATATTCGATAACGAGAAGCAGGTGGGCCATTAGCAACGCCCAGCACTAATACTGATTAGTCACGGATATATGATGACTTAATTAGTTGTTACCGGTGAGTTGCTGAGCAAATACCTGACACAAATATAAACACCACTTAAAGAACGAAGGGGATTCCGGCTCGAAGTATTGACACAGCAGGATGCGTGTTCGCCGAAGAGCTTGAATAATTTTGATGGATAAGAATAAACGATTTACTTCGATATCTTCCAATTTTGGGACACTGTCATGCGTAGGCACCCTTGCCGCAGCTATCAGCTTGGCCAGTACCGGTGCAAATGCGCAATTACTCCACAACCTTACAATTGGCAACGCCAAAGCGTTGGCCCTGGGCAATGCGGTTACTGCTGACCCCGTGGGAATAGATTCAATTCACTTTAACCCTGCAGGTCTTTCGAAAGTAAAGGGAAGACAGCTAAATGTTAAAGTCATCGCTGCTCAAGTTAACCTGGATGGCAGCCTTGGTGAGCCCACTCAACCTGGGGATGACTCCCTCGCCTCCTACTACCGACTAAATTACGATCCAGCGGCAGACGAGTGCAACGGCACTGACCCTGGAGATCGCAACAATCCAAACCCCGTTCCACGTAGTGAACTAGTAGCTTGTTGGGGCGCAGACCCCGTAGCTAACCAGTCATTCACTGCAGATGGACCCGGCCTGATGCTGCCTTTCGTTGGATTCACCGAAATCCCTGTGCTGGCTTTCCCCGCCGGTGGCATCGCATTTGAAGACCCGGCCCGGGGCTGGACCTTTGGTACCGCTGTCTACACCCCTCAAGGTATCGGTTACACCAGAGACAAAGATAACGCGGGGGCTTTTCAAGGCACATCTGTGGGCATCACACGCCTAACCTACTTCTCCCCCACTATCGCCATTCCGGTAAACGATAAATTGTCTTTCGGTGTCGGGGTGAACTTTTCTTACCAGGGTTTAGGATTGGAAACAAAGATCCGAGCGCCCCTTGAAACCACCAACTTTTTGAACCAACTGGAAGACATTGGTGCGGCCATTGGTTTAGATGACCTGTACATACTGCGGCCCTACGATGAAGTGGGCCTGTTGAATATTGAAGCCGAAGATTTGTTTTCAGTGGGATTCAACTTTGGCATTCTCTACGAACCCAACGACTGGCTGTCCTTCGGATTTGTTTATCAAAGTGAAACCACATCTGAGTTAAAAGGCGATTATTCCATGAAGAATACTGAAGCCTTCGTCCATACAGCAGAGGGCATACACTCACTAGGCCTGGATTTGGTGGGAACCATCTTCGACGGCGCCCGCTTCAATGTTCAAGAAGTTGAGACTGGTACCGTGGAGCTGGAGTACATACTACCCCAGAGTTTTGCCTTTGGAACGTCTATCAAAGTACTCCCTAATCTCAAAATAAATGTGGACATGAAGTGGATTGAGTACAGCGTGTGGGACGAGCTGGAGTTCAATTTCTCTAATAACGTGGACTTCCTTAGCTTATCCAGTGTGATTTATGGCTTAGCTCCAAATCTCAAAGATAATGCTGACCCAGATGCCATGCGCTTTCGACGCGAATATGACGATGTACTCTCGTTTGCTATTGGTGGTGAATACCAGTGGAATGATAACCTCGTGTTGCGTGCAGGCTACGAGCCAAGAAAAAGCTCAATCCCCGAATCTTCTGCTGACATCCTATTTCCAATTGGAGAAGCAGATCTTTACACAGTGGGATTCGGATTGCAGCTGGACAGTAAGTCACGGGTAGATGGCGCATTTGGCTATCTGACTTCAGATCAGGACATTGCAGCTTGTGCTTCCGGAAACTTAAATACCTGTGCTGAAGGCGACGTGGTTTATAACCCTTATTACTCTATGCCCTTCAAGACTGAAACAGAAGCATTCATCTTTACTTTGTCCTACGACAAAAAGTTCTAACCGACTCGATACGGCAGCCCAAATCTCGAATGGTTTGGGCTGCACCTAACTCACGCTACAGAAGGCTAAGCAAAATACATAACTAGCCAATCACAGATCAATGCGGGTTTAGATTCACCCTCTATTTCCACCGAATATTCCGCAGAGAACAGGAACTGGCCTGGGTTTTTCTCCACCACGTCTTTTAGGGTAGCCACTGCCCTTACACGGGAACCGGTTTTTACCGGTGCCAGAAAACGAATCTTATCAAAGCCGTAATTCATGCCCATCTGCATGTTCTTAGGAACCACGATTTCATCCATATTCAGCTGAAAATAGGGCAACAATGATAGGGTAAGAAAGCCGTGGGCAATGGTGCCGCCAAAGGGCGTATGCTGTGCTTTATCGGGGTCAACATGGATAAATTGGTGATCCAGAGTTGCATCGGCAAAAGCATTTATTCGATCTTGATCTATTTGAAACCATTCCGACTGCCCCATGGGCTTTCCAATGTAATCTTTAAGACTTAATGCATCCACTTCTTTCATTCTTATTCCTCTGAAAAATCCAAATTAAAATAATAAAAAAGCCAAACCTTCGGGAAAAGCCTGTTACCGATTGAAGAGTTTTTCTAATTGGTTTTCAACCAGACTCCAGGGAATCAACAAAGGCTTTTTAGTCACCGTCAACGTACACTGGGTACCATTCACTACGTATTCAATATTAAACCCCTTACCCTTGGCGTACCCGCTTTCAATGTCCCCTTTGAATTCTATATTATGGTGATCAGCCAGCTCATGCAGCTTATCCACAATCACCTGGGGATCTTCTGGCAACTCTCCTGTAACGGACCTCATATACACTCCACATTAAACTCATTCTGACAGCAAACAAAGTCTATACTAACACGGCTTTAAAATACCTATGGGAACTTGTAGTTTAATATGATCTTTCCAACTTCAAAGAGAAAAGCTCCATCACATTACGGCTAGTGGATTTAGCGAGTTCAACGCCACTACAATGGCGGATTTCAGCCAGAATTTCGGTTATTTTGAATAGGTTTTCCGGCGAATTGGGCTGATTCTTCGCAAATGCCGGTGGAATATCCGGAGCATCTGTCTCTAACACAATGTCTTCATCCCCCAGGGCGCGGAAAATGCTACGCAGTTTGTTGGCGCGCTCATAGGTTGCCGCCCCACCGAACCCCAACTTAAAACCCAATGACACCAATACCTGGGCCTGTTGTAAACTGCCAGAGAAAGCATGCACAATGCCCCCCTGCTGGAACCGCAGCTTACGCACACTTTTTGCGATTAAATCATGGGTCTTGCGGGCGTGAACAATCACTGGCAACTTCATTTGCTGGGCTAATTTAAGCTGGGCTTCAAATAGGCTGATTTGTTGATCCAGATTGTTCCTACCTGTTAAGGCATCAAGACCGATCTCCCCCACAGCCACGGCGCCCTGCTCTAGCATTTGTGGCAACGCATCCAGATCATCACCGCAGTGGCTTGACATAAAACAAGGGTGAAGACCAAAACAGGGGAACAACATTTCACTCTGATCACACACCAATTTAAGATTTTTCCAACGGCACCGGGTTACTCCAGGCACCAAAACCCCGAGCATACCCAAGGCACCACAGCGCTCTAGTAACTCGTGGCGATGACTGTCAAACACGTCAAAATCTATATGACAATGGCTATCAATCAAAGGCAGTGGTTCGGGCATAGTCAACCATTGGCAAGAATTCCGTCTGCAATATAGTGGGACAGAGCGTAAACAGTCTCCTGAGGATTTACAATTATAGACGTGGGAAACAAGCTGGCGTCTGCCACATAGAGCCCGGCCACATCGTGACATTCTCCGTTTGGCGCGATCACCGACTGGGTAGCATCTGCCCCCATTCTCATGGTGCCTTGGGGATGATAGGACACCATTCTAAAAGCAAATGGATTATTCTCAATGCTTTCAATTACAGACTCGATCTGATCTTCTGTTTCAATGACTCGGCGATCTGCCGTGGGCAAATAAACACGCTCTGCTCCCGCTGCCAAATAGATTTTGGTGGCCGCTTTCAAAGCTTGCTTCATGGCGGGAAAATCCTGGTCCGACAGACGATAATCTATTTCCACCTTGTCTTTGTTCCAACGCACTTCCCCCACACTATGATCATGTATCAAGGTTACGCAGGAAGCGTACTTTTTCGCTTTGGACATAAAATCCATATACGGTTGCCCAGTGCCGGGCTCAGTGGACATACCTAATTCAATGGGCCCTGCGCCACCACCTTCCAAAACGAAACCGCCCTTATCGGGGTGCTCGAATTCATCTACATATACTCCCAGCATAGCACCTCGCCAGGTGTAGATATCGTCTTCGAATTGCGCAATCATCATGGTAGAAGGATGGCAAGCGAAGTTTTTACCCACCTGGCCGCTACGATTGCCCAGCCCGCTTCTCTGAAATAACGCGGGAGTTTGAATGGCACCGGCCGCAACAACAACTTTTTTGGCAGCCACTGAGAGCTGACATAGTGTATTACCGGACTCCGGGTCCGTCACCCTGGCGCGCACACCCGTAGCCTTACCATCTTGAACCAGAATTTCATCAACGGTAGTGTCACAAAATATTTTTGCTCCATAGTGGCTGGCCCAGGGCAAGTAGGTCACCAGCATGGATTGTTTACGATCAGTTTTACACCCAGATAAACAATGTCCTGTTAAACCACATTGCTTGGTGTTCCTGTGCAAAGGTTTAACAGACCATCCCAAAGCCTCAGCCCCTTTTTGTAGCTTGCGAGAATTTTCATTGATCTCGTGGGGCTGGTTTTGATGGATGTGGAGATTGCGTTCTACTTTTTCAAAATAAGGATCTAGAACCTGTTTGGTTAGATGGGTTAAGCCGAATTTCTGATGCCATTCCTGCAAAATAAATTCGGGCACCCTAAAGGCCACACAACCATTAACGACGGTGGATCCCCCCAGACAGCGGCCCTGTAACACCAGAAGATCACCCTGAGTATTGGCCTGGTTTCCTTTGTCCTGGTACAGGGTAGTGAGCATGTGCGCAAATTTTTCATTGAAATTGCTTGAGGGTACATAGGGGCCCGCTTCCAATACAGCCACCGACTTGCCGGCCTTGGCCAATTCATAGGCCATAACAGCTCCCCCGGCGCCAGAGCCCACTATGACTACGTCCACATCAAGCTTCAATCTATTGGATGTAACATCAGCTGCGGTTATGACTTTTAACATAGTATTATTCTTTTTTTATTGACCATAAGAACAGAGTGCTAAAGCTTCGGTAGTGGCGCATCCCCAAGAGATTTTAACCCCCATTTGTCGGACACCGGTCCATCAAAGGCAAGTGGAGACCAGGTTCTCTCGTCTTGCCAGTAGCTTGCGTACACCAATTTTTTTAGGATAGTTATAATCCCTTGCTGCATATAGTGACCGTTCTGCCACTCATCAATGTACGCCAGGGCTTCTGATCCTTGCAGCCGGGTAAATCGACTAAAGCGCCCACCCAGGAACCAACCTCCGTACTCAAACAGGTTAATGGCCACACCCAAATTGCCACGTATTTCTTCGGAACTCTGAGAGAACATTTGATCGAGATTGGCAATGAGAGGAATCTCTGAAAGCGGTGTCAACTGGCTACCCGTAGGTAACAGCAGGTTCGCAAGGTGGTTAAAAAAATCCACCTGCTGGGCTGTTAAAGCGCGCCCGGTGGACGCTTTGCCCCCACTATCACACCCAAGCAAAGGGACAGCTCCTAGCAGACATGCCCCTTTAGAGGCATAAACAAGGAACCGTCGCCGGGACAGAGGGGCCAATTGAGATTCAATATCCCTAAGCGCCACAGATTGCCACTGACTAGTCATATCTTCTCCAGATAGGAAATGACTTAAAAGTCTACTCAGAATCAGATAGTACTGGAAATGACCTAAAAGTACCCTATGGATGACAATTTAGATCAAGATTGATGGTTTGATTTGGGTCAATCGACTGTAATTGGAACCGCGCTACTCTCAATGGGTAACAATCAATATGAGATACAACCAATTAAGGATCGACAATGTCATTAGAAAAGCATGATTTATTGCACGAGTTCCCCGAAAGCAGAGAGGCTATTCACGAACTAAAAATGAACAATGGCCACTTCGCTAGACTGTTCGATCAGTATCATGAGAAAGATCATGAGGTACATCGGATTGAGTCCGGTGCTGAAAACACCAGTGATGACTACCTGGAAACACGCAAAAAAGAAAGGCTCGCTCTGAAAGACGAACTATTCAAAATGATTCAAGCCCACGGCGCAAAATAAGAAAGGGGGGAACCCCTCTTTCTTATTTATCAACGCAGACAAGCCCGCCTACGGTTTCTTTATATTCATCGCGGCACGCTGTTAAGCCACGGCTTTTTTCATTAGCCCGTTTATTAGCTCCACTTCTCCAGTTGGCCTTTTGCTTGAAGTTCCATCGAACCCCCAACATATAGCCAAAAGTGTGATAACTCCTGTCGCGAAACTCAGCATGCAAGTAAATAATATCCCCAAACAGCATGACATTATCCATCACTTGGAACTCCAGCCCGAGCGACAAATAGGGATCTGAATCATCAAATGCTGTAGCAGGTCTTTTTGTGGGGCCAGACTCAAGCACGCCGTTTTCGTACACAGTTTCCGTCACAGTAAGCTCAATGTCCCACATCATATACCCAGCTTTTCCATACAGGGTAAAGTCCTCACCCAAAGGCAAATAACCCTTCACTGCCAGACCGTAGCCAAAGATATTGCCCAATAATTTATCCTGAAACTCAGTAACGGTTGCACCCGCCACGTCGCGGGTAAGATCAAAGGTTTCTGCGTCGCCGAAGTCCTGGTAGAACAACTCCAGAGCCAAATTGTCTCTAATGTGATATCCAATATTAAAAGCAAAGGTGGTGGCGGAATCCTCAACTGTCACCACCCGATCTTCATTGGGCTGGACCGCTGGCGCCTCCCAAAAAGTATAATCGGAATATCCAGCCCCCAAAGACATATAGGAATTGCCCTCGCCAGCCAGGGTACCCGCTGCAGCAATGGTGCTCCCCATAGGAAAAAACAACGACACAAGGAGCAATCCTTTGTTCTTGAACTTCATATACGTACCTTTATTTATTATGAATTATGGTGGTCTACGCTTAATTTACAGCCAAGACTTGCAAGAAATCAACGCTGGCAAAACACCGGTAACAAAATACCCGGCAAGTTCATACAAAAAAGCCCGGCGTAAGCCGGGCTTTAAATGGGGTCACCACTGCAACCATTACCAGAGAACTTAGATACTGCTTTCTAGCTCAGGTACAGCTTCGAACAGGTCAGCCACAAGACCATAGTCCGCCACCTGGAAAATAGGCGCTTCTTCGTCTTTGTTTATGGCAACGATAACCTTACTGTCTTTCATACCAGCCAGATGCTGGATAGCACCTGAGATGCCCACAGCGACATACAACTCAGGGGCAACAATTTTACCAGTCTGCCCTACCTGCATATCATTGGGAACGAAACCAGCGTCAACGGCAGCTCGAGAAGCGCCAACGGCGGCTCCGAGCTTATCGGCAACCTTGTACAGCATTTCGAAGTTATCGCCATTCTGCATGCCACGGCCACCAGAGATTACGATCTTGGCTGCAGTAAGCTCAGGACGATCGCTCTTGGCAATTTCTTCACCCACGAAGCTGGAAACACCAGCATCCTTGGAAACTGAAAGCGATTCTACAGAAGCAGAACCGCCTTCCGCTGCTGCCGCATCAAACGAAGTACCACGCACAGTCATCACGTTAATAGACTGCTCTGACTCCACTGTGGCGATCGCATTACCGGCATAGATGGGACGCTGAAAACTGGTGGGGCTAACCACGGCAGAAATTTCAGAAATCATTTGTACATCCAATAATGCTGCTGCTCTTGGCAGGAAGTTCTTACCAGAAGTTGTGGCGGGCGCCAGAATATGACTGTAATCCTTTCCGATTTCAGCCACCAGCTCACCGATATTCTCAGCCAACTGATGCTCATAGGCTGCATCTTCGGCCAGAAGAACCTTAGAAACACCTGCAATTTTTGCCGCTTCGTCTGCCACCGCCGCACATCCGGAGCCAGCAACCAATACGACTATGTCACCGCCAATCTGCTGAGCTGCCGTAACCGTGTTAAAGGTAGCGCCTTTCAGGCTGGCGTTATCGTGTTCTGCATAGACTAATACACTCATTAGATCACCTTCGCTTCGTTTTTCAGCTTATCTACCAATTCGGCAACATCGGCAACTTTAATACCAGCCTGTCGCTCTGCTGGCGGCTCAACTTTAACCGTCTTAACAAGGGGCGCAACATCAACGCCAAAGTCTCCTGGAGATTTCATATCCAGAGGCTTCTTTTTTGCCTTCATAATGTTAGGCAGAGAGGCATAACGGGGCTCATTGAGGCGCAGATCCGTAGTAACAACCGCTGGCAACTTCAATTCTACGGTTTGCAAACCACCGTCGATTTCACGGGTAACTTTCACAGAACCGTCAGCCACGTTCACTTCAGACGCGAATGTGCCTTGGCCCATGCCCGCCAATGCAGCCAACATTTGGCCAGTCTGGTTATTGTCACCATCAATGGCCTGCTTACCCAGAATCACCAACTCAGGCTTCTCTTCGTCGACCACCGCTTTTAATAACTTGGCAACCTGCAACGGTTGAACGTCTGCGGCTTCAATCAGAATTCCTCGATCAGCTCCTAGAGCTAGCGCAGTACGTATTTGCTCCTGGGCTTCTTTTGGACCAACAGCAACGGCTACGATTTCAGTGGCAACACCCTTCTCTTTCAAACGAACAGCTTCTTCAACAGCGATTTCGCAGAAGGGGTTCATGGCCATCTTTACGTTAGACAGGTCAACGCCGCTGTTATCAGCAGCCACGCGCACCTTGACGTTGTAGTCAACAACTCGTTTGACAGCAACAAGTACCTTCATGGAACCCTCGGCTTATATATATGGAAAGTGGATTTATGGCACTGCTCAACTGATCATAAATTGAACCAATACCAGCGAGCCCCACAATTTGTATGGATATGGAGCCGCTCTCGTTAAAAGCGCACGTATCTTGCCGTTTTATGACATACAGGTCAATAGCAAAAGGGTTCACACGGAGTGACGCCAGGGTCAAGATATCAATTTGACCAAATGGTAATATTACGTTGAAATTCCAGTGGTTAGTCCGACTTTATGAGAAAATGTCGGCTCCACGTTCGCCACATATCCTTTTCCACCTAGATCCCGATGGAGCTGAACAGACAACGCCCAGAGTCTAAACGGATTTAGCTCATAATTCACCCAGCGTATAAGGAATCAGCATATGCGAACTATTGTTACACTCATTTTTTTCACTGTTATCTCAAACACTTGTTGGTCGCTTGAAATTGGCGGTATAGAAATGCCTTCAACCCTCGAAACAGGCAACCAAAAGACATTAGAGCTCAACGGCGCGGGAATCAGAAACAAATGGTTTATTGATCTTTATGTGGCGGGCCTATACCTTCCGCAGCCGTCTCAAGAGGCTTCAAAGATTCTGGATAGCGATGAACCCATGGCCATACGTCTACACATCATTTCTGGAATGATTAACAGCAAAAAGTTAACTAACGCCACGGAGGAAGGTTTCAAAAATTCCACTGGAGGTAACACCGAACCTTTCGCGGATAATATTGAACGCTTTCTTGGTCAGTTTAAAGATGAAATCAGTGAAGGCGACGTATTCGAATTTATCTACCAGCCCGCTTCCGGTGTCACTGTCAGCAAGAACGATGGCCCCTCACAGCTAATTGATTGTGATTTTAATTTCAAAAAAGCGTTATTCGGAATTTGGTTATCCGATAAACCCGCCCAAAAATCACTGAAAGAATCCATGCTTAACCTTTGATATCGCTGGGCCGTGGCACTTATAACCACTAGAAATAACTACCACGGCCCCACTCTGTCCAACACCCAGTAAAACCAGCACTGGATCGTTGTCTTAATTTATTCATCATTATTTAACCTTTCAGCAACAGTTGTTCAATACATTCATCATCGAGCTTTCATATACCAGCGGAGGCGATGATGCTTCAAACAGACAGTACAAACCAGATAGCCACCAACAAGGCCAGTGGCGCACCTTCCACAAAACCTCGAATTTTTGCCGAGTTTATTAACTCCGAGCAGGAAATTCGGGAGGCACAGCGCCTACGTTACGACGTATTCTGTGAAGAATACAATGTTGAGCTACCGGTGAACATGTACTGGAACGGACAACCAATCGACATAGATGACTTGGATGATCATTGCCTTCATTTGGTTGTACGGACTCAGGAAGATAGTGAAATCATTGGCTACACCCGGGTATTGACCTGTGATCTGGCCGCCAGATTTGGACACTACTACTCGAGCCACGAATTCGATATCCATAAGATAATTAGTCGCCCAGGCCGATTTCTGGAAATCGGCCGCACCTGTATCCACCCAAAATATCGAAATGGTGCAACTATCGCCGTGCTATGGGCACAACTGGCTAATTTCATGCAAGAGAACGACTATCAGTATTTGTTTGGCTGTGCTAGTGTTTCATTGGATGATGGTGGCACAACACTGTCTGCACTCATGCCCGTAATCAGAGAAAAATACATGGCTGATGCCTGTTATCGTGTAGAGCCAAAGGTACCACTAACTTTGACTGAATCTTGCCCGGAGACAAAAGCTATCTTCCCTCCACTTCTAAAGGCTTACACCCGTATGGGTGCCCGCATCTGCGGCGAAGCTTGCTGGGATCCTGATTTTAATGTGGCAGATCTATTCGTCCTATTGGATGTAAATCATGTCTCGGCTCGCTACGCCAAGCATTTCCTGAAACCCAAGCAGGCGGCATAAAAACGTTTTAATGCTTTCCACAATTACACAAAGCTTTTCCGCCCTGCGATTATTGCTGCATATCATGCTGGGTATTTTGCTTATATTGTGCACCGGCGCTATTTGGAATAACAAAACTAAGCTGGTGAAAAGTACAAAGCAGTGGTGGCTAAGCCGCATAACACGATTAATGGGGATTAAGGTGAATGTGGTGGGTTCCATACCCAGCCCATATCCAGGAAAGGGCATTTTGTATGTGAGCAATCATGTTTCCTGGATTGATATCCCCTTGATCGGTGGCCTGCAACAAATTAACTTTTTGTCTAAAGCCGAGGTGAAAAACTGGCCTCTAATTGGCTATTTGGCACAAAGCACCGGTACTCTGTTCATCAAACGTGGGAACGGAGACGCCCAGAAGGTGGCGGAAGATATTGCTGGCTACATAGAACAAGGTCGGTCAGTACTTTTTTTTCCTGAAGGCACCACTAGCGATGGCCGTCAGGTTCGCCGCTTTTTTCCCAAGCTGTTTCGAGCTGCAGAGCATACTCAAATCCAGTTATGTCCGGTAGCAGTACACTACAAGCTGGAAGACAACCCCAGCAACCCAGCTGCATTTATTGACGATGACGAATTCGGAAGCCATTTATGGAACCTTTTACGCTATCGAAATATTCAGGCCACGGTGGAATTTCTGCCGGTTCGACCGTTACCGTCAACAAATCTGAGCGAAACAGTAAAACAGGCACAGCAAGAAATTTCCCAATCAGTGGCCCGCATGCATGGGTCAGGCTAACTACGATGCCAAACAAACCGGCTAGTACCAGTACTCAATTGCCTGATGCATCCAATCACGGCGTTCAGAGGTTCGTGGCAACCAATTCCTAAAACTGGCTGCTGCTTGCATAATAAACTCCATTAAACACTGATGCCGGCGAAGCACCCTTTCATGCCGATGGGGTAGAACGGGATTGAATACGCCTAACGCATTGAAAAGCTGGAGCGGGTTTTTCTTTACCCACAACCAGGACCCCATTTCCAAGGTCAGAGGTAAATAGGTACCTCTCCGTTTTGTTAGGGTTGTTCGATAAACGTAATCCCATAAATCGCCATGGGTGGTGTAATTTCGAGACTGGGGTTCAATCAGGTAAAAACTGTAATTCGGATGAGTACGGCGAAACAGTAATCGGAATGCGAACATCTCGCCGATATCATCGAACGGGTCACGGGTATAAGCGTAAGGAAACCAAACCTGATCTCGATGACCAAATCCAGAATGACAATCCAGGGAAATAACAAACTCAGACTCGAGCACTCTGTGTTGTACCAGCTCACAGACCGAGCTTGCCTCAATTTCCATCCCTTGATCCGACTTACCACGATACCAGGGCAAATGGCGACTGAGTCTGTGCCCCCCTAATAGCATCGGCACCTTACCAACCGCATCAATGGGTGCATTTCGCATCAAGTCCACACCCCGGGCATTACTACGGGTACGTTTCAACATACCCGAAGGATTGACCAGGGGCACAAAGATTACTTTAATTTTATCAAGCACACTATGGATAGTTTCATCCCATTCAAGACGTTGGAATAAGGTATTCATGAATGAGAGGATCACTTGGGTGCCTATACGTTCGACCCCGTGCACTCCCCCCACAAATATCACCGTGGGTGCAGAAGGGTTAGAACTACCCACTTCAAAACTGTACAAGGGTAAGGCATCCACCCCATGCTCTATGGCCGTTAAAGTATGTACCCTGGCTGGTAGATCGGCCTGCTCAAGCCAACGATCCATTTGATACAGTTCAGGCAAACCCTTGAGCACTCGATCGGATCTAATAAGCGTCAAAAAAAGAGTGCTCCGTGACCAAGTTACCAAAAAGTCCTTTTTATAGCATTAGTTTGACAGGAATATTACAAACTAAATGTCGCCATCAAATTCCGGTAGCCCGGTGGCAGCACAAGTATGATTAGGGCAATAGCCATTGGGATTTTTGGCTAGATATTGCTGATGGTAATCCTCAGCATAGTAAAAAGTGATTTGGCTTTTAATTTCCGTGGTGGTGGTGGGTAAACCAGAGGCTGACAACAACCGGTCATAATTTTGCTGGCTAAGCTCGGCCTGCTTTAGCTGAGACTCATTGGTGGCGTAAATTCCAGACCGATACTGAGTGCCAATGTCATTTCCTTGCTTCATTCCCTCTGTTGGATTATGGCCCTGCCAGAAGGCCTTAAGCAGCTCTTGAAATGAAACTAGGTTTGGATCATACACCACCATCACAAGTTCATTGTGACCCGTTTGGCCGCTGCATACCTCTTCATAAGTGGGGTTTGGAGTATATCCGGCACCGTAGCCCACAGCGGTGGTGTAAATACCAGCAGTTTGCCAAAAATACTTTTCCGCCCCCCAGAAACACCCCATCCCGAAATACACTGTGTTCAATGTTGGATTGAATGGCGGTACCTGAGGGGTATTTAGAACTATATTTACGGGCGAAACTTCCATGGCTCGGGAACGTCCCGGTAGAGCCTCCAGCTGGGAAGGCATTTGCGGTTTTCTCTGTTTGATTGAATCCCAAAACATCGCGATCTCGTCCCTCCATTGTCTAAAAGGAATATAACGCCGATAGTCCCACTATATAAGCTTCGTAAGTTGCCGTCTCAGTTTTGCTGCGACGGTCTTCTGCGCGCAGCCAACCACGAAGTCTAAATGCTTCAGACAGATCCCTGTTGAGAGCCGCTAAATAATCAGTACTGTAACTTAAAAATAAAGGCACTGCTCCACCACCGAATTCCGTCTTTTGAAACAAACTATAGAACTCGAAGCTAGTTGTGGCGGATATGGTTCTAAAGTAGTTAAACCCTACGCCCTCGCGCTCAGTGTCAAGGTCACTCCTATGCAGATCATCAATGGCCACAAAAGCAAATACTGAAGCTTTGGAAACGCTGGAAAATGAGCGCTCATATCCAATTTCCGAACGTTTTCGTACGGTCAAAGACAGCAAATCTGTATTGGTATCCTGCAGTGTTCGACTGTTGCGGGTGAAATCACTGCCATAAAACCCGTCAACCGTGTCAGTAACTTCCCTGGAGCTGTACACATACAGCCGATCCAAGCCGAGCTCTAAATTTGCGGTTAGGCTATATTCTGCTCCTTCAAAATCGTCACCCCTATCTGGCTCAACTTGTCGCTGCCCCAACTCAAAAGCGATCACACCTTGTTTTATGCGCTTTCGACTAACCAGTTTACAAGAAAGTGAATCGTATCCTGTGTCCGTATCGAAATCTGCCGAAGCAAATCCACAGGCCACCCCAACTAACGCTAACTTACTTATGGCATGGGAATAATCAAGGTATGCTTTGTAGCGATCACTATCGTTTTGACTGCGTTCTCTGTAGACGTTTTTTTCCAGTGTGCCTTTTAACACCACCCGATCTCGTTTGGTATTAACCAGAGTAAGTACAGGGCTGGTGGTAATGGTATTTCTCTGATCTTGGTTGGAAGGAACCGAGGGAAGACGACTATCGCGCTCAGTAATTGCAGAACGCAGCTTGTTATTCCATGCAAGCCTATCTGGTATTAGTTCCAAATTGAGGTAGGTATTCCCAGTTAAATATAAATTTGTATCATATTCACCACCGGAATAATCACGGTAGTCCGCTTCGTATTTAATACCATAGGAATAACTGCTTTCTTGGTCGCTGAGATTGGCCTTTAACAACAGAGTGTTTATAACTCCACTATCTCTCTCAAAACTCGACTTTTCTATATTATCCACCCATTCGGTCTTTGCCCCTACACTGAATCCGGAATCAACCCCAGCCAGAGCCACAACAGGAAACAAAAACAACATAATTAAGAATGTATTTAAAGCTTGAGTCACTTTTCTCATAAAATAATTTGAATTGCTCTTAGATCTAATTGTTAAAAATTAAGCCCGCGAGCTTTTCTTCTCCCACTGCATCGATTGCGGCAAACAACTGCTTTTTATTAACCTTACCGTAAGGCACAACGATCACTGAAAAATCACTTAGTTCAGTCAACACGCGTGCCTCAGCCCATAACCCAATTGGCGGCACATCCAAAACGATATATCGATCTCCATAGCGCCGCTTTAGATCATCAATAAGCTGAAGCATTCGCTCGGATCCGAAATATTCGGCCCCTACTTCTGTTTGATTACCCAACGGTATCACCCTCAAACGAGGAATGCCCGTTGCGTATATAATATCATTTATATCCAGTCGATCGTCTGCCAAATAATCAAGCAACCCTGAATCCACGTCTATATCCAACAGCTGGTGTAAATTGGGTTGATATAAATTGCAGTCAATCAATAATGCAGTTTTTGTCTTATCCAGCGCCAAAGCTGCAGCCAAATTCGCAGCCACAAAACTGCAACCCGCTTCCCTTGTCACCGCAGCCACACTCACAACAAAATTACTACCACCAGCATGTTTCAGTATTTTTGTTCGAATTTCTCTAAATGAATTAAGAAATTCTTTGTTGGACATACCAGGATGCACCAACTTGCGGTCAGCCAGTTCCTCTTTGGAAAGCTGCCCTACGTCATCCATGCTGGTAATGCGGGCTTTACGGGCAACGACCCTGGATTCGGTGTTGATTTCTTGCTTTTCCACTACAATGCTCCCCGCATATGAGCAACTGCGAGCCCAGAATAGATGGCGACAACCAACAGCATTAAAAATGCCAGCAGCAGCACGTCGCTTATATAGGATTTTTGGGAGCCAGCGGACGTCAAACGGGGAACTTCACCCAATACCGCCAAATTAGTGAATTTTTCTATTTGGCCTCTGAAGCGAATGCGTGAACTGAAAATCAAGTAAAATAGAATGAACGTGAAAGGCGCAACTGCACCAATAATGAGCCCAGTTATCACATATTGCTCAAATCTTAGGCCAATAGCATTGTCTGGAAAAAAAGCCGGCTGTTCTATGCTAAAGGTTACTGAATTGGTTTCACCATCTAAGGTCATGGCCAACCTCGCCTCTTCTTTTCGAGACAGCAGTTCTTCGTAGGTAGCTTTAGTCACATGGTAATCTCTGGTAACCGCAGCCACCTGGCTCTGATGTATCTCTATTCGCTCTAGTCGCTTAAGCTCATCGTCGAGTGTTTCCGTGCTTCTCTTGAGTTTTCTTTTTTTGCTCTCAAGGCCAGCCTGCTCTGATGACAACAAACTTTGTAGCGCGCTCATTCCCGCTATTGGGGCACTTTCCTCATCAGCAGCATCTGCTTTCGCCTGCTCTCTGGCGATCGCATATTTCAAATCTTCGATCTGCAAACTGAGGTCTACCACATTGGGATCAGCATCAGGGTAAAGCTTTCTAGCTTCTTCGAGCTGAGCCTCCGCAGTTTGCAATTTCTCTCTGAGTTTATCCGCACGACTGGTTTTTTCAGTTGATTTGGAAAGCTCAGCCAGCTGAACCTCCAAGCGCTTAATTTGGGTTTCTGCGTCAACCACGTCGGATTGATTGGATTCTATCTCTTGTTTAACGCTGGTGATTTTTTCCCGAGCGGACTGCTCAGTACCATCGTAGTTACTTGCTACCAACTGTTTTATACGATTTTCAGCCTCAATAATTTTGGCTTTATAGTTTTTAGTCTGCTGATCGATAAGCAAGTAATTCTCTTTTTTTGTATCCCGTTTACTCGCTTTATTTTGGGCGACAACCGCTTCGGATAGACTGGATAACAAACTATGAACTTGGGTGGGATCCCCACCCTCAAGAGAAACACGAACCAAATCATCAGACAATGGTTGCAGCACCAACCCACTTTCTAGGAGTAAGACTATATCCTCGGTGGTAAGAGAAGCATTGCTGGAATCTGAATCAGCGATTCGCTTGATGAGTTCTGGTGCAAACATGGACTGCCTCAGATCCTCGGCAACCACCATCAATTGTTGCCCCCGCTCGGGACCTGGCGCCTGTTCTAAATCTGGTTCAACCACTTTAATAACGGCGAATGTTCGGAATACCTCAGGGTGAAGCATTCCTACACCTAGCACGCACAAACTGACTAAAGCAAAAAGCAGCACTACCCAGATCTTGTGTCTCACGGCTTCTTTGACCACAGTCGAAAGAAATTGAAACAAATAGGATGACTGGGTAGCGTTTTTGTTCATATTGCTGAAGAAAGTAGCCTAGAACAGTTTCTCAGGAACAGTCACTATATCTCCAGGCTGCAGCATAAAGTTGGATGAAATATCACCTTTCTCAAGAATATCATCAATAAAAATACTGTATACTTTGGGGCCTTCTTTGGTATTCCTATACAACTTTGTGCCATTACCTTTGGCAAACTCAGTTATGCCTCCAGTGAGTAGCACCACATCCATTACAGTCATACCTTTTTGGTAAGGGATTGAAGTGGGTCTTTGAACCGCCCCGGTAACACGAATTCGATGGAGGAACTCCGAGCTCACCGCACTGGTGACAACAACAGTCACCTGTGGGTTTTTAATGTATCTGCCCAGTTCTTTTTTAATGATACCGGCAAGCTCCTGGGGTTCCTTACCCGCTGCCTTGACGTCTCCCACCAAAGGTACGGATATGAGACCGTCCGGCCTGACAGGCACATTGACGGATAGATCCTCATTGCGCCATACCGAAACGTTGAGGCCATCACCAATACCTATTTGGTAGACCTTATCAACCATGGAAACGGAATCGGCGGGCTGTTGAGCGGGCCCCTTGTTGGTTTCACATGCACTCAACAACACAACTGATATTATGGCTACTAATCTAATCATGAATCCACCTTGTTTGTTAGCTCGTCTATATGTCTCATCTATTTCTCATCTCACACCCTTACCCAGAATAACCACCTCAACCGTCTGAATGACAATCAAAGTATCCAGTAAGAGACTATGATTTTTTGTGTAGTACAAATCATACCTGAGTTTTTGTGCAGCATCTTTGATGGATGCACCATATGGGTATTTTAATTGGGCCCACCCCATTACTCCGGGCTTGACCCGATGCCTCTCAGAATAAAAGGGCACTTCCTCTTGTATTTTGTCCACAAGCTCAGGTCTCTCTGGCCGTGGCCCCACAAAACTCATATCACCTTTCAACACATTATATATCTGTGGCAGCTCATCAAGACGGGTATTTCGTATGAATGCACCCACTGAGGTCACGCGATCATCATCTTTTTGCGCCCAAACCGCTCCATTTTTCTCAGCGTCGCGCTTCATGCTACGGAACTTATACAGGATAAATGTTTTACCATTCAAGCCAACTCTCACTTGTCTGTACAAAATGGGAGCTCCGTCATCTATCATCACCGCAATGGCGGTAATCAGCATGAATGGCCACGCCAGCAAAAGTAGAACACCAGCAATAACGATGTCAAAAATCCGCTTTGAGATGTCTCTTATCCAAGAGTAGCGGAAACCTTCTGAGAACAACATCCAACTGGGATCCAGGTGAGACAGCTCAATGCGACCAATCTCTCGCTCACAAAAGTCAACTGCGCTGATCACATCCACACCGGATAGCTTGCAGTCCAACATTTCGCTAACAGGCAGATTGCCTCCCAGTTCCCGGCGGCGCTCATCCATTGCCACCACAATTTCATCCACTTTCTGCTCTATGCAATAACTCAGCAGATCGCCGTCCAGATTCAGTATTTTGTGCTCAGGTATTGTTGGGTTTACTCGATTGCCAGAGACAATAAAACCACAGATCTTAATACTCTTATCACGATTGGAAACTTCCAGATTCTTCAACACTTCTGCTGCCTTGTCTCCCGCCCCCCAAATCAAAAAGCGGCGACGCAATTTGTCAGAATCCACCAGTAGAAAGAACAGCCCCCTGACCAGTAGGCAGAAAAACAGGCTGATCACAACAGAAATAGACAACACGCCCCGGCCCAACTGCAGATCAGGAATAACGTAGTAGAGAATGGTCAGAGCAGCACAACCCAATAAGAAAAACGCCACCACCGTCCGTACCGCGACCCCTGAAAATCCCTCCGTCATTTTGGCCTGATAAACACCTAAAGACAGCGTACAAAACAACATGAGCACAGCAAAAACCATGGCCCTCATGGCCATAGGGTCCGTGTAATCCATAAGATCCATGGAAACCCATGGATACTTGAGCTTTACCGCCAAATACACCGCAAAAATAAGCACCCAATACTCGATCAAAGCCAGGATGATATATTGCAAAGGCATGTAGTGCTTAAAGATGCGTATCTGGAACACGCGTTTTCCTTTACAAAACAGTAATTTATCTCAAACTATATACGCAGTATAAAGCATTAAGTGAATAGCTACAAAATATCGCCAAAATCAATGGCAACCGGGTTCGAAATGCTACCACAATTCTTGTCCTGATCAGTGTATTCCGCTGCAATCTACTGATAGTATTAAGCATTTGTTTCTACTTGCTCAATAGGCTGCCGTCTTTGATTGGCACTGACACCTCCCACAAGGACTACTTATGGCGTTTGAACCGAACCCAATAATTGCAATCATTGGACTGGGCTATGTTGGCCTTCCACTTGCCGTGGAATTCGGCAAGCAGATGCGCGTAATCGGATACGATATAAACGCCAAGCGCGTAGGTGAATTACAACAAGGGATCGATAGCACCCTGGAAATTGACAAATCGGAAATGGCTCAGGCCAGCTCATTACGGTTTACAACAGAGCTTGCTGATTTAAAGCCAGCTCAGCTATACATTGTCACTGTCCCCACACCGGTAGACCAACATCACCGCCCAAACTTGGACCCTTTAAAATCTGCCAGCAAAATGGTGGGGGAAGTGATCCAGCCTGGGGACATTGTCATTTTCGAATCCACTGTCTACCCCGGGTGCACCGAGGAAGTGTGCGTGCCCCTGATTGAGGAAGCGTCCGGGCTGAAATATAACCGGGATTTCTATGCTGGCTACAGCCCAGAAAGAATTAACCCCGGCGACAAACAACACCGGGTGAACAATATAGTTAAAGTCACTTCCGGCTCAACCCCTGAAAGCGCGGATTACATCGACACCATTTATAAGAAAATCGTCACCGCCGGCACCCACAAAGCCAGTTCTATTGCAGTGGCCGAAGCGGCCAAGGTAATAGAGAATACCCAGCGGGACGTTAATATCGCTCTGGTAAACGAGCTTGCCCTCATTTTTAACAAGCTGAATATCGATACCGAAGAAGTCCTGCTTGCCGCAGGCAGCAAATGGAATTTCCTGCCATTTCGTCCCGGCCTGGTTGGCGGCCATTGCATCAGCGTTGACCCTTACTATCTAACCTACAAAGCGCAAGCTATCGGCTATCACCCAGAGGTGATACTGAGCGGACGAAGAATCAACGACAATATGGGCACCTATGTGGCTGAGACTGTGGTTAAACTGATGACCCAGAAACGCATACATGTGGTGGGATCCAGAATTTTGGTAATGGGCCTAACCTTTAAAGAGAATTGCCCCGACCTGCGCAATACCCGCGCAATCGACATCATCAATGAGTTGGAAACCTATAACGCTCAAATAGATGTCTACGACCCCTGGGCGGATCCAGCTCAAGCCAAAGAAGAGCACGGATTGGAGTTGGTGAACGAACCTCTGGCGGGCACCTATGATGCAATCATCATATGCGTCCGACACCATCAGTTTATTGAGATGGGCGCGAAACAAATTCGAGCCCTCGGTAAAGCCAGCTCAATACTCTACGACATCAAATACACTTTTCCCAGACAGGATGTGGATGCCAGGCTTTAGATTCACACTAATTGGAAAAACGCCGCTTCAGGGGTTTAATGTGCATGCTTGCAAGAATATCCTCAGCTTTGTTCATTCGCGAATGGTTCTTGAATGGACCCACCATAACCCGAAACCATACGCCACCGTAAGCGGATTGTGACTCATTGAAGGATGCATTCATATTCAGTTTGCGAAGCTTGCTGACCAATCTCTCAGCTTCTGCTCGACTTTTTAGTGACGCGGCCTGAAGAATATACTGAGCTTGTGACTTGATCTTGTCTTCTTCGGTAAAGTAGACGCCTTTTTGCACAGGAACCTGCCAATGACTGGAAGAAAGCGATTCATAAAACACATACTCCTGTTCTTCATGGGCTGGAGTTGACACTTGCTCCTTTAACTCAGGCGCCTGCTCCGCCACTTTAGCTACTGCATCAACTTCCACTGCGGAAACCACGTTTTCCACAGCCTCGTCGCTTTCCGTTTCTCTGTGTTGTGTTTCACTTTGGTTTTGATCGTCGAAGGAACTTTGCTGCATTCCAGAAGCCAAGTACTCCAGGGCCTCTGCCTCCCCCGGACTGAACTCCACCAACCCATCGTTACTGTTCATCCGCACAATAAAAGCAAAACCCGCTACCAAAACCAACAATAACGGCCAGCCGAGTCTGAACCGGCTTCTACTCGGTGCAACCGGCACTTGCTTTATATCCGCTTCCTTCACCTGTCGCGGCAAGGTGGCAAAATCGTGGATCATATTTTGTGAATCAAATCCCAACAACGAAGTGTGGCAACGATTGCTCAATCATCGACCAAAAAACAACTGGATAAACTTTACTATAGACTAACGGGTGCCCAACCACACAATTATTCTCAAATTTTGAGTGTGTTACAACCGGGATTTGTCTTGATCGTGAGAATTTAGCTGTAACTCACCTTTTAACACCGTATTCCATCACATTATTAGCATTCTTGTGACACAAAGCTGGAACTTCGGAAGCGAGATCATTGTCTTTTGAAGAGCAATTGTCACTGAAACATTGAACCCCGATGGCTTAAGGTGAATAATGCCCGGGAACAAACTTGAGTAATTTAGGATACTTTCATGCGCCACAACCTCAACCGCCTGATATTGGTTACATCATTGCTGTTCGCCAGCTCTCACCTCTATTCCCACACTCTGGACTTGAGTTTGAACAACAAAGCCGTATTTTTGGATTGGACCACTCAGCTACCGGATACTGAACTGAACCTGGGTGCGGGCGTGCTTCACCACCAGGACAATGGCGACGTTTATTTCGCAAATATTTTCGTAGCTGATAACGTGAACAAGCAGGCAGCCATCCTCGCCGGTGTTGGTGGCAGGGTGTACTACATGGATGCCGATAAGACAGACGACAGTGGCACAGCTGTGGGCCTGGGGGGATTCATCAACTGGGAAATACCCACGGTACCCAATCTCAGTCTTCGTTCAGATTTCTACTACGCTCCGGACGTACTGTCCTTTGATGAAGTAGAGAGATACCTGGATTTCTCTGCTCGAGTTCAATATCGCATCATTGAGCAAGCATGGCTCTACGTGGGGTACAGGAATGCAGAGATAAAGCCCACCCAAGGATCTAACCAGACTATGGATGAGGGCGGCCACCTGGGTTTGATGCTTTGGTTCTAGAAGGCACTTTCCCTGATTACAATAAGTAACCAAGCTTAATAGACGGCTCACTGGATGGCGTTTACACTTCATAGATGGAACTTTCAATCGCCAAACTGCCGCCTGCTTTGAACTCGATTTCGTTTAAGGTTATGTTTTCCAGTAGCCTTATTCTGGCCTCTAACCTGGGTTATACCGCCCCGGTGGGGGACAATTCGAACATCGTATCCGGCAGCGGCAGTATCAGTGTCAACGGCACCAATACGCAAATTGACCAACTCAGTCAAAATATCGCCATTGATTGGGATTCATTTAATATTAGTTCTGGTGAGAGCGTCACCTTTGCCCAGCCAAACAGTGATTCAATCGCCCTCAACAGGGATTTCTCTGGCAGCCCCAGCCAGCTATTCGGCAATCTTTCCGCCAATGGACATGTATTCCTATTAAACACAGCAGGAGTACTCATTGGATCAGGAGCCAGCCTCAATGTTGGCAGCCTTTTAGTATCCGATCTCAACCTCAGCGACCAAGCGACCCAAGAGTTTGGCGATGGCAGCGATGCGGGAACTTTGTCATTCACTGACGCTGACCTGGAAGCGGGTGGCATCACCGTCCTAGGTAGCATTAGCAGCGTTGGTGGCAACGGCATATCCCTGCTGGGTCAATATGTGCGGTTGGGCAGCGACATTCTCAGTAATAATGGAAATATCACCATCAAAATTGGTGGCAGTGCGGTGTTGGTCACTGACCCAAATGGTCTCTATGGAATCGAATTGGCTGATCCCGTGGTCAACGATATATCACCCAGCGGTGAACTCTACGGTTACGTGGACAACCCAATGCTTATTCAAGCAATCAATGGCGACATCGTTCGTCACGTGCGCTATCAATCCAACCTGGAAATTGTACCGGTGGCGAACGAACCGGACAGCGGTAATGTTCGCATCCAGACTATCGCCGGACGCATCGTTAACCCCTTGATTGAATCTATTCCCGCCCCTTTGACTGTATCGCCCGAAGAGCAATCAGATGTGGACGACACCATCACTGACTCTCTGCACCAAGATGAAACTGAGCAGATATCTACTTTAGCCGGCGACACACCCAGATCAAGCAAATCTTCACTGGATAACTTGATGCAAGATTGCGTACCACAGGACCCATCCGATAGCGAGTGCCGCAAAAAAAATGCGATTAAACGCTACCTGGGAAGACTGCTCATCGGTGGCAGCCTGCCGGATTAACACCAAACATCACGCTTCCTTGTAAAGCTTATAGTTGCTGCGCCCTGCGTCCTTAGCTTGATACAGCGCTACGTCAGCACGCTTCATAATGGAGCTAACATTGTCATTTCCACTGGAAATCGCGATCCCCATACTGGAGGAAAACGAAAGCTGCTTGCCAGCAAGAATCAGGGGCTCTGCGAATTTTTCAAGGATTGCCTGGGCCGTTTGTTCCAAATCCGTCTCAGCCACCGATACCTGTAACACGGTAAACTCATCACCACCTAAACGAAACGCAGTGGCAGTGCTTGGAAGCGAGGCATCCAGTCGTTTCGCTGCCGCTTTCAACAGCAGATCACCTATGTCGTGGCCTAACTCATCATTCACCACCTTGAATTTATCCAAATCCAGAAAAATGAGCCCCATTCTTTCACCACTGCGCCTTGCATTTTCAAGCGCGAACACGAGACGCTCGCTGAACATACGTCGGTTAGCCAGCTTAGTGAGAGGGTCATAATAAGCCAGCCGGGTGAGCTCTTCTTTATCTGCTTCAATTTTGTTCAGCATGGAGTTAAATGCCGCAATCGCGTCCCCAATCTCATCTTCGTTGGTGGTCTTAGCCCGGATCGAGAAATTATTGTGCTCAGTGATTTTATTGGCCACATTACCCAACTCAACAATAGGCTCGTAAATGGCGCGCTGAAGCCTCTGAGTCATCAAAAAAGCCGTAATGAGCGACAAAATGAGAATGCCCACACTGAGTAATATTTGACTTTGGAGACGTCGGTCCAGATCAATAAGACTGGTTCTGACTATTACGGAACCAATAGACAACCCGTTTAAATCGATGGACTGATGCACCTCAAGGAATCCATCTTCACTGAAATAGGCCCCTGACTTGGTCGGACTGTCGGGACACTGACTCTGTTCCGTTTGCTGACGGGAAACCTCCGAAAAAATCACCCCATTTACGTCGTACATGCAGGCGACCACAACGGATTCACGCACCAGGAGAGAACTTAAGTTATCTTTTGCCCGAATTTGATCACGAAAACTTAGGGCAGCCGCACTCCGGGAAGCAATGACCCTGGCCAGTATGGAAAGCTCCTCCGCCAGGATCTCCTTTTGCTTAATTCTATCCAAGGTCAATACACCAAATCCGGTGAACAGCAGGCCAATGGTACTGGTGAGTAACACGACCACAATCAGCTTGGACTTAATGTTTAACTTTCGAAAATTCATCATATACGCGAGAAAAGCTCTCTTGAAACGCGTCTAGAGTTTTAGGCATTTAAAAATTTATTCACATAAAATAACAATATCTATATGAGTTACTTAAAC
Source organism: uncultured Ketobacter sp. (assembly GCA_964016105.1). Classification (GTDB taxonomy): domain Bacteria; phylum Pseudomonadota; class Gammaproteobacteria; order Pseudomonadales; family Ketobacteraceae; genus Ketobacter. The sequence goes on from CAXHEX010000002.1 coordinate 375,553, forward strand.
TTTTTTTTTCCAGGAACCTATACTAATGAAGTATAAACAAATATCTCGTTTTATGTGGTAAATAAGTTATCAGTCGGCAGATTAAGCCATTATTTTGGGCAACACTCACGCTAAATATTATTAAAACCACCGTTTTTATTACACGACGGAGGGTTAAGCTCGGCTTTTTACTTTTGGTCGCAGCAACTTCAACCAGCCATCTCTACGGATACCCCGACGATGAGCTGGATGTGGAAACCGCACGTACGGGTCGCCCCTCTGTAGCGATCCCTCAAAGCAAATTTGAGCAACCCCAAAAAAATACCGTGGTAGATGGTAAAGTTCTTATCAAGCGCGTAGAACTCAAGGGTAAATCCCTTTTTCCAAAATACGGTGTAAACAAGCAGTATCTCAATCGCAAGCTTAATACGGCCTATAAAAAGCTGGAACCCTGGATGAGCATATCAGATATGCACTATCTGGCTGACACTCTTACCCTGGCCTATCAACAAAAAGGCCTCACCTTTAATCAGGTATTCGTGGTTCCTAGCGAAATTGAAAATAACACACTGACACTGAATGTGCTCACTGGATCCATATCCGAGATCACGATAAAAAACAATAAACTTTACAAATCCAGCCAAATAAGGAAGTACTTTACGCGCCTTTTAGGAAAGGTTGTTTACGAGCCAGACATCCAACAGGCAATGAAGGAAGGCAACCTCTTACCAGGGCTTAAGTTGTTTGGGTTTTTCTCCATGGGTGCTAACCCAGGCCAGGTTCGGCTGAATTTGCATGTGGTCAGCGAAACTCAACATGACTATAACCTGCGTTTTGACAACTACGGAGTCAACAACACAGGAGTACATCGAATGATGGGGCACTACGTACAGAACAACGTAACGGGTAACAGTGATTCCCTGCAGGCCAACTTAATCCTGACCTCAGAAGTAGGAAATATCTTTGGCTCATTGATTTACAGCAGACCGTTGGACTCAAGCTCTCTGTTTGGTGCGTCAATTTCAACCAACCAGTTCGAGGTTAATGGTGAATTCGAACAATTGGGCTTAACCGGTCACCTGGCAACCGTGAGCACCTTCCACCAAAAACAGTTACTTCGGGAATCCAATGCCTTGGCGGATTTTAGCCAAGCACTGAATTTCAAACACTCGGAAATTAGAAGCAACAGCGGCAGTGACGAAATTAATGCCCTGCTTTCACAAAATTCGGATTATTTCACCTACAGACCCAGCCTTAAAGCCACTGTTATATGGCCGTCGCAAACTCAAAAGCAGACTCTAACCGTAGCCTCCACTGTGGGCATGATAAGTAAGACAAACGAAGAGAATTTAGACGATCTTATATTTCGTCTCGACGTGAACTATGATCATGAATACCGATGGAAAAAGGTTCCAAACCAAATGGTGACCTATTTGAACACCAGAATAAACTATGCTCCCGGGAACCTGCCCTCATCGGAAAAAACCGTAATGACGGGCCCCTACGGAGTGAGAGCGTACAAACCTGCTCTATTCAGCGCAGATACAGTTTACAGTCTATCTCTGGAGCACACACTAAAATCCATGGACCCGACAGATAACCTATCAATGCTGCCGTTTGTTTTTTTGGATGGGGCATACGGTGAACAAAATCATGGCGAACAACTCTCCGATAGCTTCTTCGGTGCAGGATTTGGTGTTAATTTCAACTTTTATAAAAAGTTGATTGGTAGCGTTACCGTAGGGGTACCATTTGGCTCGGACGCTGACAACCGAAGCGACGAAGATAGCGTGGTTGTCTATGGCAATATGACTTTGGAGTTCTAACTGCAATGAGAATAATCCGATATATAGCCTGGTTAATGTGCATATTTTCCACCACGAGTTCCATTGCAGCCACTCGAGGTGATCTGGATCTAGCTAAGGAATACCAAGTTAAGGCTTTGTTCCTGTACAATTTTGCCAATTTTGTTGAATGGCCAAGAGATGCGTTTAAGGATCAAGCCAGCTCACTAAAACTCTGCCTGTACGGCGCAGTCCCATTTGGTGAATTCCTTGATATCGTAAACGGGGTTAAAGTTAGAGACAGAAACCTAGAAGTTATTCGTACTACTGAATATAAAAAGATAGAGAGTGGATGCCACATCTTGTTTGTTGGTATTGAACATCATGAAGATTTAGATCAGTTTTTTAAACAGCTAAACCATCTATTTGTACTCTCCATTGGCAACACCGACGATTTTGCCCGTAAGGGTGGTGTAGTTAATATTTTGAGAACCACTGATCAAGCTCAGTTCGAAATTAACCTGTCGAAGGCCATTGAAAACGGGTTGTTGATAAGCTCAGACCTACTGAGTCTGGCGAGAATAATTAACGAGAGATAGTATAAAGATAACTAGTTAACTTATTCACAAATTCACTACATTTGGAATCAAACCGAAAACTTCAACCAAACCAAACCATTCCCATGTAACCCTTTATATTTAAAGTACTTCTTATCTAGCCTAGTGAATTTGGTCAACTTTTCCCCGCCCTCCTCCCTGCTTGCAGCACATCATTCTCTTTACTATTTTTATAAAAAACCTTTTCGAAATAAGAAGATGACGAATCAAAGCCACGAAAACCAATACGCTCTTCACCTAACCAATCTTGGTGAGTCAAAAGAAATTCTAGCCAGTGAAGACATTTACAATCAACAGGGTGCTCTGCTGGTAAAGAAAGGAGCCCCCATTAATCAGCGCGTATCTGATCAAATTGTTAAATTTAAACTCCTTAATCCCATCGAAAACTCCATAAATATCTCGGATAGTGTCACACCCAATCAATTATTGGATGACCTTAATAGCCTACTACAGCACCACCCTGCCATTCTCAATACCCATCAAAAAATTGGCATGGAGCGATTATTTGAAGATCATATTCAGCTTCTAAGCTCATTCCCATTAGTATTACAAAAGCTCACCGTAATGCGGGAACAGCTCAACCGAATCTACCGGAATACACTCGCCGTAACCTGGCTTAGTCTCGCCATAGCAAAAAAAATGGGAGACTCTACCATTTCAACGAAGGATTGCTTCTTCGCCGCAATCTGTCACGACTTTGGCATGCTACACATAAACACAGACGTTATTAGCAAAACAGAGAGCCTAACACCAGAAGAATGGCGGCAAATTCAATCCCACACAGTTATAGGAAAAAAGCTCGTTGACAATATCCCCAAAATAAACAAAAAAGTGGGAAGAATAATATTAGAGCATCACGAGAGATGTGATGGAACCGGTTACCCTCTAGGTAAATTCCAAGATAAACTTACTAAGGAAAGCCAAATCATCGCGTTCTGCGACAGCGTAGTGTCAGTTTTCAACAGGAGACAAAAACTAAAGGAAAATAGCATCAGAGATTTGATGCCATTTTTACAGGTAAATAGCGAAAGTCATTTTTACCAAACTTACGCAGCTATGACATCACTGCTTAGACTGGTCACCATTGAAGAAGACTCTTTCATCAACCATAAAAACGTGGCAACAGAGATCGAAAACTTGCGCACTTTGGGCTATGACATTAATGCATATATCGAATGCCTAAACACTCTCAATAGCAAAGGTATTTTCTTAGCCAACAAACCGGCCATTGCCAGCGTTCCAACCATACTGGGTCAAGTAACTAAAATAATTCGTGGCTCTGGCGTTCTTGATCAAGGCTATATTCGATGGTTAGACCAAGTAAAATCCCACAAGCTGGAACACGCCTATCGAGAGGTAGCGGATGTTAGCTTGATGTTAACTGAACTTAAATGGCATTTAGAGCGAGCAGTAAAAATTCTGGAATCCTATATCGACATCGAACCAGAGTCAGACCTTATAAAGACTATAACTGAAGCCTTGAAAAACATTATAAATAAAGAGGAGCAACCAAACGATTACGACGACTACGCAATCGCTTAGCTATGGCACTGTATTAATTCAGAAAGGCGCTAAGCCACTTGATGCGCTGGTTGTAATGCATTATGCAAATCTTCAATCATTACTGGCTTACCCAGATAGAACCCTTGCACGTAATCCACACCAATGTCTCTAACAACCTCAAGAATTTCTTCAGAAGAAACGTATTCAGCAATAATTTTCTTATTAAGGAAATGCCCCATTTCAGTAATAGATTTTACTAAAGCATAGTCAACATCGTCATCTGTTATATTTCGAACGAATGCACCATCTATCTTTATAAAATCTACGGGCAGTTGTTTCAAATAGGCGTAAGAAGACTGGCCAGCACCGAAATCATCTAATGAGAATCGGCAACCGATATTACGCATTTCGTTGATAAAATCAGCAGCATCTTCCAGATTGGCTACCGCCGTAGTTTCCGTGATCTCGAATATAAGCTTATTTCTTGGAATACCGTAGCGAACCAATGATTCAAAAACAAAATCTAGAAATGTTTCGTCATTTAAGGAATGCCCAGAGAGATTAATAGAAAATCCACCCACGTGATCAAGTAAATTCGGATTCTGCACCAACCACTGCAACACACTGTTAATAACCCAACGGTCCACTGCACCCATACGACTGTATTCCTCTGCCGCTTTGATAAAGTCCGCAGGTGGCAAATGCTCACCACTTTCATCCACCACAGTGAGTAACACTTCGAAATGAGGTAACACAGAATCCGGATCTATTATAGGCGCGATCATTTGACAGCGTACCTTTAAATGATCTTCGTCCAAAGCTCGATTGATTCTTGCAACCCAAGACATGACTTCGTCGCGCTCTTCCATGCGCTCATCACCGGGTCTTACTAATTGAATTTCTTTCTGGCCCGACTTCTTACAAATTTCAGCTGCTGACTCCACAGACCTTAACAACTCCATTACATGGTTATTGCTAATATCAAAACCAATCATGGATACCACTGCAGTAATAACGAAGCTCTGCTCTGAATAAGTAAAACGCCTTTCCTCAATCACGCTCTTTAGTTCAGTGGCCAGAATGTAGCCTTTTTGCTCTGATTCCACCTCCAACAGAACGCCGAATTCATTTCCTCCAATTCGACCCAGCTGCGTACCCTCAGGCACTGTGCTTTTTATTCTTTGGGCGATTTCTCGCAAAAAACCATCTCCGACTTCATAGCCACAGGTGTTGTTAATCACCTTGAACTGCAAGATGTCAATAAAGATCAGCACGTAAGTCAGATCACGTTTCTTCGCTCGTGCCACACCTTGTGCCAAGCAGCGCTCAAACTCTTTCCGAGTTTTCAGGCCAGTTAATTGATCGAGAGCGGATTCCTCAGCCAGTTGATCGTATATTTTCTGCACCAATGCGTCCAAACCACGCTCAACAGCAGGCAAACTTGAATCACTCAAGACCACAACATCTCCGCGTCGGAGTCGAAATGCGAGTTCTTCCAAAGTAAGGTCTGCCACCTTCATTCCATGATGATTTACGAATACAAAGCGATTGAATTCATCGGATATCCAAGCCAATTGACTTAGTCGCGAGCTGTCGTCGTTGGCGTCAAATTCTAACCATTGGCCTTCTTTTAGATTTTTGACTCTTTTCACCCAACGCTGAAATGACTTATCGTCTCCATCAATACCTAAGCGCTCATAACGTTCATCAGGACTCTCTTTGTCGATTTTAGCTGCTGAGTATTCTCCCGCAGGCAGGGCCTCCAACACATCGCTTTGTAAGGGCCCTTTTAAATTCGAAATAATTTGCTGGTGCCTACCGGAAGTATTTGGTACCTTAGCTAAGCCTTTTTCCACCAGCTTGCACAGCTCTTCAGAGCGGAAGAGCAGCTTACTTTCGTCGTAAGCCTCTGGTATCAATCGGACAATCAGTTGATCCAGCACCATCAAGGTCATTTCCCAAGCGCGACTTCCTATTCCCTCACGAAAGTAACAAAGCCGCATGAGTTCTCGCCAACCATTTTCCACCAAATCCAAAATCACTTGCGGAATAGCCTGATCTGAAAACCGTTTCTTGAGTTCGCTTTCTATTAGGTTGTTTGCTACCTTAATTTTTTGCTGTCCTTCGCAGGCTTCGGTAACGCGAGACAGATTTCGTTCAATGTATTTTTTCTCTTTCTGAACCAAACCTTCGAGTTTATCAAGAGCGATATTCACCCCACCCATGTCACTCATATCCGACGCTAGGATTTGATCAATACACTCTTTTATAACCGGACGGTTGGCGTTAATATTCACGCTTCCCTTGTCCGATAACAATGCGAGATAATTCACGGATTGTCGCAACGGATGATAGTCTGCAGTGAACAGACTCGGATCTCGCACCAACACTTCTAGCAGTGGAATTTCTAACTTCCTCAAGTCTGAACGCAACTCTTGTTCAAACCGGTCATTCTCCACAATGCTGTTTAACAAGTTCTCTATCATTTCTGCTGACTCAAAATGCTGACTTGTTAGCCCAGCTTCTTTATCAGCCATGTTAGCGAGATGTTGCTTCAATGCGCCCGGTGCATCTAAGTCGATATCACCTTGTATCAAACTTTGTTTAACTACTTCTATTGCACCTGAAAGCGCATCCAACACTTGCATCGGTGTTTCACCACCGCCATTACTCCTTACCAACTGAGGATGATCACTCTCAACATTGTGTTTAACCTGAAGTAGTCTTTCCGCAATCGAGTATGCTTTTTTTGCCCGTTGCATACCCTCTTCAACCAACTGATGAGAACCCGAAACGGGAGAGATTGTTTGGGTTAAGGTTTCACGGCTTCTTTCCACATGATGAGCTCCAGTTTCGCCTAATGGTGGCGAATCTGGAACCTGAGCTGGATTGACGGGCTGTGATTTATCGGCATTTAATGAGGGCTGGGGTTGGTTTTGATGAATCTCAGATTCACTCTGCTTGATTTCAGATTCATCTTTCTTGGAGTGATCAGTATTCTTTTCTTTCTCAGGCAAGGTGCGGCCGCTACTATTGACCATGGCCTGAGCGGCGAGATATTTATTAACATCAATATCGGGGAGAATTTCTGCATCAACAAAAAGCTTATTAAGTGATTTATACAAGCCCGCCAAGTTATCCAGAACCTGTTCTTGAAACACTTTAAATACTAGCCGTTCCACACGGTTAGAAAGCTTTAGATTAACTATTGATGCATGCAATGCTTCGCAAAAAGCCGCCGGTGAATATGGGTTGTAAACTCGCTTTTGTTGCTCAGACACGAAAGCACTATCAAGCCTGATCTGAAGCTCTATTAGTACTTCACGGTACTGCAGTTCTACCTTTGACGTGGTGACTCGTACAATTAACCAATCTTCAAACGCTTCCTTTTCAACTAAAGCGAGAGTGGACTCTTGCTTATCTGTTGTCTCTTGCTTATCCGCTTCTTGAAATCGGCCCTGGGCCACATCAGCGGCCGCCGCAGTAATGTTACCCACATAGTTTTCAGCAATCTGCTTAGCCTGTTTTTTAAATTGAGCAATAGCGTCTACATATTGGTGTTGCGCTGAATCACTGGCTTGCTTTTCCATTTCTTCAACTAGTGAAGTGTCCAAAGCCTTAAAAAACTCTGGGAAGCGATCAGAAAAGAAAAGCTTAACTCGACTATTGGTGTGATTGATTAGATTGGCTTTTTTAGCAGCGGCCAATCCTTCTTTCTTACCTTTTTCAGACAGGCGCTGTAGGTTATCAGCCTTGAAGGTTCGGGCAGACTCAGATTTCAAGGCATTTAAATAGGTGGAATCAGGCTCTATGAATTTAACTCCCATGCCTGAATCTTGATAATGGACAACTACAACATTGACAGAATAGTAACTTTCTTCTGACTTGAATGTACAAGAAGCGATGACTTCCAGAGAATCTAGCTTGTCCTTTATATCCGTACTATCCTCTGCCGTAAATCGGGATAGATACATTCCTTGTTCGGTAAAGTCTTCAATTCGACAGGGGTAACCTTCGCCATCACCCATGTTAAAAACAGCATCTAACGAAGCTTTTCGTCGAGGAGATCTTCTTTTATCCACCAGAACACCTAATTCAGTCTAAATAATGTGCTGATTTAAGTTTAGTAAGGATTTCAAGAAAGTAATAACAATAGCGATTTAAACCCTATTGATTTTATCCAAATTTGAATGATCATCACTAACCTCCACATTCATGCCACGGGTTTGTAGATCTTCAACTATCCGTTCTACGTAAACCGGATCGGCCTGACAGCTAACTAAACTTACCAGCTCTTTTCCAACTGAGGTCAGAGGGTAAGCCGGCAGATGGAGCTCTGCTCTGGGTTGCGATGGAGAAATTGCCAGTACTTTGTCAGCCACCTCGAGGTTATAAAGGTATCCATCAGAAGCACTGGTTGTTAACGTTTTAGTGAGTACCTTTCCATATACACCGCGCAGTATAGATCGCTCTTCTAACTGCTCAAATAATTCCGGCTCGTAGTGGCTGGTAAGCGCCTGCAACGCTCCGCGGTAGATAAAGTCTCCGCAGCATAAGGAAGCTATTTTATTTAGGTTTTCAGCATCCTCAACATTGAAGGAGGACAGATGGGAAAGAGCCCACAAACTGGACGAATTGGGACGCTTTAACTCTTCCAGTAGCACTCTCGCCCATAACTGTTGTAAACCACCATTGGAAACCTCGCAGGCGCTCAGCTTCCAACGATCAAACCATCTACGATCCAGTGGGTTTTTTTCAATTTCGCCAATGTCTGAACTGAGTATAATTCGCTCCGTCAGGAGATAGAGTTTCTGTAAACGAAGCAATCTTTCCAGAGCATCGAACTGACTCACTTCAACGGCATTTGCCAGCATTTTGGCAATACTGGGTAAGCTTTCTTTATGAATATGACGGGGCTCTGAAGATTCGATAAATGAAGAAAACTTAACGCCTTGGATGTCTTTAGTCTGAGCCGTAGGTACCAATTTACCGGCACTATCAATGGTGGAGTAACCCCGTCGAACTTCGTTAAGTTGACGCTCCAGTGCGATCAAATTAGATAGTTCCTTACGGCGCACATCCCCTAAAGACTGGCCTAAGCGCTGAATCTTATCGGGGGAAGACAACCCATAGGTCTCTTTCGGTGTCAAATGCACCCAAAGCTTTCTAACCAACTGAATTCTGAGGATATTCTGATTCACAACCAACCCCAACGAATACATACTGACAATTATTGCGATTCGTTTGATTCAGTATAGTTGAATCTGGGCAAATTCACCCACTGGTTACCAGGGTAACTATTGATAAGGTACTAAGGGGACAGGGTAAGCACCAACCGACATACCGCCACCAAAGGTGTTTCGCCCCAGGCTGAGGCCTTGGGCGTGGACGCCAGCCATTCTTGCGCCAGGTATTGCACATTGATCTTGTAGGTTTCCATCAAATCTAAAAGTAGCGTCTTGTCCCTGTGAAATTGGTACTGACCCTTACTGTAGTTAGCTTCAAATTCCTCTTTCGAGGGTTGCTTGCCAGACACCTTACAGGCATGGAGGTACATTTCATAATCCAGAGCTTGATCTCTGAGTTCATTAACATTCATAGGGACAACACGATTAAAGGCTTTTGAAACCCGCGATTTTGTTGAAACAAACAATTACAGTCAAGGGATAGTTTTGATACCGGCACATTAGGTCTTCACTGTTGCATCCTTGAGCCCGGAAATAGACTCAATTTGTGCCACCTGATTGGCAAATCGGCCAAGCTCTTCATTGAACTCAATTGCATCATGGGCCAAGTTATCCGATTTACGTTCTATCTGCTCCAAATACACTCGTAACGTGGCAGAGTCAGTTCCGGTACCAGAAAGCCTATACACCACACGAGAACCATCATCGAAGATGATTCGAACACCCTGATTATTGGAAACAGACTTGTCCACCGGGTCCTCGTAACTGAACATATTTACGTCCACTATTTCGGATGCCCCAAATCGCTGCCCTACAATGTTGGATTTGCCCGCCAGCAAGCCATCCAGCACGGCATTGGCGTGTTCCGCCTCAAGACCCTCGTAATCATGACGGCAGTAATAACTGCGTCCGAATTCAGCCCAGTGCTTACTTATCAATTGCTGCATAGACTGCTTGCGGGTGGCAAGAATGCTTAACCAACACAATACAGTCCAAACACCGTCTTTCTCTCTAACATGATCACCACTGGTGCCAAAACTTTCTTCACCACAGAGTCTCACCAGCCCTTGATCCAACAGATTGCCAAAAAACTTCCAGCCCGTGGGGGTTTCATAGCAAGCAATATTCAAGCTCTGAGCCACACGATCAAGTGCGGTACTGGTGGGCATGGAACGAGCCACCCCCACCAAACCTTGTTTAAACTGGGGTATACAGCTGTAATGTTCGGCAATTAGGGCCAGGCTGTCACTGGGGCTGACAAACACCCCTTTGCCCATAATCATGTTGCGATCACCATCGCCATCGGAGGCAGCCCCCAATGAAGGGGCATCAGCCGATAACATATAATCATACAACGACTTAGCATAGACACGATTGGGATCAGGGTGTCCTCCCCCAAAGTCCGGCAAAGCCTCGCAATTAAGTAAATTAGTGGGTTTTACCCCAAGCAAATCAGCAAAAATACGCTTTGCATAAGGGCCAGTGACTGCATGCATAGCGTCAAAACAGAGGTCCAGCTCTCCCGATTTAATCTGTTCAGAAATAAGATCAAAGTCAAACAAGGATTGCATCAGTTGTGCATAATCATCAACACTATCAACCACTCGTATGTGAGTATCATTAAAACGATAATCAGACCCAGCAGTAAGGGCAATTTCCGGAAGATCGCAACTGAGGTATTGGGTGATCTCTTTGGTACTGCTGAATATGCCGTTGGTAACGGCTTCCGGCGCCGGACTACCACTGGCATTATTGAACTTAATCCCAAAGTCCTTCCCAGGGCCTCCTGGATTATGGCTCGCAGACAACACAATTCCGCCATCCGCAGAGCTATGTCGTATTAGGTGGGACACTGCAGGCGTGGACAGCAAGCCCTGCTCAGCCACCACCACCTCCTTTATTCCGTTCGCAACCAAAATCCGAAGAATGATTTGGATCGCCTCGGTATTGAAATAGCGACCGTCACCACCCACCACCAAGCGCCCACGCTGGGACTCCGGCAAGACATTGACAATACTCTGGACAAAATTAGCCAGATAATGCGGTTGTTGGAAAACATCGACC